>CAZMNT010000008.1:0-50829 GCA_964567715.1 uncultured Nitrosopumilaceae archaeon | reverse complement strand
GGGTTAGAGAATTCAAGGAAGAAAGAATGCTGACTAGGGATAATGTACCTGTTACAATCGATGCCATCCTTCGGTACAAAATAATTGAGCAGAGGGCAAATGATGCAATACTAAATGTTGAAAATTTCAATGAAATGATACAGCAAGTATCACAGACTACACTGCGAAACAATATTGGCTCCTCACAGTTTCAAGACGTCTTATCAAAAAGAGAGGAAATAAACCAGCACATAAAGTCAATAATTACAAGCGAAGCTGCCAGCTGGGGCATTGAGGTAACAGGCGTAGAGATTCGCCAAGTAATAATACCGCAGGAACTTGAAGCCGCCATGTCAATGCAGGCTCAAGCAGAGCGGGAGAAAAATGCGCGAGTCACATATGGGGAATCTGAAGTTCTTGTAGCAAAAAAATTTGAAGAGGCATCAAGAGTATATACTGACAACCCAGTTGCATATGCATTAAGGCAATCAAATATGTTATACGAATCAATCAAAACGCAAGGCAACACGATTGTCATGGTACCAACAGAGGCACTAAACCCAATGGGATTTGGAAATTTGGGTATGACAGTAGCTTATCTAGACAGCACAAAAAAGGCTGCTCAAACCGTCAGCGCTGAAAAGAAAGAATCTGATAAAAAAGATGCAATCTCCTAGGTATTCAGAGTGGTTTGTTCCAAAATTTGGTTCAAGAAATTTCAGACTGTGCTGCGGAATATTGTTTTTGCCATATACTGGGATGGTTGTTTCCTTTGCAGCATGGGGCTCGTTTGCAACTAGTTTTTCTGTAGAAAGGCTTGGTGCAATAGGCGTCCTGTATTTTCTTGCCCTCGGTGTATCTGCACACTGCCTTGATGCACTAGGAAGCAAAAGCAAGCCATGGGGCGCCTTGCCCAGAAAAAAGATCCTAGCGATTTCGCTGTCTTCGCTTGGGGTTGCCTGTTCCATTGGTCTTTACTATGCCTTTTTGGACTCGCCACTGTTGTTTCCAATTGGGATTGCAGAGACATTCTTTCTTTTTGCATACAATCTGGAATTGTTCAATGGAAGGTTCCACAACAATACGGTCTTTGTTATATCATGGGGAGTACTTCCAGTCTTTGCAGGATGGACGATTCAGAAAAACGCAATCTCCTTTGAGGCCATGATACTAGCAGGAATCGCAGCCGTCCTCAGCTATATACTCATCAAGACTTCGCGAAGATACAAGAGGCTCAGGCAAGAAACCCCGGAAAACGCAAATGTATTCAGAGAAGAGATTGTTTTAAAGATTTTAAGCCTTGGAGTTATTGCCGCAACACTTGCATACTTTGTGTCAAGATACACTTAACTCAAACAAAGCCCAATATGATACCATGGAAGCAGAGTTAGAAGAAGCTGGAAAGATACTTCTTGAAGCTCCAGTAGGATATGTAGAACAAACAATATCAGAAATAATTAAAAAGCCAGTTTATCTCAAGGTAATAGAACAAAATTCCATATCTGGCACAAAATATTCAAGAAAGGCGGTAATCGGATATGACAGGTTTCCAATACTTCGTGCCTTTGTAACATTTGACACTAAAGACATACCAAAACAAGTCATGGCCGCCCTTTTACAAAAAAAGCATAGCATAGGGAGAATACTTCGGGACAACAAGATAATTGTACAAAGAAAGATAAAGGCAATCGAGGTATACCCAGCAAGAAAAGCCATTACTAGAGAGTACGAGATCTTGCATGGAGACTTGGTCCTGTTCCACGTATCAGAAGAGATAAGACTAGACTTTCTTTGTGCATGCAAGGATAGCAGAGCAACCCATAGTTAGATACTTGACCTCTACACTCAAACCCTTTCTTTCCATGATGTTTTTGTATTGCTCAACCCAGTTTGATGACCTGATCAACTTTGGCAAGAGTCTGAATGTATTTTTCCAACTTGGTACAAAAAATCCCATCATGCCAAGTATGACAAAATAAAACTTCCACAGCAATCGTACTACCTTGTTTTTTGGATAGGTAAAGTCATGTAATATGATTTTGCCACCTGAATCGAGGTAGTGCACGCATCGTTCTACCAGAATTTGGGGATTGCAGTACTTTGGTATGTAAGACGAGGTAATACAGCCAAATGTACAATCAAGGTTTAGGTCTTCAGCATCATATTGTAAGAACGAGATTTTATCAGATGACGCTGTCTTGTTCTTTGCCAACTTGAGATATTCCTCTGAAAGGTCAATTCCAGTTATCGTTGCGTCTGGAAATTTTTCTGCAATTTTAAACGTCAATATTCCAGTGCCGCAAGCAAGGTCAAGTACTGAATTGCATTTGCTAATTCTTTTTATAATCTCCCCTTTCCAGTACGCATCTCTTCCAAAAGTTGTCAGGCGCACTACCTTTTCATATGAATTGGCATTGTTTCCAAAAAATTGCTTTGCTAGTGTTTTTGGTAACTCTGTTACCGATGATTCCCTAATCAAGTGTGCTATGGAAGGCATTAGCTAAAGTCGAACAAAAACTTTGAGGGATCAGCGTCAAACTCGGACTTGCAGTTGGAGCAGCAAAAATAAACCTCCCTTCCGTCCATTGTTGATTTCAGACTGGTCTGCCCTTCGTCTACTTCCATGCCACAAACTGGATCTATTGCCAACTTGGGTATAATACGAAGAGGTGAGATATAACTACACTGTAAAAATATCAAATCAAATTAGAATTGTCTTCTCTACTCACATTAAACATGGACCTACTGCGTAAATACTAGAATCACGTATATATTACAAAGATATGGCATCGGCTACACATGCCAAATGGGGCGTTGGCAGTTCGCTGATAGTATCGCTTGTTATCCTACTCTATGTTCTGCTTCCGCTACCATTCTTCTTGGTTGAAAAACCCGCCAGCAAGACCATCTTGAGCTTTTATCAGTATACATTACCATTCCTAGCTGGTGGATTGATTCTGTTGTTTTTGTTCAAGCAGAACAGAATAGTCACACCTACAAGAAAAGAAAGCGAGCGAATAAACGCAGAGAGAAGGCAGATAATAAGACTTGGCAGCATTGCAGGCTGCATAGCTTCGTTTTCTATACTAGTGCCAATATTTCTGGGAGAATACTTTACCAACCTGCCCGAAGGTACGTACCTTTCAATACTTGGAGCAGTATTGGGCAACTATATCGGAAACACACAGTACAGTTTTGTGCTAGGTTTAATGGCACACCTGATAACAGGCACTGCAATAGGAGCTGTATTTGGTTGCATAATGTCGGTGTCTGAGATCTTTTACTTAGGGCGCAAGAGTCAAACGACAGCATTTGGCGTTGGTGCAGGCTTTATCACATTTCTTGCACTTTTCAATCCCATCTCGCGCCTTGGTATAGAGCCCTCTCTACAGCAATCTCTGCAGATTACACTGAGCGGTGCCAACCAGATAGTAATTGAAAACGCTGCAAGAAACATAATGTCAAATCTGCTTGCAGGCTCGCTTCTCATACACCTCATTTACGGATTCATACTTGGAATTACGCTTTACACTCTTGCAAGAAAATATTCCAAGCCTAGATCTTACTAGAATATTGCGTCTACTTTTCTAGATACTACAGAGCTAAAAACTAGATTAATCTACAGCACTAGATCATTTCAAATGCCTATTCCATGAGCAATGGCTCAGGCCTTTGTGTGTGGCCTCCACGAATAGATTTTTTGGCCAACATGTAAATCGACGAGTATTTTTTAATCAATTTCCGTCCCTCTGCACCAAAACTTTCCATGTTAGCACAACAGATGAGAACATCGCTTGCAATATCAATAAGTTCTGCAAGCTCTTCTTTTGAGAGAAATCCTTCCTTGATTCTATCCCTATAATATGCACGAACTGACATATCAAACATATCTGCAGCAAGTTTCCACTCTGCCTTTGACTTGGCAGACTCACCGGCCATGCCATATAGAATTGCTGCACCTCTCCTCCACCATGCTGCTTCTGTAAAATTCAGAACTGTTTCGCTAGCTTCGGCCTCCCTAGCAAACATTAACGCATAGTCCAGTAATGACTCTATTTTTTTCTGCTCAGATTCAGCCTTTTTTGCTAGCTCCAAATTGCATCACTACTTATAGGGTTTCTTTCATTTTCTAACTAATAAGCACTGTATTGTATCTAAAATCGTAACTGTTATTCAAAATTATATACAATTCTTGTCTGCTTTTGGTGTCTCTTGAGGAACCCTTTACATCCACACCCATAGCATCTGAGTTTTATTAGCTGACTCATGAAATCACTACAATAAATTAATAAAAATTTGTGACGCAATGTTAAACAACATTGTTAGTCAGATAATTTGATTTAGTGTGTAGAAATAATAGCAGAGATTAAAGAGATAAAACAGGGAATATGTTTCCCAGAATTTAAGGACTAGATCCTCTCATATGGCTCTAGCGGCTTTTTGGTGGTCTCATTGTGTCGCAGCCACTCTAGTGTCTTTGCAAACGAGTCTGCAAGCTCTGTTGTTATCAGTACTGGGATTCCAAGCTCAACTGCTTTTCTTCTAATCTGGTACTCGTCATAGAGCATTCCGACGTATTTCTCAAGTGTGGATGTACTAGGGACATTTATGATAAAATCAATCTTACGTTCATAGAGCAGATCTGCAATGTTTGGTTTTCGCTCAGGCTCGCTAATCTTGTACACCACTTTCACGTCGCCTATTCTCTTGTCAGACAAAAATTCTGCAGTGTGCTCTGTTGCAAGCATCTTATATCCCAAACTTTTTAGAAGCAGTGCAGTCTGCAAGAGTTTCTCCTTGTTCTCTGCTCCTCCTGCAGTAATTAGTACAGAGCCCTCCTTTGGTAGCGCATATCCAGACGACATCAATCCCTTTGCTAGCGCATCATAAAACGACTCGCCAAAACATGCTGCTTCCCCTGTTGACTGCATCTCGACTCCAAGTATGATGTCCGCACCTTCAAGCTGCATAAACGAGAACTGGGGTACCTTGATTCCATACGAATGTATCTTGCGCCACCTGTCCTTTGGCACCTGAGGGAGTTCTTTTCCATGCACTGCACGAGATGCAAGGCTGATGAGATTCACCTTGACAAACTTGGATACAAAGGGCATCGAGCGAGAGGCCCTGATGTTAAGTTCTATGACATAGACCTGGTCTGCGTTTATCAGAAACTGCAGGTTAAACGGCCCCTTTATCTGAAATGCCTTTGCAATCTTGCTGGTATAATCAAGTATTGTCTCAATTACCTTGTTGCTTAGACTCCAAGGTGGAATGCACATCATAGAGTCGCCCGAGTGCACCCCTGCGCCCTCTATATGCTCAATCACTGCACCGATTATTACATTCTTGCCATCAGAGACTCCGTCCACTTCTGCCTCTAGAGAGTTTAGCATGAACTTTGTAATTACAACAGGATAGTCTGGCGAGACGTTTGTTGCCTCCTCCAGATATTTTTTGAGCTGCACTTCAGACCATACAACCTTCATTGCAGCTCCGCTCAATACATACGACGGTCTTACAAGCACAGGATATCCAACCTTCAGTGCAAACTTTTTGGCATCTGTAAGTTTTGTAAATGCCTGCCACGGCGGCTGCCTTATGTGTAGATCGTCGAGCACCTTACTAAAGTTGGACCTGTTCTCTGCCCTGTCTATATCTTCAAACGATGTTCCGATTATCTTGATGCCGTTTTTTGCAAGTTTTGGCGTAAGGTTGTTTGCAGTCTGCCCTCCCACTGCAGTTACAATTCCTGTGAGTTTTTCAAACTCAGCAATGTCAAGCACCCTCTCAAGTGTTAGCTCTTCAAAGTAGAGCCTGTCGCAGATGTCATAGTCTGTTGATACGGTTTCGGGGTTGCAGTTTATCACAGAGACCTCCTTGACTCCGTTCTCCTTTAGTCCCCAGACCATGTTTACGGTTCCCCAGTCAAACTCTACGCTGCTTCCAATCCTGTATGGCCCAGCACCAAGAACTGCAATCTTGTCTGCACTAGAATTTATCTCAAAGTCGTTTACCTTTCCTCCATATGTTAGATACAGGTAGTTTGTCTGAGCAGGCCACTCTGCTGCAAGGGTGTCTATTCTTTTTACAACAGGTGTGATTCCTGACTCTTTTCGCATCTTTCGAATCTCCATCTCTTCTTTTCCAACAAGCCTTCCTATCTGCTTGTCAGAAAATCCAAGCTGTTTTGCAGCCTGCAGGGATTTTTTGTCAAGCGGTCTCTCTTTGAGATCCTTTTCCTTTTTGACAATATTTTCTATCTTTTCGATAAACCACGGGTCTATTGCAGAAAGTTTGTAGATTCGCTCAACTGGAATGCCATGACGCAGTGCTGCTGCCACATGGTATAGTATATTGTCGTCTGGCTTTTGCAGTTTGTTTTCAATATCCTCAACATCAAAAGGCCCGTTCTGCTTTCTGTTTGCCACAAGTCCGTCGTTTCCAATCTCAAGCATGCGTATTGCCTTTTGCAGTGATTCCTCAAAGGTCATGCCAACTGCCATCACCTCGCCAACTGACTTCATGGTGGGTCCAAGGTTTCGGTTTGCAAGCTCGAATTTGCCAAAGTCCCATCGAGGGTGCTTGCAGACGATATAGTCAAGGGAGGGTTCAAAACAGGCAGTTGTCGTCTTGGTTATCTTGTTGACAAGCTCGGGCAGCCTGTATCCCATGCCTATCTTTGCTGCCATGTAAGCTATTGGATACCCTGTAGCCTTTGATGCAAGTGCAGACGAGCGTGAAAGTCTTGGGTTCATCTCAATTGCCACATACTTGTCAGAGTTTACATCAAGTGCAAACTGGATGTTACACTCTCCCACTATGCCAACATGCTTTGCAGCTCTTAGTGCGGCAGACCTTAGCAGCTGATACTCGTAGTTGTCAAGTGTCTGCGATGGTGCAACAACGATATTGTCGCCGGTATGTACACGCATGGAAAGAACATTTTCCATGTTGCAAATGATGACGTTATTACCATCATAGTCTGCCATGACCTCATACTCTATCTGCTTCCAGTGCCCGACATATTCTTCAATCAGTACTTGTCCTACAAGGCTTGCGTTCAGTCCTCGTGTTACAATTTCGTGTAGTTCTATTTCGTTATGTGCAACACCACCACCTTTTCCCCCAAGTGTATAAGCTACACGGATTATCACCGGATATCCAAGCTCGTTTGCAACCTCTTTTGCCTGCTCAAAGTTGTATACTGTCTTACTTTTCAGTACGGGAACATTGCACTCTATCATGGAATCCTTGAAGAGTTGCCTGTCTTCTGTTGCCCTGATTCCCTTTAGCTGTGTACCAAGCACCCTCATGCCATATTTTTTGAGGATATTCATCTCGTCAAGCTTTACTCCGCAGTTGAGTGCAGTCTGTCCTCCAAACCCAAGCATCAAGCCGTCAGGTCTTTCTGTCTCGATTATTGATGAGACATATTGTGGATTCACTGGAATCGAGTAGACCTTATCTGCAAACCTTGTGTCGGTCTGTATCGTGGCAATGTTTGGGTTTACAAGAATGCTCTTTATTCCCTCTTCCTTTATGGCCTTAAGGCATTGAGACCCAGAGTAGTCGAACTGGCGGTCACCTAGTGACTTTCGCCTGCCTCTCCGATCTTTATTGCCCCACTGCCAAGGACTAGAATCTTCTTTAACGACTCATCTTTTGGCATTTTCCTCCCCTATTAGCTTCTTGAGTTCTTCAAAAACAAACATGCAATCAAAAGGCCCAGGTGATGCCTCTGGGTGAAACTGTACTGCGATTATCTTTTTTTGCTTGTGCCTAATTCCTTCTACGGTCTTGTCGTCAGTATTTGAAAACCATAATTTGAAATCAGTCTTTTTGAGTGACTCGGGGTCGATGCAGTATCCGTGGTTCTGGCTTGTGACATAGACCTGTTTGTTGTCAAGGTCTATGCAGGATTTGTTCTGTCCCCTGTGGCCATACTTTAGCTTGTAGGTTGTTGCACCCCCAGCAAGGCCAAGTATTTGTGCACCAAGACAGATTCCAAGTGTCGGAATGTTTTTGTCGATTAGCTCACGTGCCGTATCCATTGTCTTTGCACACTTGACTGGGTCGCCCGGCCCATTTGATAACACCACACCTTTTGGATTGTATGATAGAATCTTTTCAATCGAATAGTTCCATGGAACACGTATCGCCTTGTAGCCTAGATGTAGCACGTTTCGCAGTATGGCGTTCTTCACACCGGTATCTACTACAACCACTGACTCGGTTCCTTGTCCGTAAACTTGTGGTTCTTTTACAGAGACCGCATCCATAAACTCCTCGTCATTGTATCTTTTAGCAGTGGCAAGTTTCTTCTTTAGTTCTTGTTCGTCAATCTCTTTTTCTGACACAGTAAGTGCTGCCATCATTACTCCGCTTGTACGAAGTTTTGTTGTAAGTGCCCGCGTGTCAATCCCTGATATACCTGGAATCTTTTCGTTGTAGAGCCACTCGTCAAGTGTCATGGCAAGATTCCAGTGGCTTGCAGTAAGCGAGAGTTCGTGTACAACAAGGCCGCGCGATTGTATCCTATCAGATTCAAAGTACTTGCGAATGCCATCGGAGTCTTTTGCAGTAGGGTCAGGAACTCCATAGTTTCCTACAAGAGGATACGTAAGTGTGAGTATCTGACCGCTGTACGACGGATCGGTTAGCGCCTCTGTATACCCGACCATCCCGGTATTGAATACTGCTTCACCAAATACTGTAGTTGAATAACCAAAACCCATTCCGTCAAAAACAGTGCCGTCTTCCAAAACAAGCTTACCAAACTTTTCTGCGTGTTTGGCTTTCTTTGTTGGAATTTCTGTGACCCTCACCAACTGCAGAATAATGAGAATTTAAGTTTTATGACTTAGGTAGTTGAAACCTGCGATCGTTTCCAATTTTGTTTTGTTATGGATTGTGATTTTGCCAAACATCTAACAGCTACAAGATGGGTCCTCGCAAATTGTAACCATCTTCTCGCCTGCCTTTACTATATCATTTATCAGGCGTGATATCTCCTTGTTTGATATAAAATACATTGTTGACTTGCCGTTTTCTTTAGAGTTTACAATCTTGCACTGCTTCAATGACTTTAGGTGGTGTGATATCAGTGGCTGGTCCTTTTTTAGGTTCAAGACAAGATCGTTTACTGACATTTCCTTGTTTTTCTGTAACAATTCAAGTATGCTAAAGCGCGTGTCTTCACAAATGCACTTTAGCAGGGTCATCCCATTCATATTAATTAAGATTTATATCAATCTAGATTGATATAAACATTCATGAAATTATTTGACAAGCCAGAAAAGAAGATCTTGTTTGTCTGCGTTGAAAATGCAGGCCGCAGTCAGATGGCCGAAGGATTCTTTAGAAAATATGCACCAGAGGTATTGGCACCAATTAGCGCAGGAACGAGGCCCATACTTGAGACTAATCCTCTTACAGTAGAAGTAATGAAAGAGATGGGAATTGATATCAGCAGGCAGCATCCAAAGGAGCTGTCTGAGGAACTAATTCGAAGCTCTGCACTAAATGTCAATATAGGATGCATGAATAAGACAGAATGTCCTACAGT
Source organism: uncultured Nitrosopumilaceae archaeon (assembly GCA_964567715.1). Lineage (GTDB taxonomy): Archaea > Thermoproteota > Nitrososphaeria > Nitrososphaerales > Nitrosopumilaceae > Nitrosotalea. The sequence continues at coordinate 41,282 of CAZMNT010000008.1, read as the reverse complement.
ATTTTTAGGCAAATATCTTGACTGGGACATTGAAGATTCAAAATCAAAGCCAATAGACCAATCCGTCAAATAAGGGACAACATTGAAGAGAAGATAAAGGAACTTTGCAAGACCCTAGAATAAAATCCAGGTTATCTTTTAACCAGAAAAAATTTTTTGCAGAACTTGTTGGAACTTTTGCCATGTGGTTCTTGCCACAGGCTCTGTAGTCCTTGACTCTAGGTCTGGACATTTTCTTTTTATCATTTATCTCAGGTGTTTCCATGAATCCTGAAGATCAATTGCTCCTGCAATACTTTCAGGATACATTGATGACCTGTGGCTGTATCTTACTGCAACCTTTGCAGGCTCTAGTATTGCTGCGTTGGTTTACAAGAAAAAATTTTCGGCACAATGATACATATCATAATTCGTTACCTTTTAGTTTAGTATTGTTATCTCATGACAGCGGCGAGGGCAAGATTGAACCCACGAGCCTGACTGAGCATGAGTTTTTCAGACTCGCGGAATAGCCATGCTATTCAACCTCACCATTACCATTATGAAATTTGGCATTAGTTACACAAATCTTCAACTCTAGGTGGAAACGGATGAAAATTGAAATTTAAGATCTGTACTAGTGCTGTTGCCTCTTTAGAGTGCTTTGAACTGATCGCTCCACTTGTAGTAGGCGCGAATCATCTCCATGCTGACACTTGGCTTTCTTCGTGTGATTATTTCCTTAAAGTCAGACATGGTAAGCAGTCTTGGTTGCAGCTTTGCCTCTCCCACAACAGGTTCCTTGAACTCTTCAGTGTGGAAGAGCTCATTTACCACCATGAGCTGTGCTGACTGGCAGATGTCTTTGATGTCGCTTGCACTGTATCCGTCTGCTAGCTTTGCAAGTTCGGCTGACTTGACCTTCTCGTCCTTTCGCAGCGGTGCAGTATAGAGGTCAAACAGGTTTATTCTTGCCTCAAGTGTTGGAAGCGAGACATAAATCCTCTTGGTAAATCTTCTAAGGAACGGCCAGTCAAGACTCCATGGCTTGTTTGTGGCCCCGATAACATATAGCTTGAGGTCTTTTCCTTTTCCGTTGATTCCGTCCATCTCTGTTAGGAACTGGTTCTTGACACGAATCTCTCCTCCTACTTCGTTGTTTCGATTTCCAAGCAACGAGTCAACCTCGTCGACAAATAGTATTACGGGCAGTCCTTCTTTTTCAGCAAGGCCGCGAGCCATGCCAAACAACTTGGAGACATTCTTTTCTGCCTCACCTAGCCACTTGCTCATCATGGATGCCGCATCCACATTAATGAAATAGCCGTCAATCTCGCTTGCAGTAGCTGCAGCAAGTATTGTCTTGCCACATCCGGGTGGACCATAAAGCAACATTCCCCTTGGCCATCCAAGTGGGAACAAATCCGGTCTCTTGGCAGGATACACTATGGACTCTCGCAGTGCATTTTTTGCGTCGTCAAGGCCTACCACCTCCTCCCAGCTTATGTTTGGTTTTTCCTTCATAATAAGAGAATCAAGATCATTTTTTGTAAGCGATTGTTTTTGCTCTTCAGGGCTTGCCTTTGGATCAACAACTGGCTCGACATCAACGTTTGTCATCTGGAGTGCCTTGATGCGGTTCTGGTATGCCGCCACGCGTTCTTGGTATACCTTATTTAGTTTGTTTTCAGGATAGAGATGAATTAGCTTGACAAGTGATTCTATTGCCCTCTGATAGTTTGAGATTGCCATGCCTCGTGCGCCCTGCGAGTCTAGTTTTATTGCCTCGGCAGCAAACTTGCTTGCACTGTTCTCCAGTTCTTGCGGGGCTAGGCTCATATTATCACGAACTAGATCTCAACTGCGGTTCTTTGAAGGTAATCACTGGTGTGAACTCGTCTAGAAGGATTTGTTAAATTAATTGAACTTGCCTCTGCCGGAGATACCACCGCAGGCTCTGCCTTGACAGGTTCTGGAGCCACTTGAGGCGTTTTAAAATCATCCATCCTTGTCTGTACACTTCTTCCAAGAGCTAGATTCTGCGTCATGTCATGGTGTAGTGACTGTATTTGTTGAAGGGCCACCTCTGCGGATATCAAAAGGTCTTCAAGCTCATCCTGCATCCCATTGACTGAGTTTGCAGCATGCATGATAACACCAATGAAGTCCTGCAGAAAGGCCTTGAGGTCCTTTTTGTCTTGGTATTTGGTAAGGAGGTATTCTGATGCCAAGATTACCTGCCTGAGGTCCTTTAGCTCCTCAACTGACAGTGTTTCTATAAAGTTGTCTTCTGCCTTGTCTTTTTGCACGATTTTCTGCTCTATCTTAGATGACAATTCTTTGATCTTAGAAAGGATGTGGGATGGGTCAGACTCACTGCCATCTCTTGAAAAGTGTAACATGTCAGACGCCTTACGAGAAATCTAGATTAGGGAACTGATTGCATATTTTAGAGTCGGCAATCAACTTAGCTTCATCCAAGAGCCTCCTTGACTGGCTGTTTGCACGCTCAAAATCAAGACTTGAGCTTGCCAAGTGTGCTGCATCTATTATAACTCCGCTCAGGAGCAACGAGAGCTCGCCTAGCTGAAAGTCAAGCGAGGGCATGATGGAGAGCATCCTTGACCTTACCATTCTAACAATAGGGATGGTCGGAGAAAGCATGATTGGGACATTGCCCATGCCTACAATAGAGCCAAAGCACCTCCTTACCTGCCTGAGTGATTCAATAGCATATGATATCTCAAGCTCATATCTTACCTTACTTTGAAGTGACTTGAGCGATTCTGGCGTACCATCCGACTGCCTGTAGAGCTCCAAGTTTGACCTGTTAAGGTCAAGCCTCTTTTGCACCAGAATTTCAAGAATCCTGTCCACTGTATCAGATGCATAGTCTATTCTAGGTTTTATCGTGCTTGCACGGACAATTTGGTTTGGAATCTCTTCTTCTATTATCCATTTTGATTGAGTTGTCATGTTACAGTAGAGAAAAATTTTGATATATCAAAATACATGTTACGACAAGTGGCGTCACCACAGTAACGTGGAACCTGGATACAGCTTAGTTATTTTTCTAAGCTTTGTTCAATGAATTTAGCTATTTAGTTTACCTTGCAGATAGATAATTTCCCGCATGGTCAAGGGACAGGATTTAGCAGTAAGCTTGGAAGAGTTTGGCTTGAGCAAGTACGAGGCGCAGGCCTATGTGACCTTGATCACAAAGGGCACTATTTCTGCAAGCGAGCTTGCATACTATTCTAACCTGCCAAGAACCAAGGTTTACCCAACACTTCTCAAGCTTGAGAAAAAAAAGATTGCAATCATATCAAAAAGCAAACCCATAATGTGTACAGCTATAGCACCTGAGGATGCGTTTGACGAGATAATTCAGGAGCAGATCAACAGAATAAATGCGATGAACAGTTTGATTACCAAGTTAAAGCAACTCAGCGAGGACAGCAAAAAGGCAAGGGGCTCAGAAGAGAAGAGGTACTTCCATCTTGCACAGAACCATGTCTTCAAGCAGTTCCAGTCCATGATAGACGGCTCAAAGGCATCGATTCATGCAGTAATTGACTCATGGGGACTAGGCTTGCTCTCCCAGTGCAAAGAGGAGATCTTGGCAGCATTGCGAAGAGACATTGATGTAAAAATAATAATCCCGTCTGGCTTGGTTGGTACAGAGACATTCCATGACCTTCCTGCTGGAATAAAGCTCAAGACCGCCGAGGGATCCCAAAACGTCGTCATCTTCGATGACTCTGAGATTCTCATGATAAATGGAAGCAACGGCAAAGGCGCTATATTTCTCTCAACTGACGTGCTTGGGACAAACCAGGTCAAGTACTTTGATCAGACATGGAAGGGAGGAATCAAGATAAACAATCTGGCAGACATGACAAAGTCCGAAGCGCAGGAGACTCTCAAGGTCATACAACTGATAAATGAAAACGGCCTTGGTTTCGTATTAAATTCCGTCCTAAATTCAAGAGCCAAAGGAATAGACATATTGACATTTCTCGAAAAGAACGGATTGGATATACAGTCAAAGACACTAGATGACGTAATCTTGCTTGTCAACTCGATTCTTGACATTACATGCTCTGGCCAGCTAAGATATGAACCGCAGGGAAATCATTTTGTCATAGAATCCAAGGTCAACAGTGGGCACTCTATACCTTGGGCACTGCTGCTTGACGGATATCTGAACAAAAAAGGGGTCAAGACAAAAATAATTTACAGCGACCACCAGCAGACAGGCGAGAAGATTCACATCAAGGTAGATTCCAAGATATCGCTGCACTGAGATTTCAATTTCTGTATAATGATACAATCACGTCAGGATCCTAAAGTCTTCCTTGACTGTATTGAGAACTACATGTGTGTTTGTCCTGCTAACAGATGGCAACCCCAAAAGGAACCTTGCAAACTTGCCAAGTTCATCAGTGTCCTTGAACTTGCCAATTATTATTGCATCAGGAGAGCCGGTAGTCTCATAAACTCCGTAGATGTTTTCAATTCTTGCCAGTTTCTTTCCCATCTCTTCTAATTTTCCGCCAGATGAGATTATCTCTATCAATGCAATGATTTGCGAGCCAAGCTTGTTGTGGTCTATGACTACTGAATATCCTTTGATTATTCCACTTGATTCCATGTCCTTGATTCTTTTCAAAACAGTTCCCGGTGCAATGCCAAGATCGTCTGCCAGCTGCCTGTATGAGCGCTTTGAGTTTTTTAGCAGCTCGCCAAGTATACGCCTGTTCAGATCGTCCACTTCCATGCTTTTATGAACATTTGTTCATTAATTAAGGGTTTATCTGTACATTTGTGCTTAGAATCAAGCATATCTCTATATTTATGAACAGCGTATACCACCATATGTCCACATATGACACATCTAGTAGAGTACAAAGAAAACGCCATGATGAATACCTGCCAATAGCGGTAGCCATTATGCTGGCCAGCTCCTTCATAGTCATATTTGGAATCAATGCAGAGGCTGGTGGTTATGGGGGAGGAGACAACCCGGTTGCCTTCTACGAGTCAGCAGGTCTGATGATCGCAGGCGTTTTGGTAGGCTATCTAGCATTTGTCTTTAGGGCAACGTAAAAAATTTGGGAAAGCGGTTAGACTTTTCCTTCCTACTTTTGAGTTTGGATACAACATGGAGATAAACAGATCGTTTGTTGTTCCAGTCCTATCGTGAACCTGAATTCAAATTAAAAAATGGTCCAGCCGAAATTTAGGCATACAGTTTGATATTTTCAGTTAAGACACTGTCAACACTGATGAGCCAGAACTTGTGGCATGATTATTATTTCCCATATACGTTCCCGTAATTGTTACCGTGCCAGAGGCTGATGGCGTATATGAAATCGCACAGGTACTTATGGTAATAAGTGGAGTAATTGCACATGAACTTGAACCGACCGTCCCACCCGCTCCGCCGTCATTCCATGTTTACCAAACCTGTAGGCATAGTCTTAATTCCCCCACTAGAATCAACAACCTTAACGTGAAATGTCATCTTCTTGCCTACACTTCCTACAGCAGGATCTGGTGTGATGGTAGTAGTTGTGTTACGCAAAGTTACTGTCAAGGTTGATGTGCCAAAGCTTGTCTTGTATGTATTATCTCCGAAATAAGTCGCAGTTATTGTAACTGATCCTGTTGGTGATGGTGCGGTATAAGTTACAGTACATACGCTAATGCTAGTCAAAGGTCTAAGTGTGCAAATATCGGAGCTGAAAGAGTCACCAGTACCCCCATCATTCCATTTAACTGAGCCAGTTGGCAAAGTCTTTGTAAGTATATCAGAATCGACGACTTTAACGTGAAATGTCATTGAAGTACCAATAGGTGTTGATGCAGGATTTGGAGTAACAGTAGTAGTGGTATTCCGTCCACAATCATATGTGATAGGATTATCTAAAATGGTTCCAGAATTATTTATAATGCCAAAACATTGGTTGCCTATCCTAGAGTTTTCAACGACCTTTCCGTTGTCTGTCATCAACGCAATTTGTAAGAAGTCCTTGTGTAGATCCATTCCAATGTAACATTGAATCGTAATTACCGTCTGGACTTGATTTGTCTGTCCTTTTCTTCACATATAGTTAAATTTGTCAGAGAGGTATTTGTGGAAATGGTATCAGAAGATCATCAGAGACTGTTAAACTCGCTTGCAAATACTCTAGAGTCGCAAGGAATCAAGATCACACACATAGACATAGCCGATATGCCCGAATTGTTTGATGAAAAGTATAGAAAACTTTCAAGACCCATTGAAAGAGATGGCTATGTGCCAGATGTTGAAGGTATGAAGGGTGCATTGCGTCACTTTGGTGAGGTAAAGACCAAAATCAAAGACGACCCAGACATAGACGACCAGCTTAAGGCATTTACAAACAGGGAGATAGATGGCAAGGAGATTCCTCTCCACATAGTTGTGCCAGAGGAGCTCAAAAAAGAACTGGAGGGTAAGCTCTACAAGCTGGGCCTCTATGACAAGTACAAGAAAGGGACGATCAAAGTATGGGCGTAATCGTAGCAGTAGTGCCTAAATCATCCTCTGGAAAATATTGTGTTGGTACCACATAATCTACCTTTATAAAATCACCAAGTTACCATTCATCTGCTAATGCAGGTTTCAAGCGAGTTTGATCTAAAGAAGATAGAGGAAGAAGTAAAAAAACAGATCTCAGATATCGATTTAGAGAAATTAATTTTCGAGTCGCAAAACAAGACAAAAAAAATTGTATTCATCGAGGGCCCTCCTACAATGAATGGCATTCCCCATGCGGGCCATCTCCGTGGAAGGATAATGAAGGACCTGTGGTACAGATACATGACCCTGCGCGGATACAAAGTGATATTCAACGCCGGATGGGATACACAGGGACTTCCAGTCGAATTGCAGGCGGAAAAGGAACTTGGAATCTCCGGAAGCAAGTCACAGGTAATCGAGTCTGCAGGAATTGAAAAAATCGTTTCAGAGTGCAAAAAAATTGTTCACAGATTCAATGAGACATGGGTTGCAGCTGACAAATTGCTTGGCATGTCTTTTAATCAAAAAAATGCGTACTGGACATACAAAGACAAGTATATCGAACGAGAGTGGCAGTATCTGAAAAGAGCTTATGAAAACGGAATTCTTTCAGAGGCCTACAAGGTGGTGGCATACTGCCCAAGCTGCCAGACTTCGCTCAGTCACGCGGAGGTAAACCAAGGATATGATACTGTGCAAGATCCGTCCTTGTATTATAAGGTAAAACTGCAAGACGAAGATCTCTTTCTAATAGTGTGGACCACAATGCCATTTACACTTGTTACTGATACAATGGTCGGAGTAAACCCAGAGGAGACATATGTCCATGTCAAGGTTGGTGGCGAGACATGGCTTGTTGGAAAGACTCGCCTCGAAGAGTTTGCAAAGGAAGCAAGGATTGAGGAATATGCTGTTGTCAAGGAGGTAAAGGGCTCAAGCCTTGAGGGAAAAAAATACATACACCCCCTCTTGGATGAGATACCCGGACTCAAAAAACATACCGCACTTGCCAATTTCCATATTGTAGTTTCAGAGGATTTTGTGGATATCCAGACAGGAAGCGGCCTTGTTCACCTCTCGCCAGCAAACGGTGAGGAAGACTTTGAGATTGCGACAAAAAGAAAGATTCCAATTTTTAACCCAATAAATGACGAGGCCAAGTTTACAAAAGATGCAGGAATCTTTTCAGGATTTTTTGTAAGGGATGCAGACGAGAAGATTGTCAGTGCGGTCAAGGAAAAAAATGCACTTGTGAGAATTGGAAAGATAAAGCACCAGTATCCCCTCTGTTGGAGATCACAGCACAAGTTACTCTGGCTTGCAAGACGCGGTTTCTTTTACTTTCTTGACAGACTTGGGGACAAGGCAGTAAAGGCTGCAGAAAGTGTAGAGTATTTTTTTGAGCCTCCAAGGAACAGGTTTGTAGAAATAATCAAGGACAAGCACCCTTGGTGTATCTCAAGGGAGCGCATCTGGGGTTGTCCCCTCCCCCTGTGGAACTGCAAGAACTGTGGAAATCAAAAGTGGTTCTTTTCAAGAGGTGATATAATCAAGGCTGCGTCTGAGCTTCCAGACGGACCAAACTTTGAACTTCACAGACCATGGATAGACAAGATCGGGATAAAGTGTGACAAGTGCGTAACAAGAATGGAAAGAGAGCAGTTCGTGCTTGATACCTGGCACAACAGCGGAGCTGCACCATACGCATCACTGACTGACGACGACTTCAAGAATCACATACCTGCGGCCTTTCTTACCGAAGGCATAGATCAGACAAGGGGGTGGGCATACACATTGTTAATTGAGAATGTCATATTCAACAATGCTTCAGTTGCACCTTTCAAGTCATTTCTGTTTCAGGGACACGTACTTGACAAAAACGGTAACAAGATGAGCAAGAGTCAAGGAAATGTTCTGGATGCAATTGATCTGCTAACCAAGTATTCGGTGGACTTGATTCGGCTGTACTTCATGTGGAAGTCAAGCCCCATTGAGCCTCTCAACTTTAGCACAGATGAGCTTGTCTCAAGGCCATACCAGATTCTCAGCACCCTGTACCACCTCCATGTCTATCTGAAGCAAAATAGCGAGTATGACAGGTATGAGAAGACCTTTACTGTACAGTGGGCAAAAGGCAAGAACTTGTTGAAGGAGTCTGAGGTCTGGATACTGTCAAAACTCCAAAAACTCGTCTTGACTGTAATAGAATCACAGGAAAAGTGCCGGTTTCACGAGTCTGCAAGGGCAATAGACGACTTTGTCATAAATTCTGTAAGCCAGGTCTACATCCCTATAACAAGGGAGGAGCTATGGACTGAGGACGAATCGGCAAGGGAGAGGAGGCTTGCAATCTACGCCACATTATACGAGATCTTAAAGACACTTGATATCTTGCTCCACCCAATTTGCCCATTTACAACCCAGTATCTGTATACATCAATGTTTTCAGAAAAAAAGAACATACTGCAAGAAGACTTTGCATCCCCGCAGCAATCGCTTATCAATGACAAAATTGAAGAGTCGTTTGACTTGATGAAGGAGGCAGTATCTGTTTCTGCTGCCGCAAGAATGAAAGGAAAACTGAAACGAAGATGGCCTCTAAACGAGGCAGTGATTTGTGTCGAGCCGTCACAGAAAGAAAAACTAGAGTCGCTTGCAGACTTTCTGCTCTTGCAGCTCAACGTTGAAAGGTACAAGATAGTAGAGATACCAAAATCAGACGGGCTTGAACTCTTGTCACATCTTATCAAGGCAGAACTTCCAATAATTCCTAAAGTAGAGCTTGAAAGAAAAAGAATCGGTCCAAAAGCAAAACAGGGCATGGGAAGACTTGCTTCCAAGTTTTCAGAGACAGACCCCCGTGCGATTGTCGATGGCTTGCTAAAAAAAGGCGCCTTCACTTTTGACCTTGGCAATACAAAGATCGAGCTGGAAAGGGACGATTTTGTAGTAGACTTTGCAGAACAAGAGGGATATGCAATGGCAAGACGCGACTCGCTTGTGGTCTTTATTAGCACCACGCGAAACCGCGAGATGATGGCCCGTGGTCTTGTCCGAGACATTGCAAGGCGATTGCAGGTACTACGAAAGGAGCGCGGCTACAACCCCACAGATGTGCTAGGTTCTGCCTACATACTTGGCCTTGACGAAGACTCTTTGACCATGGTCAAGGAGAAGCAGTCGGAGCTTGCATTTCTTGTAAGGGCAATGAAGATCGAGTTTTCAGATGGTGCCAAGAGCTACAAGGACGAAGAACTTGATGGTCAAAAGATCCAAATCTCCATTGAGTAGGCTTTGAACCATCCAATTAAATAATTAAATAAAGGACAAGAACTTGTGCCAAAACAGATAACTCTTGACGGATGGCTGCTTTCACATTTTCAGGTGTTGCTAAAGCGAGGCTCTGCACATGTTGCAAGAACAAAGACGCCAATAGTGCTCTATAGAACCACGATGGAAGAAGAGGATGAGTCATACCAAGAAACTGTTTGTACGTTAACTGAGAGTTATGTGATAGTCCAAGTGGTAACATCGGGCGGAGGCATACCTCCCAGTTTTCAGCAACAGATCGTCTTTACAATAGAAGAGTTTCCCGCATGGCTTGTTAAAAAGAGCAGGGAACTTTTGCTTTCTTGCGTGGACTTGCTAGAAGAGCAGTTTAGTTGAAATATTAAGTTCCGGCTTGACGATTTCAATAAAAACAAAGTAGGTCGTCCGCGGGTTTTCCCGAGGACACCTACTTCGGTAAGAATCTACAACTTACACTATAGTTTACACGATACCTATTGAAAAGAGTGTGTTCGTTCGTTCCGAAACCTAATGTGTTCAGAGATGTGTTACAAATGGTCGCCAAGTTACCTATCTTATCTACCAAGTGAAGGGTTGACAGGTTCTAGCGATGGGCCGTGCTTTTTGATAAGATCCATTGCCTTCCTTATGACATCGTCGTGGTTTGCATCAGGCTCGGCACTTATCAGAAGAAGGTTTGTGTTCATAAAGTGCAAAGTAATGAGTTTGACCTTTGGGTATCTGGTCATGGCATAGATTGGTTCACCTACTTTTTCTGACATATATCTACGCAGTGATGCCCTTACAACCTCGGTCTTTACAGATATCATGTTCTCCTCATCTGTGAAATATTGCTGTATGTTCTTTTGTAGCTTGTATGAATAATTCTCGTTTAGATAGAGACCCGCATATCGGATTTTCTTGTCAAGCCCAAGCACCAGATCGCAAAAGTCCTCAGGTCTCATGCCACATACCATTACACTTCACATTATATGAAGTAGTTTACGGCAAAATGTCTATTCCATAAATTATAGAAGTTTTTGAGATTTTCAAAATTAAAAACAGCATAATGCAATTATACTAGTGCTTTTATCTCATTTTAAGAGGTTTCTTCAAAAATCTGTAAACATGAAAAAGTGTTTTGGAGTGTGACCGAGTACCCAAAGGATACTCTCTTGTCATGGCCCTTGCTCCAAAACATTTCTACGTTAAAGAAGAGTATTTTTAACTCTCCTTATCACAAAATTACAATCTTATGATATAATGTGGGATGATTAACAAAGATGATCAAAATACAACATCAATCTGAACAATGCGATGCCACTAAAAAGGTACAAACAGAGTTACCGATAACAAATTCATCTACAAGATTTTCCAAGTTACAATATTGTAGCTTGACCTAGCCAACAGATTATAAAGACCATAAAAATGAAAATCTTCCATGCGCTTACTTGAATATCAAGCCAAGTCGTTATTTTCAGATTATACCATTCCCATTCCGCAAGGACTTACATCGACAAATATCGAACAGGGTAGAAGAGATGCTGCAAAACTAGGTTATCCATTTGTAATCAAGGCACAGATGGCAGTGGGCGGAAGGGGAAAGGCAGGAGCAATCCAGAAATGTCACAACGCTGACGAGTTTGAGCTAAAGTATCCTGAGATTATGCAAAAGGTGGTCAAAGGGGAAAAGACCAGAGCAATTTTACTTGAAAAGATGGCAGACATAAAAAAAGAACTTTACCTTTCTTTATTTCTGAACCGAAGCAAGAGGTGCTATACAATAATAGCTTCAGCAGAAGGGGGAGTAGAAATAGAATCTGTCAAGAATCAAATAATTCGTGAAGTTGGGCTAGGAGATGTGGACTCGAAGACTGCCGAGGAGGTAGGCAAGGAGATTGGATTAAAGGACAAGGCGATGGCACAGTTTCTCGACATACTCAGAAATCTATCCAGACTTACGGTTGAAAAAGAGGCAGAGCTTGCAGAGATAAACCCGCTTGCAGTACTCAAAGACGACTCACTTTTTGCCCTTGACGGCAAGGTGATAATTGACGATAATGCCATGTTCAGGCACGACGAACTGCGCAAGTTCCAAGAAGTATCAGAGCTTGAGGAAAGGGCCGAAAAAAGCGGCTTCTCGCTTGTAGAGCTCGATGGAAATATCGCAGTAGTTGGAAATGGAGCAGGCCTTGTCATGTCTACACTAGACATGCTATCTGACCACGGAGGAAAACCCGCATGTTTTCTTGATGTCGGAGGCGGCGCGACAACTGATACCGTATATGAAGCGCTCACCCTTATCAGCAAGATGAAAAAGGTCAAGGGAGTACTTGTAAATCTTTATGGAGGCATAGTCAAGACTACAACTGTAGCTACTGCATTTATCAAGGCATTCGATAACAAGATAATCGATGCTCCAGTCTTTGCAAGAATGTCTGGTGCAGAAGCAGACAAGTCAAAAGAGATGCTAAAAGGTTCCAGAACAAAGATGTTTGATACAATTGAAGAAGCAATAAATGCAGCAGTAATCGAGGTCAATAAAAATGGCTGATCTATTTGAATTATTAATTGGAAAAGAGGGCGACAGGGACTATAAGAAAAAACCAGTAATAGTACAAGGAATCACTGGCAAGTTCGGTTCTTTCCATACACAACAGATGTTGGCATATGGCACAAACATTGTTGCCGGAGTCACACCTGGAAAAGGCGGACAAAAACTTGAAGGTGTTCCAATCTATGAAAACATGAAAGACGCGGTTAATGCAACCGGTGCAAAGATTTCAATAATATTTGTTCCTGCAAAATTTTTCCTTGGTGCTGCAGTAGAAGCACTTGAGGCAGGCATAAAATTGTTGATTGCAATTCCAGAACATGTACCGGTAAAAGACGCGTTAACCATCGTCAATTTGGCAAAAAAGAAGGATGCAATTGTTGTGGGGCCAAACACGCCTGGCATCATAATACCCGGTATCATAAAGATTGGAATCATGCCAGCATCACCTTTCAAGCCTGGAAGGATTGCAGTAATCTCCCGAAGCGGCACGTTGATGTACGAAGTCTCGCACAATCTCTCACTTGCAAACTTTGGCCAAAGCATCTGCTTTGGAATAGGCGGAGACCCAATCAATGGAGCGCCACTGATTCAAGCATTTGATACTATTAGAGACGGGGCCAACATAGATGGCGTAGTGGTAGTAGGAGAGATCGGTGGAGATGCAGAAGAGATGCTCGCACAACACATTATTGATACCAAGTTTGACAAACCGGTTGTTGCATACATTGCAGGACGTGCTGCACCAAAGGAAAAAAGGATGGGTCATGCAGGAGCCATAATTTACGGAATGTATGGCTCAGCAGAATCAAAGGTATCCATGTATGCCAAGGCAAACGTGCCCGTAGCCAAGAGGCCTGCCGAGGTACCAATGCTACTTGCAGGCAAGCTAAAGGGTAGAAACAAATAGCAGATAATCAGGAGAAAAAGAAATGCCAATAACAGATCCGCTAAAAAAACAGATTGCTCAAAAGGCAAGACTCTACTTTAAGGTCTGCTTCGCTTGTGGAGCCAAAAACTCGATGGCTGCCACAAGATGTCGCAAGTGCCACAACTCTTACCTTAGACTAAAGAACAGAACTCTTGGAATCAAAAAGTAGCTAATGACTACTGCCGCAACTGCATTCGTGTCCGTCTGTTACCATGCGAAACTTGTTGTTTGCATCAAATTTTGATTTCTGGTAATGAGCAATATTCATCATCCTGTCAATTACTGCCCCAGTCTAAGTGTTTGGTTGATTGACAAACCAATTTTCTAACTCTGATACGCTGTAGGTGTCACCGCTTTCAAGTATTTTTCGGAATGTAGACTTGACGAGGTCTTCGTCAGCTGGTCCAAGCGACTTGGAATCCTTCACTAAACTTTGAAGTTGTTGCAACAGTGCAAGGGACTCGATCTTCACGCCTTCTTTTTTGTTTTCTAGTCTATAATAATTTTGAGCATTCCTCAACCAAGCAAACACAGCAACATGAAATAATTTGCACAGATTGCTATACCAAGCCATGTGTACGCCGGTGGTTCATCAGTTCATATTCATTTGACAGCATATATCCACATATTTCACAGCGTAGCAGATCCAAATCTTCAACCTGTACTTCTTTAGACAATAGAAAGTTCTCAGGATCTATCTTTTGTATCTTATAGCCTTCCCTATTTGTCTCCAAAAGGAAGAGCCTGAGTAGGTGCTCCACGCCCGTTTTGTTCACCTTTACAAATGACTCTTCGACTTTTGCATCAATCCTAATATCTTTCAAGTAATTTTCAAGCTCAAATGCAATTTCGGTATCACCTGCACAATCTATGATTGGCATATTATAAATCACCACAATGATGTTTGCAGTATTTCTTGAGAATCATTCATTTCTTAGTTTAAAAAAAATTGACGCAGCTTTTTTATGGATTTTTCTTTGCATTTTCTTCTCTGTCAAACAATCTCTTGATATATAGGTCAGAACAAAATCAGATGAAAGGACATTGTTCATAATCAACTTTAAAAATTATGAAGAGATTGCCGATTCCAAATCAATCCAGCTTGCAAGGGCAGCTTCAAGGATTGCCAAAAGATACAAAACAAAGATCGTTGTATGTCCTCCCCACCATCTAATATCCGAAGTAGCAAAGATTCCAGTCACTGTGTTTTCCCAGCATGTTGATGCAGCAAAGGTTGGCAGCACCACAGGATTTGTTGTTCCAGAACTTTTGAAAAAATCTAATGTCCAAGGCTCGCTTGTCAACCATAGCGAACATAGAATACAGCCTCAAGAAATTGAAGAGATTGTTTCAAGGCTAAAGGCATTGAAGATGACATCAGTCGTATGTGTCAGGGATGCAGACGAGGCAAGAAGATACGCAAAACTGGAGCCTGACTTTATTGCAATCGAGCCGCCAGAGCTCATAGGAAGTGGCAAGGCGGTATCAAAGGAGAGGCCAGAGGCGATTACAAACTCTGTCAAGGCAGTAAAAGACGCAAAAAACTCGACGCGCCTGCTCTGTGGGGCAGGGATTGTATCAGAAGATGATGTTGCAAAGGCACTTGAGCTTGGCGCAGACGGCGTACTTGTTGCAAGTGGTATCGTCAAGGCGCAAAACTGGGAAAAATCGATAGAAGAGTTTGCGTTTGCGTTCGCAGGGCGCAGAAAAATTTGATATTCCACTATAACAGAATCTTTGTGTGAAATCTGTATATTTTTTTAACGAAGGCGACGGCAAGAACAAGAGGTTGTTTGGAGGCAAGGGAGCTGGCCTCATGGAGATGACAAGGCTTGGGCTTTCGGTTCCTCCTGGTTTTACCATCACTACTGAGGTTTGTACAAGATACTATGCCAACAACAAGAGACTTCCCAAAAACCTAATGCCCGAAGTTAAGAAAAACATACAGAAGATTGAGAAAAGGACCGGAAAGAAACTCGGCGAGGAGAAAAACCCCCTATTGGTATCTGTCAGATCAGGCGCGGCAGTATCCATGCCAGGCATGATGGATACTATTCTCAACTTGGGATTAAATGATAAAACTGTTTTAGGTCTTGCTGATTCAAGCAAGAACCCTAGATTTGCGTGGGATTCCTACAGGAGATTTGTACAGTTATTTGGCAAGGTTGTCTTTTGTGTAGATGATAAAAAATTTGATGCCGTGTTACATGAGGCAAAGAGCAGGCAGGCCGTACAGCATGATTATGAACTAGATGAGGTTTCACTAAAAAATATGGTATCACAATACAAGCAAATATGCCAAGAGCACAGAGGCGCAAAATTTCCGGAAGACCCATACAAGCAGCTTGAGCTTGCAATAGAGGCAGTGTTTAAGAGTTGGATGGGCGAGAGGGCGGTAGTTTACAGGAAAAAGTACAAGATCTCAAAAGATATCGCAGATGGAACGGCAGTAAGCGTAGTAGCAATGGTGTTTGGCAACATGGGAGATGACAGCGCCACAGGCGTGGTCTTTACTCGAGACCCCTCTGACGGCTCAAAAAAGATCTTTGGTGAATATCTTGTCAATGCGCAAGGAGAGGATGTTGTAGCAGGTATCAGAACTCCACAACAGATTGACCGGATGAAAGAAGACATGACGTCAACATACAAACAACTCTTGAAAACATGTGGCAAGCTTGAAAGGCACTTCAAGGAACCACAAGACATCGAGTTTACGGTAGAGAGAGGCAAGTTCTACTTGTTGCAGACACGCTCTGCAAAGATGAACGCAACGTCAATGATTCGAACCTCCGTCTCAATGGTAAAAGAGAGACTAATAACAAAGGAGCGGGCAATTTTGCGCCTTCACCCTGAGGATCTTGACCAAATACTGCACAGGACAATTGATACAGAAGAAGCCAAAAAGCTAAATCCCGTGACACGAGGCATACCCGCATCCCCGGGGGCTGCCTCAGGTATGGTCATCTTCGATGTCAAGCGAGCTACAAGTGTAGGGGAGAGTGGAACTAGCGTCATACTTGTCAGAGAAGAGACGAAGCCAGAAGATGTTCCGGCGTTTTTTGCATCAGCTGGAATACTGACAAGCAGGGGAGGAAAGACCTCGCATGCTGCAGTTGTAGCACGGGGAATGGGCAAGCCTTGCATCGTTGGCTGCTCTGACATTAGAATCGATTACTCTGCAAAGCAGTTTTTTGTTGACGGCAAGGCAATCAGCGAGGGCGAGATAATAACGATAGATGGAAGTACTGGCAGTGTATATGCAGGCGAGATACCAACAGTAGAACCAAGGCTGACAGAAGATTTTAAAACAATACTTGGATGGTCTGAAAAGTTCAACAGACTCGGCATACGCGTAAACGCCGATACACCAGAAGCTGCAAGGCTTGCACGCATGTATGGTGCCAAAGGAATAGGACTTTGTAGAACAGAGAGGATGTTTAACGCACAAGACAGGCTCTCGGTTTTTGTAGAGATGATAATGGCAAAAACAGTTGAGGAAAGAAAGTCAGCCTTGGAGAAGCTTTGCATACTACAAAAACAAGACTTTAAGGAAATTCTTGAGATAATGAAAGGATATCATGTTACCATCAGACTTTTGGATCCTCCGCTTCATGAATTTCTTCCAAACATTGAGACATTGCTAAACAAGATTCATTCCTTAGAAGTGCAAGAAAACCACAGTGAGATTTCCTCGACACAGAAGATTCTTGACAGGGCAAAGGAGCTTGCAGAGATAAATCCAATGATGGGCCATCGGGGAGTCAGGGTTGGCATCACTTATCCCGAGATTTATGAAATGCAGATAAGGGCCATCTGTGAGGCAACAGCCGAACTTGAAAAGGCCAAAGTAGACGTGCACCCACAAATAATGATCCCACAGGTTGGAAACGTAACGGAACTAGAGTACATCAAAAAAATTTATGACTCTATCAAGTCAGATGTCGAGTCAAAGTGGCACGTCAAGTTAAAGATGAATTTTGGAACCATGATGGAGGTTGTCAGGGCTTGCCTGACAGCGGACGAGATTGCAAAGACAACAGAGTTTTTCAGTTTTGGAACAAACGACCTCACCCAAGCGGTGTTTAGCTTCAGCAGGGAAGATGCTGAAGGCAAGTTCCTCTCCCAATATATGGAAAAAGAGATCATGTCAGAAAACCCATTCCAGTCCCTTGACATAAACGGCGTAGGAAGCCTCATGAAGATTGCCGTATCAAAAGGAAGGAGTGTAAAGCACAATCTGGAGATAGGCGTATGTGGCGAGCATGGTGGTGACCCTCGCTCTATCAAGTTTTGTGACAGTGTGGGTTTGACATATGTTAGTGCGTCTGCTCACAGAGTTCCAATAGCAATACTAGCTGCTGCTCAGGCCTCTCTTGAAAGATCCAACAAGAGAGGTAGGAAGATGGGTCGGGACAGATAAAGCATGACCTCACGAAAACTGAAATACTGAACAGTGGTATTCCACTCTAAATGCTGCCACGACTTGAATCCATAAAACAAGCAAGACTAAAGATTGGCTTGACTCAGCAAAAGCTTGCGTCACTTACTGGTGTTAGCACCTCGATGATAAACCAGATAGAGTCAGGAAGGTGCCAGCCAAGCTATGCGACTGCAAGAAAGATCTTCGAGGTCTTGTGGTCGCTTGAGAGCCAGTCTTCTATGAAGGCAGGTGACATTTGCAGCAAGGAGATTGTAAAGCTAAAGGCAACGGACTCGCTGCATGATGCGATAAAAAAGATGCAGGACCAGTCAATTAGTCAGGTTCCGGTTTTTGACGGAAGTGAAGTGGTCGGGGTGATAACAGAGGATGGTATTGTAAAGCACCTCATAGACAACGATGAGACTCAGAGAAAAAAGATCAGACTCGCAGAGATTATGGATCCCCGTCCCCCAATAGTAGACTATGACACGCCTGTCAAGACGCTGGTTTCACTAATACGATATTCAAAATGTGTGCTGGTATCAAAGCACAGCAAGATTGTTGGAATAATCACTGCTTCAGATACTCTAAAGCTGGTGGAGTAAAACTATGGATGCGAGCAGAGCTCTGTCAGCACACCATGAAGAGATTTTGGATGAATAAAGGTAATCTTTGTTCCACGCGAGCCTGTTCTTACCTCACCCAAGAATATCACGCCACTGCTTTTCATCCTGTCAACCTCACCCTCTATCTTTTCGGTTTCAAGGGCAATATGGTGCAAGCCTTCCCCCCTAGTCTTAAGGAATTTTTTAATCGGGCTTGATTCTTTTGTTGCTTCCATGAGTTCAATTCTAGAGTTGTTCAGATGAAGTATTGCGACCCTTACCCCTTCGGTCTCCACCGTCTCAAACTCCACTTCCTTTATGCCTAGCACTTTTTGGTATTCTTTTACGGCATCATCAAGATTGTTTACTGCTATGGCAACGTGATCTATTCTCACTTTAGAACGACTCCTTTGGTTGGTATACTCCAAAGACCTGTCTAAAGGTATTGCTTATCTCCTCAAGCGTTGCATAGCTTCGCACCGATTCCAAGATGTACAGCATGAGGTTTTCATCCTTTTCTGCAGCACTCTGCATCTTGAATAACGCAGACTCCGCCTTTTTGTTGTCCCTACTACTTCGCAGCTCCTTTAGATTTTGTGTTTGCTCTACCTGAATGCTGTCATCTATCTTCATTATCTCTGGTTTTTCTTCTACAGAATCTGTAAACTTGTTTACACCAACTATTACTCGCTCGTTGCTGTCTATCTCTTTTTTTAGCCTGTAAGCGTTTTGCCTTATCTCTGACTGGAAGAACCCCTTCTCGATTCCTGCAAGTGAGCCTCCCATCCTCTCAATTTTCTTGAGATACTTGTTTGCCTCTTCTTCTATCTTGTCAGTAAGATACTCAACATAATAGGAACCAGCAAGCGGATCCACAGTCTTTGTTATGCCGCTTTCATAGCCAACAATCTGCTGTGTTCTTAGTGCAATCTTTACTGCTGCCTCGGTGGGCAATGCAAGTGCCTCGTCTTTTGAGTTTGTGTGAAGCGACTGGCACCCTCCAAGTACTGCTGCCATGGACTGGATTGCAACCCTGACAATGTTGTTGTCTGGCTGCTGTGCTGTAAGAGACTCGCCGCTTGTCTGGACATGAAACTTGAGCTGCATTGATTTTTTGTCTTTGGCGTGGAATCTCTCCTTTACTATCTTTGCATAGATTCTTCTTGCCGCCCGAAACTTGGCAACCTCTTCGAGAAACTCACTTGTACAACAAAAGAAGAATGACAGTCTTGGTGCAAAGTCGTCAATGTCGAGTCCACGGTCTACACACGTCTCGATATATTCGATGGCGTTTGCAAGTGTGAAGGCAACTTCCTGAATTGCGTTGCACCCAGCCTCTCTCATGTGGTATCCTGATATTGATATAGGATACCACCGCGGTACTTTTTTTGAGCAGTATTCAATCATGTCGCCAATCAATCTCATAGAAGGCCTTGGAGGATAGATGTAGGTGTTTCTTGCAATGTATTCCTTGAGTATGTCATTTTGTGTGGTTCCCCGCAGCTGCTCGCTTTTTACTCCTTGTGATTCACCTGTTGCGATATAAAGTGAGAGCAGGGTAGCTGCAGTTGCATTAATTGTCATTGACGTGCTTACCTTGTCAAGCGGTATGCCGTTAAAACATGTCATCATGTCCTTGAGCGATGTAATTGATACTCCTACCTTTCCCACCTCGCCTTCTGCATGTGGATCGTCTGCATCATAGCCTATCTGGGTTGGCAAGTCAAATGCCATGCTGAGGCCGGTCTGGCCTCTTTCAAGTAGATACTTGAATCTCTGATTTGTCTGTGCGGCGGTACCAAATCCAGTATACTGCCTCATCGTCCAGAGTCTATCTCGATACATTCCAGGATGGATGCTTCTTGTAAACGGATACTTGCCTGGCTGTTCCAGTCTGCTTTTTGGTTTTACTTTGGAATCATAGTAGCGTTTTACCGGAATGTTAGAGTCGGTCTTTATCTTTTCCATAGGTATCACTTGAATAGTTTGGATAGCTTGTCTCCTGCTTCGAATGGATCAAGTGTCTTTTGCTGCACCTTTTTTAGATATTTAGCATATGTGGTGCTTGAATCAAGCATGCTGCTCACTTTGTTTTTGACATTATTTAAAATAATATCCCGCAGTTCTGCGTCAAGCCTTGACTCTTCCCTTTGTTTCTTTGATTTTTTCCTTGATTCCATTAGCTCTTGAAGCTTCTTTGCAAATTCGGATATTCCCTTGTTTGATTTGGTAGAAGTCATCATGACTTGGGGATTTTTTTCAGACATGCCAATAAAGTCTCTTACCGAGTCAAAGAGCTGATTTGCACCTGGCAAATCGCTCTTGTTGATTAGATAAATATCACCGATTTCAGTAAGACCTGCCTTTATTGTTTGGATATTATCTCCGGTGTTTGGATTGAACACCACTACGGTAAGGTCAACTACCTTTGAGATGTCAACCTCTGTCTGTCCTGCCCCTACGCTTTCTATCAATATTGGATCAAAGCCAGCGTATTCCAGTATTCTTATGCTGTTACGAAGTGCCATCGAGACTGCACCTGTTGCGCCACGTGATGCCATGCTTCGTATGTATGTACCAGAGTCTGTTGACTCGGTCATCCTTACACGGTCGCCCAAAATTGCTCCGCCTGTAATGTGGCTAGTAGGGTCTATTGCAAGAACTGCGGTCTTGTAGCCTAGCTTGTTGAGATCTATGCTTGTCTTGTTGATAAGGGTGCTCTTTCCTGCACCTGCAGGACCTGTTATGCCTATTGTAACTGCCTTGCCTGAGGTCTTGAATATCTTTTTAATCAGATCTCTGGAGCCTTTCTCGTCATTCTCAACCATCGATATGGCACGCGCAATGGCTCGTCTTTTTCCTTGCTTGAGGTCTTTTACCAAATCCATCTAGAACGATCACGTAACGTATCTGCAATAAATTCTTGTTGCAACAAGGATGTGTAGTACGGTATTTTATACAATCCAAGATATTGTACCACATCAAAAGCTTCTTGTAGGAATTCAACAAACCTACGGTGACTCTTACGCTCGTACTGTCGCAGTACGAGTAAGACAAGGTGTTGTCAGACCGTGTACACATGATTGGACTTGCAGTGCAGGTATGGCGGTACCCTTGCTCTCAGAATTATCTGCATCACGATACGAGCCATTCTCACATACCGAGATGGCTTCACAGCACAGCGATGGCATCTTGTCAGCTATAGATCTGCCCACCGAATGCGATCTACCGATTTGTCAAAAATCGATGGTTTCTACACGGCTAATTAAATAAGTGTGTGTTAAATACAAACAATAGGATGCATTTAACATGAGAGATGCATGAAACAAGAACTAGGAAGCGCTCATAGTGCAACTAATTTAGAAAATTTCTACTAACTGTAGGAGTACACATCTCCTCCGTAGATGCTTTCGGCATTTGATGCAATCATGTTATTGCTCGAGTCATAGATTTTGATGTTTGCAGCAAGTGTGAATGCATATTGACCTACATTTAGTGTGACAGTTGCACTAGATACTTGGCTTGTAGCAAGAATGGTTCCAGAGTTATCAACGACGTCAACACGTGCCGCATTGCTTGGTAGATTAGTCACCTGTACATTTTCGTTTAATGCGACATAATAGTTTACAAACGTGCCAGTCAAGAGCTGACCTGCGTATGATGTTTCTGGTTCAAGATATGCGTTAAATGGAGACGCTATCTTCAATTGCAAGTTATTACTAGAATATACCATCACACCGTCAAGATACACCTTGAGATAGTTTCCGCCGTTTGTGATTATGGTACAGTCTCTTGTTAGTGGGTGGTTAGCACTATTATCGATCCACAATACATTGTAACTTGTGGCTTTCTTGGTATTTCCCGTGGTTGAGATTATAGTCCATACGGTTGCATGGTTGTTTGTAAGCGAAGTACATGCGACATAATTTATCAGTCCATTTGAAGTCTGCACATAGATTCCATTCTCATAGTTTTGTGTTGTGATAGTTCTAACAGGAGTTGTTATTGTGGCGCTCCATACTTGGGCATTATGGGCCGGACTTACTGCATAATATCCAGCCCAGGTGCCACTTCGCGGTGCTTGTACACCTATGTGTAGTCAGCTGGTATCACGGTAAAAAGCATACGGAGCTTTTTCAGCCGGTGCATCACCTCCATAGGTCCAGTATCCCGGAGTTGCCTGTAGTTGTACCGTTGGTGAAGACTGTATAATTAAGATAAGCGTTGGAGACAGTAGTGTTCAGAGAAGCGGATGACAGCGAACCACTTGTAGTTGTAAGTGCACTTGCAGAACTTGTACCAGCAAATGGCACAAAAAGCACCGACAGAATGATCACCATGCCAAGCAGTGATCTGGAATCTATCTAGTGTCATATTCCAATATTGTAATTACAGTACATATCTGACTATGCACAAAATATTCCGTAATATTTTTCTGGATTTTTCTACTAGAGCCAATAAAGGTTTTAAGACCCGCCTTACACTCTGAAAATCATGTCACAAAAGGCCCAGACAAAGCGCATACGAATCTTGGTCTCAAAGCTTGGATTGGATGGCCATGACAGAGGTGCGCTGGTGCTGTGCCGCGCTTTCAGAGATGCAGGGATGGAAGTCATCTATTCTGGACTATTTGCCACACCAGAAAGGGTAGCGCAGATTGCAGAAGACGAAGATGTAGACGTGATAGCTCTGAGTCTTCTAAATGGGGCACATTTAACCCTCTTTCCACGTGTGGTAAAGGTACTCAAGGAAAAAGGGATCAATGATGTACTGGTAATAGGCGGCGGCGTCATCCCACACGATGACAAGGCAGAGCTTGAAAAAGCTGGTGTTCTTGGAAACTTTGGTCCAGGTACTCCGCTTCCGACAATAATTGATTTCATACAATCAAACCTGTCAAAGGTCAAGAAAAATTAGAACTATTCTGTGGAATCTGGCCACATCATGCGTCGCATTTTTTTGCCAACTTGCTCTATCTGGTGTGACTCGATTACCCTCATGTGTCTGTCAAATGCGTTCTTGCCGTTTTTCCTGTAATCGCTTGTCCACTCTTGGTTGAATGTTCCGTCCTGTATCATCTTTAGCGCCTTTTTCATTTTTTCTTTGACGTCCTTATCCATCACCATCGGTCCGCGAGTAAGGCCTCCATATCTTGCAGTCTCACTTACTCTGCGATACATTCCAGCTATGCCGTACCTCTGAATCATATCTACAATCAGTTTAAGCTCATGCAAGACCTCAAAGTAGGCAATCTCAGGTTGGTATCCAGCTTCTACCAGAGTCTCAAACGCATTCATTATCATTGATGCCGAACCACCGCATAGGTCAACCTGCTCTCCAAACCAGTCAGTCTCGACTTCTTCCTTGAAGGTTGTTTCGATAACGCCTGCTCTTGTACTTCCTATTCCCTTTGCAATTGCAAGCGTTCTATCCCAAGCCTTTTTTGTATAATCTTGGTAAACTGCAACAATTGAAGGAGTTCCAAACCCTTGCTGATATGTCTCCCTTACCTTAGAACCAGGTCCTTTTGGTGCCACCATTATCACATCAATGTCTTTTGGAGGCACTATCCATCCCCAGTGTATTGCCGCTGCATGTGAAAAGGATAGCGCCTTGCCAGTTTTCAAATGTGGTGCTATCTCGTCTTTGTAAACTTTGGCCTGAACCATATCTGGAATCAAGATATGTATAATGTCGGCTTTTTTGCATGCGTCCTGCACTGACATCACCTGGTGTCCATCCTCTTTTGCCTTCTTCCAGCTAGAGCCAGATTCGTTGACGCCCACTATAACATTAAGACCAGAGTCCTTGAGGTTGTTTGCCTGTGCGTTTCCCTGTATACCATAACCGATTACTGCTATAGTCTCGTTTTTTATATGGTCTAACTTTACATCAGAGTCTTTCCAGCTTCTTGCCATGCCTGCCCTTTAAAGGCGATGGAAATAAAAACGTAGATTCCCTTCTCTTTTTAATATACAAGCATAGTTTAGTCTCATTCGAATCCAAGTTATTTTAACTGCTTTCTGCCTCTTGTCATAATGCCTGCCAAAATCAACTGCCTGAAATCTTCAGATCTGCTTCAGAAAAAGTACGGTACGTGTGAAAATTACATGAATTTGTACAGCACATCAAGTCAACCAATAAAAGATACAAAAAATCAGATTTTTACTAAAATGGAACAACCCTCCATTTTTTAGATTATTACCATAAAAAAGAATTTGTAAACCAAAAGATACCTTAAATAGGAAATTCATGATGAGTGCGATATTGGGAGAAAAGGAGAAAATACGAGTACTTGTGGCAGATGACAATCAGGATATCCTTACACTATTTTGTGAGCTTTTAAAACTGAAAAAATTTGATGTTGTTGGCAAGGCTATCAACGGTAAGGAGGCAGTCAAGTTGTATGAGGAGTACAGACCAGCCATCGTATTTTTGGACGTGATGATGCCAGACGGGGACGGCATATATGCGTTGGAAAAGATTAGGGAGATAAACCCTGCAGCAATAGTGATAATGGTTACGTCTGACCTTGCCCCAACCACTGCAGAAAGACTAGAACAGTTGAATGCTTCTGCTATAGTTTACAAGCCCTTTGATATTGCAGATATAATAAAGATAGTCAATGAATTGATGACAAAGACCAATGTAAGAAAACTGAAATTTTTCAACTAGCTCCTGTTTTGATACAACAACCGACCCTGCAATTTTTCAAGATATAAATTTCTATTGCCGGATCAAAACCGTTGCACTCTTGCAATTTTCCAATTTTGGGAAAAAATTCTTTCATAAAATGTCGATGAGTTTTCCAAACGATAGAAAATTTTTAAATATGATATTATTTTGACTCAACTGGGAGCAGCATGAGTTCAGAGATAACAGTAGACGAGATGTGGCATGTCATGGAAGAATACGGCATTGACAGACGTCTTTTAGAATCTACCAATCCAAGTAAGGAATTGTTGTTTAGGTTGTATATAGCTGTCAAGCAAGTAAAAGAAAAATCGGAATTGTTTGAAAAAGAGAATAGCGAATTCCTCAATTCAGTCCCTACACAATAGGTTTTGTCGACAAATTATTGTTAGGTTAATTGTTAGCATGCTGGTAAAATTTCAATATCAGATGGTCATCTCTTTTTCACATTTTACGCACCTAACAACAGTACCCTCTGTCTTTATCCTATCAAATTTTTTTGAACCGCAGTTAGGGCAGATTGGACAGGAACGGAGTTTCTCCATGATATATTCCAGATGAATATGGTTCCATATCAGTATGTTTAATACGATAGCGTTTATCAAATAGGAATCAGATACAGATTATTGTGAAGGGAATCAGTTTTTCCTCAGACGATGAGGATGCTAGTCTAGAGTATCTGTATACCATTGGCCTTGGACATGCAAAACGTGGAAAGCCAAAAGATGCAATATTTTATTTTGATCGTGTTCTCATGGTAGAACCCACACACATAAACGCCTTGTTTAACAAGGGAAATGCGCTAGGAAAGCTTGGAAGATATGAAGAAGCAATCCAGGTATACGACTCGGTTCTAAAAGAAAGGCCAAATCATATAGCATCACTATTAAACACGGGGCTTGCGCTGCATTACCTCCAAAAGTACGAGGAGGCAATCTTCTGCTATGACAATATTCTAGCACAAGAGCCTCAAAACGCAAATGTTTTGTACCACAAGGCATGCAGCAAAGCACTTCAAAAAGATGCCAAAGACTCCCTTGCACTGCTTGAGCGCGCAATAGTTCTTGATCCAGGCTATGCCGTAAAGGCAAGCAAGGACAAGGATTTTGGCATTCTCAGAGATGACGAGCGATTCAAGGCACTTGTTGCCTGAAATGATACAATAGAGAAAAATACGTCATGAAAAATCATGATACCATGAATGTTGGGATAATTGGGACTGGATTGCTTGGAAGAGCTGTTGTAGTGCGTCTTATCAATACAGGCCACAAGGTTACAGTCTACAACAGGACAAAAGAAAAGACAGAATCTCTGAAAAAAATAGGCGCAAATGTTGCCGAGTCGCCAAGAAAATTAGCCGAAGTATCTGATCTTGCGATAACAATTGTAAAGGATGTTGGTGCTGTCGAGTCAGTATCATTTAGCAAAGACGGGATAGTAGAAGGAAGACATGATGGGTTAGTTGTAGCTGACATGAGTACAATCAATCCCATCTCTTCAAGGAAGATTTCTGAAAAATACAAACAATATGGTATTGTAATGATTGATAGTCCTGTAATGGGTGGCCCCCTGCTTGCAGAAAAAGGACAGTTAGTAGTTATGATAGGAGGAAGCAAGGAAGCATATGAGAGATGTAAAACAGTTTTTGATTCAATAGGCGAAAAGACGTTTTACCTTGGAGACAGCGGTTCTGCTGACGCCATGAAGCTTGCGATGAATCTGCAGATCTCAATCTTGGCCTTGGCAATCTCAGAAGGAATCATACTTGCAAAAAAATCCGGCCTTGACCCACTTCTTTTCCTTGAAGTTCTAAACTCGACCTATTTTAAGACAGGGATGAGCCTTCTCAAGGGACCAAAGATGGCAAAAGGAATCTTTGAGCCAAGCTTCTTTCTGAGCGTGATGCAAAAAGACCTTGATGAGATAAACTATACTGCCAAAGAGTTTGGAGCAAACCTGCCTGTTGCCCGACTTGCAAACAAGTTGTATCAGGATGCAGTCAGGGAAGGATTTGGAAATATAGATTACACGGGAATCATGTCATATCTTGAGAAGATAAGCTCCGCCTCCTAGAGTTCTTCTGGTGGCTTTATCTTTCTAAAGCTTAGAAAAAGACCCACATCGTATGCAAGTTTGAGTATGCCACCAATTACAAAAGGAGCAACCAAGAGCTGACCAATTATTGCACCTGCAATTGACGGACTTACTGCCTGAGCAATGTTTCTTGATGTGTTTGTAATTCCTGCAGCTGCCACTCGTTCGTTCTCTTTTACTACAGCCATAAGATATGACTGCCGAGTTGGAACATCCATCTGAGAGATGCTCATCCTTGCAAGGTACAGTCCGATTGCAAGTGGAAAAGTTGGTGCAAATGCCACTAGTATCAAAAAAATGTTGGATGGTATATGAGTCCATACCATGGTATTGACAAGGCCTACCCTTGATGCAATTTTACTTGCCAAAAGATAGGATACTGCAGTAAGTATACCCGCTACAGTAAATATGTAGGAAAGTGTACTGAGGTCTGCTCCGAACTTGGTGTAAAACCAAAACGAAACTATGCTTTGTATTACAAACCCACCTGCAAACGAATCAACTGCAAAAAGCGACGACATCTTTGTGATTATACTGCGTGACTCTGCAGTTATTTTATGCGATGAACCAGATGTTTCTTTTCGGTATTTGGTCTCAACCTTGGGTGAAAGTATTAGGTATATTGCCAAGGCGGCAAGAGCGCATGCAGCATATGCAAGAAACAGGACTTTGATTGCCCCGATATTATCAAGCCCAAACTGTTGGAAGAATATGCGTGGCAGACCAGAGAGCAGTACGCCTGCAGACATGGCAAAAGTTCCAACCATGTTATATATAGCAAAGATGGTGGTTCGTTTCTTCTCATCAGTTATTGTCTGAGGCAAGATTGCTTGTTCAAGAGACAAAAATGCACCAACCTCAGACCCTGTCACATTGATTGTTCCAATAAGGGCAGCAACAATTAATGCCACATAGTTGTCGGTTACAAAAAATATCACAGCAGATATGATCATTAAAACGGCATAAAGAATCAGAAACTTTTTGCGCCCTATCTTGTCAGCATATGCGCTGGATAATAGATTGAAGATTATCCCGTTTACTAGGGTTGCAGTCAAAACAACGCCAATTAGTATCTCACTGAACCCAAGCAGGCTCAGATAAATTGCTAAAACTACACTTAGAAAGCCGTAGGAGAATGTTCTAACTATTCTTGCTCCAAGTATGAGCTTTCCATCTTTTGATATCCAGTTTAGTGCCATCATTTACCAAGCTTTGACTTGTAAGCTTGAATGTCAGCGGCCTCCACCTTTTTGAAAAGTGGTGAGGCCTCACCAAGTTTGTGTCCTTGATGTATAGTAATATCCGATAACGAGTTCCATGGCTGCTCATACACCTTGCCTCCAAGTCCAAGCTGTGCCCAGATTCTCTGCGACGAATCAGGCAAGAACAGATAAAGGGATATTGCTATGGAGCGTACAGCGTTTACCGAGATAAATATACAGTTGTTTGTACCACTCCCACCCTTCCATGGCTCTTTTTTCTGGAAGTACTGGTTGAAATGTGCAGAAAATTCCAATATCTTTTTGAGTGCCTTGTCAAGCTGATTCTCTTCCATAAGTGGTGTAATCTCACCTGCCAGATTTTTTATCTTGTCCTGCGCTTCTAGGTCGGCAGGATCAAGATTCTCAAAAGTCGGCATTACACCCGCCATATTTTTTTTTGTAAACCCAAGGGCCCTATTGACAAAGTTTCCAATGTTTCCAATAAGCTCGGAGTTTATCCTTGATGCAAACTCGTCCCAGTCGAAATTGAGGTCGTCCTGGCTGTATGGTGTAATCAT
Source organism: uncultured Nitrosopumilaceae archaeon (assembly GCA_964567715.1). Classification (GTDB taxonomy): domain Archaea; phylum Thermoproteota; class Nitrososphaeria; order Nitrososphaerales; family Nitrosopumilaceae; genus Nitrosotalea. Next base: position 12,391 of record CAZMNT010000008.1, on the reverse strand, counting down.
GGTAAGATAAAACCTCAGATAGTCGGCAGGATAGAGTTGTAGAAATTCTTTGAGGCCAATATACCAGTTACGGCTCTTTGAGATCTTCTTTGACTGCAGCATAAGATGACCCCTTGTCGGAATATAGTCAGGAAGCTTGTACTCTTTTTTTATTCCAATTCGCATGGCAGGCAAGAAGAGGTAGTGGTGATACACAATGTCTTTACCAATAAAATGGTAAATGTCGGCCGAGTTCCAAAACTCCTTTCCGTTTAATCCCTTACTTTCAAGAAACTTGAGTGCAGATGAGATGTAGGCAAGATGGTTATCAAACCATCCATATAAGACCTGTCCTGTAGCGCTATCAAGAGGTATTGGGACCCCCCATGGGATGTCGCGTGTAATGTCCCAGTCTACAAGTCCATCTTTAATCCAGTTTTGCACATATTTTTTTACGTCCTTTTGCAGATGTGAGTTTGCCTCAAGCCATTGGTTTAGTTCGTTTACAAAATTTTTTAGTTTAAAAAAGTAGTGCTTGGTTTTCTCTTTTGTGGGAGGATTCTTGCAAATTGCGCACTTGGGATCCTCGATTTCCTGAGGAACCCTTCCACACTTTTCACACAGGTCAGAGTATTGTTCTTCAGCCTTGCAGTATGGACATCTGCCCACCACATACCTGTCTGGAAGAAATTTCTTGTCAAACTTGCAATAAAACTGGATGATTTCCTGCTCGTAAATGTGTCCGTTCTCCATTAATTTCTTGAAGGTATCCTGTACAAAGGCGATATTTTCAGGGGAGCTTGTCCTGTAAAAAAAATCAAACCCTATTCCAAATGCAGTAAAATCATCATAGTCTCTCTTGTTCCAGAACTGTACATATTCTTCCGGAGTCTTTTTTTCTTTCTCTGCCTGGATCAAGATTGGTGTTCCATAATCATCAGAGGCACAGATGTAGTACGCCTCTGTTCCTGACATCTTTAGGAATCTTGTGGTGATATCAGCAGGCAGATAAGTTGAGGCAACATGTCCAAGATGTATCTCGCCGTTGGCGTACGGTAGCGCACTAGTGATGATCGCCCGCTTCATTATTTGGGTAGAGGATATACTGGATTTAAGTTATGTCCAGCTTTGAGCATATTTTATCTGAGCAGCTGTCGGCTTGTCAATTTTTACATTCATTGCAGCTAGAGCGTCTACTGCAATTTGCTTGTCAATCTCAGCAGGAACTGTGATCACTCTCTTTCCTATCTTTTTGTGATTCTTAGCAATGTATATCATTGATAGTAATTGGTTTGAAAATGACTGTGCCATAACCTCAGGCGGGTGCCCTTCTGCCGCAACTAGATTTGCAATCCTGCCCTTTCCAATCAGGTAAACCCTCTTTCCATTTTTGAGCAGACATTCATCTAGGTTTGGACGAACTTCCCTTACTGATTTGGATCCGTTTAGAAGAAACTTGGCATCAACCTCAACATCAAAGTGCCCGACGTTTCCAAGTATGACGCCATCCTTCATCTTCAATATGTGTTCTTTTCTTATCACGCCAGTCTGTCCAGTTGCCGTGATAAAGACGTCGCCTATCTTTGCAGCCTCACCAATTGGCATGACCTCATATCCATCCATGTGGGCCTCAAGTGCCCTCACAGAGTCTATCTCTGTGATATAGACCCTGGCTCCAAGCCCGTGTGCCCTAGACGCCACACCCCGTCCTACCCATCCATATCCTGCAACTACAACACGCTTTCCTGCAAAGAGAAGATTCACCGACCTGAAGTATCCGTCAATTGTGCTCTGCCCCGTACCATATCGGTTGTCAAACATGTGTTTTGTATATGCATCATTTACTGCAATTACCGGATACTTGAGCTTCTTTTGTCTCTCAAGCGCCTTTAACCGTATGACTCCTGTAGTGGTTTCTTCTGTCCCTCCTAGAATATTCCACGAAGAGAATTGTTTATTGCCATGAACTTTGCTGTGACAGTCTGAGCCGTCATCAGTTATAATTTGTGGCTTGTGGCTGAGCATCTGTTCTATGCACCAGTCATATTCCTCAGGAGTCTGTCCTGCCCAAGCATAAATGTGAATTCCACTTTCTGCAAGAAATGCTGCAATGTCGTCCTGTGTGGAAAGAGGGTTTGCACCACATGCACTTACATCTGCCCCAAGAGCTTTTGCCCCCATCATCAGAACAGATGTTTCTTTTGTTATGTGCAAGCACACTCCAAGTCTAACTCTCCTGAGAGGTTGTGATTTTCTGAGTCGGTCAATAGTATTAGTGAGAATCTTCATGTGATCCCTTGCCCATTCGTATGACATCTTTCCTTTTTCTGCCAAGGAGGGATCCTTAATCTGACTCATACAAAATTTCAAATTTCAGGGTTATAAAATGCTATCAAAAAATCTCCTCTTGTCTCACCTGAGGAAAAATCTAGAATTGCAAGAGCAAAAAACGATAATTAAATATTGGTTGGTTTTTGTTTAGAAAAACATGACGTGGAAAAAAGTGGCCGAGAAAAACGAGATTGCACCCGGCAAGGGAAGAGAGTTTGTAGTGGATGGCAAAAAGATTGCAATATTCAACCAAAATGGGTTTCATGCCCTTGACTCTATTTGCGTACATCAGGACGGCTCGCTTGCTCCAGGCAAGCTCGAAGGCGATGTGGTGGGATGCCCACTCCATTTCTGGCATTATAACATCAAGACAGGAGAGCTTCTAGACTACATCAAAGGAGTAAAACTCCAGACATACAAGGTCGAGGTAAAAAACGACGGCATCTATCTTGATGTGTGATAAGTTTAATTCATTATGGCATATCATTTTAGCAAGGGCTTGAATCCTACAATACTGCAAGAGATTACAAAAAAAGACTACAGTGCAATACAAGAAAAGATTGGCTTATTCCTAACAGAGGAGATAAGAGACCGAAGATCACATGGGGTGATATTTGGTCTAAGTGGAGGAATAGACTCTGCAGTAATTGCAACTCTTTGTGCAAAATTTGTCAAGGAAAAGTCGCTTGCACTGATCATGCCAAGCTCGAAAATTACTCCAACGTCAGACACCGACGACGCGATAAAGATTGTCGATAGCTCACATCTCGAATACAAGCTAATCGATATAGGATTCATCCATAAAGAATACTCAAAGTACATCGAGTCAAATCCATTGGCATTGGGCAACCTTGGAGCAAGGATACGATCAAACATTTTGTACTATTATGCCAACGCAAGAAATTATCTTGTGCTCGGCTGCGGCGATAGAAGCGAGTTTTTGATTGGATATTTTACAAAGTATGGCGACGGGGCAGCAGACCTTCTGCCCATTGCATCCCTATACAAGACACAGATTCGAGAACTTGCAAAATTTCTTGGCATTTCACAAACCATAATATCAAAACCAAGCGGGCCCCGCCTATGGGAGGAGCATACTGCAGAAGGTGAGATTGGGTTATCCTACGAGGAGATTGACTCGATTCTATACTGCGTCTTTGACATGAACCTCTCAGTTGAAGAGACCTCAAAGCTTACAGAGATACCCATCTCAAATGTGGATAAAATTTACCAGATGCATAAAAGAAGCGAGCATAAAAGAATAACACCCAAAGTATGCGTTCTCTAGGTTGACAAGATTTGAAAATTTTTGATACACTGTCAGGAACTGAGAAGGAACTTGACACTTCCGGCAGCGTGAGAATATACCTATGCGGGGTTACAGTATATGATGACAGCCACATAGGTCATGCAAGAACAATCATAGTTTTTGACACGCTTAGAAGATTTCTGGAACAACAAGGAATCAAGGTCAAGTTCATCCAAAACTTTACTGATGTCGATGACAAGATAATAAACCGAGCAAGAGCTGAATGCGTCTCTTCTGACGAGATTAGTTCAAAGTACATTGCAAGTTACTTTGAGGGGTTTGACAGCCTCAACGTCAAACGTGCCGACATGTATCCAAAGGCAACAGAACACATCCCGGACATGATTGATTTGATTAAAACTTTGATTGACAAGCAGTTTGCCTATGTCTCAAAAAATGGGGTCTATTTTTCAGTATCCAAGTTTCACGAGTATGGCAAGCTCTCAAAGAAAAAAACTGACGAGCTTATCTCAGGAGCACGCGTAGAGGTAGATGAGACCAAAAAGGATCCGTTGGATTTTGCATTGTGGAAGTTTGCAGACGACGAGCCCACGTGGAAGAGCCCTTGGGGTCATGGAAGGCCCGGATGGCACATCGAGTGCTCGGCCATGAGCCTAAAGTATTTTGGGACAGACTTTGAGATCCACGGTGGGGGAAGAGATCTAATCTTTCCGCATCATGAAAATGAGATTGCCCAGTCAGAGTCATACTCTGGCAAGAATTTTGCCAAGATTTGGATGCATGTAGGAATGGTTACAATAGATGACGAAAAGATGTCAAAATCTCTTGGAAATACAAAATCGATAGATTATGTTTTGAAAAAATGGGGCGCAAATATAATCAGGCTCTTCTGTCTCTCAGGACATTACTCCAAGCCCATTGATTACTCTGAAGAACTGCTAAGGGAAACAATAACAAAGTGGCGCCAAGTAGAAAATTGCTACTATGAACTGATCTTAGCAGATGGTGGGGAATCAAGCATAGAAGATACAGAGTCAACAGCAGAGATAGTACAGCAGACCGAAAAGGAGTTTACAAATGCACTAGAGTCTGACTTTAACACATCTCTTGCAACAAGTGCATTTTTCAAGCTTGTCAAGGCTGCAAACCAGCTTGCATCATCTGAGAGGCTGGTTGTCTCAATCTCATGTAAAATTTTACCAACACTTGATATGATGCTTAATATTTTGGGCCTAAAGGTCTTGCAAGTCACAGAAGAAGAGAAAAAGAAGATAAATGACTTGATTGAAAAACGCAACCTTTTGCGTGCTCAGAAAAAGTTCCAAGACGCAGACGCAATAAGAAAAGAGATATCGAGTATTGGAGTTGTGCCAATCGACCACAAGAAAAAAACCCTGTGGATGAAGCAGGAAAGAATTGGCGACGAGGGCTAGGACTTTTTTGTCTTTGCGCTTACTAGAGATACCACATCCCTGTCTCTAAGCTGGTAGTTTGTTGGCAGCCTTACACCATACCTGACATCTTTTGCATAAAGGAGTCCTTTTGTGAGGTCAGAGTGAATCTCCTTTGCCAAGTCTTCTATGGTGGAGCCGTCCTTCATTAAGATGAGATCAGGAAGAATACGCCCCTTTTTGTCTGATAGTTTTTCTGGGTCGGCAACAGGATAGACAGAGTTCATCTTTAACAACTTGAAAACTGTGACATTGATTGCGAACTGGACACCTGTTCTCATGTACTCGCCAAGTATGCCTTTTGTGATAAATTCTAGTGCTTCCAGCTGTCGTTTGGCAAGTTTATCCTTTTGGAGTATCTCAAACTGTTCTGAACCTGGGACATATTTTATGAGGCCTTTCTGCTCCGCACGCCTCAGCGAGAGCTCGCTGTCTGCACTGGCAGGTATGATTATTGTATCCACATATTTTTCTCGCAGCCTGTCAAAGTTCTTGTCAGCACCTAGAAGGTCAATCTTGTTTGCAACAATTAGGGTGGGCTTTGAGATCTTTCTGAGGTGCGCTGCAAATCTTTTGCTGTCTTCCATGTCAAAATTGTCAAAGTGCTTGTCCTCAAGGCCTGTTACCTTCAGTGCGTCCTTTACATGGCTCTCTTTTACTCCAATTCCACGGAATACATCAGTGATGGCAACCACTAGCTCTGTCTCGGAGTTGACAAGCTTTGATATCTTCTCCCGGTTTCCTTCTAGGAGTTTCTGGTACCACATTATCAACTCCTCCTCAATGTCTGAGACGTCTGCAATCGGGTCGCCTTGGCCAACCTCGGTTATCCTGCCAGCTGCGTCCACACTACCCGATACGTCCACCACATGCAGTAGGGCATCAGACTGGGTTGCCACGGAAAGAAACTGGTTTCCAAGCCCCTTTCCTGCCCATGCTCCCTTTATGAGCCCTGGAAGGTCGATGAGCTCAATCGGGATGAATCTCCACCCGTCGACACATTTTGAGTTTTGAGGGTTGTCACGTACGGAAAACTCTGCATGCACGCAAGGCGTTATAGCATTGCCAGTTCCACGTTCTGGTTTTTTTGTTGTAAACGGATAAGTAGAGATCTCGCCTCCTGCCAGAGTGGCTGCGTTGAAAAATGTTGTTTTCCCAGTATTTGTCTTACCAATAAGGCCAATTTTAATTGGCATAAACTCATCTCCTCCTCATTACTATTTATCTCTGTTGTAAATTGTTGGTACGGGATAATCATTCGTGGTGATGGTTGCCTGACACATTTGCAAGCGAGTCTTTTATCTTGCTTGCATACCACTGTATTTCCTTGAGCTCTTCATCTGTTAGGTTGTCATGCCATTTTTCCAAAACAATCTTTAGTATTTGCGAGCCATCGTATAATAGGTTCCAGTATGGGTGATGCTCTGCTGTATCGTATGCCAGTTCTGCAACCTCATCAAGGCCAGCTCTTGCCCGTGCAAGCGCGCTAGAGTTTTCACCATATATCTTGATCACGCCGAGATCCAAGTCAGATGACATCTTCAGTGCGATGTTCCTTTGCTCAAATGATTTTATCAGCTCTGTTAGGGAATCACAGAATTTTGCAAGATCTTCTGCCATGTCTAAAACAGTCTCTGGTGCTCTGCAAGCATGCACCTGTTAAAGACCACATCAATTCCAGCTTTTTTTGCCAGAGATTCGGCTTCTGGATTGTGTATTCCCTCTTGCAGCCAGATTGCACGCGGCTTTAGCTTGATTGCCTCTTCAATTACAGGCATTAGCTGGTCAGACGGCCTAAATATATCGACTACATCAACTTGGGTCGTAACATCCAAAAGACTATGGTAGCATTTTTTTCCTAGAATCTTGTCTGCTGTCGGGTTTATCGGTATAATGTTGTAGCCTTTTTCTGCCAGATACTTTGGCACGTAGTGAGCAGCTTTTTCGGGATTTTTTGACATGCCAACTACTGCAATGTTTTTTAGTTGATAGATTTTTTTTATCTGGTCGTCAGTTTGAAGGTCTTGTTCCATGAGTTTGGTACAGTAATTCCTCTTTAATAGATTCTTTTAGAACGATTTATAGGTACAAACAAATTCATGATACCTATGGAAGAGATTCCAAATGATGTTATTGTACTGAGCGCCATACAACAAGGTGCTAAAAAATTTGGCAAGATGAAAAAGAAGACACGGCTTGATGACGTGGAGCTAAACGCGCTTCTTGAACGACTTGAGAACAACGGTCTTGTTAGGTTGATTGAAAAGAAGGGTTTCTTTGGACCAAAAAAAGAGCTAGTACTCACAGAAAAAGGGACAAAGGAACTTGAAGAGAGACGGTTTGAGTTGCAGCAGCACTGGGACCAAATGGTAACCCTTTGGAAGAGCGGCGACAAGGAGAAACTACAGCAGCAGATGGACAACGACAAGTCACTCTTTCCTGCAATGATGTTCATGGGGATAATGGATATCATGATGTTTTCATCAATAATGTCATTTATGGGACTTGCAATGGCAAGTTACATCCCCGACCAACAGATGTACGATTCAGGTTCTGCGAACGTAGGTCAAGATGGGGGAAACGATATGGGCCGTGACGGCGGCGGTTTTGGCCAAGGTGACTTCAGCCAAGACACGGGTGGCTTTGATGTTAACTTTTGAATTCCGATTAGGTAGATAAATTTTAAAAAAAGGATTTGAACTGCTATCCTTTTAGCAACCTAAGTTAGACAACACTTTTTGTGTTACTGCAGCATCTGCATTTGCGGCAGCCAGCGCACCTTTTACCATTGTGCAGAGAGTGGATGAACCGCCAGTAGGTGCTGTAGTTGGTGGTGTTGTGGGTGTTGTGGCATTAGCATTTTGCTTACCAAGTTGGGCATTGTTTAATTGCTGTTGTAATTTGCCCCATTCACCTGGTGCACACAAGTGATCTCCACATACCTTTGTGTTCCCCGTTCTCACTGTTAAGTGATTATCATTTAGGTAGGAGTAGTCTCTCGGTATCAACGCATATGATGCAGGAATAGTCGATACTGCAACAGATGCTACCAGAACTGTTGTTATTAACAGTACTACCGGTAACTTGGACGACATGTTTTTAGCTAAAGGATGCGCATATAAAAGAATTTCGCACGATATTGCAACACGGCAAAGAATTACATAACTACCTCCTCTAGTCTCATACATGATTGCAAAAGTGGGATCAAAGGCACCAAACCTAGGGATCTCAAAATGGGTCCAAGGGTTGCCTACAAACATTGACAAGGAAAAAGACAATGTTGTTTTAGTTGAGGTATTTCAGGTAAACTGTCCTGGATGTTTCCTATATGGAATACCACAGGCAATTGATATCTACAACAAGTACCGCAAAGAGGGAGTCATGGTGCTTGGAGTTGCAACCGCCTTTGAAGATTTTGACAAGAACACAATTGAGAATCTTGAACTGTTGCTAACAACTGGAGAGACAATAGGCGAGACCCAGAAAGCCTTGGGCCAGTATGGCCAGCTTGTAGAGGGAAAAAAACTTCCATACAAGATTCCATTTCCAGTAGGCATGGATCTATTAAGGAAGGAAAATGGGGGCATCAGTCAAGACAAGATAAACGAGGTCATAGAGGCAAACATTCCCGGCTTTGACTCGTATAGTGCAAACCAAAAAGCAGAGATAATAGTGCGCGTCAAGCAGTATCTCAAAAGCAAGGAATACTCTGCACAGACATTTGAGCAATATGCATTGCGTGGAACACCCTCCACAATTCTAATTGACAAAAAAGGAATACTTCGAGATGTAGGATTTGGCCAAAATGACTTTCTTGAAGAGCAGATCAGAAAGTTGTTGGACGAATAAGAAATACACAAGAAGACTTGGCAACCAAGCAACACATCTACACACCATTTGACGATACATTAGAGAGGGTAGTAAGACTGCTAAAATCCCACAAAACAGGATACATCTCTGGAGAAGAGTTGAGCAAGTCGCTCGGGTTTAGCAGGGCAGCAGTCTGGAAGAACATAAAAAGACTTGAATTGCTTGGGTACAAGATTAGCTCAAAACAAAATCTGGGCTATAGGCTTGTTGCCAAGACTGACCTAATGCTACCGTGGGAGGTCTCGGACGGATTGCAGACTGAGACCATTGGGAGAAAGATATACTATTTTGATACGATGGATTCCACACAAAACTTTGCACTAAAGCTAGCATCAAGACCATATGAAAATGGCTCTATTGTCATAGCAGCTCAACAAACACAGGGGAGGGGAAGAAATGAGAGAAGGTGGATTTCTCCAAGAGGTGGCATATGGTTATCGATACTTTTAAAACCAAATTTGGAGGTAGCTCAGACATCGTTATTTCCAATGCTGACGGCACTTGCACTTGCCATTGCTATAGAAAAGAAGTTGAAACTCAAACCCAAACTAAAATGGCCAAACGATGTGACAATAAATCACAAAAAAGTTGCAGGAATACTAGTAGATGCATCAATAGAATCCAACAAGATAGATTATCTTGTAATTGGAATTGGGATAAACTTTAGAATCAAACCTAGCACCATATCCAAAAGTATCAGAGATTCTAAAAATTATGGTGTAACTACACTTGTAGATAAAAAATCTGATGCAGATTCTGTAGTTTTCCTTCAGGCGTTTCTTGAAGAGCTTGAACATATGTACAACAAAGTGATTACAGACAGTCTCGTTGGTATCAAAAAAGAATTAGAGAAAAGATCTTCAACTGTTGGAAAAAAGGTCAAGATATCAACTCCAAACGGAACCATTACTGGAAAAGCTGTGGAGATAGATTACGATGGTGCATTGTTAATTTCAAACAAGGGAAAGACTCAGAGGCTTCTAGTTGGGGACATTTATCATCAAAGGTAGCCCCCCTACTTTTGGCAAGGTCGCAACAAACCTCCAACCTTCCAAGATTAGGACAGAATAAAAAGCATCTTAACAAACAGGCGTATAAAATTATTGGATCCCGATATATAGAATGGATTTCCATAATATATGAGTTGATAGAAGTTATTTTCAAAGACTAGTGCAGCTCCTGAAATTACGAGACGGTAAAGAAGTTCTTCCAATTTAATTATAGTCCTTGTAATATAGTAAATACAACCTTGGAAAATAATACTTGGCATGCGAAAGCAAGCGTGACATTATTTGGTAAACAAACAAGCAAAACATTGTAATTGATGCTAAAACTGGTAGGGTCATCAGTTGTAAACCTGATCCCGAAAATTAAACTACAAACCCTGCATTCGATTTTTAACAAAAAGAATCGTGCCTATGATTTCACATTGTGTATGCCATGATCCGGCTTTAACCTGTTGACTGCTAACAATAATCCTTGTAGTAATGCTTCCGGTCGTGGAGGACATCCTGGAATATAGACATCAACTGGTACAACTTTGTCAATTCCTCCCGTTGTTGCGTAAGTATCACCAAATATTCCTCCACTGCATGCACAAGCACCTACCGCAATCACAATCTTGGGATTAGGCGTAGCCTCATAAGTTCGTTTTAAGGCAATTTCCATATTTCTTGATGCAGGGCCGGTCACAAGCAAGACATCGGCATGTCTTGGTGAAGATACAAAATGAATTCCGAACCTTTCAATATCGTATATGGAGTTATTGAGTGCTGTAATTTCAATTTCACAGCCATTACATGAGCCTGCATCAACCTCTCGTATTGCAAGTGAGCGTCCGAATAATTTTTGGATTTTTTCTCCAAGCTCTTTTCCTACTTCTTCATAAGACCCTACTGATTGTGTCCCCGCTTGAATTTTGGAATATTCTATCAACTGCAATTTTGTTTTGGTTGGAAGCACAGGCTTGCTTTGAATTTTGATTAGCTTTGGTTCCATTTCATTGCAATGTCCACACATGATGCATTTTCCATGGTCTACTAAGATTATCGTCTGGCCGTTCTCTTTGGCTGATGCCAAGGCCTTTGAAGGACATGATTCTAAAAGCGAATCATAATTACCATTAATGACTTCAGGATTAAAAGTAATACTACCCCTAAAGGAAGATGATGTATTCTCGTCATTCAATTCCTTAATTGTTACAACACTGTTTCCCAGTATGTTTTTTTCAGGTTTTGATGTCATAGGTCATTCCCTGAATATGATAAATCGAGACTCTTGTTAACGACTGGAAAATCTGGAACAATGTCATTTAGTACGGCTTGCTCAATAATTGGCCAGTTTAGAAAAGAGGCGGTTCTTACTTTGTATCGAAATATGGAATCTTTCTCACCTACCATGACCCAGTGGACTGTTTGCCCCCTATGAGATTCTGCATAGCCTAAAGCTGATTTGAAGGGCTCCAGATTTGTCGGCACTTCCACGTACAAACCGTCATTTTCCAATTCAAGAGATTTCCTGATGATATCAAACGATTCTCGTATTTCGTGAACCCGGACCTCAAATCTTGCTAGCACGTCTCCATTTCTTTTTTGCATTGTGATTTCATGTTGTACCATTTCGGGTGGTGTTTCTTTGTGTGGTAAAGAATATGCTGCATATGGATGATCGCGTCTTGTATCAATGTCTATTCCAGCACATCTTGCTGCGACTCCAACTATACCTAGATCCTGTGCAGCTTTTTTTGGTATTATACCTGTTCCCTGCAATCTATCAATAAAAGATGATTTTGATCTGAGAAGTGTTATTAGCTTTTCAAAGTCTTTTGAAACTTCTTCCATCGTTTTTGTGATTAGGTTCTTACTTTCGTCTGTAATGTCACATCTTACTCCCCCAACTCTGTTGACTCCAAAAAGTATACGACTTCCACTAAGTGATTCATTTAATCTCATTAATCTCTCTTTTAGAATATTGAGTCTTGATGACCCATAGGCAAAACCCACATCAGTTACAATTCCCGCAATTGAGCTCATATGGTTGTAGAGTCTTTCCAATTCGCCAAAGATTGTCCTTATCTGTTGTACTCTTCGTGGAACCTGAATTGAGGAAATTTTCTCCATAGCTTGGCAAAAGGCAGTTGAGTTTGCGACTGATTCATCTCCTGCAATGCGTTCTGACAAAAGTAACACATCGTCTATCTTCATTGATTCAGCAAGCTTCTCAATGCCTTTGTGGGTGTAAAACAGCCGAGTTTCAAGATTGATTATATTTTCTCCAAGGATACTAAATCGAAAGTGACCTGGCTCTATTATACCAGCATGTACAGGCCCAACAGGTATTTCGCATATTCCCTCACCTTCTACTTTGAGAAATTGGTATTGACTTTCCTTTCTTGATACCTTGGTATTTAGATCAAACTCGTTTCTTAATGGAAAAACGTTATCAGGCCTCTGTTCATGCAAAAATAATGGCCTTGTGTCTGGATTGCCAA
>CAZMNT010000007.1:52067-55036 GCA_964567715.1 uncultured Nitrosopumilaceae archaeon | reverse complement strand
GTAGCAAAGCGTCCGCCAACTTGCGTAATCTTTACTTTTGCGTTCTGGCCTACTTGCCCGCCTTTGACGAATATGACAAAACCTTCTACTCTTGCAATACCGTCTCCCTTTCTACTAATTTCTGTTATGGATACATCGTATTCCTTGCCAGTTTCTACTGGTTTTGGCCTGTTATCATCAAATCGTCGTCCGCCAAATCGTCGACCTCCGCCATAACCTTGATTTCCACTGTATCCTTGGCTTGGGCTTTCACCAAAACCAGAGTCGTTAAAGCTCACCGTTGCACCTCCTTTGTTGCTAGACCTATAACTATACCCTATAAAATCTGTTCAAATTGTGCATAAGACAACTCTCCCACGCTTCGTAAATGCCTCATTTTTAGCCATTTCAAAGCATGAAACATCCGTTCCGCTAGGCGTTCCGCTATAATGTTTCATGCTGTCCCTGATAAAACATCGATTCTATAAAGTACCAATGTCAAAACAACAATACAGGTCAGAAATGGGCATCATTGCTGATATCCTGGGCGTGACAATGGATGGTGGAGTAGAAGGAGTCATAGTCTCGGCCATCTCAAGAAGAGCGAATCTTTCTCACTATGCAGTCTTGGAGAAATGCCAGAAGCTGATAGACGCAGGCTTGGTAGAATCAATGAAGGCTGACAGAAATAGACTGTTTAGGATTACAGAGAAGGGTATTAGGTTCTTTCAGGAATTCCAGAGATTTCAGGGTGTAGTCCAAGGACTTAACCTAAGGTACTAGAAGAATGTACCAGCAAATCTCGGTGATCCAGACAGAAAGGTCAGCCGAAGCACTAGCAGAAGCAATGCTTTTTGTAAGGATTACTTATATCCTGACAGCAATGCTAAAGGCTCCAGTAGTTGCTGTCTGCATTCTTTCACTTGCCTTTTCATCTTGTATTCAGTATGCACTAGGCTCATCTAAGACATTAGAATTTACCATCTATGCAGATGGTACTACACATGTCTTTTATCAAAGCGACGTTGACCCACAATCACCTGATTTTGTACTTGGTCTATATGGTAATAGTAGTGAGAATCTTGTTATACGAGACCAGAATGGCACATTACTTTCAAGTAAGATAAACCGAGATAATTTGGACATTGAAACCCTTGGAGCCTCTTCAATTAAGGTGGATTACGATACGCCGGATCTTGTCTCCAAAAATGGGAAGACGTGGACATTTCAAGTAAACTCTCCTCTTGATTATTCTGTGCTCTTGCCCGCAAATGCAGTGATTGTAGGAATGAGTACAACACCATTAAACTTGCAGGTTGTGGATGGTCAATCCCTAATCTCTCTTCTAAGCGGACCTGCGGAGATTAGCTACATATTTGGTGCGCTGGGAACAAGCCAGACTGCAACCTTAGCAATTCAAAAAGCTCGAGATTTCATCAACACACTAAATTCTGAGAACATAAAGACGCCACTAGCGTCTGAAAAACTTGATGGGGCAAATACAGCGTTCAACCAGGGAAGGTATTCTGACGCAGAAGCACTGGCAAACGAGGCAAAAAACCTCGCTGTGCAGGAACAGCAATCTGCCTCCTCTACACCAAAACCATCTGGAGACATAAACCCAACTCCAATTTTGGTTGCAGCTGGTGCGGCTGCTGCAGGAACCACTGTATTCATTATACTAAGGAAGGCAAGGACCGCAAAAGAAGTTCCAGTTCTCCAGATTCCGAAGAATAACTACATGCCTCCAGATAAAGATACAATCTTTAGACTAAAACCTGAACTGAGACAGGAAGACAAGGATATCATTGCATTTATCTCTGAAAAGGGAGGTAGGGTTTTTGAAAGCGAGCTTCGCAAGAAATTCCTTTTGCCACGCACTACCACATGGCGAGCAGTAAAACGATTAGAAAGGGAGGGAATTGTTGAAATAGAAAAAATAGACCAACAAAATCTCATAAAATTACAAAAAGTTGAGGGGGATAAACAATGAAAATATCATCAATACTTCTTCTAATTTTGACTAGCATGATGATTTCTGTCATGCCTATGAACTCTTATGCCAATCCTCAGTTAGATACACTACTCAACATAGCAACTCAGGCACGAGATAACCTTCGTGTTGCCATATCACAAATCAATAATGTCCCTGATGAGATCAACCAGCTTTACAGGCAAGGTTCTAATGAAACTGACGCATTGTCACAGGCAGTGTCCCAGCAAAATGTTGAATCAGCTAAACAGCATTTTCTTGCTGCCATGAAGTTTTTCAAGGAGACAAATGATAAAATAAATTCAGTTAATGCAACGGCAACATCAAATGATCAGCAAAGAATAGAGATAAATCAATTACGAAGTGAGATAGTTAGACTAGAAAACATGGGTAACCTACTAAAGTCTATCGCATTACAAAATAATGTAGACATCAACTTCACAAACTTTGATGAAATGCTCCAAACCGCAAATCAAGACATTAATTCAGGAAACCTTGACGATGCTACAAAGCAAATTCAGAGTGCCAACGACTTTGTTGTCAATACACATAATTCACTTACTGAAGCTGCACAAGAAAAAATTTCTCATCGAGCAAAAGACTTTACAGAAAAACAGATTGCACAATTAAATAATGTAACACAATCCAATATCCCACAACAAAATAATACCAATCAGAATAATAACACTCTACCAAACAATGCCACTCAACCTAACATGTCAGAAAATAATATATCTACAAACCAGACCCTTGTTGCTCCTCTTGTAAACAATTCAAATATTACCATAAACAGCAGCCCACAAAAGATGGTGGCGGAGCTCAAGAAGCTGGTTGCAGAAGGCAAAGTAGACCAGGCAATAAATCTAATAAAAATTATTCAATCTTATCAAAAAACAAAACTAACTGAAAAAGCCGTAAAGGTATTACCGCCTCCCATCTCACCTGTATCTACACCCGCAAACAATACTGTATCTACACCCGCAAACAATACTGTATC
>CAZMNT010000007.1:2875-51967 GCA_964567715.1 uncultured Nitrosopumilaceae archaeon | reverse complement strand
CTGTATCTACACCCGCAAACAATACTGTATCTACACCCGCAAACAATACTGTATCACAACATGATAACCAATCACATCAAAACCAAAACGGGAAACAAGACCAAAATCCAAAAAATAACGATCAAGGTAAAAAATCTGAAAATACAAAGCCACAAAAAGGAAAATCCGGCAAAAACTGACACAGGTCATACTATCTTCTAAGGTTGACAATTCACTTCATATCGTGAAATTTTCATAAAATTCATATAGATTTTTAATGGCAGCACATCGCATGGTGTCAAAGCAGATTTCAATAGGCATAGGAATTCCAATGATTGTAGTGGGTGCAATACTTGCTGTATTTCTTGCTCCCATGCAGCCAGATCTTGATGATACCATAGAGTTTATTGGCAGCCTAATAGGAATACTCGGCGTACTGATATTCATTGCAGGATTATTTGCCAGAAAGATACCGCAAATTGTTTCTTAAACCCTGATAATTCCTTCAGAAATGAGGTACTGAAGGCTAGAAAAAAACACTTTGTCATCAATCTGACCAGTTGCCCACCAATTAGCAACATACTTTACCCATTCAGGAACATAAGCTGATGTGTCACTTGTTATAGTGGCATTTACCAACCCTTGATTTATCATGAATTTGATTGTCAGTACAAACTCGTCCTTGCTCAATACGCTTTCAGACCACCCAAGCATTCTTTCCCTAACCCAATTAGGTACAGTATGACTGGCTGTTCCATATAGAGAAAATTTTTGTATATTGTTATTTTTCTTGTCTACGACATAGATATTTCCTAAAGAGTCTGTTGCAAGACCGACCGGCTCCTCAAATTTACCTGCAGCTGTTCCCTCTGAGCCCCAACTTAGAAGAAAATTTCCATATGAATCAAATTTCTGAATTCTATGATTGTTAGTATCTGCTACGTAAAAGTTGTTCTTGGCATCAACTGCTATCGTAGTTGGATTGTCAAATCTGCCATTTTCAGTTCCGCTAGAACCAAAAAAGTTCATGAATTTACCAATGTCTGAAAATTTCAGTATTTTATTATCAGGTGAGGACACATAGAAATTGTTCTTTAAATCAAACGCTATACCATCAAGCGTTGTAAAATTTGCCCCTTCTGTAAGTAGAGGCCTTATTTCGCCAGAGTATACATCCTGCGTATTGAATATCTGGATAGTTCCTCTTCCAGAATCTGCCACAAACAAACTGCCTGCATTGTCTGTTGCTAAACTCACTGGCGTATAAAACATACCGCGTTCATTTCCATAACCCCCCCATGCATAAATGAAGTTACCTTGTTTATCAAACATCTGAATTCTTGCGTTACCCGTATCTGCTACATAGACATACTTCTCGCCAACAAAAATACCGCTTGGATGAATAAATTGCCCGGTATCAAAACCTGCTTTTCCCCATGACAACAATAATTTCCCATTAGAATCAAATTTTTTTATCTGGGAATTGCCAGAATCTACAACGTAAACATTGTTGTCTTCATCGGTGGATATTCCTATTGGATTATTCAAAGATGTTGCTGTACCAAAATATGAAACAAATGAAGGTATACTAAACTGATTGGCAATGAGCATCTCATTTTCATTAACGGGTGCACCTATGACATAGAATGGAACACTTCTGATTACTCCATCATAGTCTATGTAAAGTTTCCACAGTCCAGTTGTATAACCTTCACCGATTTTGTACAGCAGTATAGTATCAAGCGATGTTATTGGCAGTGAGAATCTGGGATATTCCGCATTACTTGGGTCAACTACCCAAAGGTCTGTCGAATTTACAATTACCTGCGAGGTGTGAACCTTAACATGAATAATCTCACCAGGCCTGTAGTTTAACTTGTCAGGAAATATGCCAAATTCTATGTTGGGTAATGTCTTTGGATTTGCAATTACATTAAACGAGCCTGAATTGCTAATCCCGGCATATTGGATTAGATAGCTATACGTGCCAACACTTTTTGTAATACCACTTAAAACCAAAGGAGTGTGTACGGAATCCACCTGAAATTTCTGTGTAGTAACATTTCCCGATGGGCCAGTTATTTTCAAGGTACCATCTGATTGTGTAACTCTGGTTACTGAGAGTTCTAAATTGATAACATCACCTACTTTGTAGGCGCTCTTGTCTGTATGTGAAGATACTGACATAAACTCAGAATATTTGCCTAAAAGAAATGGTATCTCGGTTACGGTATTGTAATATTGAATCTTCAACTTGTATAGTCCTGGTGGATGATAATCTGCCAGTCCTGTCATGTGAAAATTGTACAGTACACTACGTTGAAAGGCTCTTATGTCAACTTGCGGTATATCGCTTACACGGTTTCCTTTTTGATCATAAAAGTTTAGATGAAAGTATTCTGCCTGAGCTGCAACCGGTATGTAATATGAAGTGGTAATATTAACATGCATTATGTCTGGCTCATAATAGGTATCTTTGTCAGTGAAAACATTTAACACAATTGGATCTACCTTGAGATAAGCCGTCTGGTTTACATCATCATATTTGTAATTGATAGACCAATTGCCAAAATAATTGTCATATGCATTTCTTACTATCTGCTGTGTGGCAGTTCCATCCGGTCTTATCTGAGTAAGGTTGCCAGATATTGTGGAATTGTCTGGCCTATGAGCTGTCCATGACACTGGTCCACCGTGATATCCCTGAATTGCAATGTTCATGGTTATCCAATCATTTGGACCAAAAGTAGGAGATTTTGGAATGGCACTTAGGGTTACGGCTTCTACCTCTT
This sequence comes from uncultured Nitrosopumilaceae archaeon, assembly GCA_964567715.1. GTDB lineage: Archaea > Thermoproteota > Nitrososphaeria > Nitrososphaerales > Nitrosopumilaceae > Nitrosotalea. Next base: position 49,196 of record CAZMNT010000007.1, on the reverse strand, counting down.
GGTAGCTGACAAAAATTGCTAAAGATATCATGGCAAGCACAAAAATTATTTTTTCCACTATGTGATTTCCTTCATTAATCAGATAAATCGTTTTGGTAAAATTTGTTCATCATGGAATCCAATTAAATAAATACTGAATAAACAGAGATCGAGCACTTGAAAGTACGACTATATGAAATATTTACGTCGATAGAAGGAGAAGGGATTCTCTATGGCACCAAGACACTTTTTGTAAGACTTGCAGGATGTCCCTTCAAATGTTTCTACTGTGATACAAAAGAGTCGCTCCCTATGTCATCAGGAAAAGAATATCAAATTGATGAAGCAACGAAGCTAATTGAAAATAATCTACTAAAAAACACATACAAAGTAAACTTTACGGGGGGAGATCCGCTTGTACAATATGAGGCAGTGGTTGAATTGGCAAAATTTGTACAGCAAAAGAAAATCCCTACATATCTGGAATCCTCCTGCTTTGATTCTGTAAAATTTGCTCAGGTTTTGCCATACTTTGATTTCGTTAAAATAGAGTTCAAAACGCCTGATTCTGAATTTGTAGATCAAGAGCATTATTCTAAACTTTTGGAAAATGAACTACAATGTTTGAAACTTGCAGTAGATTCCGGCAAAGTAACGTATATCAAAATAGTGGTAAGTTCAAGAACTAAACTTGAACCATTCAAACAACTTCTCAAGAGCATTTTTGATATTGCATCAAAGTCCAAGATTGCAGGATTTATAATACAGCCTACGTATGGAATGGCAGAACCTGAATTGAAACAACTTCTTGACTTTTATGACGCAGTTCACATTTATTATGAAGAAGTACGTATTGTACCTCAGTTGCACAAATTCATAGGAGTGCCATGATGAACAAAGAAAGAGTGAAAAAATTAATCCGCGAACTAATCGCTGAAATAGGAGAGGACCCAACACGAGAGGGTCTGGCAGATACACCAAGTAGAATTGCCGACATGTATGAAGAGATCTTCAAAGGCTATGATGCCGAGTCGGAACTTTCAGTTAAATTCTCTGAAGATTCGGATGTTGTTATAGCTAAAGATATTCAATTTTACTCCATGTGTGAACATCACATGTTGCCATTTTTTGGCAAGATTACAGTCGCGTATGCTCCAAGCGGCAAGGTATTTGGCATATCAAAACTGGTTCGTCTAGTAGAAAAATATTCGGCCAGACTGCAAATTCAAGAAAGAATTACAAAAAATATAGCAGATGAATTACATTCAGAGGGAGTAAAGGGAGTTTTGGTCATAGCAGAAGGAGAACATCTCTGTATGAAGATGCGTGGCGTTAGAAACGACGCGCTAGTAACAACCATTGCATCAAGAGGCATATATAACAAAAAAGAATCTAGAACTGACGTTCTAAATCTAATCTATAGCAGCAGATCCCCGCCAAACATAGCGTAGATCTAAAAAAATAAATAATAACATACAATTCACGACGATCATGGGTGTACACAACAATGTCCATGTGCCAAAGGATTCATGGCCAGCCTTTGCATGGTATGCAATTGAATTCTTCATTGTGTTAGCGGTAGGAGTGATGGTTGCAGTAAACTCGATAGGCTATTTCACAAAACTTGGTTTTAGTCAAGACATGACTAATTGGATCTTTTGGGGTATTGTTGGGATACCATTTCTTGCATACTATATTATAGTAAGGCCTCTCTTACTCAAAAGGCCAGCACTAAAAATCTAGACTATAACTTGTATCGTGTTTTATCTGGCATGCCTGCCTGCTCAAACGCTAACTTTCTATTATTGCAGGACTCGCATCTTCCGCAATGAATTTTTGATTGTGAGTAACAGCTCCAAGTTTTGAATATCTCGTCTCCAAGAAGGTCATAGCCAATCTTGAGAAGACTACTCTTGGAAAGATTTCCAACAAAGGGGCTCCAAATTTTTATCTTCTTTCTCAAACCTTTCCTTATGCCGTCTATCTCTCCCTCATTTAGTGCATCTGCTAATAATTCAGAAAATTTTGGTCTACAATCTGGATATCTACGATCATCCTTATGAGCTCCATATGCCACTAGATTTGCACCCTTTGAAAATGCCCATGCAGAAGCAATGGAAAGAAAAACGGCATTTCTTATTGGAACCACTATAGAATAGTCAAACTTGGAAGGAATGCTCACTTTTGAATTTGTCAGAGCATTTGTCTTTTCATACAAACTTTTCATGAACTCTATATTGACTATGTTATGTTCATGAAATTTCAGCATTTTCGAAAAATATCTTGCTACTCTCAGTTCTTGATTGGCCTTTTGACCATATGAAAACGTGATTCCATAAATGTCATACTTTTTCTGTAGGTATGCTGCAGTACATACAGAATCTATTCCGCCACTAAAAACTATGATTGCTCTCAATTTAAGGGAGTATTTTTTTACCAAATAAATTGCTTGGCTATGCAATTGTGATTAGTGTAGCGCCGAACAAGATCAGACCGCTGCCAGCTATAACTCTCAATACACTCTGTCTCTGAACAATTTCCTTAAAGTAGAGGATTCCCCAAGAGATTGCAAATAGTGTTGCAGTCTGCGATATGGGATAGGCAACGGTAATTCCAATCAGTCCAACAGCTATCAAGATAGCAAAGCTTCCTATGTTGAATAAACCCCCAGAAAGAGTTCCTGCTATCATTTCCTTCTTAGTAAATTTTCTTGAAATCAAAAACAACGGTATTCCAATTGCAAAAATTGCAAGACTTGAAGAAAAGAAGCCAGATTGAAGTGAGTTGGTAGCCTGGAGAGGAATTACATATGAACCTCCTACCAGTCCTGAGGCAGTTGCAGTAAGATATCCTATCTTTCGTATCGGTGAGTTTTTTGATGTATTTGAAACAAAAAATAGTCCGCCTAGAAGCAACCCTATTGCAATTACAGCAAGAACCAAGTAATCGAACTTTTCACCAAAATACAAAATCCCCCACAAAAATGATACTAGAATACTAAAGCCCGCAAGGAATGGTGATGTCCTTGACAGTCCAATTAATCTTACTGAATATAGAGCAAGTATGTTGCTAAATGCCCATATTGCTCCACTCAACAATCCTGCTGGCAACAATTGAAACCCCGAGAAAAATCCAACTGGAATGGCAAATAGCATAACTCCAATTCCTGTAGCTCCCTGTAATTGCCAAATGTCAACAACTTCGACCTTTCTTACAGGAACAAAGAAACTTCCCCAGCATATTGCAGCACCAATAGCAAGCAGTAAACCCAATGGATTCAAAACAATCCCATTACTCAAAATGCTGTATAACTCACTTTCTATTTTCTTTTCACTCTAAGGTTTAATTTGCCGACTCGTAATTCTTTGATATGCGATATCTGAAGGTAGAAAAAGAGAATGAAGTTGCTCAGATAACTATAGACAGGGAAGATAAGCTAAATGCCATGAGCCTTGAGGTCATGAATGAATTCATCTCAGTTTTAGATGAATTAGAAAAAGACTCTACAAAAGTGATCATAATCACAGGTGCCGGTCAAAAGGCCTTTTCTGCAGGTGCTGACATTGAATACATGAGTAGGATTGGACCTGCAGAGGCAGAAAAATATGCCATCCGGGGTCATGAGGTACTAAACAAGATAGAAAAGCTGGAAAAACCAGTAATAGCCGCAATAAATGGCTATGCACTAGGGGGAGGCTGCGAGCTGGCACTTTGTTCTGATATCAGGTTTGCGTCGCAAAACGCACAGCTGGGACAGCCTGAAGTTACATTAGGTATATGTCCCGGATGGGGTGGAACGCAAAGATTGTTGCGTATAGTGGGACCTGCAAGGGCAAAAGATTTGATCTTTTCAGGTAGAAGGATCAGTGCAGAGGAGGCCATGTCTATGGGGCTGGTTAACAAAGTCTTTTCATCTGAGAGCTTGCTTTCAGAAACCAAATCTTATGCCAAAAACATTGCAAAAAACAGTAACTTTGCAGTTGGCATCTCAAAAATGCTGGTAAACAAAGGGATGGACGCAAGCCTAGATACGGGACTCGAGCTAGAAATCTATTCATGGGCCCTATGTTTTGTAACCAAGGAAAGAGAAGAAAGAATGAATTCTTTTCTTCACAAAAAATAGCTAGATTACTGCAGCACCTTTACTTGGTCTGCAGATAATCACTGTACAATCTATTCCAGCTGTGGAAAATCCCTTTTTCATGGAATCGGATATTTTTTTAGCATTAGACGATTTAGACGTAAAAGCAATCACTGACGGTCCAGCACCACTAATTGTTACCCCAATGGCGCCTGCCTTGAGAGCATTTTTCTTTACTTTATCAAAGCCAGGAATCAAATGTTTTCTTGCAGGTTCCACTATGATGTCATTTATCGAGCTACCTATCAAAGATACATCCTTTTTCATAAATCCAGCAGTCAACGCAGATGCATTTGAAAGATTTTTGACATGATCTGATAGTTTTACCTGTTTTGGAAGAACTTTTCTTGAGGCCTCTGTCTTTTTCGGTGGGACGGGGATTTTTGGCACGGCTAAACAGAGAACCAGCTCCCGAGGGGGTGTGACCTTTATTACATCAAATGGATTTGTTCTCACTATAACAAATCCTCCCAATACTGATGCAGCTACGTTGTCATAATGAACCGAGCCAGCACTTGCCTTCTCCCCTATTCCAGCATATTGAACTAGACTATTTCCGTCTAACTTTAGCTTGAAGAGGGCATCAAAAGCAACCGCTGCTGCAGCTGCCGATGAGGCACTGCTGCCCATTCCAAAGCCTGTTGGCACTCCCTTCTTGATTTTTAGGACAAGGCCCGTCTTTATCTTGAATTTTCTAGCCATCTCCTTTATTACAAGCCCTGCAGAATTTCTTTCCAATTCAACTGGAATGGAATCCATACTCTGAATCTTCATTCCCCCGCCCTTTTTTTTCAGCTGGACTTGATCATAGTATGCATCCAGAGCCAAACCAAAGACATCAAAACCGGGGCCCAAGTTTGCCGTAGAGCATGGCGCTCTTACAGTTACGCTTTCAACCATTAATCCTCAACCTCTTCTCCCATGCAAAGAATTCTGCTCAAGGCAACATGAAGGTTGACCATGCCATCTCCTGTGGCATTTGAAATAGGAATCAGCCCTTGAGCAAAGCCTCCGACATTTAGACTTCGCAAAAGATTGGTGGCAAGGATGTAACTCTCGCCATCTGATTCTTTTGCAATGGATTCTTCAAGACTTGTCATGTTTGTTGACCATCTCAGTATGTCTTTAATTTTATCTTCGATAAGATCGACCTTTGTTAGGACACTAATCTGTGGCAAGCCTAGTCGCAGCTTGACAGATGTTGCCAGCAGAGCTATTGATACAAAGTTAGTTGCTGTTGTAATGAGAGATCCATCATGAAGAAATATTGATGTCTTTTGTTCTGTATTTAGATTTTGTATGAAAAATGGCCCACTAGCTCTGTACGCAAATAACTCGATCTGACCAGGTGTATCTACTATTAGATAATCTGGATTAACATCGTCAATCTCGCGCTGCAGTTCGTCAATTTTGGAAGCGATAAGATCATTTGCCATAATCATGGATCCGTTTGGGCCAAGATCATATTGTTTCATTATTGATACAATATCCACATAATCTCTCACATCAACATCACATGTATAGGGAAGATTTTCCACACCAGGGTCCAAATTTAGCATGCCAACAAAATGGCCGTTTCTAGTGTAATAATCAAAAACCTTTGAAGCTAAAAGAGATTTTCCAGAGCCCGCAGTTCCTACAATGAAGATTGCTTTCATTTTCGATCAGCTATTTTTATGGTGGGCTTATATTTCCATCCATGGATAGAGCATGCAATGAACTGGAAACTATTGGCAATACCTGTTAGCATAATACCATTCTTGATAATTGCTACCACGTTCAATGTCAGCCTTGCAAATTTGCTTGCCGTAGGCATGATTCCATTCATTGGAGCTGCTATTGCCATGGCATGTAAGCTACTCACCCAAGGCCTGAAATTCAATTATTTGGTTAGGAAATTTTTAGGACCTATCGATGCAAATTGGAAAACCATTTCGGTGAGGATAGGTAGTGAGTTTGTTACATCAACTACTCCGTCCTTTGTAGGTGGAGAGTTAGTAAGAATAATGTGGTTAAGCAAGAAAGGCATTCCTGTCGGCAAGGCATCCTATGTAACTATAGTGGAGATAGTAACCGAAGTTCTAGCGTCTGGAATATTTGCTATTACAGCAGCTGCTTTTTCTTTTACATACGGTGCTTATGTCATAGGAATGGCAATACTTGCAGTCAGTTTACCAATCACAGGAATATGGGCCTCATTATTTTTCCTTTCATCTAAGAGAACCTTTCAAGTACCTACATGGATATCAAAAATTGCTACACGAGTTGGAAAAGAACGTTCCATGCAGTATATTGAAAAGACCAATCTCTGGATGAAAGAAATTTGTGACATGAGTAGGGAGACTAGACACAACCAGCAAATTAAAAAAGCCTTTGTGGTATCCATGGTAATCTCAGTCTTTACTTGGTCTCTCTACGGACTTTCATTTATGATAATTGCAAATGGGGCGGGATATGTGATAAACTTCTTTCAATCTCTGATGGCTACAATGGCTGCAAATGCAGTAGGAAACCTTCCTGTAACAATTGGCGGCTCTGGACTGACCGAATTTGCTACTTGGGCCTATCTTGGGAATCTAAATACCCTTACCTATGAAGCTGCAAAGGACAGCCAGCAATGGAATATCATTATAGCTTGGAGAATTGCAACTTATCATGTTGGGCTGGTAATAAGTTGGCTGTTTCTAATGAAGGTGGTATATCCAAGTATCAAAAATCAAAAGACCGTATAAAAAAACTGTTGTTAGATTAAGGAAGATGAAAAATAAGGAACTAGGCATCTAGCGTATGTTAGCAACTATTGCAAAGATAATGATTAGCGCCAATTCGTAAACTACAAAATATTTTCTCTTTGAATCAAAGCAAAAAATAGATTGATTTTTTCTAATTAACATAAAATCAGTAAATTACAAATTTAATAATCTGATATATAAGCCACCAAATCCCATGCTTGGAGATGCCGCAAACAAAACCAATAGTGGATATATTGTAAATGTTGTTGCATCTGCCTGGATTCCTTGCTGCAAGAGGCACATGTGTATCTTGAAGAAAGAAATTTGATGAAATATGACGATAAATCAGTTCATCTTTTGAAAACCTAATATTTCTTTCAATTCAGTTTGTCACAAGTCTTAAGGAATAAGCTTTACCGGTTAATCCGGAGATAATTATGATTGCTATGGTAGTCCAAAGTTTCTCAAGAACCTTCTATGAGTTTGTTTCACAATTGGTTACCCCAATTGCTTTTTGATCTTCCATAATGTAATTTGTGACAGGAAGGGGATTAACGAAATGGATGATTCTTTTTGGAAAATTATCCACGATAATATTGAACGTCATGTCTCTTAAAGTTTCAGGAACTCCAATTAAAACATCTTCTCGTGTTAGAACCTTTGATGAGTTATTCGTGATGTCAAAATCAGATTTCTCTGCTCGGATTTCACTTACAAGATAAGCACAATAGACCAGTAAGCTTCGTGGACATTTAATTTAAGATTTCTAGATATCTTATCCTTCATCATTTCTATTACATTTAAAAAAATTATTTCATCTTCATCTGAGAATTCAAAATTTGGTAAAAGGGGTGGTAAAAGGTGAGCCAGATCACGGTCTGGATGCTGATCAATTTCTTTTTGGAATCTTTGCTTTTGGTCCATTTCCAAAGTCGTAAGTGTGGCCTTTTCCACGATAGAATTTTGGCCTTACAGGGCTTCCGTTTTGTAGACCTTTCTTTGTGAGTGATAGTCCAGCTAAAAGCTCCACTATGAGGCGGTTTGCAAGACCAGAAGTGATGCCGCCATTATAGGAGTTACCATCACTTACATCATAATTGGGAGCTACCTCTACCAAGTCAAACGCAAACCTGTCAGGATCGAATGAGGTTGAGAGTAGTCTCATCAACCTCATTCCTTCCCTAGAGGTCAAGCCATTGGGTTCTGGCTCTCCAGTTCCCGGTGCGTAGGCGGGATCAAATGTATCGATATCCCAGCTAATATACACTGCATCCACATTGTCATTTGCTCTATCTGCAGCCTCCTTTGCAATTTGGTCTATACCTAGCTCTTCTACATCAAGCATGGTAAACCATTGAAAATCTTGATCTGCCATCCACTTGTAAAGGTCTGGACCAGGCCAATATCCACGTGGCCCAATCAAGGTATAGTTTTTACCTTTTAAACATCCAAGCTCCATAATTCGTCTGATATGAGCTCCATGATCATACTTGAAGCCACACAGACCTTGTGGTGCACAATCGGCATGAGTATCAATGTGGATCATTCCAATGTTTTTGTATTTTTTTGCAAAAGCTCTTACATTTGCAAAAGTGATAGAATGATCACCACCAAGCATGACGGGAATGCCATCTATGTCTAAGACTTCCTTGACTTTGTCAGTCATTCTTCTATGGGATTCTACAACGTCCCCTGGTGAAATATTAACATCTCCATAATCTACCGTTTTGAATGCCCCAAAAGGATCGACACCAGTTTCAATGTTAAAGTGTTCATATGGTGGTGATGGTACTGTTGAAGCCGCTCTTATGGCTCTTGGTCCATATCTGGCGCCAGGTCTGATAGTTGTACCGAAATCAAAAGGCTCTCCAATTATTGCTACATTTGGACGTATCTTTTCTAGCTCTGCCTTACTTTTTATCCAAGGCAATTTCAGGAACGTAGGGATTCCCACAAAAATTGGTTCGTCATTGCCCTTGTATGAATCTCCATAGAATTCCATTCCCATGTTTATCGTATTAATAATAGATTAGTATATACTTAAATTTGTCTAAGTAATCTACGTTTTTCAATTAGTTCTACCGTCGAACTTTTTCTGTTTGATTTACACATTATCAAAAACATTTCGTAATCTACGTGTTTAAAATGAAAAAACAAACAAAGAAAAATGAAATAAAATCAAAAAAAGATTAAATAAAATTTTAAATATATTGGAATTAATAATATTGGGATGACTGATCTAACCGGCGTTTATGCAATGTTTGCTGCAATACTGGTTGCAGCAGGATTCTTCATATTCATGGGTACGATTGGTATAAAAGGTGACAAAAAAGAAGACCAGTTACATAAATCAGAATCACAGAATCCTTAACCTTTCATTGGGTGTACATATACTAATTTAAACTAGGAGCACATGAATAATAGGATGATATTTCATTGGTTCAAAAAAGATCGGTCAGAGCCACTGCCTACCATAGAATACATGAAAGTTTCTTCTAAAAAAGAAGCATCTGAAGATCTGGTGAAGAGGGGTGAGGATGCTGCTAATAAGAGCAATTATGAACAAGCATTGAAATATTTTGAGAGGGCCATAGAGATGGATCCTCAAAATGATTTTGCATGGGGGGATCGTGGGCTCATGCTGGATAAGCTAGATAGAAAAGATGAGGCTATCGAGTCATTTTCAAAGGCATTGATGATAGACTCGTCTAATCCAATAACATGGCATAACAAAGGTTTGACATTGATAAAATCAAATAGGCTTGAGGAATCCATTGAATGTTTTAACAAAGCTATTGCATTAAATGAAAAATATGCAAAAGCTTGGTATAACAGAGGACGCGCTCTGGCTCTTTTAGGAAATGAGAGTGAAGGACAAAAGAGCTTTGATACTGCAAAAAAACTAGACCCTATGCTTTATACCAAACTTAAAAAAATGAAATCCTGAATTTTAGCACCGGTCTATCCTTCTAATACCAAGAAATTTTTAAATAAAAATAAATCTCAAATTGCACAATTGTTTGGGAAGAGCTATGGATGTGGTGCGTGTGGTATGAGATTCAAATATCGTGACGAATTAGTCAAACATGCTCAAGATAGCCACGACAAAAAAACCACATATTTGTGCATAACATGCGATGAGTCTTATGAGAACGAGTCTTCTTTTATGTTGCACATGGCACGCGAACATAGGATCTGAATATGTTTTTGAAAGTTGAGATATTTCTGATAAATCTCCATTAGCATTATTTCTTGTTCGACCGTCGAAATTTCACCAGCTGCAGATATATTTAATAATATATATTTAGTAATCATTGGGATGGGAGAAATTCCAATTGCATATCCCATAGTGGTTCTAGCATTTGTAGCCGCCACTGTTGCAATTGGAGTTTTAGCAGTAAAATTCGTTAAAAGAAGCAGCAAGCGCTACATTGTAGCTGGCAAAAGTTTGCCATTATTTTTTATCGGTACAATGCTAGTGTCAGAAGCGGTTGATGGAAACGCATCACTTGGAAGTTCCTCATTAACGTATCAATTTGGATTCTGGGGAGGGGCAGTCATTCTACTTGGTTTAGCGATCTGTCTAGTCTTAACAGGAGCCTTCTTTGGGAAACGATTTAACAGAATGTCGATGATTACACTCGCAGATTTCTATTACAGGCGATATGGAAACACTACTGAGGTAATGGCAGGAACTCTAATGTCTATAAGCTTCATTGTTCTTGTGGCAGGCAACTTGGGTGCAAGTGGTTATATCTTGTCTGTGTTACTTGGAATTCCTCTAGTTTATGCAATGCTGATTTCTACTGCTGCAGTACTATTGTATACCTATTTTGGCGGATTGTTTTCATGTGCTTATACTGATATCTTTCACATTTATCTAGCAATAGTAGGATTCTGGGCCGGATTTCTATACTTCATAGGTCCGTGGTCGCCAATTCCTGGAGGACTTGAGACCATAGTTGCAAATGCACCAGGAAACTTCATGGACATGTCTGGTCTTTACGATATCAAGAATGGCGCTTTGGTAAATTGGGCAGGTATAATATCATTGGGAGTAGGAGATATAATTGCATTAGATTTCATGGAGAGAGTATTTGCAGCAGACGGTGGAAGGACTGCCCAAAAGAGTTGCTATTTGGGAGCAGGTCTGATATTGATACTCTTGATTCCTATCTCAATGATAGGAATAATTGGACTAACCCTAGAACCAAAACTTGATAACCCATACATACTCTTTCCTATAGTAGCAATAAAAGATGCTCCAACGATAATTGGCATCTTGATGTTGGTAAGTGTCATAAGTTGTGGTATGTCAACTGCAAATGGTGGTACCTTGGCTATAGCTAGCGTACTTTCACGAAACTTTTTGCAGCGTAATATCTTAAGAATTATGAAAAAAGAGAGACTTGGGGATCGCCAACTTTTGCTTGCTACTAGGCTTTTCGTAATTCCTATGTTCTTCACTGCCTTTGCTCTAGGATATTTAATTCCACGACCAGGCATTTACCTTATACTTGCATTTGATATAGTGTTGGCAGGATCTTTAGTACCACTTGTTTTTGGAACATACTGGAAAAAATCTACAGCAGCAGGTGCAATAGCGTCTATTGCAGTTGGTACTGGACTACGTCTGTTCTTGTTCTTCCTCATAACAATCGCACCAACAGACAGTCCATTTTATACATATGCCGGTCTTGATACAATTATTCCACCATTAATATCATTACCTGTATTCATATTTGTCAGCTTGGCAACACAAAAGAGAACGCCTCCACGACACGATGTGGTATATCTTATTCCAAGCGATATGGATGTTGTTACTGGTACTGATGTGAAGGATTGGGTTAATCCAATTGACATGAGAGTAATTGACAAAGGCGGTAGAAAGGATAGAGGAGCAATATGACATCATGACTAAAATGAATCAAAAAATGGTAAAATAAAAAATGGCAGAGAAAACTCAAATTAAAGTACATAAAATTCTTCTTGCGATCGATAAGTCGGGCTACAAAGATAAAGCCACTGCATATGCTTTCACATTAGCTAAATCTCTAGGGGCCGAAGTTACTGCACTTCATGTAATCGGTAGATCGTCATTAGGTGCAACTAGAGATCTGCTGGGTTATTATAGAGGCGGTCAACTGAAAGCATATCAAGACGCATTAAAGAAAGATGCTGAAAAATTACTTGGTAAAGTAGTAGAACTTGGTAAAAAAGAAGGATTAACAGTACACGCTGAAGTCATAGTGGGTTCTCCAGTTAAAAAGGCTATAATAGACTATGCTAAAAAACAGCAAACGGATCTAATTGTGATTGGCTCAAAGGGCATGTCAGGAGTGGAAAAATTTGTTCTAGGCGGCGTAGCATATGCGGTTGTATCCTATGCCCATTGCCCAGTCTTGGCAATAAGGTAGTTTGTGAGATAGTTCGATTGTCGAACTAGTTAAGGTGTTTTACAAGAAGATTTTTAACATAGTCTGTAACTTCTAATCCATTTTGAGACGCCTTTTCGTTTAATTCGTCCCATAATTTCTTGTCGAATTTCTTCTTTGGATTGAAAACTAGGCGTACGGTCAAAAGTCCTTTTGGTGCACCACGTTTTACTCCTGTTTTCAACATTACTTCTTGCAGCCTTCCATCAGATACTGCATTTACCAACTTTTCTTGAACTGATTTTGGTTTTCTTGCAATTTGTATGGCTTCGTATAAGGTAATCTCACCACCTTCTATGGCTTGTTGTAGGGGTTCTGCAAGCGTCAATATGCTCAACCATTCGCTGACTGTACTTTTTGAAAGACCGTATTTCTTGGACACTCCGGTAATGCCGGATTCTGTGGAATCGACAAGCTTCTTTACCATTTTTGCTTTCTCAAGTGGAGAAAGATCCTTTCTAATCAAATTTTCAAACAAAGATGCCGCTTCTGCTTCTGCACCTTCAAGTTCTGTTACTACTGCTGGTATTTCTCTTGAACCCTTTGCACTCAATGAAAGAAATCTTCTACGCCCAATCAAAAGCTTGTATCTCTTGCTTATATTATCAAACCTAACAACCACTGGCTGTAGTAAATCAAATTTTGACAGATGATCTTTGATAAGTTGGTCTCTTACATCTTCGCCAAAGGGATGATCCTTTCTAACATTTTCATCCGCAATATCTATTAGCTTGAGTGGAATGTTTTTGATTTTCACAATTTTTCTTAATTAATAAATCTATTTATTAATTTCTTTTCTTTCATTCTATCTTTTTATTTAAATATGCAATATTTACAACAACTTCTAAGTAAAATGTAGATTACGTATCATTTTTCTGCTTTGAATCAGTAGTTTACATTTTTTACCCTAATCTTTAAATCATTTTTGAAGGATCTATCTAAAACTATGGAGAGAACAGGTGTTGAGTCTGATACAAAAACTGAAGAATTTTTGTGCAAAACATCAGTACTAAGCTATTACATTGCAACATACAATGCTGTAAACGGGGAATTGGGGCTTGACAATGAACCTGTTACAGTAGATGAAATATTTGACTTCATAAATGATCTGAAACACAAGGGAGGTGCAACAAACGTACAAAATGTAACAAAATCAGATATATCCTTGATCTTCCGACTTTTGACTAAAGCAGGACTAGGTAAACCGAATCCTCTTAACATTGCTTCTCTATCAAACTAATCTCTAAACACTCAAGAGTACCAAACCTATAATCGCTATAATGTAAGTATCTTTTTTGCCGAGTTTATCCTCTCTAGTAGATCTTTAAGAAAGACATCTGAAAAATGTTCAAATGTCTTTACACCATATTTAGTTTCATAGTCCTTCTTCCTTTGGTCATATTCTGACTTGAGCCAAGCAAAGTCTGACTCTTTTAAATTGATAACGTTGTTTCTAGAATCTGCTTTGGATTCAAACATATTCAACATGAAAATACTTGCAAATTTAGTGAAATTGTTTGCCCTATATTTTTTCTCATATTTTTCTTTTAAAATCTTATAGTTCTCTTCAAACCAGTACTTGACATCAGATCTGACTGTTAAGGATGTATATCTTCCAGAAAAGTCTATCTTGATGTTATGCATTCCCACCGTATAGTATTGTCGCTTTACTTCATTCATCATTATTATCAGAGCGCTTGGAAGAAACATTCCTGGATAATATTCATCGGTTGCAGCTTGCAATTTAGCTATGATTGCTGGCTTTAATCCTATGGTGGCATATCCTTGGCTAGGCATGAAAACTGATCTGAAAGATTATGTTAAAAATCTTTTAGTATTTAAATAAAATCGAGTTAATCTTCTGTACAAGTTAGAGCTAAAAAAATAATTAAAAAATTTGGTTACAACGAGTCTACAAAGGAGCCATTGTATCAATCAGTCTTGCATTGGTAATTTGGCCATCTTTCATTTGAATAACCAAATCCACGGTGTATTTCAGCTTATTTAAAAGGAAAGTCACTTGTGCATCCCAAGAGTCTTGTGGACCTTTTTCTGGCAAAGGGAAGAGTTCTCTTATCTTGAAATCTTGTATCTCAGTTCCGTATAGTGACTCTACCGCTTTCTTTGAAGCTTTTTCAACTTCTCCTCGTGTCTTGACTGGTGACATATTATTAATACTTAGTAAATATATAAAAATATATTGATTTTCGATTGTCGAACTAGAATAGATGATACAGTCTTGCCATCGAGAGTTCTTTTGCTGCTTCTGTAGTAGCTAATTTTTCATCAACCAAAACCTTGTAAGTTTCAGGATCGATCTCTATTTTCGGTAACAAATTGTTGTAAACCATATCTTTCTTGCTTATCCTTCTGCAATTTTTTACTGGGAATAATCTCTTTTTCAATCCTAATTTTTTTGCTAAACCATTTCGTATTGCTAATTTTGAAGTAAAAGTCACTGAAGTAGAATACGTTGCCTGTCCAAATGCACCAAACATGGGACGATAATATACTGGCTCTGGGGTGGGAATTGACGCATTGGGGTCACCCATCAAAGAATAGGCCACAAATCCGCCCTTTATTACAAGTTTAGGCTTTACACCAAAAAATTCAGGTGACCACATCACAATATCAGCCAGCTTGCCTGCTTCCAGAGAACCTACGTAACTAGAAATTCCATGTGTTATTGCTGGGTTAATGGTAATCTTTGCAAGATATCTTTTAATGCGTACGTTGTCATTATCTCCTATTTCTTCTGTTAGACGACCAAACATCTTCTTCATTTTATCGGCAGTCTGCCACAATCTGATACTTACTTCACCAACTCTTCCCATTGCCTGGCTATCAGACGAATACATGCTAAGAGCACCAATATCATGCAGTACATCCTCTGCAGCGATTGTTTCTCCTCTAATCCTAGATTCTGCAAAGGCCACATCCTCTTTTACAGAGGGGTTTAGATGGTGGCACACCATCATCATATCAAGATGTTCCTCTAATGTATTGACTGTAAATGGTCTTGTTGGATTAGTAGAGGAGGGAAGTATGTTTTTTTCACCAGCTATTTTCATAATATCTGGTGCATGACCGCCTCCGGCTCCTTCAGTATGATACGTATGAATTGTTCTTCCGCCTATTGCCTTGATTGTGTCATCAACAAAGCCACATTCATTCAACGTATCTGTATGTATTGCCACTTGGGTATCTGTTTTGTCAGCAATACATAGTGCAGCGTCAATAGTAGCTGGTGTAGAACCCCAGTCCTCGTGTAATTTTAAACCACATGCTCCTGCGGCAATTTGTTCCATCAGTGCAGGTTCCTTGGAATCGTTTCCTTTTCCAAGCAATCCAAAGTTTAAAGGAAGTACATCAAGAGATTCTAGCATTCTATGTATGTTCCATGGACCAGGTGTACATGTTGTTGCCTTGGTACCATCGGCAGGTCCTGTTCCACCTCCAATCATGGTTGTCGTACCACTACAGATTGCCTCTATTGCTTGTTGAGGCGAAATGAAATGAATGTGGGTATCAATTATTCCAGGAGTGCATATGGTATGCTCGCCTGCAATTACTTCCGTGTTTGCAGATATTGTCATATCTACACCATCCATGATGTTTGGATTACCTGCTTTTCCTATACCTGCAACTAATCCATCTTTGATACCAATGTCTGCCTTGATGATTCCAAGAATAGGATCCATGATAATTGCGTTTGTTATGACCAAATCAAGAGAATTTCTCCTTGTAACTCCACTTGCTTGACCCATTCCATCTCTTGCACTTTTACCTCCACCAAAAACTATCTCGTCTCCATAAGCCTGAAAATCTTTTTCAATCTCAATTATGAGATCAGTATCTGCTAATCTGATCCTGTCTCCCTTTGTAGGACCATAAAGGTCAACATATTGCTTTCTTGGAATTGCCAATGTCAGGTTTGATCACTATCCTTGAATCCTAGTTTTCGCGCTTTTTTAATTGCAAATTGTTTTCTAGTGGAAAGCTTGCCGTTAACAAGACCATTGAATCCATATACAATTTTTTGTCCGCCATATTCTGTAAGCTCTACCTCTTTTGTATCACCAGGCTCAAACCTCACCGATGTCCCGGCTGGAATATTCAAGTGAAAACCATAAGCTTTTGCTCTTGGAAAAACTAGAGCCTTGTTGATTTCAAAAAAATGTGTATGAGAGCCTACCTGTATTGGTCTGTCTCCAGAATTACTAACTGTGAGCTTTACGGTCTTTCTTCCTTTATTTGCAATAATGGGAAGGTCATTTATGAAATATTCTCCAGGAATCATGCCTACACGATAGGATCATGAACGGTAACAAGCTTGGTTCCATCTTCAAACGTTGCTTCTGTCTGTACCGTCTTGATTAGCTCGGGCACTCCTGGCAAAACATCATCTCTTGTCAAAACTCTCCTACCAGAACTCATTAATTCTGATACGGATTTACCATCTCTTGCTCCTTCTACTATATGATCAGAAATGAGTGCCAAGGCTTCTACATAATTAAGCTTCAATCCTCTTGCCTTTCTTCTTCTTGCAACTTCTGCGGTCATAAAAATATAGAGCTTATCTATTTCGCGTGGAGTAAGCATCATATCTGTATCTATCATCACTTCCTGTATTTATTATTTATAATAGATTGCTATATTCCTGATCAAAAAATATAATTTTACTGTAAGATCTAGATCATCATGCTAATCATTACATCGATAATAGGAAATATTTTCCGTGATGGAGAATTGATGAGTAAATTCAAAGTAATGGAACATCAACAAAAATGTGAAAAGATACTAGTTTCGCGTCTTGAACTGGAAAGAGGCCGAATTAGGAAAAAAACTAGTGCTGGAACAGATGTTGGTTTCGTGCTTGACTCTAGGCTTTATCACGGTGATGTTGTATTATCAGACCAAGAAAGATTCATCATAATTGAACAACTGCCTGAAAAAGTACTTTCTATAAATATAAAGAGGTTGCGTGATGATACCACTGCTTTGCTTTCTGTTGGTCATATAGTAGGAAACAGGCACAAACCAATTGCAATAAACGATAATGTTCTCTCCTTTCCAATACAGGCAGATTCTGAAGTAGATGTATTCAAAAAACTTTTGGCTAGTATTACAGGCGACTTGGAATTTAAGGTAGAAGAACAGATTTTTCAACCTCAACATGGAATGTATATGCATGAACACTGATCATGAATTCTTTTTAATGCAATTGGCAGATTCTTTTTTTCCATCAGGCATGTTTGGATTATCAAATGGCTTGGAATCCTATGTAAAGCATCAAAAGATCAAAAATTACAATGATGTCTTGAATTTCATCGAACAACAAATTGAATTTCAACTAGTACCATGCGATTGCATGGTTTTTCTGATAGCACGAGATGCTGTAAGGAACAAGAACATTGAAGAGCTGGTTGAAGCAGATAACAAACTATACTCAATGAGACTAATAGCAGAAGTAAGAAGTTCTTCTGTCAGATCTGGCTCACAAATATTGAATTGCGTAATTCAAATGTCACATGATAAAGAAGGAAATATGATTGCTAAACGATTTCAAAAAAAAATTTCATTAAATCAAACCGCTGGAACATATCCTGTCTGTTTAGGTATAACATGTGCTCTGCTTGAAATTCCGCAAGAAAGTGGCATTAGAATGCTGCTTTATTCATTTAGCCAAAGTATTGTTGCTGCAGCAATCAGATTGGGAATAATTGAGCACATCAGTGGGCAGAAAATTCTCACATCACTTTCAGACAAGATTAATGACATCTCAAAAAATATCAAGAAAGAACCACTAGACAATCTGTGGCAGCTAACACCGCTAACAGATATACTCCAAATGGTTCATGAACATGATAGTTCCAAGATGTTCATAACATAGGTTTTGATGTGATTTTGATGTCAAATAAAAAAATAGCAAAGGTCGGGATAGGAGGTCCTGTAGGGTCTGGAAAAACACGTCTGATTGAAAGAGTGATACCAGTATTAACAGAAAAGGGCTACAGATGCTGCATAATATCAAATGATGTCATATCAAAAGAAGATGCTGAACGAATGCAACGTGTGCTATCCACAGAACTAAAAGTCATGCCTGAAAACATGATTATAGGAATAGCTACTGGTGGTTGTCCACACACTGCAATACGTGAAGATCCTACAATAAACCTGGCAGTCATTGACGAAATAGAAAAGAAAGATCCCACTCTTGATTTGATAATCATTGAAAGTGGAGGTGATAATGTCATGACTACGTTCAGTCCTTCCTTGGCAGACTATTTCATTTACATAATAGACGTAGCGGGTGGCGATAAGTATCCAAGGAAAGGAGGGTTGGGAATAGAAAGTAGTGATTTGCTTGTAATCAATAAGATTGATTTAGCACCGCATGTGGGTGCAGATCTTGCTATTATGGAAAAAGATGCAAAAAAGATCAGGAAAGAAAAGCCCTTTGTGTTTGTCAACTGTCAAACTGGTAAAGGCATAGACCTTGTTGCAGAAAATATAATCAAATCTATACTCTTTGACAAAAAACCAATAGTAAAAAAGGATAAAGTTAGATGAACTCGCACGTTCCAAGTATATTCAAAAACTTTGCTAACAAGGAAATCAAGATGATAGGCCAGAACGGTGCAATAAAGATAGAACTCCAATTAGATAAAAATTCAAAGACATATATCAAATCACTGACATCAAAGGCTCCATTTTTGATCCAAAAAGCTATATACCCAGACCCAAATTATCCACGCCTAGCACACATTTACATGATGTCTTCCTCTGGAGGCATTCTAGAAGGTGATGAGCAGAAAATCGATATCACACTGGGTAAAGACTCTACTACAAGAATAACGAATCAATCAGCCACTAAAATTTACAAGATGGAAAAGGGTTACGCTTCTCAATACATCGATATACATAGTGAGGAAAGGAGTTATCTGGAGTTTGTTCCACATCAGATCATCCCATTCAAATCATCGCGATTTTATCAAGAGGTAAATCTAGAAGTTGAGGAAAATGCTGTGCTGATATATTCCGAAATTATATCAGCTGGTCGGCTAGCATCAGGAGAAAAGTATGATTTTGATCTTTGTTTTCTTCGCACTTATGCCCATAGAAATGGGCAAATTCTCTTTACTGATGTAATGAATCTGGATCGTCTAGGCAAACCGAATCTTGAATCGGTATTTGGAGGAAAAGATGTATTTTCAACACTTTACATTATTGGAAGCACTGTCACAACAGAAAAGGTTGCAGAGGAGATCAATCAACTAACACAAAAATCGTCCCTATTGGCAGGTTGCTCAATCCTACCTCATAAATGTGGAATAATTGTGCGTATGCTTTCAAATTCAGTTTCTGAGATCATTGCACTCACAGAATCCATAATTGGTATTTTGAGGTCATATGCCAAAATAGAGCCTATGATTCAAAAGAAGCAAGTCTAAACAATCTTCATGTAGTGAAATTCTCAAGATAACGTGATCAGAAGTTTTATAATTACTAAATATATTATATTTACATGAGTTCTAGCGGAAATTTACTTGGCGAGGGAACTGAATTTTCTTTAGGCAAAGAGACTCGGAAATATAACTTACTTGCTGGAAAACTAATCGCTGATCTCATCAAGACATCCTTTGGACCTAGAGGATTTGAAAAAATGTACATTGATCTTCTGGGAGAAGTTACCTTAAGTAAGAACGGCTCCACCATCTTGCGCAAGCTTGACGTTGAGCACCCAGCCGCTAAGGTCATGATAGATGCCTCAAATTCAGTTGACAATGAGGTCGGAGATGGTACAATATCTGTGGTTGTTCTGGCAGGCTCTCTTCTTGAAAAGGCAGAAAAAATGTTAGATTTAGGAATATCCCCTTCAACAATTGAGGCAGGATACAGAAAAGCTGCTGAAATGTCACTGGATATTGTGAAATCAGTGGCAAAATCATCAAGCCATAAAGATAAAGAAGCAATGTTCAAATTAGCTGAAACGTGTCTGAATTCAAAAGCTATTTCCACTCTATGTGATGGCAAGTCGGTAGCAGAACTGGTCACCAATGCGTTTTGTACAGTTGCAGATTTTGTAAACAGAAAGATTGAGATATATGACATCAAGATAGAAGAAAAGCTAGGAAATACTTCTGATATTCAGCTGGTAATGGGTATAGTAATAGACAAGACAATCGATAATTTTTCAATGCCGAAGATGATGAATAACGCAAAAATTCTGTTAATCAATAAAGAAATTGACAATGAAAGAACCAAGGCTGATGCAGAAATCATAATCAATTCTCCAGAGGAAATGCAGGAATACATTTCAACTGAAAATAAAGATGTAAAGGAAAAGACTCGGAAGATAATCGACTCAGGAGCAAATGTAGTGATCTGCCAAAAGGGAATTAGTCCCTTGGCTCAGCATTACCTATCAAGGGCAAACATAATATCTGTTCGTAGGGTGAAGGAAAATGACCTTCATTGGCTAGGGAAAGCCACGGGCGCTATAATAACAAATGATCTTGATAATATTACCAAAAAATATGTAGGTTTTGCAGCTAAGGTTTACGAAAAATTTGTGGGTGACGATAAGATTGTATTTGTAGAGGGATGCAAAAACCCAAAATCCGTTACCATATTGTTGCGAGCAAATTCTAAACGATTACTAGACGAGTATCATCGCACAGTACTTGATGCCATAGTAGTACTAAAAGACTTTTTTATGAAGCCATCAGTGGTGGCAGGCGGAGGGTCAACCGAGGCAATTATTGCACATGAGTTGCGAAAAAGATCACTATCATTAGAAGATAAACAACAAATCGTGATTACCAGCTTTGCCGAAGCACTTGAGGAGATTCCATTAACCATAGCAAGAAATTCCGGAATGAATGCAGTAGATACACTTGTTCAGATAAGAAACAAAAATGCCGAACACAATAATGGCAAAGTTCACTCATGGTATGGTGTAGACGCAGCAGAGAGAAAGGTAAAAGAAATGTATTCTCAAAAAATAATAGAACCTCTAGTAGTAAAAGAGCAAGTAATCAAGACAGCTTCTGAAGCTGCAGCGTTACTCCTACGTGTAGATGAGGTAATCATGAGGCAGCCTGTAATGAATACACATACTCATGGAGACGGTACTACGCACTCGCATGCAAGAGGTAACAAACCTCACGATCATTTTGATAAACTAGGCAAAATGCAAAGACCGGATCATCATTACTACTGAATTGTAACCAACTTTTTTAGATTTTCAGCTAATTTACTTGTTCCCAATAAAACGTAATCTACGCATCTGAGACCAATTTTTAAATAATTATCATTGAATAAACTGGAATGTCATGCTTGATTTAGTTCCAAAAAAATTATTTCTTACTAAAGGAAAGGGAGTACATCAAGATCAACTAACAAGTTTTGAATATGCTTTAAGAGATGCAGGTATTCCAAATACAAATTTGGTACTAATCTCAAGCATATTCCCACCCGAGGCAAAAATAATTTCACGCCAAGAAGGATTGAAACTTATATGCCCCGGTAGCGTCCAATTTGTAATATACGCACGACAACAATCTAACGAGCCACACCGATTGATGGCGGCCTCAGTGGGATTAGCGGAACCTGCTGACAGAAAAAAATGGGGATATCTATCTGAATATCATTCTTTTGGGCAAACAGAAAAGGAAGCCGGTGATTACGCGGAGGATATTGCAGCGCAGATGCTAGCCTCGTCTCTTGGAATACCATTTGATGTAGACAAAAATTGGGACGAGAAAAGGCAACAATGGAAAGTGTCTGGGCAGATATACAAAACGAGGAATATTACCCAGAGTGCAGTAGGAGATTCTAGAGGTAGATGGACTACCGTTTTTGCCGCTGCAGTTTTAATTCTTTGAAAACATCCTTTTTCCTATAGTTCCTTATTGTGAAGTAAATGATGCTCTCTGATAGTATTGTACAATCTTTTGCAGTTTACGTTTGGGTTTGCATGAGAGATTTGTAGTTTACGTTTTTTCAAGGCATATTTTTATACAAAGATTAGACATCATTCTCGTGCAAATAATATTATCCTTATCAAATCTAGTAATAATCACAAGCTGTTCGTATAGAGGCAATTGTCATGGTTGACATCTCTTGGGCTTTCATATTGTTGTCAATACCGACCATGCTGGTACTAGGAATGAGACATGGACTGGATATTGATCATATCACCGCAATTGATAATCTAGTAAGATTGCATAATGCTTCAACTAAATCTAGATTGGTAGGTGCGAGCTTCAGTTCTGGCCATATGATTTCTGTACTAGCAGAAATGATCTTCATAATTTATGTAGTTGGTAGTGTTACTAATACGGGAAATCTCCAGTTCTGGGGCGGTGTAGTAGGAGCAGTTGCACTAGGAGTAATAGGTGGAATCAATATCTATGCTATAAAGAAGTGGGGCAAGAGTGGTTCTGCAATACTTGCAACAAAAATTCTAACGAGAACTGGTGTACTTGGTCCCGGAGGGTCTGCTCTTGTTACTGGTTTAGTTTTTGGTTTAGGCTTTGATACCGCTACACAAATTTCAGCAATTACTCTATCTGCTGTTGCATCGGCAACAACTGGAATCCAAACCGCATTAATCCTCTCGGGATTCTTTGCACTTGGCATGATTCCTGTTGATACCTTAGACAGCCTCTTGCTTCGCTCTGCATTTGCTAAGATATTCAACACAAAGGGATTCAGATACATGGCTTATGCTCTGAGTGGTGCGGCTGTATCAGTAGCATCTCTTGAATCCTATGGAACAATTACAAACGTGGATATGCTGCCAGTGTGGGCAGGACCTGTCCTGGCTGTAGGCATAGTATCTATATCGTTTGGATATGCCTTTATGGTAAGAAAGAATAGAAATCTACAGAATCATAGTATAGGAAAAGAAGCTGGGGAAAATAAAAAGTCCTAAAGTATGCAATTAAGAATTTAATTCCAAACTAACCGTCGTGCAAAAAATACAAACGATAGAAAACCGCTAATGGCCGGCATAATAGAGCCATTCAACGGCTGCACCTCGCAAGTTATTGCATTTTATCTTGACATCTGGGAATGCTATTTTCTCACATTGCAGTTTATCAAAATAATTGCCAAAACCGCTAATCATCGAATCATCTAACTATACGCCAAGGAGTATTCCACTACCTACTATCATGAAAGCCACCAGTCGCCTGTTTGTAACAACATAATAAGTGACAGTTTTCATAGAATTTACACAACCGTTACGGACTAGCGGGTAGTTTTCGATTGTTGATAACTTCCATATTTCTGATTAATGGCCTAAACATGATTTATTTTCTGGACTTTCTTTCTGCTACTAGATTAGTGTGAGCGTCAATTTCGTTTAATCTCCGTTCAATCCTTGAATTATACTTCTTCATAGCTGCCCATGTTAGAAGTCCACACAGTCCAAAAATTGTTCCAAGGACTACAGTTTCTATCATAACTATTATCGAGTCATGCTGTTCAGAATATAAGATGATATACTGTTATAAGATTAAAAATTTGATTTGGATTGCAAAAGAATTACATCAAATTTAATATCTGAGAAAATAATTTCTTTGTATTTGATTTCATTGTGTTATTTTTTACCAAATGTTCAAATTTTACCGCTATTGGTAAATTACACATATTACTATTACTAGCATGTAAGATCGTCCTAGAAAAATCGAATTTAGAAATTCTTGAGAAGATCATCTAATCGAATTTTACTTCTTCTTGTTGTGTTGATGCGTTGCAATGTGCACATCTTTCCGAGGGGGTCCTGAAATATACCATATGACAGTTTTTGCAAACTCTCAGATCACTTAGTCTTACCATTACGTCTAGAACGTTACTATGGTAGAAAAATCTTGTTTTGGATATGATTTTATTCTTATTTGTGTCTACAAAAACAAGATTTACTGCCTTTTTAATCAACATAATCTTTTGATTCAATTTATCTATTGGCCAGTAACTATGAGGCGATGTTTCATCCGCTATAGCCCAATTAATATCATTTGTAGTGTATTTGATTTATGTAAATGTAATAGCACGATCTGTGAAATTGTATAGAGATAAAGAGTAGACAAACCAAATTTGATCGAAAACTAGGTTCTACTGATAAATCAAGTCTAGATGATTTAGAATTAATGACTTTACTGCTGTATGGAGAAACCATATGTATTGGTGGGTTTAGAGGGTGAAAAGATGGATTAGAAAGCACTATATTTTCATCATGGTACCTTTTCTTTGTTGGATTACTCTGAAAAAGTAATTGTAATAACTGGAGCATCAAGTGGCATTGGCAGAGAATCTGCGCTGGAATTTGCTAAATTACATGCTTCCATTGTGTTAGTTTCAAGAAATAGGAAGAAGCTTGATGAAGTAGCAGAAGAGCTCTCAAAGTATCAAACCAAAGTTCTTCCATGTGTCTGTGATGTATCTAGAAAGGAGCTAGTAAATCAAATGAGTAATCAGGTACTAGAAAAATTTGGTACAGTTGATGTACTTGTAAATAACGCGGGATTTGGAATCTATGGAAATTTTGATGCATTAAAAGTAGAAGACATTGAATCTCAGATGGCAACCAATTACCTTGGAATGATATACTGCACAAAGGCTTTTCTGCCAAAAATGTTAGAGCAAAAATCTGGACATATTGTAAATGTAGCATCTCTTGGCGCAAGTTTTGGAATTCCAGCGATGGCAGGTTATTGCGCCTCCAAGTTTGCAATGCTGGGCTTTTCAGAGTCGCTGTATCATGAACTAAAAGGAACTGGTGTAGGGGTAACAGTTGTCAGTCCAATAACGGTCAAAACCAACTTTTTTGAACACCATTCATTTAACAAGATGCCAAAGTATCCCATAGCCCTTAGCCCTCATACAGTTGCAAAGGCAGTTGTTAGAGGAGCTTCTTCACCACGACTTGAGATTGTAACGCCTCAGATTGCAAGGATAGCTGTCTGGATCAAACATACCTTGCCATATTTGATAAACCCAGTAGTAGGAGAAATTTTTAGAAGGTCAAAAGCAAACTAGTGCAAATTCTACCTATTCTTCTTCCGAGTCAGCAGGTTCTGACGACTCGGAATCTACATCCATCAACTCAAGATTGGCAAGTTCAAATTGATATATTGCATCCATGTCTACATCCATCTCTTTTTTGAGAAATTCAACGAGTTTCTTGCTCAAGGGGGCCTTGGATGCATTTATTGTGAATTCATAGACTACTCCCTTCATAAGGCCTGCAGGTTTGATCTTTTTTGGTAAATTCATTCCCTCAATAATCTTTCTTCCGTCTTCTAGAGCCTCATAAATCTGAGTGTCTATCTTCATCTCCTTGTCATATATCTCTAGTATGTAGCCCGTTCTTGTAAGTGTCTCTGGCTTGCCAAATTTTGCATTTTTTATCTCATCTTGTGCCCACTTTGGAATCTCTTTACTCACTTTTTGTCTCCTCTCTAGCTAACCTTGCTTGTCTTTCTTGCTTGATTGCCACCAGTCACGATATTCATCATGCTTGTCTTCTCGCGTTTTCTCGCGTTTATTTAATCTGTATTTAATATCGCTTATCTGTTCTCTAGTTGCAAATAAACCGCATTTTTTACAAATGAAATGCTTTGTGTTGGGATCAAATTTCATTTCTACTTGAACTTGTTTGGCTGCGCACTCGGGACACTCAGTCAATGACGGCGATCATAAGAGTTATCCATAAAAGCTTTTGCCAAGTCTGGTACGCGGTCTGTGTCTTCATCCCAATTTGGTCAGTTCGCCCATCAAAAAATGCCGCGTACCAGAATTTGAAATCCTCTTTCAAAAATTATAATTCTTTCTAGTTGGTTCTCTAATTATCAAGCATCTCTGAGATAATCTTTGCAGTTTTATGAGTACCATTTCTATCATAATTCTTCGAAAACTCTGCTAACTTTTCTTGATATATGTTGTAGTCATTATGTATTTTTGAGACTGCCCTTGCAGTTTTCTTGGTACTATTGGAAAGAATGCCCATCTTTCTTTCCTCTGCCCATTTTATCTGGTTTGTATGTTCGTCATAAACTGGTATTCCTATGATTGGTTTTGCTTTTGCACCCAATATCTCTCCCATGGCTGTATGAGAACCATTTATCACTGCATACTTACATAAATTCAAGACAGTGTCTTTTTGTTGTTCAGAAAGAAAGCCCACATCTATCTGGATCCAATCTATACGCTTCTCAAAGGCACCGGAAATTGAATATGTCTTACCGTCCTTACCTAGAACTTTGTCCAACGAAGGATCGTTTGTAGCATGTGATACAATTCTTCTCTCTTTACTCATCTCTGCGGTGTGAAAGATTTTTTCATATTTTCTAGATGTTGCATCATTTGTTGACTTGTTACCCGTTATCATCCAGTATCCAAAACTCTCAACATCTTCAATTAGGCGTTCCAAGTCAGACTTTGGACCGTGACTTGTTACCTTTCCGTTTGAAAAATGCCCTACATATGTTACCTTCTCCTTTAAGCTGTCAGGGAAGTTTAGGTTGTATTCACATATGGTATAAGGGGGGGGAGAGTCAGCAACAATTATCTTAGATGCTTTTGCCATGTGCTTTGAGATGTATACAAGGCCAGGATAAAGAAAGGACCTTGATTTCCATAGACGTGGCCTAAATTGGTTTGTAACAAATATAGACTTGATACCCCGTTTTTCTGCTACTACGTTTGAGCCAATATCGCCATCATTGATTACTAGATCGAATTTTTCTTCATCGTACAGTTTTCCCTCCTCCATCAGGTAGCGGGCCATAACTGAAACAAGAGGAGGCCTTCCTCTTACAGGAAGAAGAAAGTTGAATAATGATAAAGTGACACTTGGACCGCATTTGCCGTCAACCGGTGTGGGAATTGTTATGTTATGGAGGTTTTCCTTATTTGCAGGAAATTTCTTGAGAAGTTTATGATAAATTTCTCCACCGCTTGAATAATGAATCTCAAACTCATCGTCTATGTTTTGACGAATTGAATCGTCTAGAGCCATCATTCTGGTGTAATGACCGTTTCCCCAGGGGTTGATGAATCCGCCTATCTTTTTCATGGATGCGATTTAGATTATCCCCACTTAAATTCTCAATGATTGGTTCTCAGAGAATCAATCATATCGTAGACGTTTTTTGGACCTACAGTAAAGGAGACTGACTTGAAACTTTTTAAGATGGTATTGGCCTTGCTCTGAATTTTCTTTTTTGAGATGTTCTTTTTGAGGAATTTCAGTTTAGCTAAACTCTCTAAATTTGTGAGATATCTCTCTAATCCTATCTGTTTTGAGTTTTCAATAATACTGGCATCCATCCCAGAAAGCGGAAGCCATGGTATGAGACCTTTCTCAAAAACAATTCTAGTATTATCTTCTATAAACCACGTAGGCAGCAAAAAGGGCAAAATTGGCAACGCCACACGTTTGATTTTTTTGGATTTGGCAATAGATGATATAAGACAAGTAATTAGCAGATTTTTTGTCAAGGTATCCGGGATTTGGGGTATTTTACAGAAGTACAGTGTGATTTTTTCATGAACAACTGACAGCAATATCCTGTTTAGCATTTTGGCCATCTTGAGAAGGTCAGAATCGTTTGAATAGCCTACCACTATTTTTACATCAAAGCCCATCTTGATGCATTGCAAACACGCAATCGCAGATAGATCATCAAATATGAAACACAGTATGTTCTCCTTCTGTGAATTATAGGGAATGCCACCAAGTCCCTTGTCAACAAAGATGCATACATAGGCATGAGTTTTTGTAAGATGAGTGTAAAACAATTTGTTATGATTTATTTCTGAGCCAGCTTTTACTCCAAGGTCTATGGATTTTTCAATCAAAGTAGCAGTGGCTGTGACTTCCAGATCCTTTGCCAAATAATCTGGAGACTTGCCACCGACCTTGATGTAAAATTTGTCTCCCTTCAATAATAAATTCATACTTGTACTTGTAATTGTTCCAAGAACTGTTTCAAAGCCATTCTCAACTTCTTTTGCAATAGCAATGCGCTCAATCCCAAATAATGATCCGATTGCCACAGAAACAAGAACAGGGTCACTGGCCTCTATCACAATCAAAGATTCATTATTTCGTATGCAAGCAAAACTTTGTTTTTTGATTTTCAGAATATTTGTAATACTCTCTTTCAAATCATTCATCTTATTCAATGAAAAAACAGAAGGAAAGACAACTAGTACCGTTTTCTCACTCATTTTGTTTTCAATGTCTTGACTCATTTATAATTCTAGAATGGGATCTCAACCTAAATAATTATATGACCAAAATTAGCGTCTTTTCTCATGCATATCTTTACTGCAGCGCAGATACAGCAGTTAAACAACAAACTAACGACCCCACAAGAGGTTCTCAAATGGGCATCAGACAACCTTCATCCAAGGCTAGCTATAGCATCAAGCTTTGGAGCAGAGGATGTCGTTGTAATTGATATGCTGATGAAAATAAACTCAAAAGCTAGGGTCTTTACGCTTGACACCGGCAGATTAAACCAAGAAACATACGATGTCATGGATGAGATAAGAAACAAGTACAATACAAACATCGAAGTAATGTTTCCGGATTCTAGCGAGGTTGAACAAATGGTTCGTGTAAACGGAATGAACCTGTTTTATCAAAGCATGGGAAATCGTAAATTATGCTGCGGCATTAGAAAGGTGCACCCTCTCAAAAAGATGCTTTCAACACTGGATGGATGGATTACCGGACTGCGGGCCGACCAGACCGAAGTTAGGTCTAGCGCACAAAAAATTGAGATTGACTCACAACATATTGGCATCATCAAGATAAACCCTATAATCGAGTGGACATGGGACCAAACTTGGGATTACATCAAAAAAAATAATGTACCCTACAACAAGCTTCATAACAAGGGATACCCCAGCATTGGGTGTGAGCCTTGTACGCGTGCAATCAAACCAGGGGAACCACTAAGGGCAGGACGCTGGTGGTGGGAGACAGATCCGCAAAAAGAATGTGGATTGCACTCCGACCACGGAAAATAATACACTAGGTAAACAATATGGGTACTGCACAACCACATGGCGGTAGACTGGTAAACCGAATTACAAACAAGAGCCAAGATAATCTATATTCGGTGCAAGTCAATGCTGACTTGGCAAGCGATATTGAGAATATCGCTGATGGCATATTCAGTCCGCTTGAGGGATTTCTTCTAAAAGAAGATTTTGACAGCGTGATCAAAAAAGGAAGGCTGGCAAATGATCTTCCTTGGACAATCCCCATTGTGTTAGATGTTGATAAAGAAACTGCTACAAAGATGAAAGATGCAAAAGACGTTGCCTTAGCTGTTAATGGCACAAATTTTGCAGTCTTGCATGTTGAAGAGGTCTATACTTTTGATAAAAACATTACAGCAAAGGGAGTTTACGGGACAACTGATGAGAAGCACCCGGGAGTGGCAAAGACCCTCTCCATGAAAGAATTCTTGGTTGGAGGAAAGATTGACTATACCAAAAGACCTGCTGAAACACCGATTCGAAGATACAGAAAGACTCCAAGAGAGACAAGAGAAGCATTTGAGAGAGCTGGCTGGAAGACAATAGTGGCTTTTCAGACTAGAAACGTGCCACACGTTGCTCACGAGATGCTTCAAAAGGCGTCACTTAACACCCATGATGGGCTTTTTGTTAATCCTCTCATAGGAAAGAAAAAGTCGGGTGACTACAAGGACGACGTAATAGTTTCTGCTTATGAGACCCTCATCAAGCATTATTATCCACAGAACAGGTGCTATCTTGCTACCTTGCATACCGAGATGAGATACGCCGGTCCAAAGGAAGCTATCCATCATTCTATCATGCGAAAGAACTTTGGATGTACTAATATCATAATTGGTCGTGATCATGCTGGCGTAGGAACCTACTATGATCCATTTGCTGCTCAAAGAATATTTGACGACTATCCAGATATTGGAATAGAACCTGTATTCTATCCCGCATTCTTTTATTGTAGAAAATGTCTCTCCTTTGCAAGTGAACGAAACTGTCCCCACGGACAGGAATTTCAGGAACAACTCAGCGGGACCAAGCTTAGGGCAATGATCCTTGAAAAACAAAGTCCATCAGGATATATGATTAGGCCTGAGGTATTCAAGATACTGGCAAATTGGGATAACCCATTTGTAGACTAGATCTCTTTATACCAAAATTTGTATCAGAACCTAGATTTTTATTGAAATGGCTTCCACGTCATCCTATGCGGAGTATGGTGATACTTGTACTTTTACTGATGCTTCCTCTTTTGCCCGTATATGCTCAGCAATCAACAATGAATAAATCCGTACGTTACGACACAGTAGATATTCCATATGGTGCATTTAACGTGGTACGAGATAACGCTACCATAATTAAACTACCTAATGAACATGTCACCAATTGGCAGCTAACTATTGAAAATAAGCTAACGTACTCAAATCCAAATGGTAGTGCCATAATTAGATTGTACGAAGATCCAAAAGTAGCAAAGTTCTTTGAGATTGGAATGGGAAGCCCGCCAGATAATAAGTTGTGGGTAGCACTAAACACTCCAGAAGAAGGCTACTTTTTGATTCGCCAAGAAAAAAGCGGTGGATGGAGCCCGGGTCAGATTGTGACAGTACAGCACTCAAGTAACGGGGGACTATCTGCAACAATGGGCCAAAAAGTACTTGTCGATAACCTAGATGTGGCGGGATTTACAGTTAGGGATATAAAAGTGGCTGGTCTAGATTCTGTTTCTGATCCTCCAGCTACATCATCGGGAAGTGTCACCATAAATATAGTCTCAGGAGATCCTGCAGCAAACCCGATTTTTTACATGCCCTTTATCATAGTTGGAGTTACCGGTGCCCTGATAGGGGTTCTGATTAAGACTAAGAGACGCTAGTTCTGTAATAGTTACACTCTTTCTTTATCTGACACATCTTACACATTGGAGATATTGGTTTGCATATGTTTTGACCATACATGACAAAGATGTCATTTATCCGAATCCAGTGTTCTCTTGGTATTTTTTTCATAAGTTCCATCTCGGTATCCTCTGGTGTCTTTGTCTGAACTAGTCCCAACCTGTTTGAAATTCTATGCACATGAGTATCTACAGGTATGGCTGGTTTGTCAAAGGCATAAACCAGAACACAATTTGCAGTCTTTCTTCCTACTCCTGGAAGCTCAACTAGTTTGTCAAGCGTTTGGGGTACCTTGCCGTCATACTTGGAATCTATAATTGAAGCTACTTCTATTATGCGCCTTGCCTTTACATGATAGAATCCTGTAGACTTGATTATCTTTTCAACATCTGAAACCTTTGCTCTACCTAGAGCACGAGCCGTTTTGTATCTTAAAAACAGCTTTCTAACTACCGCTGATGTGTTTTCATCTCTAGTTCTAGCTGAAAGGATAGTACCGATTAGAATACTCAAGGGGCTCCCGTTCTCAGCTTCGCGCAACTCTCGTAATGCAGTCATTCTGGGTGGTTTGACTGCATCCATGGTACTTAACATTCCATCCAAAATCTTTCCTATCTTGTCCAATTGATCTTTTATCAATCACACAAGTATTATATCTGTTATAACAAGGACGTAACATTGGAACTAACAAAAGACGAAGAGGCTGCACTTGACGGAAAACATGATGAGACCCTTGCACTTGCTTACAGAATACTAGTAGCAATAGGAAAAGCAACTGGCGCTGACAAACTAATTCCAGTAGAGTGGGCACACCTATCTGGCGTAAATTATAATACGATAGGGGATGCCGGCGAAGAATTTCTCTCTCACCTTAGCAAAGATGCCAAATTTAAGATAAAAACTACTGTAAACCCGATGGGGTTTGATTCTGATTCTGTCTCAAAGTTTGGTCTAGATGAAGAATTTATAACAAAACAACAAAGCATCAGGCAATCATATGAAAGGATGGGGGCGATTCCATCTTTTTCCTGCATTCCCTATGAGATCTTTGAACTTCCAAAAAAGGGTACTCAGGTTTCTTTTGCTGAAAGTAATGCGGCCATTTATGCAAATTCGGTCTCTTCTCTTAAAACTAACAAAGAGAGCTCGTTTAGTGCTCTTGCAAGCGCACTTACAGGCAAGAGTCCGCACTCTGACCTACGGGATGAAGAAAGCAGAAATCCAAAACTTACCATTAGGATGAAGGTTGAGCCAGTAGACGAGCTTGCGTATGGGCTCTTAGGATATTTTGCAGGAAAGAAAGCGGAAAGCTCGGTTGCCATATCTGGAACAAAAGGGCTCGATAAACGCAGCTGCAAGTCATTGTGTGCAGGGATGGGAACGTCTGGAAGCTGCGGCATGTTCACACTTGGTGAGGGAGAAGGGGAGAAGATAGACTTTGACCAAAAGGAGATGACAAAGGTTAAAGATGAACTAAATACATCTGAATCAGGCGACATTATCACCCTTGGCAGTCCACAGCTTGGGCTTGAAGAGATATCTGATTTAGTGGCAAAGCTAAAGGGGAGATCATTTAGAAAACGATGCATGATCTTCTGCCCGAGGGCAGTTCAAGGCCAAATTCGAAACTTGGGTTATGATAAAGAACTAGCTAGGGCAGGCGGAGAAATATTGTATGATTGCTGTACATGCCTAACGCCGCTTGTGGACAAAGAAGATGTCGACGCTGTCATAACAAATAGTGTAAAAGGTGCATACTATCTGAGAACATCAAACGGAGTAGGTGTAAGTCTGAAGAGCCTGCACCAGATTGTTGAGGAGGAGACAAGATGAATGTAAAGGTAATTGTATGTGGAAAAGCCAAGGGCACTGTACTTTGTGCACAAAAGCCAGTAAACTTTCTTGGCGGCATTGATAAAAAGACAGGTAGGGTAAGGGACCAGAAGCATGATCTTTTTGGCAAGTTCATAGGAGACAAGATACTTGTTTTTCCAAACGGTGTAGGAAGCAGTGTAGGTGCATATACCATCTATTCTCTAAAATACAACAAGTCTGCGCCGCTTGCAATGGTTTGCTTGCATGCTGATATCACTACTGCATCAGGATGTGCTATATCAAACATTCCACTAGTAGTGGCTGAAAAAAAAGACTATGAATCTTTGAGGGACGGCCAAGAGATCCTAGTTGACGCAATAGAAGGAAAGATTCTATAGCTCAACTCGCAATACAGCGCCTTTAGGACCTTTCTCCTTGAATACAATTCCCTCAAATCTTAAGATCATGGTGCTTTTTTGTTTCCAGCAGTCTCTTGGGGCTCCTGCCTTCTGACAGGTATGGGCAAGAAACTCCTCCTCGTTCCATCCATATTCTACTGGCACTTGGGGAAGCAAAAGCCCAGAGCCAAACTCCCATTTCACTATAAGGCCATCTCTGCCAACTTTAATTACAGACGGATACTCGGAAGGGTCATGCACTTTAATAACCTCCGGTGGAGTCAAAACAGTCACCTCAAAGGTAATCTTGTCAAGCTCGTCATATGTCACAGGCAGGAATCTGGGATCTTCTGTGGCCGATGCTATTGCCGTCTCCAAAAGAGATTGGTACAACTTTCTATCCGGCGTAGGAAAACCAATGCATCCCCTAAGCTCTTCACCTTTGTTTAGTGTTACAAATATTCCAGAGCTGAAGGAAAACCTTGATCTAATTTCATCTGAAAGTGTTATCCTTTTTCCAGCTTTGAGATATTCTGTAACTATATCCCTCGCTGTCCTTACAAGTAATTCTCCATCATTGTCAGACATTGGACTCATGCCAGTCTCTGGTTTAATCTCTGCACAAATTCTTGAAGTTTTTCAAAATGGGTTCCTTCCCAGTAAATTTTCCTGCAATTACTGCACATCCAAAACTTTTCCTGTCTTTCATAGATCCCAGAGGGAACCTTGTTCATTATTCTTATCTTATCAATAGAGCCAAGCTTTCCATTGCAATCTACGCACCTTGAAGAGTTGGTATCAATTGTAAAATTTGAGAGGCCGACCTTTGTTGCAATCTGAAGAATCTGCTCGATCTCATCATTTCCCCTAATTAGTACAGACATAATGCCTATTTTTTCGGCATTCTTTGAAAGATTTTCATCCTTTGTAACTATAATACGCCTTTGTTTCTCTGCCATCTTAATCAGATCCGAGTCATCAATTGAAGAATCATACTTGGAGTCATAGCCAAGAAGACGCAGCTTCCTTGCCAAGTTTCCAAGCATTGCATCTACCACGAAAGTAGGCTTATGTGGATTCAACTGTATCCTTGTCCGCTGCCCGATTCTACAATGTGGCTGTTGCCTGCAGGAAGTGCACGTATGAAATCATCAATATTGAATGCCTTGACAACCTCTTGATTCTCTGCAAGTTTTAGAAATTCCAGCCTTATCTTTTTTGCAAGTTCTGTCATCTCAGTTCCGGCTGGTTCTATGATTACATAAAACAAGCATTGGGTCTTTACTGCAGAGGTAGGACCACACATGATTGTATAATTGTCCCCCTTCTGATATAACCCGACAGCAAGTTGCAGATTGGAAACTTGGATAAAATTTCTAGTGCCTTCTATTGGAAATGCACCTTTTGCAAGAAATTGGCCTGTTGGCGCAGCCATCTTAATCTGGTCGGGTCTTACCCAGTATGCATTCAGTCCGTATAGTCCTTCTCTCCAAGCCCTACTAAAACACACTGTAGCCTGTGCCACTTCTGTTATGCTAGATGCAATACCATCCTCGCTATCCTTTAGAATGAAGAATGGCGATCCCACTATCTCGGCATGAAAGACCTTGTCATTTTTACCAAGATGTTTTCTTATTATTGAAGAATTCGAAGACACATCCCTTCCACCAATTGCCAAAAGGCCATCTGTAGTAAAGAACCACCTGTACCTTTCGTACCATTCTCTCTTCTTCTGTATGGCATATACAATGGAATTTTGTGCGATAGTTGCCTGTTTTCTAAATATCTCAAGATTCTTTTCTGTCTTGATCTTCTCTGCTTCTATAGTATCAATTGCTTTCAGCTGCCGCTTTGATTCGTTAAACAAGATCGAAGCTATGGCTTGAATTGACGCCTGCGGGTTTATCTTTATCTTATCACCATTGACGTCTATCATAGATATGCCACTTTCTCTTACTAGTGAGGAGCTATATCCTTGTAGTAGCGGTATGACTCTTGAATCATCAATTGAGGTGATCCCGCTAGATGCAGAATCTAGCAGTGATTTTGCAACTTTGGATATGGATTCAGATCTCTGCTTGACTAGGGCAATTGCCTTGCTTTGCTCTTCTAACTTGTGCTCAAGCTCTGTTATCTTTTGACTTGCAGTATCGGTTCGTGTCGTCTTTCCTTGCTCTAATAGACTTTCAGAAAACAAAGAATCAAGGCCTTCCATAAATCTAGACACCTTGGATACATTTCTTTGTGAAAAATCACCTAACGGTATAGGGTATACATCTGCACCTTTGTCATCACGGACAATATAGGAGTCATGAACACCGTTTACAACTTTTTCAATTGTATCTTTCATGGCTTGATATATTGCAGCAACATCATCACCAGTTAGCGTGTTTCCAGGTCTCTGACCATCTACGCCAGAAATTTTCATTATTTCTTCCGCATATTTGGAAGGAAGGCCAAGGGTCCTGCCAATCCACCTTACGGAAGCAGTAGATGTTGTTCTTGTCTCTTCCAGATCTTTTTGTGTCACTTGAAAAATATTCAGTCCGCTTGAGGGCGGAGGAACATATGTCAAACCTACTCCTAGCTTTCTATGTCTTACATCGATTGAATGAAACAACGACAGAATCTTTAGATCTTTGTTACAAAGTATGATGTTGCCATCACCAAAAAACTCTCCAATTAGGACAAATTCTTGGTTAAAACCGCTGAAAGTTATCTGTACTATTCTTTCGCTGCCAACCTGCTTGACATCGGTGATTTTTGCACGCAAGAGATCATTTCTGAGCCTCTTTACCAACCTGTTCTCCTCCATCTGACTTATCTTTATGCCAGTAATCCAGAGGCCAAATGTGGAAAACATGAGTAGTATGTCTGGTTTTTCAGGATGATGTAACTTGAAGAGCAGACTATTGCGTGTTATACCGTAAATGTTGCTGACATAGTAATCCTTTGTCTTACTGGCTATCTCCTTTACCAAGTAATGAAGCTCGATTCCTGCAAGAGTCATGATTTTCCTTTGTTAATCCAAAATTAGGTTCTGTCGGCTTACCGAGGGATTTATCTCGACCAACTTGCTTCCATCGACTAGGAGGATTATCGGCTGTAAGGTATCCGAGTTCCCCTTCATTGCTTCAACTGGAAGCCCTCTAGGATGGATAAACCTAGTCCGCCCCTTGTGTGCAATGTTCATGGATGCAACAATGTCACGATCCATTGACTTGCCACAATTAATGCACAACAATCTTCTTCGGTTCTGTCGGTCCTCTTGGATTCTCTCTCCGCATATTGGACACAACTTGCTTGTGCGTTTTGGATCTACGTACCTCACAGGAATCCCATCCCACGCTGCCTTGTACTCTACTTGTCTCTGCAACTCGTAGAAAGACCATGAGTTCAGCCTCTTGCGATAACGGTTACCTTGCCCGTTTCCTTTTCTGTAGAGTTTACGGATTCCCTTTAGATCCTCGAATACTATCATGCTTTTTGATTCCTTTGCCCTCCCTACAATGTCTTTTGAGATTTTGTGCAAGAATTGCTGAGTACGTCTTGACTGTCTGTTTCTTCGCTGTGAGAAGAATTTGTTCTTGACACGGACATCAAATCTCTTAAATGATGCTCTGACATGCATCGAGTTTTCTTTGATTGAAAGTAATTTTTCGGTACGATACATGATGGAAAACTCCTTATTTGAGATGGTTACATTTCTCAGATTGCGGTCGATTCCTATCACATTTTTTGGAACTAGTGGTTCAACCTTTTTCCTAACTGCTATTGAGAGTGAAGTTGGAGTTATTGTAAATGATCTACATTCTACTCCCTCAAGTTGTGATACAGTGTGATGGTTGAGAACAATGTTTGTAAATTTTCTGTTTCCAATTGGAATGGAAAGTAGTACGCCGTTTAACTTAAACCCGTAACATGATACAAGGTATGGCTTTAATATAAATGGCGATCTTGTCTTGATTCCTTTTTTGATAGAACGTTTCATCTGGGATAATCGGCTACATGCTTGTGACATGGCAGTAAGTTTGTATTTTGACTGTATCTGATATTCATCAAGTTCATGATAAAATTTCGATGAGAATTTTCGTAATGTGGTAATATTGTTCTCCCGTCCAATCTTTATGCAACGGTTTGACATTTCCCTGAATGTTTCCATCATGGACAACATTTCTTGGTCGGGTTTGTATTCTTGTTTGATAGATTTGATGGAATACACTAGATTTTCTTGACCTCAAAAACATTTATCATTTTTTGTATCTATAGTTAACCCAACAGAATCCAAAATTATACTCTTTCCCATGCTTCATCAAGCATAGCCAACCACACCATTCTGTGCTAAATTCCAATAATTCATGCCTGCCTCTAACGGTAAATATTTACACAGGCTCTACCGAGTGAGTTTGAAAATTTATTGGTCAGACATACAAAGAAAAAAGACGATAGCAAAAAGCCGCAACCAAGCGAGAATCCACCAAAGGACACTCCCCCCGAGGAACCAAAAATTACAGAGACTGATGAATCAAAGATAAAGAGGGGGCTTGACAAGGTATTTTGGATGCGCATTGGCTTGGGGATACTGGCCGGAGCCATCTCTGCCATAATCGGAAGCCCGATGGACGTAACCCAAAGGATGATACTTGGATTTGGAATAGTGATTGTATTGTTTATAGTATCATATGGAATTGCCAAAGCTTTTCGGGTGCCACTGTTACCATCAGACAAACGAAAACTTGCCACCACTGGATACGGAAGCTATTTTCTGATGTTCATATTCAGCTGGATTCTGATAAATACTATCATACACGCTGATGTCAGTTCCATCATAGTCCGTTAGCTAGTATCATCTGCCAAATCTGTAGGGGATGGGATTGTAGACCTAGTAAATCTTTAGTTTGATAAAATTACCAACTATTTTTACGCATATGGAGTTTATTTTTGCTTTGTATCCGCCAACTCTTTCATCCAATAGGCGGGGAGGGTTTAAGGGGATGAATGTAAACGATCTCGGCTGAAGTAATGCAGCCAGCTGTATGGTGAAGTCTTGAAATAAAGACGGGGTGCGGTTGGTTTTAGCATTCTAAAGGGCTTCCAGTTGAAGCAATGGTAGTGGAACTTGGGTAACGCAACGCCAGTAATCCACAAAGCCGATGGAAGCAAGTTAAGAGCTGAAATTATCACAATTCCAATTTCTGAACAGAACCGTTAGTGCTAAATACGAAATAGAATTTTATGCAGTAGATGTGGAAACACAAAACTCCAGGCATTCCAGACGAATTATTTGAAAGAGTGGAAGAGGTGCCAATCACAAAAGAAGAGGCGCGTGTAATCCAAATCAGTAAGGGAAGGCTTTGTGACAGTCAGATTGTATATGATATCGGATGCGGCAGTGGATCCGTATCTGTGGAAGCAGCATATCAAGTAGGACCCTTGGGTAAAATTTTTGCAATTGATGTTGACCCAAAGGCAATTGAACTTACCAAGAAAAACTTGGCCAAGTTTGGCATCTCAAATGTAACAGTAATTTTAGGAAATGCTTTAGAAAAAATTTCTGACCTTCCATTGGCTGATGTTATTTTCATAGGAGGAACAGGAGGAGAAACAGCTGAGATACTAAAGCTCTGCGAAGGTAAACTCAAGCAAGGCGGACGTATCGTCATAGGTACAATCTTGATTGAAACGCTATATTCTGTGATTTCAACCATGGAAAAACTTTCATTTTCATCAGTTGATATCACCCAAGTTACAATATCCAAGAGCCGCAAGACCTCTACTGGTACCATGATGCTTGCAAGAAATCCAGTCACCATAGTTTCTGCCACCCGAATCTAGATTTTAATTAGGTAACGTGGCGTTTTTCTTCAAATGGCAGAACTGACCTGTGTAGGATGCGGACCTGGCGATCCCGATCTTCTTACCGTAAAGGCAGTCAAAGCCATTCAAAACGCTGACGTGATAATGTGTCCAACCTCGCGTGAAGGCAAGGAAAGCATTGCGTATTCCATAATATCATCACTAATTGACAGCTCTAAAAAGCCAGATATCGAAAATCTAGTATTTCCGATGGTAAAAGACAGGGAAACTCTTGAAAACACATGGAAGAACAATGCACGCATAATAGCAGACAAAGTAAAGGATGGAAAGAATGTTGTATACCTTACAGTGGGTGATCCGTCATTATACAGTACATGGATCTACCTGCAGCGTGAACTACGATCAAAATATCCGGAGATCAAGATAACGATAATTCCTGGAATAGTGTCCATGTTTGCGTTTGCTTCCAAGGTGGGAATAAGCATAGCAGAAGGGGATGAAACTGTTGCAGTGATACCCGCATGCTACGACCTTTCTAGGGTAAAGGAGACTGCAAAGAACTGTGATACCATGATATTTCTAAAGGATGGGAGATACTTTGATCAGGTTATCTCCCTGCTAAAGGAGGCTGGCTTTCCTGACAGCTCGCTTTTTGCCATAGCCCAGGATGTCGGAACAAACGAAGAGGTTGTCAAGAAATTGACACTAGGTGAGGTCACAAAGGACACGCTGACAAGCAAATACTTTTCAATCATGGTGGTAAAGCGTGGTACCTAAGGTATACTTTGTAGGATGCGGTCCAGGCGACCCGGAACTGCTAACGGTAAAGGCCAAAAAACTAATCCAGAAGGCAGACATTGTGGTATACTCTGGGTCATTGATCCCATCTGAGATAATCAAACTATGCAAAAATGCCAAGCTGTACGATGCAGCAAAGATGGTAAGAGAGGAGATTTTCAAGGTGTTGCAAGACAGCGCATTAGAAGGAAAGCTGGTTGTGAGGTTGCATGATGGCGATCCCTCAATCTATGGTGCAATCCGCGAGCAGACTGACAACCTCAGAAAGGAAGGGATAGAGTATGAGGTGATACCTGGGATTACCTCATTTTTGGCATCTGCTGCAGCCCTAGGATGTGAGCTTACCCTGCCGGGAGTTACCCAAACCATTATCGTAACAAGGGCAGAATCAAGAACAAAGGTTCCCTCAAGGGAGAGGATATCAGAGCTTGCAAAACACAAGGCCACACTGATATTCTATCTAAGTGCTCATCTAATCTCAGATATAGTAAAAGAGGCCATCAAGGGTGGTTATGCAAAATCAACTCCAGTAGCTGCAGTCTATCGTGCAAGCTGGAAAGATGAAAAGGTAATAACAGGAACACTAGAAAACATTGCAAAAAAAATACAAGATGAAAAGATTACAAAGACTGCGATCATAATTATAGGAGATATAGTAAACCCCAAACACTATGAATATTCTAGGCTGTATGACAAAACCTTCAGCCATGGATACAGAAAGGCCAAGATTATTTCAGAGTGACTGCACTTTATTTTTAATTCCTAATTTTTTCAGCCTCTTCTGAAGAATCTTGGTGTTGCCAGACGCAAATATCTTTAGCTTGGATTTATTCGATTTCTTGTTTTTTAATATCATTGCAACTTTATCAGCTACCGAGTCTGCTGGATCAAGAAATGTTACATTGGGAAAAACTTCCTTTATCATTGGTAAAAGAAACGGAAGATGCGTGCTAGACAAGGTTGCAAGATCAACTTTTTTCTTTTTAATCAATTGAAGGTCTCCTGCAATCTTTTCCTTGCAAAGTTCTTTATCTGTGATAAATTTGCCGGACTCTACAAGGTCTACAAGCGACGATGCATTAATCTTGATGACTCTAATTCCCTTTGGAATTTGATGATTGATATAACTCTGCAGTTTTCTGCTTTTGACAACTGATCTGGTTGCAAGAACTGCAATTGATTTTGTAGATGTCTTTTTTGCAGCCTCCTTTAGCGGTGGATAGACTCCCAAAATTTTCGAATTCTTTTCTGGATCTAGCAAGAGTGATGGTGTGTTTGATGCAACCACTATCAAGTCTGGCTCAAACTTTTCTTCTAACTTTTTGATGGTTGACTTGATTATTTTGTCAAGTTCTCCCGCTGACTTGGTGCCATAGGGGTAGCTATCCTGATCGGCAAAATAGATTATCTCCAACCTGACCTTTTTTTGAATTGGTTTTATTATGGAAAGAGACCCCACCCCGGAATCAAAAATTGCAATTCTTGCCACATCTTCAAACCAATTGTAGTAGATTTATCTTGTTAGCTAAATTTAGCCTAAAGTCGACGATAATATACACCGTCAATTAAGAACTAACTTTAAAACTAACACGCATGACCGGCTTCGATAAGACCTGGACTCGTCCCGAGTCTGTAGGTATAACCGAAAAATTACGTGAAACTGTAAAACCACAGGGCTCACTCAAACCCAGAATTGAGGGCGCTGTGAACAAATTACAGGGTCAAATATCGAAGATGGACTCTATGCTGACAAAGCTGAGACAAAGAGATGAACAGCTTTTCAAGCGAATCGTAGCCGCAATGCAGCAACACGATGCGACCACAAGCAGGGTTTTATCAAACGAACTAGCTGAGATACGAAAGGTCACAAGGATGCTAGGAAATGCAAGAATGGCACTAGAGCAAGTACAGTTGCGTCTAACAACAATACACGACCTAGGAGATGCAATGGTAGCAATTGCTCCTGCAATGTCAACCATGAAGGGACTCAAGTCATCCCTTGGAAGATTCATGCCAGAGGCAGATTCCGAGCTGAACGCAATGACCCAGACACTCAACGGACTAATGATGGACTCGCTAGCAGGCGGAGACTTCAACGTAGATTCCGATGTCTCAAACGAGGAGACGGAGAAAATACTACAGGAAGCATCGGCAGTTGCAGAACAGCAGATTGGCGACAGATTCCCATCAGTTCCATCACCCTCCGGCGTATCGTCACAATCAACATATGAGTAGGGGAAGCTCGGATGGGGAGGACTGACGAGAACGTCTCTTTTTATGTTAATTCTATCCTCTGTAGATCTCTATCAGAATCTTAGGTACTATCTAGAATATTTCTGGCCTTTGCAAATATCATTGACCATTGGCTCCATCTCAACCGCCCAGTCTGAGTATTTTGCCTGCTTGGATGGTATGAGCATATTATAGTCCAGTGTTTATGTGTAAACGACTTGCCGTGAGCAAAATCAACCCCCTTTATGTCTAATAGCTTACAGCAGGTGTCGAAGGCTATTCTGCCTAGACATACTATTACCATGACTTTCTTTAGTAGGAAAAACTCCTCTGTCAAATAAGGAAGGCAGTTTTCAAATTCATCTCTTGTGGGCTTGTTTTGTGGTGGTGCACATCTCACTGACGCAGTGATATAGGCATCAATTAACTCCAGTCCATCATTGATACTTTGACTTGTAGGCTTGGAGGCAAAGCCGTTCTCATACAGGGCTTTGGCAAGCCAGTCTCCAGAACTGTCGCCTGTGAACATTCTTCCGGTCCTGTTTCCGCCATGTGGGGCTGGTGCTAGACCAAGAATCAATAATCGTGCATTAATGTCTCCAAAACCGGTAAGAGGCTTACCCCAGTAGTTCTGATCTCTGAATCTTAGAACCTTGTCTTGTGAAACCTTACGTATGTAGGTGGCAAGTCTTGGGCATTTCTTACATTCTATTATTTTTCTGTTTAAATTTTCTAAAATCATGCAGTTTTTGTTACTTGTTGTCACAATAGAGATTTGTTATTAACTTAGATTATAGGTTTGGCTCATGTCTTAACCGATTGGAGGTTGATCATGTAAATAGAACAATTAAAAAGATTTACAGAAAATTTAGAGAAAAATCAAATAATTAATAATTGCTTTGCAAAAATTACAATTATTAACTAAGTGTTATTTGCCACTGTACTGTCAGTTGGTCGTTTGTATTCAGAGTGACTGAACTTCCAAAGGCCTTTTCAGCAAACATGTTTCCACCACTTGATGCATCAAACAATCCTGCAGCTGATACGGTTCTGGAACCTGTTCCAGTATAAGTGAAGGTTTTTGCTATTTGTGCAATAGCGCTTCCACCGTTTGCAACTTGGTTTGCACTGACACTTCCTTGAGCTCGTGCCATTCCTCCATTGGTTTGCTCACCAGTAAGTGTGGTATCACCAGCAGCTGGAGTAAATGACGAGTTGGTGACTGCAATGTATTGGAATGCTAGCGGAGTTGTACAGTTTCCAAACCCTGTTCCAAAGAGCAGGTTCGCAGAACAGTTGCGTCCCTTGTCTGTCATTAGATTGTCAGTCTGTCTGTATGCCTTGATGTTTCCTTCCGGATCTCTTACTGTCACAATTATGTGTCCAAGTAAGGATGTCTTTTCATCTGAAGTGGATTTGGGAGTATCTGCAACGCCAAATATGTTTGCATTAACCCCGTTTATCCCGACCATGCCAACTGCTATAGCTACAATGCCAAACAGTCCCATAGTTTTTAGACGATTCATTATGAGCTAAGTTCGGTCTCCCGTTATTAGATATTGTGGCAATTACTGTACATGATAACGTTCCAGTTTGGAACTTGACTATTTTTGCTTTATACCGACTTGTTCTTCCAGAGTTATGTTGAAATGTTTACCAGTCGTATTCTGGGCAGCAGATATAGTCGTTGCATTATTTCCACCTTGAGACGCACCCGTATTGGTGGTATTCTGTGAGATTGTTGATATTATTGGATTATTTCCATCTGTGGAACCAGTTCCATAAAATACTGCTACTACCACTCCAATTGCAATTATAACCGCAGCAATTATTCCTACGGTAGCAGATTTTTTCATATATTCAGCAAAAGTTAACATAGTCTATAAACTTGTCCGGCAAAATAACCAAAGTTTAAAATCTATTTGACAATAATTTCTTGTGGCGTCTTAATTTTGCAACCCAAGTATTATGCCTCGATGATTATTTTGTTGTTCATGCTAAGTACTTCAAGCGCTTATGCAGATGAACCCATAATGATAACGCTTTCAACACAGATGAACGATGTTATATTTGACGGAAAATGGTCGTCCACAACTGAATGGAAGCAATCAAGCCTCAACAGTTTTTCCTACGAAGATGGAACTGAAATTGAATTGCGAAGTGCCCATCAAGACAATTTCATTTATATCATGATCGATAATGTCAGTAATACCAACTATCAAAAGAGATCAGATTATGCTATGGTCTGTTTTGATAAAAATGGAACAAAACCACAAGAATCTATCTCAGACGATTATTGTTTCGTTAGCGTTTTGAACAGTACAGAACCAACCACGTTACAAGGGGGCGCTTCATTAGGGTACAACGGTAATTTCAAAAAGATTGCCAATCCTGAGGGACTTGTTGCAATAGGTAGTGTTTCAGATAAAAATGATCGGTACAGCTCAGAGCCGCATTCAAGCTATGAATTTAGAATACCGCTAGATCAACTGGGGCGATCAGATCATTATGGCTTTTACATGGCTGTTTTCGAGTCACACTCTAACAAAATTTACACATATCCAAAGGATATCCAGCTTCAAAATACATTGTATATTCCATCTCCAAAACTATGGGGTGATTTGATATCTCCTGATCAGTCTCTTCCAGAATTTCCTTGGCCTGTGTTGATCCTAGTTACAGCTCTGT
Source organism: uncultured Nitrosopumilaceae archaeon (assembly GCA_964567715.1). Classification (GTDB taxonomy): domain Archaea; phylum Thermoproteota; class Nitrososphaeria; order Nitrososphaerales; family Nitrosopumilaceae; genus Nitrosotalea. Next base: position 4,205 of record CAZMNT010000007.1, on the reverse strand, counting down.
CTTCTCTAATAGTAACTAGTAGACTCCGACCTAATCGTTATTGATTTTTTATTTTTTCTGATTGGCTTTTAGTCCTCTATACAACTGATTGAAAGCTAAATTTGTATGGAGTCAATTTCTAAAAGATAGAAATACATCATGTGATGTTTAGTATTAGAAAATTATAGTAAAAACTACAGATCCGGAATGGTATTATAGATAGATCATTATGCCAGTTCGGATCCCGTACGATTTACAAACTTCCATTCGTCTTAAGACTGTTTGGCTATGATTACAACCAATGACAAACAGGGTACCTTGGAAATCGTATATCGCTATATTTCTGATATTTGCCTTGAGCACTTCACTGAGCCTAGCAAATGCTGATTCTACAATTGCGATACCATCTGACCGGCAAGAACTATCAAAGAACACTCAAACCAGTGATACGCAAAAGAGCTCAACTGGCACGAAAGCTATCACGATAAACCTATCTGAAAATATGGGTGTTGCAGACAAAAAATCTTCTGATCAAAACCAAAACACAGACATCAACCAGAAATCCACAACAGAGATCCAAGTCAACTTGTCAGAGAAGATGTCACTTACACTTGATGGTAATGATAACAACCTGACCTCGATTGTAAAACGAAATTCTGAATTCCAAGCAACCTTTGATAGAATCTGGAATCTTGATAGAATTCGAATTAATGGTAAAGATGTATCAAACATTGCATGGAATGATCAATCATACAGAATTAATTCAATAAGTTCGCTCGAAAACCAAGAACCCGCCTTTACTCAGGCTATAGTAAATCTGGGAAATAATTTTAAGAAATCTATCTATATAGAGTTAATTGGAAATATTGGTAAAAATATTTCCGGGCAATTTACTGACAGTGCAGAGATAATTTCAGAAAGTACAATATTGCAAAATAAAATTTGGAAATTTGTACATGACACAATCGACCCTAAAGACCCACTGGTCTTTTTGTTTCTAGTACCCCTTTCGGGATTTATCCTAATTAAATCTGAAAATGAAAAATTTAGAATTTCTAATCCAAGAAAAATTTTATCTTTGTTCTTTATCATTATCATAATTTCATCAGCTGTTGCCACTCCAGTATCCCTTTCTCCTGGTTTTATTGCTGCTGCATATGGAGAACAAGAATCAAATCAAACTATTTCTGGCGTGTCGAACGTTAACAATACTGGGCTTAATGATAACTCAACTGCACTTCACGTTAGCCAATTCTCAAACTCTACTGCAATAAGCAACAATACTCTTTCCTTCAACCAATTCTCAAACTCTACTGCAATAAGCAACAATACTCTTTCCTTCAACCAATTC
>CAZMNT010000007.1:0-2775 GCA_964567715.1 uncultured Nitrosopumilaceae archaeon | reverse complement strand
TCAAACTCTACTGCAATAAGCAACAATACTCATGCAGGTAACTCAAATTCTACTACAAATGCAGTCACAAATCCTGTTAACTCATGGAAGTTTACACCATCTACGCTGAATTCTACGTCTGTAGGAGATACTCAACTAGACAATAGTACAGGAACGTCATCACTACAACTTAATGGTAATGGGTATCTCAAGCAAAACATTACCTCTACTACTAATCTCTCTGCACTTACTTTGTCTGCATGGATAAAGCCAGACTTTAGTCAGGGATCGTCCCAATTCACTGTAATCAGCAAAGGGAACACCTTCATACTTGGAATTAACAACAATTTACCACCTTCAAAGAAGGCCTTCTTTTCAATATTTGATGGAATAAAGTGGGATACAGTAATATCAAACAGTACCATTCCAGAAGATTGGACACATCTAGCTGCCACTTTCAATGGTACTACAATTGCACTCTATGTTAACGGAAAACAGGAATCAAGCCAACAGATAAGCAGCATACCAACTATTGCACTAAATGGTGAGCTAACAACAAAGACTGTAGACAACCTATCTTCAAATGCTGACGTACTCATTGGTGCATATGTTGGTTCGAGAGAAACACCAAGCAACCTCTTTTCAGGTCTGATTGAGGATGTCAAACTGTACAGTTCTCTATTGAGTCCCTCGCAGATATCTCATTTATACCAAAGCAGCACGCCTTCTCAGAATCTGCAAATTAACACAAACATCTCCTCAAATTCTACAAGTCCAGTCAACGCTACATCACTTGCCAACGCCACAAACATCAATAGTACTATAACAAATGCTACCTCTACCAACGATACTGCTATACCTGTAACCCCCTCATTATCAAAGACAAAGAATAGCTATCTAATTACAGAAAATCCAGAGTTCAAATTTGAATACTTTACAGTATTAGATCTGAAAAAGATCAAAAAAGATACCAAGGAATTACTTGGTTCAGTACAGCAAAATGGTTGGACAGGTACGAATGGAAAGATAAAGATCGATGTAATAGGACCAAACGGAAACAAGGTTCCGCTAAAATCTATATTCCAGAAACTCAGGGACGGCAAGTTTGACATCAAGCTAGATTCGTTGAAAAATGCAAAACCAGGTCTTTACAAAGTAGTTGTTACCCTGACAAGAAACGGTCAAACATATACTACACAAGATCAGTTCTATTGGGGTCTAGTCTCTGTTAACACTCAGAAAAGTATCTACAGGCCTGGAGATACCGCCAACTTTGTTATTGTAGTACTTGATAATGGTGGACACTCTGTATGTGACTCTAACATCTCAATGAGTATAGTAGATCCAACAGGAAGCACTAGAACTCTCTCTACTGGAAATGGAATCACTTCGGAACAGCAATGTGGTCTCTATGATGCAAGTTATACTACTAAATCAGAGGGAAATTATACCGTTGGAATTAGAGCAACAAACCCATCAGGCATTGCAACATTTAACACATCATTCTTGGCTGAAAACTCGTATCCATTTGATATAATCAGGACAGCGGATTCCAAGATTGATCCAAAAGACAATCCAAATTCGTTTAACGTAAAACTTGGCATAACTTCCTTTGTTAATATAAATTCTGTTACCATAAAAGAAACGATACCTTCTGTCTTTAACGTTACAACTGATGGCACAGTACAAACAGTAGGGGATGCTAAGACAATAACTTGGAACAAAAATTTGAATGGAAATTCAACATCGGTGCAGTATACGTATTCTGTACCATTGCAGTATCCACAACTTTATGCATTAGGACTAATCCAGATTAACTATGGATTGAACCAGACATTCAAGGAGGCAAGACCATGGTTTGTAGCAGTAGATCCATTGACTTCTGATAACCAAGCAGTAACTGCTAATGTTCAGACATCTACCAGTAGCCTAGCAATTACTCCCAAAACAACAAATGAGATAATTATAGTTGGGGTAGCGATTTTGCAGAGTTCGACAAGCGTAGACATCGGTGTCAGTAACATAAAGAACTCCACATCATCAACTAGTTGTACAGGAAGCACTACTAGTCTAACTAATGTAACAAGCGCAGCTGGAGATAACACTGGAAATGTTAGAACGCAATTCTATTATCTTTTAGCACAAACCACTAAAACCCAAAACATCTGTATAACTCTACCTTCTACACCTGGCAGGTTACAGTGGGGTATACAATCATACCGCAATGTTGACCAAATTAATCCTATACTTAAAGGAGTGTCAAACACTGGTGTTGGCACAACCAGCTCTGTAACTCTAACAGGTGTAGTTCTAAATAATCTTGTCATAGATGTTGCAACAGAAACAGGTACTACTACCCCAACACCAGGTACTGGTCAAAAAATCGAGTGGGCAGTAAGTCAAAGCAGAGGAAACACCAAACTTAGCACAACTTCTACCAATTCCACCGCTACTTCAACAACAATGACAGTATCTGAATCATGGACAACTAGCAGCAAACAACCGTTCTCGTATAGTGTGATAACTGTAACCCAACCTCTCAGGAATGTTTTAGAAACATTGTCCATTTCTGATAGTCTGAAAGATACGAAAATACTCACACGAACATTATCTGAGACACTTTCCAGCTCAGACGTAGTCACCAAGAGCCCAACCCGCACCCTATCTGAAACGCTATCATCTTCAGACTCTCTACTCAAAGCTCATACCGTATCCCTCCAAGAGACATTGTCATCTTCAGATCAAACCAACAAGGCACTAACAACAACACTTTCAGAAACATTCTCCTCTTCAGAC
>CAZMNT010000006.1:0-56950 GCA_964567715.1 uncultured Nitrosopumilaceae archaeon | reverse complement strand
TAATCTGGAGGTCGTGGGTTCGAAACCCACCCCCGGTATACATGCTCTGATTCGATACCCAATGAACAAATTTGGGCATCTTTTTTTAAGTCCTTTAATTCAAAAAGAGGCCACTTACAATTATTATGATGAATTACATCTGGAAAATAAGACAGGTCAGTAGTTGCTGCACGCGTAGAAGCGTTTGAATGAAATTATTTGTTAATAATCTTTAGAATTTTTTCATGTTGATTGGTTTGTGTACTATATCACTAACTCCAAGCGTAGTCAGTTTCTTATTTGTACCAAGAGTAACATCTGCGGTTACGATAATTATCTTGGCAGCCTCAAGCAGCGGGCTAAATGAATTTAGAAAATCATTGTAGTCATCTATTACTATCGCACTTGTCATAAACCTCACCTTTTGAAAGTGTAATTGTAAAACCTGTAACTAGTCGCATTAGGATTGTTTGTCCGGGATAGATATTTAAATATCTGTGTTAAAAGCTGAAAAAATTTACAGGATGATAAAATTTCCTAAAAAGATACCAAAACACCTTCGTTTTAATAAATTTAGTTCTTATCAAAAGTAACTTAACATACACTTGCATGATCGAACCGGACACACAGGGAGATATTATGATGAGATAAATTATTTCGTCTCATGAATTTAAAAAATATCTTCAGCAAAAGCATGAATACAAAACTAATCGCGATGTTCATGCTGGTTTCAGTAGCATCGCTAGCTACCGTGTCAGTGATAAGCTACAATTCATCAACTGACACACTATCGGCAAAGATGACAGCTCAGATGTCGTCTCTTGCACATGACAAGGCAGTTGCACTAAAGCAGCTGTACAACATGCAGATAACAGAGCTTGAGGGGACCATGATGCTCACAAACGAGGAGAACATGATCGAAGATTCAAACTCAGGCAAGGCCATAACACAGGACCAGATCAAGACTGCAGACAGCGATATCGCACAGCTTGACCCCTTGACTGGCGGTGGTACTGTAGGATTTCACAACGCAATGATTCTCAACAAGAATGGATTTGTGATATGGACAAATGACAAGTCTCTTCTTGGAAAGGGCTTATCAAATGACCCAGTATTCATAGGAGGCATGAAAGGGGGAGCAAACCAGTTTGCCATGTCAGATGGAAAACGCATCATCAGAACCAGTGCGCCGATGTTTAGCTCTACTGCAACCGAACTTGTAACACCTGTTGGTGTGGCAATTGCAGAGACTGACACTTCCAAGTCGGACGCAATACTTTTGGACCACACAGGACTGGATACAAATGCCGAGACCATCTTGGTAGGCTCTGACCATACGCTACTCTCTCCATCAAGGTTCACTGATGGACTTGAGTTCAAGCAGAAGGTAAACACGCCCGTAGTTGCAAGTTGTTTTGAGGAAGGCAAGGATACTACACTTGCAATGTATACAGACTACAGGGGACAGACAGTTTATGGCTCTGCAGTCTGTGAGAAGGACCTAGGCTATGTTGTCATTGCAAAACTTGACGCCCAAGGCGTGCTTGCACCGGCTGACAACCTGCGAAACCTGTACCTCATGATAGGAAGCACTATCGCAGGAGGAGTAGGTGCGTTTGCATACTTTATGTCAAGGTCGATTACAAGGCCGATTGTCAAGACGGCCGAGATCGCACAAAGGATAAGCGAGGGCGATCTTACCGTAGAAATTGAGGCAAAAAGATCACAGGATGAGATTGGCAAGCTAACAAACTCGTTTAGAACCATGATCACAAACCTTCGTTCCATGGTACACCAGGTAAAGCAGAGTGCCGTAACCGTAGCTACAAACTCGGAGCAGGTTGCAACATCAACTGAACAGATGAACTCTGCTGTCCAGCAGGTCTCAACCACCATACAGCAGATATCAAAGGGGTCGCAGACCCAAGCGCAAGAACTTGAAGCAACAAGCAAGACTGTATCCGAGCTTGACAAGAAGATGAAGGAGCTTGCATCAAAGGCAAGCAATGCATCAACTCTTGTAAAAGAGGTCGGTGCTATATCAGAGCAAGGTTCCAGATCTGCAAAAGAGGCAGGTGACAGGATGACAAAGATAACCCGTGTCACGGACGAATCCTCAAAGAAGATAAAGGAGCTGGCAGAGCGAAGCGCCCAGATTACATCAGTGCTTGATGTGATAAGAAAAATTGCAGACCAGACAAATCTTCTTGCACTCAATGCCGCAATTGAGGCTGCACGGGCAGGCGAGGTAGGAAGGGGATTTGCAGTGGTGGCAGACGAGGTCAAAAGGCTTGCAGAAGGCTCGGCAAAGTCCTCCGAAGAGATCGACGTGTTGATAAAACAGATCCAGGATGATGCCCAGTCTACTGTAATAAGCATCGAGTGCGGGGCAAAGGAAGTTGCCGAAGGCAAGATGGTAATTGAAAAAGCACTCCAAGCCCTAAAGGAGATTGCCGACAAGGTAAGGGATGTATCTACAACCGTACTTGATGTGGCAAACACAAGCCAAAATCAGGTATCGGAAATCGAGCGGGTCACAAAGAGCTCATCTGAAATTGCAGCAGTATCCGAAGAGAACGCATCTGCAACAGAAGAGGCCTCTGCAGCAGTGGAAGAGCAGACCTCTGGAACCCAGGAGATAACATCTTCTGCACAGAGGATGGCAGGCATGGCAGATGAGCTATCAAAAATAGTCTCAAAGTTCAAGCTGCCTCAGAGCGAGATGGCCCAAGAAGTAACTGTCAAAAAGAAAGGGGAGGGCTCGGCATGAGCCAGACCCTTCTTGACGGTGTCTTGTATGTGGTAGTGTTCAGCCTCAACGACGACACTTCGGCTAAGAAGGAATACTATGCCATACCGGTAGAGCAGATGCGCGAGATACTGCCATTTGAGACTGTCACAAAGATACCAAGCGCGGAAAAGTATGTGAGAGGAATGGTAAACCTCAGAGGTAAAGTGATTCCCATCATAGATGTAAAGGAGAAGATAGGACTTGGAAGCTTGTCCAAGACAAATACTACTAAGTCCCGCATTCTTGTTGCAGACTATGAAGGAAACCTTACCGGCCTTCTCATAGACGAGGCGGACCAAGTCATGCGTGTATCTCTCAAAGATCTCGAGGAACTGCACTCCGACAGTCTTGGTTCGGTATCATATGTAAAGGGAATAATCAAGGTTGAAGGAAAGTTGATCGCCTTGTTTGATGTCCCAAAACTTCTTGCAAAAGAAGAAACTCGATGAGATTCTTCTTTTCCATCTTTTTTCCTTAAATATTTCCAAGTTTAGTTCCGATTTTGCCCAAACATTTAGTATTATATAAGACAATTAAAAAAATTAGGTAACTTGCGAGCAACAGAGGAAATAGATGCTGTTCCTTTATGGAACCACGAACGATCTAAGATTGATCCATCGGAACCGCAAAAATCGATAAATAAAATGAATAGGAAGAGAAAACGCATAACTGCCCTCAAAAAACACAGCATGGTGTGGAAAAGATGAATCATCAAGAAAGGAAGACCTCAAACTTTAGTTATACTGTCAAGACACAAAAGACCATAAACCAAGCAGTTGAAGACATCACAGATGGTCTAAAAGAGATTGGTTTCGGTGTATTAGGAACGTTGAATTTTAAAGATCTTCTGCAAAAGAAGGGAGTCGATCTCAACTATGAGTACAGACTCTTGGAGGTATGCAATCCTGCAGCAGCAAAGCAAGCTTTAGAAACAAACCCGGAGATAGGGCTCCTCCTGCCGTGTCCCATTGCTGTATATCAGAGAGACAATGAGAACTGGATTAGCCTTGCAAAGCCAACATCACTTCTTGCAAACATAGATGATAGACGGTTAGACAAGTTTGGAAAAGATATCGAAGAAAAACTTGTACGTGTAATTCAGAAGGTTAGATGATTGGTTTGGCACCCAGAGTCATGAGTGAAAGATCATTCTTTACATTATTGAAAAAACGACGTTCTATTAGGGCATTTAAGACAGAAAGATTTCCAGCAGAAAAACTTGTCAAGATCCTAGAGGCAGCCAACTTGGCACCATCCTCTGGAGGCTTGCAGACATTTGAGATATACCAAGTAAAAAGCAGGGAACTAAAAGACAGACTGGCTGTGGCTGCTAAAGACCAGATCTTTCTGTCAGAGGCACCAATCTTGCTTGTCTTTTGCGCCAATCCATCTCGCTCTGTAGAGAGGTTCGGAGAAAGGTCAAACCTCTTCTCGGTTCAGGATGCAACGATTGCCGCTGCCTATTCACAGTTGACCGTGGAGGTATTGGGTCTGTCTACCACATGGGTTGGAAATTTTGACGAAAACAAGGTATCTGAGATACTTGGGCTTCCTGCAGGACACAGACCAGTCGCAATACTTCCCATAGGACTCAAAAATGAAAAGCCAAAGGAAAAGACAACCCGAGGAGCCAAAGATTTATTTCACGTCATAGATTAGCTTTGATTTCAGATCATGTGAAAGACTCGCATCATACCTATCCCTAAGGATAGGCTCTTTTCGTTTCTAAATGTCATGTTATCTTTATCATTTGCAAGCTTTTCATGCTGCCTGAAACCGCCGTACAAAAATGGCAAGATCTCATCAATCTCTAACCATCTTGCCAGACGACTCTTGACTGATTCATTTTTTGACATCTATAATGTTAGGCAGGATTGTATTTATCATCCAATTCAAATTTTCAACCATAAAAATCAGACTTGAAAATAGATTCAGATGTTAAATACAAGATCAACAAACAACATTCCATATAAAAACAGATTATCAGAGATGATAATCGTGATTGGCCTCTTATCTTTGTAATACATTTCAAATGTTGTATGTCAATATCAAAACGTCTCGAGTACAGGTTTGCCTCGGAGCTCTCACTTGTGGGAGGCTCTCTCATATTTATCGCAGCACTGTTCTCTTTTCAGCATATCACGCTTTTTCCAGACATAAAATGGATGATTGGCCCTCAGCTTGCAGGCGGTCTTTTTATCATGACCATGACCGGGCTTGTAAGCGGAGTCCTCGTAATAATCAGTGCAGTTATGATATACGAGCGACCTCAGCACATCAGAAAGTTTGGCGTACTTATCTGGATCTTCTCTGGCATGAGCTTCTTTGGAAGTGGCGGCTTTATCATTGGTGGAATGCTCGGAGTAATAGGCGGATTTCTGGCAGTAACAAAAGGGATTACCTTTTTTGGTTCAAGATAGAGAAATTACTTTACAACAAGTACAGGAATCTTGGATTTGTGAACAACGGTGTTTGCTACGCTGCCAAGAAACGCTTCTTTGATGGCGCCAAGCCCTCTTGAGCTCATTACTATGATATCGAATTTTTTGTACGCTGCAAACTCTGTTATCTCCCACGCCTCGTTGCCGTACAATATCTTCTCATAGAAAACGATTCCATTCTGAGCTGCAAGCGTCTTTGCCTTGAGCATGAATTTCCTAGCCTCCTTCTTGCTTTCCTTCCTCAGCGAAGTGAGCAGTCGTCCCAAGTTTATGGTATAGAGCGGTATCACGCACAGTCCAGTTATGGTGGCGTTACACTGTCTTGCAAGATAGATTGCCTCTGTTAATCCCTTAAACGAGTTCTTGGAACCGTCAAGTGGAACTAGAATTTTTTTAATTTTTGGCTTCATCAAATACCACCTGCTACCTAGAATACTTGTTTTTTCATTATTCTGTGCTTCATCGTTATCCTTTGTTGTCACATTCCTTAAAAACCCGACATTTAGTTATCAAAAATGAAATTCTAAAACTTCTTTAAATGAACTGTTGATGGTTTCTTCTTTATGTTTGGACACCTCATGGTTCCATATGACCAGTCAGAGCCTGCCAAAAAGGCACTTGAGTTTGCAATAGACTTGGCAAAAAAATACAGCTCAAAGATAAGTGTCGTAACATATGTACCGAACCATCTTGATTTTGCCGAAGAAGGCTTGTCATACATAGAAACAATAAAACTTCTAAAGCAATCTGCAACTTATTCACTTGGTAAATTAGAACCAGAGTTGCAAAAATTTGGAATTCCTTATGAGCTCAAAGTAGTCGAGGGCACAGCCATCACTGAGACCCTAGTATCCTACGCAGATATGCATAACATAGACGTTATTGTAATGGGATCACGCGGTCTTGGGGGCTTTAAAAAATTGTTGCTTGGAAGTACTGCAAGTGGTGTTTCTCAACATTCCAAGTGTCCAGTTTTGATAGTAAAGGGTTCTGTTTCCTAATAGGTTGACACCGAAAGTCAACTTGCTTCCATCGACTCCTCGGATCAGTGACCTTACTTCTCCCGCGTTCCATGTACACGTCACAGATTATAACTATACATGAAAAACCTTCAGAAAATTGTAATCATCTGATCAACATTACAGCAACTTCGGACTTATGTAACACGTAACTTGAGACGCTCCCAAGGAAGATCTTCTTAAAGGTACCTAGTCCCCTTGCCCCAATTACTATGAGGTCTATGTCTCTTGTATTGGAATAATCTATTATGCAATGCCCCGGATCCCCCTCTAGTATCCTACTATGGAATGGTACACCGTTTTTCTCGGAAATCTTTTTTGCTTGTAGGAGGAATTGGGGCATAGTTTCTGACTTTTTCTGACGTGCACTCTCTGAAAGTGTACGAATTACGTAAATTGCGGTAAGTGATGCCTCGTGTTCCCTTGCCAGATGAATGGCAGTCTCCAAGCTTCGCTGCGAGTTTTCAGAGCCATCTAACGGTACCAAGATCTTCTTAATTCTTTGCCTTTCCATTTTTTAGCACTATTCTTCCAAAAAAGGCTACAGTCTCTCCATCCTCGTCACACATTATGGGCTTGCCTGACTCCTCTTGAGGATTTAGTGAGTACACCACCCTTGGATGGAACATGATGACATCTGGTTTCTTGTTCTGACTGAGGCGTTCAAACACTTTTGCAGACGTCTTGCCTGTAACTGAGCGTGCTATCACATCGGTTATCTTTCTTTTCTTGGCCTCGTCTGATACAAAACTAACCTTGCCTTTCATTTGAAATCCTTTCAGCTTTTCCTTGTCAAAGACTGCCACGCTAACCCACGGTATTATCTGGAAGTTTCCCTGCGATTTGTGTTTGAAAAAGTCAAGCCAATATATCATATCATCGGCAAAGTAAAACGCTGTCCTCGGAGAGAGGTTGGCTACACCGTTTGGGTCAACCGAGCCCACTACTATGAACTTTTGCTCCTTGAGCATTTTACGTATATCTTCCTGAATTGTAACCATGGTTTTCCTACAGTCCTTTTGATTAAAAATATGATATGTGATTATCTTAATTGATAATCTCCATTTTCGTTATATAAGATAAATCCAAGAAGTGTGATATGAAAATAATTTTTGCAATAACACTTGCTACAATTTCGCTATTTATGTTATACAACGTGGCACATGCAGAAGCAGCCTTTGAGATGAGAGGCAGTGGAGCTGCGCTAATGAGTGGGAACGATCCAAAGCTGTATCAATCGGTATTAAGAATGGAACTATCCAGTCCATCTACCATCACAAAAGGAACATTTCTTGTGTATGGAAATGGCGAGTTTCTACATGCATATCTAGTGCCCCAGAGCTGGTCATTTTCATACGATAGGGACGGCTCTTTCCATGGCGAAGGTCTCATTCAAACAACTCAGGGCCAATCATTTAACATGACACTTGACGGAAACAGGATTTTTGCTACAAACTCTGGTTCCCTATGGAAAGTAAGTGGTGACATGGAGGGAAGCAACACAGATGTGATACTCACCTATCTTGTAACCGGCACAGACCCACGTCCCGCAGTAAACTTGTCCCAAAATGCAACAATAATAATTCCAAATGGCAACTCTGCCATAGCAAGCAGCGCTTTCTATATGCCTCTAAATCTAGAGGTAATGAGAGGAACAACTGTAACGTGGCAAAACGAGGACAACATTGGACATGTCATACAAAGTCAGGACGGCCACGGCAAGTTGGTATCGATGTACAACAGCGGCTTATTGCACACAGGAGATACCTTCAGTTACAAGTTTGTAAAAAACGGAGTGTATTACTACTTCTGTACAATACATCCGTGGAGAACTGGCGTAGTCACAGTATCCTAGTCTTTGCGAAATATATTTTGTTTAATCTTATAGTACAAATACGCATTTTCATATTTTTGCAACAGAATAGCATCGTTTGATATCATTGATGGAAATTAGGTAGATCTAATATATGCAATGGTTGGGTAACAACTTTCATTGCACCTTAAAGCAGATATTTTGGGAATAGAATCTGGGGGAAAAGCCATTGTATTTCTTAACAAATTTGATGCAGACGAGCTGGGAATAACTGCATCTGGTAGAATTACGATAAATTACAAGAAAAAATTAGTTACTGGTCTAGTCAATACAACCACATCGGTAAAGCGCGGATTTGTTGGGATAAACGAAGAGGTAAAAAAAGCACTTGGTCTAAAACAGAATTTTATTGTAGACGTTGAGATTGCCACCTTTCCAAAATCACTTCAGTTCATTCACAACAAGCTGACAGGCGGTAGGTTGGGATACGATGAGATTTCTGAGATTGTAAAGGATGTAGTACAAGGGAACTTGAATGAGAATGAGATCTCAGCCTTCGTCACTGCGTTGAGCATGGAAGGGCTAGACCTTGATGAAGCAACTGGGCTTGCCATGTCCATGGTTGAGACTGGAAAGCAACTAGACCTTGGAGAGAAAAAAGTAGTGGACAAGCACAGTATTGGGGGAGTCCCAGGAGACAAGACTACCCTCTTGGTAGTTCCAATTGTTGCATCCATGGGACTCACGATTCCAAAGGTTTCATCGCGAGCAATAACATCTGCCGGGGGCACTGCTGACAGAGCAGAGTCATTGATGCCAGTTGACCTCAAAATTTCCGAGATGGAGCGTGTAGTTCGAAAAAGTAACGGTTGCATAGTGTGGGGCGGATCGCTTGAGCTTGCACCAGCAGATGACATCTTTGTCAGAAGCGAATATTCTTTGTACATAGATCCTTTGTTGTTACCTTCTATCATGAGTAAGAAAAAGGCAGTCAACGCAACACATCTTGTTATCGATATTCCTACTGGAAAAGGCTCAAAGATGCAGACAGTAAGCGAGTCTGACTTTTTGGCAAAGGAGCTGATAGAACTTGGAAGGAGACTTGGCATACATACACAGTGTGTGTTGACAAATGGAGAAAAGCCAATAGGGTTTGCTCTAGGACCCTCCCTTGAGGCAAGGGAAGCTCTTTCCGTGCTGATGAACAGGGCAACAGTGCCAGATCTGGTAGACAAAGTTTGCCATATTGCAGGAAGTGTGTTTGAGATGGTAGGAAAAAAGAACGGCTACCAACTAGCAAGAGAGATACTTCGCAGTGGCAAGGCAGAACAGAAGATGAGGGAGATAATAGGCCTACAAGGCGGAAACCCGAAGATAAGGATTGAAGATCTGCCGGTAGGGAAGGAAAAGACAGAGATTCAGGCAAAAAAGGCAGGCCAAGTACTTGGAATGGACAACGTTACACTCATAGAACTTGCTCGCTCGGCAGGTGCTCCAAAGGACAAGGGAGCAGGAATTGTTTTCAACAAAAAATTAGGAGACAAAGTGCGGGTGGGAGATGTCATATACACCATACATGCCGAAAAGTCACGCAAGTTATCAAGGGCAATAGAACTTCTCTCTAAGACAGAACCGATTAGGATAGGCGAGAAATATGAGATGTTCATACACAAGATAAAAGAATCATCTGTGATCAAGAGATCATTTATGATGGAAAGATAGCTGCCTATGAAGACTCTGCAACAGGTTACAAGAGACATTAAAGAGTTCAAGGTGCAGGGAGCAAACCAAATTGCGCTATATGGTTTGTCATTTTTGAAAGAGACTGCACAAAAAAATGGGTTTGGTGATAGATTCAAGTCTATATCACGACAATTGGAAAAGGCAAGGCCAACAGCGGTTGTTCTCCACAATTGTATCGAGATCGTAAAGTCTGAATGCAAAACAAGTACAATAGATTCTCTAATTGATGCATTACAGACTGTTGGAAAGAGAGAGTCAATTTACTCTGATAAAATCATCGAAAACAATTCCAAAATAATCACATACTGTCATTCTGGTGAGGCAATGTCGTTTATCAAACATGCTTGGATAACCCATGAAAAGAAAATTTCTGTAATTGCATGCAAGACAGAGCCTCTGGATCAAGGTATCACAACAGCAAAAGAGCTTGCAAAAGAGAAAATACCTGTAACCCTCATCGATGACAACGCAATAGGATTTTTCATAAAGGATGTAGACATGGCAATAGTTGGTGCAGATGCGCTAAGAAAAGAGGGTGTTGTAAACAAGGTAGGAACAAGCCTACTTGCTCAGGCAGCAAATAACACCTCAAAGCCTTTCTACGTTGTGGCAAATTCCCTTAAGATAGATACAAGAAAGACATTTCAGATAGAAGAGAGATCTTTATCTGAGATCAAGAAAAATACCCACAAAAGACTACATGGAGTCAAGATACGAAACCCTGCCTTTGACATTACTCCGTGGAAACATGTTACTCGTTTAATTAACGAGAATGGCATTTTTACAAGCGAACAATTTGTGATGCTATTATGAAAAGCATTGATTGGTATGGAGAGTTTGTCGATTTAAGATACAGACCAAGCAAGACAGATGTGGTATGTCTATTTAGATTTGAACCGTCTGATAACACATCTAGAATCGAGGCAGTAGGGAGAATAGCATCAGAGAGTTCTGCAGGTACTTGGACCACTTTGACCAACCTGCCAGGAACAATACAAAAGCTCAAGGCAAGATCATTTGAGATAGAAGGCAATTTTGTAGAAGTGGCGTATCCAATTGACATATGGGAGCCAGGAAACGTGCCGCAATTGCTTAGCGGGATTGCAGGCAACATCTTCGGTATGAAAGCGCTAAAGAATCTAAGGCTTGTAGACGTTACACTGCCTCTATCATATACTAGACATTTCAGAGGTCCAGAATTTGGGATAGAAGGAATCCGAAGAATTCTCAAGGTAAGAAAGCGCCCAATTACTGGTGCTGTGGCTAAACCAAAGATAGGATGGAGTGCAGAAGAGCATGCAAAAATTGCTTATGAGACATGGATGGGAGGATTTGATTTGGTAAAAGACGATGAAAATCTTACATCCATGTGGTTCAACAGATTTGAAGAACGGGTGAAACTCTGCTCAAAAATGCGAGACAAGACCGAAAAAGAGAGCGGGGAGAGAAAATCTGCACTGATAAACATCACTGGTGAGACGGAGCAGATGATAAGACGCGCCAAGATGTTGCATGATTTTGGGTTTGAATATGTTATGATAGATGCGGTAACAGCCGGTATGTCTTCCCTGCAGACATTACGTGAGACATGCCATGACTATAAACTTGCAATCCACGCACACAGGGCAATGCATGCATCATTTGATAGAAACCCAAGGCATGGGTTATCAATGTTATTTTTGGCCAAGATCTATCGCTTGATTGGTGTAGACCAACTTCATATTGGAACAGTAGTTGGAAAACTTGTTGGTACCCACAGAGAAGTTCTCGACATAAAAAATGAGATTACTTGCAACCGCATAAAGAATAGAAAAACCATCACACTTTATCAAGACTGGCATGGCATCAAGCCTGTATTACCGGTCTCTTCTGGAGGAATACATCCTGGAATAATGCCAGAGGTGTTGAAGATATTGGGAACAGACATTGTACTATTGGTCAGTGGTGGAATACACGGCCATCCGGACGGAACTCGCGCAGGAGCTCGTGCGGCAATACAATCTATAGAATCTGTAATGAAAAACATTCCGTTACGTCAATATGCAAAATCTCATTCAGAGCTCAAAACTGCATTAGACAAGTGGGGATATATCAGACCAAAATAATTTGTGATATAATTTGGAGATATTATCATCGAGATGATTTACAACAGCACTTTTCCATTGTACAGTTAGAACATTGCTCATCACTTTTGCTTTCCTTACAATCCTCAGGAAAGCATCCGCAGTCAGCACATTTTATTCTCATTTAGGTACTCTTCTCAATGGATATTCTTTTTCAAGTCTTCGGTACAAATCATCACTGCATATCCATGGAAAGTCAGGAATGCCAACCACCTTGATCTTGCCATCAATGACAACAGTAGGGACAGAATTGACGTCGTAACTCATCATCCTGCGTTTGATCCCATCTGTCATGTTATTGATATCATAGACTATCTGGTAACAACCCTTGCACCTGCCAATCTCAATATCGTCTGTCATATGTTTGCAAAGCGGACAGTTTGCAGAAAATATCTCTACTGTATGATGTTGCATGATTATATTAATGATTTATCGCATATTTTTCTGTTATGAATTTTTCACTAGAGGTGTTACAACCACTCCAAGTGTTATACCAACAGCAATGTGAGCAACAAACGATCCTGCCTAGATGTAATAAGAAATATACAGACAAAACATTAGAGAGATAATTGTAGTAAATTCCATCTCCCCTACATGACAGAACAATCAGATATTGATTAGAGGGTAACCACATTCTGTAAGCCACCAAATAAAAAAGGAGTTTATGAAACCGTTATGGTTCCATGCATGTGTGGATGGATTGTACAAATGTATTCGTACGTTCCGGATTTGCTAAATGTGTAGGAAAAAGTGTTTCCCGGTTTTACCATCCCACTATCAAAGATACCATCAGGGGTTTGTGTTCCTGCAGTTACAGAAGTTACCGTATGTATGTTACCATCTGTATTGACAAATGTAACAGTTGTTCCCACTTTGATATTAAGTGAATTTGGTGTGAAGAATGGTGATTCTACACCGAGAATATTTACAGTGTTTGGAACGGTGGGAGTCGTTGCCGCGGTCTGAACTGTTCTTCCAGTGAGGTTGCTAGGCTCATTAACATGAATATGAAACATCGTATCTGCAGTTCCAAACATGTAATTTGAGACTGGAAGAGAGCTTAGATGTACAAACAGGAAGTAGTGTCCCGGTGAAGGAAATGTTTGTACGACATTCATTACACCAGTATGTCCATGATATGCTCCCTCCATTGCCATCATGCCGCCCTTGGGTTCTGAATCTGATGCGACAAGACCAGCACCTTTTATTGTCAGTTGCATATCTGGATGTGTTACCATTGAGCCGTTCTGGCCATTTGTAACGGTGAATACCATTGGGACTGGTTTGCCTGCCTCGATGGTGGGTGACATTACAGACATCTCAACATTGAGTGAGGCACCACCATTTGAGCCAGGAACATTTTTGTTGACATCATCCTGTCTCATTACATAGACTAGAAATTGGAATGTTCTGCTTCCAAAGTCATCTGTTGGGTCGGTAGAGTGTTAAGCGTAATCTTTGTTCTCCCACGCTCTAATCGCTCTACGTCTACTAGGCCAAGTTGTACCAGTCCCTTTGACTCGGCGCTTCCCTGTACATGATAGCTGAGAAGTGGTTTTCCAAACTTGCACTGTCTGGCAAGATCGTCCAGACTTTCAACAAAGCCACCAGCCTTGTCAAGTGCCTGTAGGATCTTGAGCTTGGCGTCTGAGATTATCTCGTTATAACTTAGTTTCAGTATTGGTAATAACATGGGGTTTCCCTCCATATCGGTTCCAAATGCCTTGATTCAATTTACAAATGCGCAAGATAGTGCAGCACATCCAATCATCTTGTCTCCCGCACTTACATTTATCAAGATCTGTTCATAGTTTGATCCTTCGTCTTTTATTATTTGAGATACCTGTTCCATGGCACTCCGGATTATATCCGGTTGAGAAATTAACTTTAAAGTGATAAGAATCCCGAGCGTAGAACGCAGGTTTCCTGCAAACTCTTCCGCTAGTTTGGTATCGTACCTGTAGTGGAGCAGTATCAGTTTATGGATGGGAAAGTTGCGTATTCCTGCCAGTATTCCCTCCTTGTCTTGTCCAAAGGTAGCTATTTGCAGAGTCTTCTGGACCACAGATTCAGGTTAATCTATTTGATACTAAAGTATTGACTTTAACACTTTAAGATGTGCTTAAATGATTAAAGATAATTTCGATATATTACTTGTTATCTATGGTGCTGTAATAAGGTACTCTACATTACAAACCTTATGGTCTGCTACTCTAGCTAAAGAATGCCAAGTATGGCAATCATCAAGACTTTCTCAAAAATATACGAAGAATATATGACGCTGCCTTAAAAAGTTGGAACTCCAGTTAGAAAATGGCATGATGTTCACGGTATCTTTTATCACAGAGATTTACTTTGAAAAATCTCTGTCCGAGTCTAACTTTTTGTTATTCTTCTTTGGTCTTACTGATGACACATTTGTATTGTATTGTTGCAGATATTAAAAAAGACAACATGATTGTCATATGTGATATTTTCTTGTGGAAAAATTGGATTGTTCCTAATTCTTTTGTTCCGAATTAGGAACTATTTCTACATCAAGTGTACCATTGCGAAAGCATGTTACAATGGATCTGATCTTTGATTTGTACAAAAAGTATTTTTTGCCATCCTGACTGATAGAGCCGGATATTCCAAGCAATTTATGTCGGTGTAGCAGTTGTACCCTCCTGTATGTAGTGCTAATTGGAATGGCACACTCGCTGCTAAGATCGATTGTTGATTTGGGCATCTCAAGTGTTGATTCCAATATGGCTCGAGAATACTTGTCTGCTAGAACCTCAAGCAATGCCTCTTTTGTTGTATCTTCTTGTACGGGTCTTGTTTGTAGTAAGACTTGCATGCCAAGTATTACATCCTAATTGATATAACGAGTAGGACTGCGTTGCACGGCAGTGCATGCAAATGAACTAAGATTCAGCTTATTTGTGACGGAGATTATTTCACTACAAGCACGGGAGTTTTTGAGTGGTGCAATACTGCGTTTGAGACACTGCCTAGAAACATTTCCTTTACAGGTCCAAGGCCTCGCGCACCCATGACAACAAGGTCAAACTTACCCTGTCTGAGCATGTCATTGATGCTTGACCTAGCGTCCCCATAAACTACCTTCTTGTGAAAGACTATGCCTTGTTTGGCCGAGATGAGCTCTGCCTTGTACATGATATCTTTTGCATCTTTGAACAGACTTGTCTTTAGTGGGTTGGCAAGCTCGCCCCAATTCCTTGGATATATGGAGATGACATGCAGGCCTGTGATGGTTGCGTTGCATTGCCTGGCAAGATAGATTGCTTCATCCAGTCCCTTAAAGGATGATTTGGAACCATCCAGGGGAACAAGAATTTTTCGTATCTTTGTCCTGATCACAGATATCCTCTCACAAGAGATGCAATTTAAAACTCGTCTACAATATCACATATGATAATGCGGTTTTCTGCAAACCAAGCTGCAAAATAGATAAGCGTTGCAGATCATTATCACTGCTAAAAAACCAGTACTGGGCTTTTATAGTCAACTAGACTAACGATCTCTGAGATGTACAAGTAGGATGAGTTCTAGCCAAATCATGTATGAGCATTTAAGAAATGTAAGAGACTCAAAAGTCAATTCAATAGTCAAGCCTGTCACTACCATTAACCCTCAATCTTCAATATCAAAAACAATCGATACGATGCTTGATACAAACTCCTATGATGTTTTTAATTTTGACAGAGGAGAAGTTTTAACAGCTAATGCAAGAGATATACTGAACTCAAGAAATGTTTCAAACAACATTTCTACGTTGTTGTACAAGACCCGAATGATTACAAGAGATGATACAGTTGGAAAAGCAGCTACTATCATATCACACTATAGGACACGTTCCGTGCCAGTAGTTGAGGATGGACAATTGGTAGGTCAGGTTTATGCCAAAGACATTGTAGCACTTTTAAATCAGCAAAACATGAATTGGATTGCAGCAAATACTGTTCTAGTGCCAAGTCCTACCACCGTCAAAAGTAGCGAACCTCTTGCCACCGCCAGAAAGATAATGATGTCAATGAGGATAGACCATCTCCCCGTGATTCGATCTGGAAAAGTATCCCACGTATTAACATCAATGCATCTATTACAGGCTTTGAAACCACAAGAAAGAATAGGAAGTGATATGAAAGGATTGAATATCTTAAAAAGATTCGAGTCTCCAATAGGCAATCTTGGCAGCACACGTATTCCAAATTGTGCTACAAATGCACCTCTAAGTACGGTCATAGACAACATGCTAAAGGCCGATGCCACGTGTTGCTTGCTTACCCTATGGAATGACCTTCATGGAATTATAACATACAAAGACTTAGTAAACCTCCTTGAAACCAGAATTGAGAGCGAGGTGCCTCTATACATCATCGGGTTGCCTGAAGACCTCTCAAATGCCGAGATTGTAAAGACAAAATTTTCGAAGATAATTCAGAATCTAAGGAAAGTGTATCCCGAAGTTGAGGAGGCCAAGGCATCAATCAAAACTGTGCACAACCCCACAAGCAACAGAAACCATTATCAAGTTACTGTAAGAGTTGTCACTCCATACAAGAGCCACAGCTATGTAGAACTTGGATGGGATCTGGCTAAAGCTTTTGATGCTTTGGGAAGAAGAGTAATTCGAAATCTATCAAAACGAAGCAAAAAGCGCTGGAAGACATCGATTAGGAAATTCGATAAGAAAGATATCTTCTAGATATTATTTTAGAGATACGTCGATCAGCCTACATTCCCATTTCTGGACTTGGGCGTGGTTCGGGGGAAGAAGTAGGTTTTGAGGATGCGACAACATTGTCTATTCGGAGTATCATGTTGGCAGTCTCTGTTGCAGACTTGATTACCTGTTCTTTCACTTTTAAAGGTTCAATAATTTCGAACTTTTGCATATCAGCTACTATGCCACCATCGGTTACTGCAATTCCAGCCCATTTTTCTCCAGCATTTTGTTTTGCACGAAGCTGAGTTATGGCGTCTATGGGATTCATTCCAGCGTTTCTTGCAAGCGCAAGGGGGATAGATTCTAGAGATTCGGCAAATTTTTCTACTGCAAGCTGCTCTCTTCCCGACAGCGACTGCGCCCACACTCGCAATTTTGTAGCAACATAAATTTCAGGTGCACCTCCGCCATACACTATTGATGGCTTTTCAATTACATCCTTTACAACCATTAGCGCATCATGAATCGATCTATCTGCTTCATCTATTACTCGCTGGGAACCTCCTCGTAAAAGCAAGGTAACAGCTTTTGGATTTTTGCAGCCTTCTATGAATACCCAGTTATCGTTTTCTATTGTCTTTTCTTCTACATTTTGTGCTTGGCCCAGATCTTTTTCAGTCAAGTCATTAACGCTACCTACTATTCTGCCGCCTGTTGCTTTTGCAAGTTTTGCCATGTCGCTTTCCTTGATTCGTCTTACCGCAATTATTCCTGATTTTGCAAGATAGTGTTGGGCAAAGTCATCAATTCCCTTCTGACATAAAATCACATTTGCGTTTGTAGCCTTTATTTTATCGACCATGCCTTTGAGGATGCTATCTTCTTCCTCCATGAATGACTTTATCTGATTGGGACTTGAGATGTTTATCTTTGCCTCAAACTCAGTCTTTTCTATCTCAAGTGGGGCACTGATAAGGGCAATCCTCGCATTTTCAATCTTCTTTGGCATTCCACTGTGTACGATTTCCTTGTCCAATACAATTCCACTAATCATCTTGCTGTCAAGAATAGATCCGCCGGTTTTTTTCTCAACTTTGATATTATTTAGATCAACGTTTGAGCCACCGTCTTTTTGTGTTACAACCTCTAGTGCCGCATCAACTACCAGTTTCGCAAGATCTGATGCCTCTATTGAGACAAGTTTTGTAGACATGGATGTTGTTGCAATTTTTTCAAGAATTTTCCTGTTTTTTGGATCTACTGCTTGAGCAATATCACTCAAAAATGAGATGGCTTTCATGGATGCCTTCTTGTATCCGTCTGCTATGATTACAGGATGAATGTCATTCTCTATGAGAGACTCCGCCTTTTCTAATAGTGCCCCTGCAAGTACCACAGCAGATGTTGTACCATCTCCTACCTCACTGTCAGTGGCTTTAGCCACTTCGACCATCATCTTCGCAGCTGGATGTTGAACATCTATCTCTTTTAGAATCGTTGCTCCATCATTGGTTATTGTTATATCTCCTAAAGAATCAACAAGCATCTTATCCATTCCTCTCGGCCCAAGGCTTGTTACAATTATTTCAGCTACAAGTTTAGCCGCCGCAATATTATTTCGCTGAGCTTCTCTTCCTCTAGACTGTTTTGAACCCTCTTTTAATACAATTACAGGAATACCCTCAGATGTAGTCTGAACCGAAGCCATGAAAAAGTTTGATTTTTCTAATTTTTATAATATATTGAAGAATATCACGAGTGATAATCAAGGCTAGTAATTTTCTTCTGGTTATTTCTATTGAGAGTACGAGGTAATAATGATGTTAAGTAAGAGTAGTGTCAAGAGTCTGAAAAAATTACCAACGCAGCCGTCAGTTCTTCTTGTTGGCATACCAGGGCCTGGTCTGATAGGAACTCTATCGGTTTCATATCTTGTTCATGCCTTAGATATGGAGATCGTGGGTGAGATTGAGAACCTAGATACCACGCCAATTGTATTCATTGATGGTGGCGAGATTTTTGGGCCAATCAGAATTTACAAAAGCGGTTCACTTTATGCAGTCTTGTCTGACATGCCGATTGATTACGATATGGTAGTAAGTTTTGCCCAATCCCTAATTGATTTTGCGCAAAAGAACGGTATCGATATCATCGTGTTGCCAAATGGTATACAAGCAACTGAGAAAGACCCGAACAACATAAAGACATTTGGTCT
Organism: uncultured Nitrosopumilaceae archaeon; assembly: GCA_964567715.1. Lineage (GTDB taxonomy): Archaea > Thermoproteota > Nitrososphaeria > Nitrososphaerales > Nitrosopumilaceae > Nitrosotalea. The sequence goes on along the minus strand of CAZMNT010000006.1, from coordinate 38,151 downwards.
TAGCACTGACGAGAGGCTAGAAGGAATCATGTACGAAAATGAGATTCCAAAATTTCTCACAGGTATGATAGCCGGACCCGATGCGACAATACTTACCTATTTGAAAAATTCTCCAATTCCATCCTTGATTCTCTTTACACAATGCAATTTCTTTTTCCCAGATCCAGAATCTGCCATGCATTCAATCAAGACAATTTCAGGCATCATAAAGCGAGAAGTAGATCTTGCTGAATTTAAAAAACAGATGAACTACCTGAGGCTTCAGGGAAGACAACTGATGGAAGACACCCTAAACATACTACAACAGGAGAAGGAGACCCAGAAACCTCCACAGATTTACAAGTAGCGACATGCCCACAAATTTTATTCCGTCATTTAAGAAACAGGACGAATCGGTTTTTGAACATCATATAAAGGATGATTTCATACTGAGGGAACTTGTACCTCTTTCATGCTTGTTTGAGAAAAACTCGAAATGGGTAATACAGATTGACCTTCCAGGCGTTGAGAGAGAAAACATCGTTGTAACCATAACTCACGGACATATCGTAGTAAAGGCTAAACTTGAGGAGGCATATAAGGTAGCAACCCATGGTCGCGTAACCAAGTTTGAGAGCCTAAAAAAGGTGATAGAGCTTCCGCCTCATGCAGATATCAAAAAAATTTCTGCCAAATTCAAAAATGGCATACTAACACTTACTATTCCAAAGATAGATTCCGGCAAGAGAATCCCAGTGGAATAAAATACTGGAAAAGAAAATATGTGATGAATTTTTTATTCGCAATATTAGAAAGCGCTTTGTTTCAAAAACGTGTATAGTTGTATAAACAACTTGAATCACACAAATCTGCTATACGTTATCAAGTCAGACGGTACAAGGGTTCCCTTTGACCATAACAAAGTTAGAAGAACATGTCTGAGGGCAGGTGCCTCAAGAGAATTGGCTGATACTATAGTAAACAGGATCTCGACACAGATTCACCAAGGTATCCGAACAAGTACAACATACAAGATGGTTCTCAAGGCACTGGCCTCAGAAGAAACCGGGTGCATTGTCAAACACAGGTATAGGTTAAAAGAATCAATAATGCGCATGGAGCCTGCCGGATCCCAGTTTGAGGAATATGTTGCAAGGCTTCTTGAAAGCTGTGGATACCAAATCAATTCGTTAAGAACAGAGATAGGTGAAAGATGTGTAAAGCACGTAGACATTTCCGCGTATTCCAAGGCAGACAAAAAGAGATACATGATAGAATGCAAATACCATAACCTATCTGGAGTCTACAGGCATCAAGGAATCGCTATATACCCATGCAAGGTTTTTGGACCTTGCTTCGCACTTTGATGCAGAGATGTTGGTAACCAATACCAAAATTTCAGCTGATGTCATAACCTATGCCTCATGCGTTGGGCAAGAGGTTTTGTCGTGGCGATATCCCCTAGAGAAAGGTCTTGAGAAACTAATTGAAGAGCAGGGGTTATATCCACTGACAATTCTGCCACTTTCCAAAAAAGAGTTCAAAATTTTATCTGAAAATGACATTCGAATTGCAAAGGATTTGTTATCAAGGGACGCAGAGAATCTGGCTAGAACTACAGGTATATCGTCTGGCCGCATAAGAAACCTGCAGGAGTTGGTAAGAAAGATAATAGCCTAGTGCACGATGGTTACAGGACAGGGGGCATGCTCTGACACATATCTTGCAGTGCTTCCAAGGCGTTTAATTGAAGAAATCCCTGTCAGTCTTCGGCTCCCCATGATTATGAGATCCGTTCTTGCCCTCTTTGCTTCCTTTATGATAGCATAAGAGACATCGTCATTTACTATCTTGTAACTGGCTTTGACTCCCTCTTCTCTGCATTTTTCAGTTACTTTGCTAATTTTTTTCTCCCCTTCGTCCTCCAGTACCTTTATCAGTTGACGATAATTCATTGCAGATGTTCCAGAAAATAACGAGTCGCCAATTGGGTAATAGATTGGAATTACCATTAATAGGGTAAGCTCAGCATTAAAATTTCGAGCAATATCTTTGGCAAGCTCCAAGGCCTTTTTGGACAAGGTAGAGCCCTCAAAGGGGACTAGAATTTTTCTTATTATCATTTAGAACAGTTCCTTTACTTTGTCCCTATATTGTTCAACTATTACTCCAAACTCTGCAAAATCCTTCTCACTTGGACTTTGCATTCTTAACGTATATTGGGATAGAAATGTTGCCAATGCATTTCCTATCATGAGATTGTAGCACATCTCAGGTAAGTTGGATGTCTTGGGAAATGCAATGCGTAAGAACGGCAGGTAAGCTTTGGTCTGTTTTAGCATCAGGTCCATATTTCGTTCAATGATTTCTTTGACTTCTGGTTGTAGTGTCATGTCATACCACTGGAATCAGTTGTTGTAGATCTGATTTTAGATGCGTCGAACAGAGGAAAATAGTTTTTCCTCCTATGACCTTGGCTGTTATTGACATACCGTTTAGTTCTTTTTTGCATATATAGCAATGTAACGGTTTGACCATTGATCTTAGTACTGTCTTGTGTTGTGGTACAAACAAATCATGAACTATGAATGTGTCAGGCATCTAGTTAATTGAACTAGTTGAAGACTATTAAACAATAAACTATATTCTCAGAATTGATTTTATCTTATTATCAGACATGATAATTTTGCCAGCATATTTTATAGTAAATTAGGTAACTTTTATCATGATTACTGCACGCGACATCATGTCAAAAAAAGTCATCACGCTAGAGTCCGATGTACCTGCCTCGGATATTGCCAAGATCATGGATAAGAACAAGGTCAGTAGCATAGTTGTTACAAAAGACAGCAAGCCGTATGGAATAATCTCTGAAAGAGACATGGTGTCAAAAGTGGTAGCTCAGAACAAAAGGCCTGCAGAGATCAAGACTACGGAACTAATGTCGTCTCCACTTGTGGTGGTAAGTCCACTTACACCAGCTGACGAAGTAGCAGAAAAAATGATTCTCCATAAGATCAGATGTATCGGGTATCAGACAACAAACAGGCACTTGGAATTGTAACTGTAACAGATTTTATAAAGCACCTTCATTCGATGCTTGTCTCTGAAGAAGAGTACAACAAGAATCTCTACAAAGACATGATAGAAGACTGGGAATACTGGGCTTCATAAACACATGACTACTGATCTCATTCTTAGCCTAGATTCTGAGAAAATTGCTCGGTTGCTTCTGGCACTTGCACTGGGAGCTGTCATAGGTTTTGAGCGTCAATTGAAAAAGAGACCTGCGGGCCTGCGAACCCACATGTTAGTAAGCGTAGGGGCTACAATCTTTACAATGACAGGACTTTCACTTGAACCAAATACCTCAAGGATTGCAGAGGCTATCGTAACTGGTATTGGGTTTTTAGGAGCTGGAGCAATAATCGCTCAAGGCGGTAGGGTAAGGGGAATCACAAGTGCAGCTACGCTATGGGTGGTTGCTGGACTTGGAATAGTAGTTGGAGTAGGTGAATATTTGACCGCAATAATCATCACAGCACTAGTATTTGGAACATTACAGATTGACAGAATTAAAAGATTCTCGGAAAGTGGCACCTACTTTACACAAGATACTGAATAGAGATCCAAAGCACAAATTCCACGCTTTATTGGTTCAAGTATACTATGGATTTCCACTTGCAATTGACCTTACAATATCGGTCTTGGTGATGATTCCTACAAGTATCGAGTTCTTTACAACTGGCAAGCCGCTGATGCCGTTACGAATCATAAGAAGCGATGCCTCCGCTACATCATCTGTCGCTTGAACTGTAATGGGATTTGAGCTCATTATGTCTGCTGCGATGAAGGTACTCAGATAGCTTAGTTGGTTCAAATTGAATTCTGGTGGTCTTTCTGCCATTCTGTATCTTTCTATCTCACGAGAATCCCCAGATTGCTTTAGCCACAGTGGTATCTTGGCAGGTATAAAGTCACGATGGGTGATAATTCCAACTGGTTTTCTGCTTCTTTCTACCACCACTCGTGATACTCTATTTTTCACCAGAACGTTTTCTACGTACAAGAGCGAGTCAGCTGGTTTGACTGTTATTACATTTTTTGTCATGATCTTTGAGACTTGGAGGGGCATCGTAGCTTGGGTAAGAAATACGGAGGCCAGATCAGTCTTTGTGATTATGCCAGCCAGTGTGCCATCTTTTTTTAGGATAATTACTGAACTTATCTTGTTGTCCAGCATCAATCGCGCACAGTCATAAAGTGTAGCATCTTCTGTGGCAGTTATGAGACGTCTTGTCATTATTTCGGATACGTTGACGCTCTCGATTGGTCTATTGTCCAGATTATATACCGACTTGACCAAGTCCTTCTCTGTTAGTATGCCTACTGGTTTTTCATCTTCAGATATGATTATTCGGCGTATTTTGTAACGTAGTAGAATAGATCTTGCATCAAGTAAGGTTGCCTTTTTAGGTACGGTTACTGTCTTTTTTATTATCTGGTTTAAGCCATAATTTCTTAGTTTCAACGTTTTTGTTAATCATGCTATTGCATAAGAAAGCTGTTGTAAATTTCAGAAATGATAATCACTAGACGGTTTAGCTAAAAATATAAGATCTGGAGGGTCGCAAACATTCTTGAGTAGATTGCATTATGACACATTTTGCATAAATTGGATGATGAGCACTACAACAATAGAAACACCCATAATTACTGTAGTAATCCAACCAAGAACATTTGACAAGATACCATTAGTTTTATTGCCAAGGACTTTCTTGTCGTTTGAGATCTTTAATATAATTACAAGAAGCGGAACTGTCATCACACCACTAATTATTGAGGCATAAACAAGCGCCTTGATTGGATCGATGTGTACTAGGTTAATCCAGAGACCAACAGCTGTTGAACTAATTATAACCAAGTAAAACCCCTTTGCTTGTCCAAATTTTTTACTTAGGCCTTGCTTCCAGCCAAAGCCGTCTGACATGGCATATGCAGAAGAGCCAGCCATCACAGGTATTGCAAGCAGACCCGTACCAACTATTCCAAGGGCAAAAAGAATCTCCGCCATCTTGCCTGCATTAGGAAAACTATGAACTAGCGGCTCTAATGCTCTTGCTGCTTGATCCGCAGTCTGTATGTCAGATATGTTGTTGACATGTAACGTATTTGCTGTGACAATTATGATAAACCACATGATTATCTGCGAAAAAGCCATTCCAAGAACACTATCTGCTCTCATCATTCGGATTTCTTTTCTTGTTATCCTCGGCTTTCCCTTTCCAATATCCTCAATCTTTTTTCTTGCTATATCCTCTTCTGCTTCTTCTGAGGCCTGCCAGAAAAACGCATATGGAGAGATTGTTGCTCCAAAAAATGCTACAAACATCATCAAGAAATTTGTATTTAACTCAATGTGGGGTACAAGGGTTGACAGCGCTACTTGGCTCCAGTTTATGTTTATCATAAATGCGGTAATGACATATGAGAAAAGTACCAACGCAGTATACTTTAGCATCCTTACATACTTGGCGTATGAAAAAAAGATCTCGGTAAATAAAATAAAGACAGCAAATGCAATTGTGACAAGACCTATTGGTATATGTGGTACGATTACCTGAACTGATGAACCCATCGCACCAATGTCTGCACCGATTGTTATCGTATTTGCAACAAGAAGTAACCCTACAACTGGCAGTACCGCTTTTTTTGAATATCTTTTACGTACAACTCCTACGATTCCACTCCCTGTTGTAAGACCTATTCTTGCACACATCTCTTGAATTGCCGTCATCAGTGGAAACTGGAACAGTGCAAGCCAAGAAAGACCCAAGCCGAACTGTGCGCCGCCTTGTGCATAGGTTCCTATACCTGATGGATCATCGTCTGCCGCACCACTGATTAGACCCGGTCCTATGAACCTTGAGAGATATTCACGTATCTTCATTATCTATACGATTCAATCTTGAACTAGCCATCTTAGTTAGGCAGATGGCCGTGTTTGCGGAGAATCTCAATCACATGATTATCCTCAACCTGTTCAAACTCGCTGTAAAATTCACCTACGGCATTGAAAAACACGGGTGCATCTAAAACTATGACTTCGGCTACACGGGAGAGTCTTTCAATTGTGTCCCTTGGTCCCACAGGGATTGCAACAATCAATCTTTTTGGGTGTTGTTTTTTTACCCATTCTATTGCCGCAAACATGGTAGCTCCTGTAGCAATACCATCGTCGACTATAACTACTGTTTTGTTTTGAATTTCGTATTTTACACTACCTCTGAATTTCATCAGGCGGCGCTCTATTTCTTTGAGCTCAGATTTGATTTCAGAATCAATGTAGTTTTTTGGCACGTTTAGGGCATCTATGATATCCACGTTTGGAAAGAAACTTCCATCGTGCATTACAGCTCCAATTGCAAGTTCATGGTTAGCTGGAGCACCTACCTTTCTTGAGACAAGTATATCCAATTTTACGCCCAGTTCACTTGCTATAACATCTCCTGTTACCACGCCGCCGCGCGGTATAGCAAGTATCACAGGGTTTTCATTTCGTAAATGTTCTAACTTTTTTGCAAGTTTTTGTGCAGCATCAGCTCTGTCCTTGAATATCATTTTGCCTTACCTGCAGTCAAATACTTCAAAAACCAGTCACATGCATAACGCGCAACCTCTTCAAGCTTCCCTCTCTCTTCAAAAAGATGTGTTGCACCCGGAATAATCACTAATTTCTTCTCTGATTTGAGGAGTGCCAGAGCCTGCTTGTTTAGTTCTATTACAGGTTCATCGTAGCCTCCTACAATAAGAAGAGTAGGGCATTTCACGTCTGCAAGACTTTTGCCTGCCAAGTCAGGCCTTCCACCTCTTGAGACTACTGCCTTTACAACTCGTGGCCTTTCTGATGCAGCCACTAGTGCTGCACCACCACCTGTGCTTGCTCCAAAATATCCAATCTTCAAGCTAGCTAAATCTGGATTTTTCAATACCCAATCTGTAGTTTCAACTAATCTTCTTGCAAGCAACTGGATGTCAAATCTGAGATGGGCAGTTTGAAGATCTACATTCTCTTCTTCTGGAGTGAGAAGGTCAAACAAGAGTGTAGCAACACCCTTCTTGTTAAGTTCCTCTGCAACAAAACGGTTTCTTTGGCTCAACCGGCTGCTACCGCTTCCGTGTGCAAAAAGAACAATGCTCTCAGAACCCTCTGGAACAGAGATATTACCTTCTAATGTTATCTGTCCTGCCTTGATTGATACATTACCCGAAAGTTTCCTACTTTTTGTGTACATCTCCATATCCTATCATTCTATCCAAAATCATGGCATGATCAGCATTTTTGCAACAGGTACACCTTAGTTTGATACAGTCCCTTGCAATACCATGGTTACAACTTTTGCAAGTGCAGACTGTATCTCGTGATATCTCATGTTGCTTTGACGTATTCACTAATCATCAGATCCTAAAAAATGATTTAGATTTCGTCATTATGTAAGAACAATTATTACTTGAAAACAGTCTTACCATATAGAAAAACACCTTTTAAATTATTTTAATAGAAAAGCCAATTATCAATATTGATAATTGGTACAGATTCATCAAATTATCATCATTGAGATTCATGAATTGGCTTAATTACAATATCTTTTAATTGTAAATTAATGGGTAATAACACCTACAAGAACATGTTAGTTCCTTTTGATAATTCGAAATTTTCTCAACAGGCATTAGAAGTAGCAAAAATTCTTGCAAAATCTTTTGATTCTACGCTACACATTGTGACCGTTATAGACATAAGCAATGTTGAATCTCCTGGCATTATACGATCAAAAGACCGAAAGGCTCTGGAACAGATAAGTACCTCTGTTATGCAATCAGCAAAAACGCTCATAAAACAAAAAGAAGAAGAACTCATGAATGAGAAAATAAAGGTAAAGGGATTGGTTGTTGAAGGTTCGATCGTAAATGAGATATTAAAAATAATCAGAGAAAATCACATAGACTTGGTTGTGATTGGAAGCAAGGGTCTTGCAGGGATATCTAAAATAATTGCTCTCGGCAGCGTAAGCAGAAAGATATCAGAGCTGGCAGACTGCCCAGTAATGGTCATTCATTAAAACCTGAAAATACTAGCCTCTCAACTTGTTTTAGCTTTTTCATCTGTTTGCAACTATACAATACCAACAGTGATAATCAAACTGCCTTCATTCTCTTAAATGAATAGATCCCTATAGCACCAAGAGATATAGCAGATACAAGGACAAGCACAATATCAAATGCAAAAGACGTACTGCCAATACCTAACAATGCAGTTCTCATCGCATTAACACCATATGTGACAGGATCAATTGAGGTAAGAATTAATAGCCATGGTGGCAGCTTTTCAATTGGAAACAATGCACCACTTAAGAAAAACAGTGGAAATACAACAAAGCTTACTATCATCTGAAATCCTTCTAAACTCTGCATATAGCTTCCTATAGCAAGACCAAGCGATGTAAGGGTGAAAGAGAGAAGAAGTACGACAATAATTGCTTCGACCATACCAACCGGTGTATATGGGATTCCAATTAATGCTCCAACAAACAGGAGTATTGCAGCTTGAATAAGGGAGCTTGTCATGCCTCCAAGCGCTTTGCCAACAAAAATAGTCCCTCTACTTACAGGAGCCACCATCACACTCTTTAGGAAATCAAACTTTCTGTCCCAGATCACATAAGAGCCAAAAAATACCGATGTAAAAATTACCGACATACCTACGATGCCAGGAAAGATGAACTTTTGATATCCGACCGAGCCTTCACTGGACAAAGTTGAGACTGAGCCAAAGCCTATCCCTATTACAAATAGCCAAAGTAATGGTGTAAAAGTAGATGCAACAAGCCTGCTTCTTTCTCGTAAGAATACCTTGAATTCTCGGAGCCACAAGGCATACACTTTTTCAAACATCATAATACTACTTGCCATACTGCGCATACCTCTCCATGAAGCCTCCCTCTCCTCTTTCCTTGATGTTCTTTGATGCAAGTTTAAGAAAGACATCATTTAGGTCAGGCGATCTAAACTCGACATATTCTGCTTCTACATGTTGTAGTATAGCCGGTATGTTTTGTCTAGCATTGTCGACATACATGATAATATCCCCTTCAGCAAGCTCGATCTTTCTTATGTAGATTAGTTTTCTAAGACGTTCCAAGTCTGGATAGGCTTTTGGTCTTATCTTGACAATATCCCCTCCTATGGATTTTTTCAAATTGGATGGAGTGTCAAGTGCTATTATCTTTCCTTCGTCAATTATGCCAACCCTGTTGCAGAGATGATCTGCCTCTTCCATGTAATGAGTTGTCAGAATTATTGTCATTTCCTCTTCCTTGACAAGCTTTTTGATATACTCCCACATCATCTCCCTGCTAGTAGGGTCAAGGCCAAGTGTTGGCTCGTCAAGGAACATCACTGTCGGTCTGTGCAAGAGACCCCGAGCTATTTCCAGCCGCCTTCTCATTCCGCCAGAATATTTCTTGACTTGGTCATCTTGTCGATCAGCAAGTCCCACAAGGTCTAACACGGCTTGAATTCTTTTCTCTCGTTCAGCGGCCGGAACCCCATACAGAAATGCATGTACCTTTAGATTTTCATAACCTGTCAACATGTCATCGCTACTTGGAGCTTGGAAAACAATTCCTATTGATGACCTCACTCTTGCTGGTTCTGTAATGATATTATACCCATTTACAATTGCATCCCCTGAGGTTGGCTTGAGCAAAGTAGCCAGCATGTGGATTACTGTAGTCTTTCCTGCACCATTTGGACCTAAGAGTCCAAAAACCTCGTTCCTTTCTATCTCTAGATTAACGTTGTCAACAGCCGTTAGATTCTCATATCGTTTCGTGAGATTTCGTATCTTGATCAAGTAATACTAGGTATACATGGTCGATATTATATTTAGAATAATGTTATCAAGGATGAGATTCTAAACTCATTTTAAATGATTGAACTGTATCTCAACATAAAAAATGTATTCTATGAAACACTTAACCTATCTCTTTTCCACAGTGAGGGCATTTCCTTTTCTCTTTGTAACCAGGCGGAGGAATAATCACATCGTCTCTCATGAGAGTAACACATACGTCCCATGGGGAAATCACTGTATCATTGTATATCACATAAGGATGCTCCATATTCTCCATTGTTGAACAAAGGCGGGAAAACTTGATGTCTTCTCCAATTACGGTTGCGTTTTCTAGGTTGAAATTTTTGATCGGAACGTCCAAGAAATATTCAATACTTGTCTGAAATCTCAGCATCTTTGATATCTCACCTAGTATCAACCTGTCACTAATAAATTGATTAGAGTTTTCAAGTACGAGTTTGCGAGTTTTGTTTTCATACATGAGGTCAAGTACCTTGCCTAAAGAATCGTCCTGCTTGAATGTGACAATCTTCTTTTTGGGCATGGCTGAAATAGAGACATCAGTCTTGCATTTTGTACCAACATGAACCATCTTCCTTGCAGAGACTGCAGAACAATCGCCAAATTCATTTGTGATTATGGCAAAGGCTCGTCTCGACTCTGTCCAAGCTTTCATCACATCTTTGAATTTTGTTTTGTTATCAACTTGTAAAATATTCTTTAACATCACATCTTTCACCTTGGTTTGATACTGAGCATCGCGTGAAGGGTTTTTCTGTAAATTATTCAGTAGATCAAAGCCGCCAATTATCCCAACGGGTTTGAACTTTTCATCACGGATTATAATGGAATCTACCATTGATTCCATGTACTCGCTGCATACAAGAAATGCAACCCAGATCTCGCGTTCTTGATTGAGGTTTATACATACAGTGTCGGTTAGTTTTTCTGAGAGTAACTCTTCAAGAGTTAAGTCAGATACCTTCGAACCAGTTAGAGTTAACATGCAATTCGTCCTTGTATAAGATCATATTTGTGAAAATATTAAAGGATCCTAGTGATTACCAGAATTGAGATTCTTGATGTTTTTTAAATAATATTTATGTGATTAAAGGTTTCATGTCGCAAGATATAGAATCGATATACGAAGAGTATATCTTGAAACTAAAACAAGCCTTACCAAACATTGACTCTAATCTTCCCATAGGGTAATGTATTTTGAAAGAAGGCTTGCCAAAGAAGACATGTCAGGCCTGGGATGTAAGTGCAATTTTAGAATACAAACATGAAAGCTATATTGACAAAAAATGGCATGGCTGAGATCCAATGCTAGGTAGAAGCTGAAGATGCTGATAAAGAGGATTCAGTTCACATTGTAGGCCGTATGAAGATGAACAGGCTCAAAGAGATTGCCTCAGACAAAGACATTGTAAGGATCACAGAAAAAGCTGATTCAGGATATGGCGAACAATTACCTATAACAATCTAACAGATTGTTAATAGAACAGTCTCTAGAAGTTTGTTTTAATATTTACTTTATCTTGTTACGATAACACATTGTTTGCGTTCCTAGATCAGTTGTCATGTTGATTCATGACAGGCAAGTTACTGAATTTGATTCTCAAAAATGATAATCTAAAACAGCCTTTTATGTTGTATTTCATTAATTATTACCAATGAGAGAGGAACGTGTTGTTCTATCCAGCATAGACGTCGAAAGACTTGTAAAAGCTGCCAAAGACCACCTCCAAGAGCTAGGCCTAAAAATAATCGACGAAGATGTTTTCGAAGGATATTATAGCATCAAGGCACACAAGGGTGGCAACCTAGCAATTGCCACAGGCAATGTACGAGACGTTGAGATTCTAATAACTGGAACGGAGAAGAACTACGAATTAAGATTGCGAACTGGGGCGTGGGGCCGTGACATTGTAATACCATCTCTCCTTGGCGGTGCACTCATTAGAGCTGGTGCTGCTGCTTTACCAACCACAGCTGTCAGGGCAGGTGCAGCTGTTGCTGGAGCGGCTGCCAGAATTGCAGGGGTTGCTGTTACTGGAGCCGCTGTCGGAGCTACCATTGCGGGCGCTCCTGTTGCTGCAGGAGCTGCAGTTGCCTTAATCGAGGCTTATCGGGCAGGCAAGTTTGAAAAGGATTTTTGGAACTGGCTCAAGGCAGAAATAGTAAGTCTTGGTAAGGAAGCAACCATGAGCAAACCACGACAGCTCATGCCACAGGTTTCCAAATAACCACTTTTTTATTCCAAATAAACAACTTTACCATCTAAACTATTCATTTCATGAGAACCACTGGACATTATGTTTGTTTTCTATCCTCCATCTCTTATTTCTTTATTCGTAGTAAGATTCCCATTCCAATCTTTCGCTGTCATCAGTAAAATTCTCTTCTCTTTCATCAGGTACATAATTAGCTCCGGCACTTCTTTCTCTCCAAAGCAATCTCGACTTTTTCTTTCAATATTTAAGATATTAGACGATTATCACATTTGATAATAAGACCAATCTTGAAAATTGTTACACAACACTGACTGTTGGAGGAATCCACGCAACCGTCTAATTGGCATTGGAATTACAATTCTCGCGGATTCCGTCCCCTTATGATCTAAAGATTTCTCATCAAGATACGGTTTTATAACTGCAATAACCAGACAATACTTTTGATGTTGTGTGCTTTATGGCGTATGGATTGTATCGCTGGTATCTTGAGAGAGAGGGCAGGATATCAGAATTCAGGCCATCCCCTCATTCTAGAAAAAGCTTAGATTTTTTATCAAATCCTTCCAGATCTTGCAACGTAATTATTACCTCTAGATATCGCAACAATTAGCACTTCGGATTTTGATTTCAGCCAACATGTGTTAGAGCAGTCCTAGGTATTTTTTAACTCAATATGAAGCAATGGTCGCCATGCCATCTATCTCCTAGACAGCAGGAGTAAATAGACAGTTTTCTTGCAAAACTTGAGAAGATCCTACCCAAGGTCGATACTAGGTTGATTTTACATTGTTTGCTCTGACACTATCTGAGTTATCATTTGGGATAATCTCGATCTCAAGCAAGGCACCGACGTGGTGTATCTTCAAACCTCTTATCCTGCTCTGATAGAGAAATGTCTTCTTTCCCTCATCTGTTATGACTCCCGACATCCGCATGATCTTGTTCTTGACAAGTACTCTTAACCTCCTGTAAACAGTATTGAGCGGTATTCCATTACCATTTGCAAGTTCGACTGCAGACCTTGGACATCTTATGGTTGCCTCCAGAATCTTTCTCGAAGGTTTATCCGCTATCAGTCTCAAAAGTAATTCATTAGGGATGAAAGGTGTCTGTTTTTCAGTTATCTCATTATCAAGCGAGCTAAGCTGTCACATCCCAGACGAGAGGGAGGAATAGAACTTGAGATTTTATACTTTATCTCATTATCAAGCTTGATAATCAAGCTCTATTCTATATATGATTGTTAGAGGCAACAAGCAGCTGTGATGAGAAAGTGTGAAGTTTGTGGAAAGAGGTTGCCCAATGAACACGTAACTCACTGCTCAGAAGAATGCCTTCGGAAAAGCATAGAAAAGAGCAAAAAGTTTGATCCCAATGCAGTCAGAAAGAGGAAGAAGAGCTAGTTTCTTGAGAGAACCTTTTGATAATATAGGAAATGTCTTCATTGACAACGGAAAAGCCGATCATGATCCATTTTTTGTCATAACTAATAATATCAGACAGATCTTCATTCCCAACTTCCGTATCTTGCGGGTTACGACTCTCCTGGTTCATTCCAAGTTTAGAATCTAAAACCAACAGTATGGTTAGTTATATCGACTGCTACTCTCCTCTGAGCCAATTGTTCTATAACATTCTTGTAGACATATCCTAGGTATACCGACACATTTCTGCTCATATCATGCTGAAGTACACAGGTATTCAGATTACCTTTTACCAAACGCCTAAATGCAAAACTGTTCGCCTTGGCCCAATCCTCAATCATTGCCAAGAAGCTCTCAAGTGTGTACTCGGGTTTTAAGACAGACATTCTGTCTGTCATCGGGTCTTGAGACAGGTATTCTGCCATTGCCATTATCTGCTTTTCAGGATAGCCTTCCATTAGCCTTACTATCAACTCTCTTGGAAACGCTACAAGGCCAGCCTTTCCCATATTTCCTTCAAATCCTAGGTGATACTGTAATATCTGATTTAGCAAAATGCTAGGAGTAATATTTTTTATGGTAGCCTCCGTTTCCAAAGCTTCTGCAAGATCCTCTTCTATTCTAAATGATACACTCCTTTTTTTCGATTAGCTTCATGCTGACTTCTTTCCATAAGCAGCCATCCCCAAGAAATTATATTATGGAAATTCTAGCTTATAAATTTGATCCGACTACGTTGATTAGTGATCCTTGACAAATTTCATGTATGAAATAATCAGATCTTGTAACGTAGTAAACAATTAAGAAGTGATATTTTATTTTAGCGCACTAGGAGAACCGGAGTCTTTGACTTATGTATTACAAAATTTGTTGTACTTCCAGGAAATGCCTCTTTTGGCATACTTGATCCTCTTCGTGCCATTACTATCAAGTCGATAGCATTAGTCTTGCTGTCAGCAAACGTAACAACATCATAGCCTGCAGCCTTGCCTCCAATAACAATCGATTGATAAGACGCTTTGTTTTGGCTGGCAATCTTTTGTGCATCTTTCATTAAATCTTTTACATAACCTGGCCACTTGTTCTCACTTATTAATAGCGGATGGACTGCTGCAAAAGCACTCATATCGGTTACCACGTGTAAGCCGATAACAGATGCGTTCATTTGTCCTGCCAAGTCCATTGCATGTCTTAACGACTTTACCGAATTTTCAGAACCGTCAAGTGGAACTAGTATTCTTTTTATTTTCACAGCATGAAAACTACATGACTCAAATTTAAAGACCCCAGACTATTTTCATTCTTGAAAATTATATCACGTCTAAAAAACACCACTTGCTGTATACCAATGACTGATTCTAAAGTCAAACCATCACAAGGAGAATTGATTTAAATTTTTTATCTTCGAGAATATCGCCCCACCAAACTTGCTTCAGTCAAGATGTGTTCTGCCATTGCACGTTCAAGGTCAGCTTTTGATGAGCCTTCTTTAAGATTCAACACAATATCCAACGCATAAAGGTTGAAAAAATACCTGTGTGTGCCACTAGGTGGACATGGTCCTCCATAGGATTTCTTTCCAAAGGATGTCTTCCCTTGAGGAAAGGAGACCTTCTCTCCTTTCGCAAACTGTGTTTTTGTTGGGGGGATATTCCAAACAACCCAATGAGTAAATGTTCCCATAGGAGCATCTGGATCATTCATGATAATTGCTAGACTCTTGGCCTCCCTAGGTATATCGGAGATGTCAGTGGTGGTGAAAGATCAGAACCATCGCAAGTATGTTCAGAAGGGATCATACCATTGTTTTCAAAAGCAGTGCTAGAAATCTTCACAATTTAAGTAGACCCTCATTGATTTTATCTCTTGAGGCTAAAGGTTCGTTAAACAATGTTAAAATTTTTTAAAATAACCGTTTACAAACCTGATTTTCATCCCTGATTATCATATTTGAGAATGGTCCTACAATAGTATATGATACCGTAACAAAGGTTACACCATGAGGCAAGAAACTGCTGCCATTACTCAAGTGCATGTAACACTATTGATTCTCTTCCTTGTTTTTGTACTTGCAGTTGCATTTCTTGCTGTAACCAGTGTACAAACCATCATGCCGTTACCACATGAAAAAACGCAAGTCGCACTTTTTGCAAAAGGATTATTCACGCGATGACTTCATAATGGATCCTTATGAAGGCTGGCAATTTCTCGGAACCTTGCCAAATGGAAAAGTTGTCGTCAAAAGATAGAACCGTATCCTAGAACCAAGGGCTCGAAAAGACTGTCTTTACGAGTTCGGAAGTCTCGAGTCAAAAAAGCAACGGGCCCGATGGGACTCGAACCCACGACCTGAAGCTCCGCAAGCTCCTGCACTATCCAAGCTGTGCTACGGGTCCGAAGAACCTGAGGCTAAACCTGTTATAACCATTTTCAGATGCGACAAAAACATAGTATGATATTCCTATGACGATATACTTTTATGACGATACTTCTTGCTCTGCCTTTTTGGCAAAGACATAATTCATTACCAGTCCTGCAATCACTGCGCCTGTAATTGGAGCGGCCCAGTACATCCATTGATAGTCCCAGTATCCCGATATCAGCGCAGGTCCAAATGTTCTGGCAGGGTTGACACTTGCACCTGTCAGAGGAACTCCAATCAGGTGTACCAAAAATATCATGCCCCCTATTGCAAGGCCGTACATTCCAGCAGGGGCTTTCTTGTGTACTGCCGTCATAAATATCACAGTAACCAAGAAGAACGTCAGTATTGCCTCAACTGCAAACCCTGATGCCACATTGTTGTGGAGTAGAGCACTAGGACCTCCCTGTGTGCCAAATTTTACCTTTTCACCAATGTCAGGCAGTATTGCCTTGTATGATGCTGCTGCGGCAACTGCGCCGATAAGCTGGAATACGATATACATGATACCGTCCTTGATGTTGATTCGTTTTGTAACTATCATGGATATCGTAACTGAGGGGTTGATGTGAGCTCCTGATACGTGCCCAAATGCATACACCATCAGTCCGATTGCTGCACCGTGTGCAAGCGATATCATAACAATTGCCTGGATTGACAATCCTGTTCCATATGCAACCGCTGCAAGTCCTATCGCAACAGGTCCAAAGAATACAAGACAGTATGTTGAAATTGCCTCTGCAAACCAAGCACGCGGATTTACCATACTAGAATCTCAACCTAGGTCGATACCATATAAAAGATTCGTTCTTGATAAAAAATAATTAGGGACAGAGTCACTTTTTCACTCATGTTATCTGAAGGGGATGCTGTTCCCGACTTTGCTCTCAAGAATGCCGAGGGAAAGACGGTCAAAAAGTCAGATCTCAAGGGAAAAAAGTATGTCGTATATTTTTACCCAAAGGATTTCACTCCTGGGTGTACCACTGAGGCTGCCGAGTTTGCGCGCGACTATAAAAAATTCAAGAGCGCAGGAATTGAGATAATCGGTATAAGCCCGGACGACGAGGAGTCCCACAAAAAGTTTGGCGAGAAGATGAGCGTTCCGTTCATACTGCTTGCCGATACTGAAAAAGATGTCGCAAAGAAGTTTGGGGTCTGGGGCAAGAAGCAGTTTATGGGACGCGAGTACATGGGAGTAAACAGGACTACCTTCCTTGTTGACGAAAATGGAAAGGTGCTGAAGGTTTTTGAAAAAGTAAAACCTGCAGGACACGCAGAAGAAGTTTTTGAAGTCTTTAAGATGAAGGCCTGAATCCTGCCGGCAGTGTACCGCTTCTTATGTGTACCTTTGGTGGCTCTGGTGCTGGTGGAGGAGATGTAGTTGTGGTTGTAGCTGTTCCAGTAAACTGTTTGTTTGGTGGATGGTACGAGAGTCTTCTCCTGGTTGCAAAGTACTTGTTTCCAGTGTAACCAGTGGAACTAATCTGTGCATATGCTGGTGCGACCTCGCCTACCTCTGGAGCAGCGTAGCTCCCAGTTCTTGGCTCCTCTTTTGGTGTTGGCGGTGGAGTTGGTTTCATTCCAGCTGGCAGTGTACCGTGAGTTGGACCTGATGCCGCAGGTCTTGGTTTTGCTGGCTCTGGTTGTGGAGCTGGCCTTGGCGCCTCTTTTGGTTCTTCTTCAGAAACATAATTCTCATATTCTGCACCCTTTGCCTTCCACATTGACCTCTTTTCTGATTCAGCATGAGTTGGTTTTGATCCTGCTGGTTTCATTCCAGCTGGCAGTGTGCCACGCTGTGGTTTTGGCTCTGGTGCTGGTGGTGGTGCTGAATATGTCGTGGTAGAAGCGGACTCGCCTTTGAATTGTTTAGCTGGTGGGTGATAAGATAATCTCTGTCTGGTTGCAAAGTACTTGTTTCCAGTGTAACCAGTGGAACTAATCTGTGCATATGCTGGTGCGACCTCGCCTACCTCTGGAGCAGCGTAGCTCCCAGTTCTTGGCTCCTCTTTTGGTGTTGGCGGTGGAGTTGGTTTCATTCCAGCTGGCAGTGTACCGTGAGTTGGACCTGATGCCGCAGGTCTTGGTTTTGCTGGCTCTGGTTGTGGAGCTGGCCTTGGCGGTGCCTGTGCGGCAGGCCTTGTCTCCGCTGGCTTTACCTGCGAAGATAAATTAGCAAGCTTGGTTTCAAGCTCTGCTATCTTTGCCTCAAGTTCGGCAGTATGAGATCCTTCCTCTGAAACTTTTTTAGTAGAACGTGTTCTTTTTGGCTTGGTTTCTTTAGACATGTGCTAAATGTCTGGACAAGCTAGTTTATTTAGATTGTGATCACTATCAAACATGGTTCGCCCAAGTTTTATAAGATACAAAGCAGATCTGATGACATTGGACGATTTTGAGAAGGAATATCCCGGCTTTGACTGGAAGAACACACCGGCATACAAGCATCCAGGAGGCAGAAACTGCCCCTGTCCCAAGCACGAATACATCAGGGAGCAGATAGGAGTAGCAAAGACAGTAAGCCAGACCTCAAAGGAGTCAAGCAATATCACACTAAAGTTCTGTCCTGACCACTACAGGGTCTACCTAAAGGAGGTAATCCCTTCGATGCCATTCAAGTACAGAATGCTTACAAAGATTGCGCTCAAGATGGGGGCAATCAAGGTCGAGGAACTAAAGTACATGCAGTCAGACCAGTGCTTTTACTGCAGGTTTGGTTCTGGCGGACATGACAAAAAGAACGAGATTCCACCAATCATCTAGACAGGGCCAATCAAAATTTTTGGTTTGTTTGGAGTATCGTGATGACATTTCTTTCCGCATAGCGGACATGTGATCCTGTCAAGAAAGATGCACTGGCAGATGTGGGACTTCATGTAGCTGTCAGCAGTCTTGCTGTACTCGCCTGTTCCATTGCAAAATGAACATACTGTATCCAACAGAACAATCTTGCCTCCTCCTCCGCAGACGGCACATTTTTGGCCCGACAACATGCCATCTCCCTCGTGGTATAATTAAAGTTCTTTTGTCAAAATCCTCTTTTGACACGAAGACAAAACCAGTTAAGCTTATACTGGATGCAAAGGCAGGTAACGTGTGCCCATAGAAGATCTTCCAGAGTTTGTCGAGAGGCTTGAAAAGGCAGGCGAACTCAAAAGGGTAAAGACCGAAGTTGACGCCAACCTTGAGATCTCAGAAATTCTAAGTCGTGTCATGTACTCCAATGGACCTGCAGTACTCTTTGAGAATGTAAAAAATTATGACGTGCCGGTTTTGGGAAACGCGTTTGGTTCAATGAAGCGACTTGAAATCGGTCTTGAGAGTTCTGACTTTATCGAGATTGGCCAGAGAATTGTTGACATGACCCGCATGGAAATGCCGACAGGGATTTTTGATAAACTGCGCAAGTTGCCCGAGCTCTCAAAGATTACCGATATTGCACCAAAGCTGCAAAAGAGCGGACCTGTTACAGAAGTATTTGACGACTCACCATCACTTGATGATATACCGATACTCAAGACGTGGCCAAAGGATGCCGGAAGATTCATCACGTTTGGTCTTGTTGCAACAAAGCATCCAGAGACAGAAGTCCGAAACCTTGGAGTCTACAGGATGCAGGTAGTTGACAAGACACATGCGCTGATGCACTGGCAAAAGCACAAGCGAGGAGCACATCACTATGACATCAAAAAAGATTCTGGTAGCAAGATCGAAGTTGCAGTAATTCTGGGTGCAGACCCTGGCACAGTATTTTCTGCAGTTGCACCCGTACCAGAGGGACTTGACAAGTATGTCTTTGCAGGAATCACACGAAAGACAGGAATCAAGACTGTAAAGTGCCGAACAGTAGACCTGGAGGTTCCCGCTAATGCAGAGATGGTGCTAGAAGGATACGTCGACCCATTAGACATCAGAACAGAGGGACCATTTGGTGATCATACTGGATACTATACTCCCCCAGAGCCTTATCCGACCTTTACACTTACCGGAGTAATGAGAAGGCAGAAGCCAATCTATCTTACTACAATAGTTGGCAAGCCAATCTTAGAGGATGCCTTTATTGGCAAGGTAATAGAGCGCTCTTTTCTTCCGCTTATTCGCATGTTCCATCCAGAGGTGATAGACTTTGCAATGCCTGCAGCGGGCTGGTTCCAAGGGATGGCAGTCATATCAATCAAGAAGAGATACCCCGGTCAGGCAAAAAAAGTCATGATGGGACTGTGGGGCACGGGGCAGCTTGCACTGACAAAAATATTTGTCGTAGTAGACGAGGACGTAAACGTGCATGACATCAATGATGTAATCTGGGCAGTCACCACCCGTGCAGACGCATCAAGGGATGTTGTTATCATAAATAACACCCCAACTGACACACTTGACCCAGCATCTCCGCTTGTCAACCTAGGGTCCAAGCTTGGAATAGACGCGACACAAAAGACAAAGGAAGAGGGATACCAGAGAGAGGTTCAGGAATTGGTCAAGTCAGACGAGTCCACAAAGAAACTTGTGGACTCTAAATGGTCAAGCTACGGAATCTGATTATACCTAGTAGGTCTTTATCACATTGTAAAAGTTGTCGCGCTCTTCTACCTGGTACCCAATCTGCTTTACAGACTCGATTATCTTTGGCGCAGTAAGTTCGGTAGACCTTGCGCCGGTGCAGGATACAACTTCCTCGCCAAGAAGCGTGCCTCCAAAGTCGTCTGCACCGTATTGGAGGGCCATCTGCGCCATTGAAATGCCGTTTGTCAGCCAAGATGACTGGATGTGAGGTATCAGACCATCATACATTATTCTGGATATTGCAATCATCTTTAGAAGTTCGGTTCCTCCTGCAGCATACTTGACTGTCTCCTCTTTTTGCATCTGAGTATTGTTTGGCTCAAATGACCACGGAATAAATACCATAAACCCGCCTGTCTTTTCCTGAAGTTTTGCAATCTTTACAAAGTGTTCTGCAATGTCTTTTTTTGTTTCCACATGGCCATACATCATTGTAGCAGAAGACGGAATGTTCAATTCATGAGCCTCCTCTATTATTCGAAGCCATCTATCACTTGAGATCTTTTTTGGGCTGATTATATTTTTCACGCTGTCAACTAGAATCTCAGCTCCAGCACCCGGCACAGACTGCAGTCCTGCCTCTTTTAGTCTTGCAAGGACCTCCCTAGTAGTGGTATGCTCCACCTTTGATATCATGTCAATCTCTGATGCAGAGAGTGCATGGACCCCAACCTTTGGAAACTTTTTTCGAATCATCCTAAATGCAGCCTCATAGTATTCGATTGAAAGTTTTGGGTTGTGCCCTCCCTGGAACATTACCTGTGTAATTCCAAACATCTCCCATGCAGCTTTCATTCTTGCCGCTATCTGCTCAAGTGGCACAGTGTAGGCCTTGTCATGTTCGGGAGGCCTGTAAAAGGCGCAAAACTTGCAGTCAGTGATGCATATGTTAGTGTAATTTAGAATCATGTTGTTTACAAAGGAGGCAGTCTTGCCAAATTTTTTTCGTGTCAGATATCCGCCAACAAGACCCATCACGTGCACATCGTCTGACTCTAACAGTCGCAGACACTCGTCATATCCAGGTCTTGTGCCTGCAAGAGAATCTTCAAGTATGTCACCGATTTCTGAGTGGTGCAGTTGCTGAGTTAGCTGGCTCAATTGATTTTTGATCTTCCCACATTGTTATTTAATAGTATAGAGATGTTTCATGAATAGATTCAAGACAAAATCTACTGAGTAATCTCGATACAGCATTACATTCAGTGAGAAAACCCCGCTATTTTTAAGTAGGGTAGACTTTGGATTAACTCCAATGGTCAGTGGTTTTCAGATCAGAATGAATCGCATCTTGCGAAACGGCAAGATGTTGTGCATTCCGATGGACCATGGAATATCAAGCGGTCCTCTAAAGGGGATTGAGGACCCCTATCCGTTGATATACAAATGCCAGAATTTCGGATTAACATCTATCATAATTAACAAGGGAATTTTCAAGAACTTGCCCAAGCCCACAAAGATTGGCCTGCTTGTGCATTATTCTGCAAGTACGTCTCTTTCCATGTCCCCTAACAGAAAGATGCTTACAGGCTCTGTCGAGGAGGCACTGCGACTTGGGGCAGACGGCGTCTCCCTGCACATCAACATAGGTGGAAAGGAAGAGCCAGAGATGCTTGAGCAGCTTGGCAGGATTGCAGATGACTGCCACAAGTGGAGTATGCCGCTTCTTGCAATGATGTACCCAAGGGGCGAGAATGTAAAGAACCCGCATGATCCGGTCATAGTAGGACATGTAGCAAGAATTGGCGCCGAGTGTGGCGCGGATATCGTAAAAACACTATACACCGGAGACGTCGACTCGTTTTCCAAGATAGTAAAGAGCACTCCGGTTCCGGTCGTGATAGCAGGAGGGCCAAAGGCAAAGACCGATATGGATGTTTTGCAAATGACCCAAGAAGCTATGCAGGCAGGCGCCACGGGAGTAACATACGGAAGGAACATCTTCGAGCACGCAGATCCCGCAAAGATGACTCATGCACTAGCTGCAATAATATTTAGAAAAGAGACTGCAAAGGAAGCTGCAAAGTACCTTGGCAAAAAATAGAGAGTTGATAATTGCCCCCAAAGTTTCTCGGGGCCAGCTTGCAAAATTTCTGTCTGAGATAGAAAAAGAGGGAATCAAGATTGTAAACGTAGACCCGTCATCGCTTAAAGGGTCAAAGACAAAACTTGAGACGATTTACACCACACCGACTGCCAACTATGTAATCTCTGACAAGCCGTCCAAGATCAAGGGAAGAAAGGTTGGCATGAAGTTCAAGGTGCTCTCAAATGCAGACATTGAAAAGATACTGCAAACATCAAAGGAAGGCCTTGACTTTGTGGTTGTCGAGGTCAAGGACTGGAAGATAATTCCTCTTGAGAACATAATTGCCAAGTTACACAAGGTTCACACAAAGATATTTGCAATTGCCAACTCTCCAGAAGAGGTGCGAAAGATGTTCTCAATACTTGAGATTGGAGTTGACGGAGTCATATTTGTCACAAGTTCGCTCAACGAGGTAAGGGAGGCACTGGTATACCTTGGAACACGAAGCTTTGATCTCAAGCCAGCCAAGGTCTTGGAGATAAAAGAGGTTGGAAACGGTGAGCGGGTATGTGTTGACACCGCATCGATGCTAGGGCGCGGCGAGGGAATGCTGATAGGAAGCAGATCAAACTTTTTGTTTTTGGTTCACAACGAGTCAGTTGGCTCTTCTTTTACATCACCAAGGCCTTTCCGAGTAAATGCGGGGGCAGTGCACTGCTATACGTTGTCTCCTGATGGCACAACAAAATATCTTTCCGAGCTTGAGACAGGATCTGAGGTACTTGTAACCGACTCGCATGGAAAAGCTCGCCGAGCTACTGTTGGACGATCGAAGATAGAGAGCAGACCGATGCTTATGATAAAAGCTCAAGTGGGCGATGAAATTGGCGGAATAATTGCACAAAATGCAGAAACTATTCGATTTGTAAGACCAAACGGACACTTGATTTCAGTGACGCATCTCAAGAAGGGAGACTTGGTTCTTGCATATGCCAAGCCTGCAACTGGAAGACATTTTGGAATGGAAGTTGACGACGAGTACATAGTCGAAAAATAAACTATATCCCCGCATATCGTTTACAAATAATTTCAGCAAAATTTTCTCGTAGGCACAAAACCACGAAGAAAACTATAGATAAATCTAAATATGTTGGTTCGATCAAGATCGCAATGTCAAGGGGGCGTCACGCCTACTCCCCGTTTGCGTGAAAAATCAGTTCCATGCCCCCTTGGCTGATTATCAATACCATCAAACAACATGGATATAACATTAACGCTCTAAAATTTTTAAAAAATCAACAATTAGAATTTACGATGGTGAGCGCCATTTTCTTGATGCAAGTTGTTGTTTTGTAATTAGTTTCTAGTGTAAGAAATTCAATTTCAGATCATCATTTGATCATGATTTGCAATTCTTGTTTTGCACTCGGTATTATAATAACCAAGTTTTTAAAAACCACAAAAACATCAGATCATAGAGTCCAGTATGTTATTATAGTGATGGCTTTGATGTTACATGACTTTGCGTTGCAATATCTGTTCGCAGGATATAGATGAAAAAGAAGTAGAGAGTCATGTCAACACTTTGCAGCACAAAGAAAACAAGGCAAGACTTGGAAGGATAAAAGAGACTGGTTCGGGTGCCAGCGTTGTAAAGGTCTGGCTGGAATCTTTTAACAAAAATTAAACAATGTGTAGCACGACTGAAACAATAAAAAGAAGAAATTACTTGAATTTCTTTTTTAATTGGACTACTGCAGTCATCTCATCTTTGAGATGTTTTTTCAGAAGAGCCTCGTGTTGCCTCTTATGCCTCCAGTATAGATTCATCATGGACTGTCTTGACCCGGCCCTTCGCAATGCAGCATTGTAGATTCGATGGCTTTTTTCCACCTCTCGAAAATACGACTTGCTGTTGGGACTAACCATGGCTTGTTTGGCTGAACTTAATAGATAACCTTTACGATCTTCTGTTTCCAATTTAGGAATCAAGTGGTGCAGGAAATTTCCAGTTGGGCACAAGTTGCATCTTGCGAAGAAGGGGTTGCTCTAGTGTTCTTTTTCTTGCAATCTTGACATATTTTTCAGACTTGTCAACCCCTATGTATTTGCGCTTGAGGAATCTTGCCATCTTTGTAGTCTGGCCGCTCCCCACGAAGGGGTCTAGTACTAGGTCACCCACATTACTGTAAAGCTGGATGAGTCTGTATGGGATCTCCTCTGGGAAGGCGGCAGGATGGTACCTCCTGTAGCTTGGTGGAAGAGGTGCTATATGCCAGACCGAGTTTGCCACCTCCTTTTTCATTATATCGCCTAGTACAAGCTTGCTTTTCCTGTCCTTTATGTTGTGAAACGGCCACTTTCGAAGTATAATTATCTGTTCGTGCATTATATTTGGATAATAGTACGTAGGATAGGGGTGCTGCACGGTGACCCGAAACCTCTTCTTGCCTCCTGTGACCTTGTTCCATATTATCTCCTCAAAGAACTTCCACCCAATCTCCCCCTTTGTAAGCTCAACTGAGAGCATGGCAGGAAGGGGAAGCTTGTTCTTTTCCTCGATTATCTCGTTTCCTATAACTATGCAGCAAAAGCCGCCTGGCTTTGTCACTTGGTACACCTCAGAGAAGACTTGACGTATCTCCTCTACCCAGTTCTCGACTGGCGAGCCCCCGGTTCCCCTGTACCACTTTTGGCTTGACTGGTGCTCGTCATAATTTATTGCGTTATGATATGGAGGCGATGTCACAGTAAGCGATACAGAGTTTTTTT
Source organism: uncultured Nitrosopumilaceae archaeon (assembly GCA_964567715.1). Classification (GTDB taxonomy): domain Archaea; phylum Thermoproteota; class Nitrososphaeria; order Nitrososphaerales; family Nitrosopumilaceae; genus Nitrosotalea. Next base: position 12,809 of record CAZMNT010000006.1, on the reverse strand, counting down.
CAATCTGAGAAAGATCTCGCGAGTCACCAACAACGATGGAATTTGGTTTCCACACCACCTTCCTAAATTGATTTGGTATATATGGTTTGTAAAAAAACAGTGATATCACTCGGCAAAACAAGAGTTAAAGAAAAATCCGCTAAAACATGTCTTTTGAAAAACATGTTTTAGAGTCTATGCGTTCTTCTTTACTTCAATTTCTATAGTGGACACGTTTCGTGATCTTCCATCGTTTGACTCTAGTTGTTCGGAGCTTATCTTTATCTCCCCTATAGAATATCCGGAACCTTCTGTCCTTCTAGCAATTATTTGTGCCACGTCCACAGCTCGACCTATGCTAAGCCCTCTTGCCTTTATCATGACCTTGGGGTTGTTAGCAAGCTGTATGAGCGCCGATGTCACATATGCCATCAAAGGCTTCTTTCCGATGAAGACGGTGTCTTTTGCTTCTGGTCTATTCTCTGTGCTCATGCACTCTCATGGCTTGAACGTTTCATAAAAGTTTCTTTGACACCCAATAAGACGGCAAGAAGGCACGTAGCAAGATTACGTAATTTTAGATCTGCAAATCAAGGATAATTGCATGCCAATGTAAATATACTAGTTAGATATTAAGCCCGTTAGATGCTAAATCAAAAACTACGATTTGGATTGACCGCCATGGCGTTGTCAGCCTTAGTTATCTATGCAGTGGCAATACCATCTGCTAGCGCACTGGAGCCAAGAAACTTCCAGTATCTACAGGACAACCACAAGACGGATAGATTTCCAGGCGGACAGCATGTATGTGGAGACCGCCTCTGCTCACCACAAGAATGGTCTGCAATGAAGAAGGCCCTTAGCAATGCACAACGCAACCCAAGTGAGTGCAGTACCCTGAAGCAGTGGCAAGCATGCCTCCCAGCAAACCAAACCAAGTCAGGTTAGAAAAACTGGATAAACTTCAAAAAATAAGAATTGGCCAGTAAAACTTGCGTATCAATTGGCGTATTTAGCGTAGCAAAGCTCGTCACGGAGCTGAAAAAGTCGCTACACCGATCAGATTATGCCGAGATCAGACTTGATTTTTTAAATCCAACCCAAGTTCCAATCTGCCTAAACCTCGCCAAGCCTTACCTTAGAAGGTGCGTTTGTACGCTGAGACCCAAGTCAGAAGGTGGCAGGTTTTCAGGAAGCGAGCAGGATAGGATATCCATACTGAAGCTTATTGCAGAGTACAATCCATATCTTCTTGATGTAGAATACAACACGCTTCGAAAAAACAGGAACCTCTACCACTACCTCAAAAGAGCGCATTCAAACATCTTGGTATCGTGGCATGATTTTACAAAGACGCCAAGTGAACACGCCTTAAGGTCAATGGCAAAAAAGATGTCAAGGTTTTCAAAAAACATCAAAATAGTCACCACTGCAAAAACAATTGAGGATACATTACGTGTTCTGAGCTTGTACAAAGGAATTTCACAGCGTGCAAACCTGATTGCGTTTGCAATGGGTGATTATGGCAGGATGTCGCGCGTTTTATGCACAAGGCTTGGCAGTCCCTTCACCTATGTCTCCCTTGGCAAACCGATTGCTCCGGGGCAGTTCAGCGTGGACGAGATGAGATCAATATTCCAACTGCAAAAATAATTTTGGTGCATTACCGAAACTAGAGGCGTCTTCGCACAAATGACGATTCTGCCTTTTTTATTCTGACCGAGTAGGCAACTTCGTGTGCCATGTCTACAAGTTGGCTCTTTGTCATTGAAGACACTACAATGTCTTCTTTTGCAGAATGTACGTCAAACTCTACATCGGATAGAATGCTTAGGCTCTCGTCGAGTATCTTGCCGCACTCTTCCACAATGTCTCTGAAATCGTCTGACTCCAACACATTATTGCATTATTTTTGGATTAATTAACTAATCTCTTCTGTCTCATGTGAAAAAACCGTCAATCAGCCAACTTGATATAAAAGCAAAGGTGAGATAATACATATGAAATCAACTCAGTTTTTCAATAATGTTCCAAGAAATGTCATAATGCTTGCAATCGGAGTGACGATAATTCTTGGCATATTTCGCATGATTCCATTGCTGATACTTGTCTGGATTGTTGCCCTTACATACATCATAGCATACCAATACAGAGCGTCCAAAAGGACTGGAGCAAGTTTTGTCTGCCTTGACTGTGCTACAATACACAAGGAGAACATCTGTCCCAAATGCGGCTCCAAGCTCAAGAAACTCTATTCCAGAACCAACAGCTTCGGCATTTGAGCGGACCCAAGTCACTGTACCCTTAAATCATGATACAGTGGAACTAGTTTTCGATGACAATGACTTTTGCTGTCATAGGCGACCCAATTGATCATTCTCTGTCGCCTGCACTTCACAATGCATCGTTTGCATTTCTAGGTCTTGACTGCACCTACATAGCATACCGCATACCAAAGGGTGAGCTTGATGCTGGAATTGCAGACCTAAAGAAGATAGGAATTGCAGGGTTCAATGTAACCATACCGCACAAGGTAGACATGATGAAGCTTCTTGACGAGACAGATGAGGTGTGCAAGACGGTCGGGGCCACAAACACGGTAGTAAACACTAATGAATATCTGAAGGGATACAACACAGATGTTGATGGGTTTCTTGACCCGATCAAGAAAAGAAAGATAGACTGCAACGGAACAGACGTTCTAATAGTTGGCGCAGGCGGTGCTGCAAGGGCAATAGTTGCCGCATTTGCAAAGGAAAAGGTTCGCAAGATTACAATTGCAAACAGGACACAGCAAAACGCTGAGAACTTGGCCAAGTTTGCAAGACATCTTGGTGTAGAATCAGATCATGTAGATATTGCAAGGGCAGGAGATATTGCATCAAGTTTTAGGTTTATTGTAAATGCCACCTCGCTTGGACTCAAGGGAGTGGGACTGCCCATATCAGCAAAAAACATCACAAAAGATTCCATCGTGTACGACATAGTGTACATGCCTGTTGAGACCCCACTCATTCAAGAGGCAAAGGAGAAGCGGGCGACCATCATATATGGCTGGGAGATGCTTATTGCCCAAGCAATGAAGTCTTTTGAGATCTGGATAGGAAGGCCTGCCCCATACGAAGCAATGAAATTGACGCTGCTTGGGAGATTCTAGGTATGGTCCAAGCAAAGGCAAGCATGCATGGCGCAGTCTCGATAGTAAATGCAATTGCAACCGGCAAGGGTGCAACACTTGGCATATCGCTTCCAATCGAGGCAACAGTCGAGGCAGTGCCAGGCAGAGGAATCGTATACGACAACAAGGAATCAACCATGAGTGCAAGACTGATTCGAGCGGTCATAGAGACATCAGTGCCAAGGACTGAGCTTGAAAGAAACAAGCTGAGAGTCTCTGTCAATACACAGATACCATCAGGATACGGATTGAAGAGTTCAAGTGCTATCTCGTCTGCAATCTCGCTTGCCTGTGCAAAAATTTTTAAGCCAAAGGCAACAGACAATGAAATCCTAAGGGACGGCGTTCAAGCTTCTATCAAGTCAAAGGTCAGCATCACGGGTGCGTTCGATGACGCGTGCGGTTGCTATTTTGGAGGATTTGTTGTAACTGATAACACGAACATCAAGATAATAAAGGCAGAGAGGGCGCCAGACGACATTTCTGCAATAATATTCATCCCGAAATCTCGCAAGAGGGGCAATGTAAAAAAATTAAAAATTTTACAAAACGTATTTGCACAAGCCTGGAGCCTTGCAAACAACTCTGATTATTGGAATGCAATGATACTCAATGGACTTGCAACCTCTTCCATACTTGGCTCTGACCCTACCATACTTACCAATCTAATTGAAAACGGTGCCCTTGGAGCATCCGTTTCAGGAAACGGCCCTGCCATTGCAGCAGTCACAAAAAACGACAAGGTCTCGCTTGTAAAGAAGATCTTTGCATCACTTGATGGAGTTACGCTAGTATCTCCAATCAACAACCAAAAGGCTGAAGTCCATGAAGTGTAAGGTCGAAAGGTCAATCCTGTCGGGTACAATATCTTGCCCTCCAAACAAGAGTTACACACACCGTGCGGTCTTTATAGCATCACTTGCAAAAGGGAAAAGTACGATTCGAAACGTCCTGCTCTCCCGTGACACTCTTGCTACAATCAATGCATGTAAGGCGTTTGGGGCCAAGATTGCAGTAGACGGCTCTACTGTAAATGTAGAGAGTACTGGCAGTGTCTTGCCTACATCATCAGAGATAGACGCATCAAACTCTGGTACTACAATCAGGATAGCGTCGGCAATTGCGTCACTTGCTGACAAAAAAATTACACTGACAGGAGATTCCAGCTTGAAAAATAGACCAATGCAGCCTCTACTTGATGCACTCTCAAAGCTTGGCGCCAAGTATACCTCAACTAACGGCACACCTCCGCTCACCGTAATGGGGAGGATTCTAGGTGGAAGCACATCAATTTCAGGTTCTGTCTCAAGCCAGTTCATCTCCGCACTCTTGATTGCTGCGCCCAGAACCGAGAAGGGTATTATGTTACAGATAGAAGGTGAGCTTGTCTCAAAGCCATATCTTGATGCAACAATTGCAACGATGAAAAAGTTTGGTGCCACAGTAGATGTCATGATACCGTACAAAAAATACAACGTATCAAGACAGGACTATACCCCAACAGATTTTACAGTTCCTGCAGACTTTTCAAGCATGGCGCTGCTACTTTCTGCTGCAGTGCTTGTGGGTGACAAGATGGAGATTTCTGCACCCGTTGGAGATCTGCCGCAGGGAGACAAGGAGATGATAAATCATCTGGAAAAGATGGGAGCCAAGATTTCCATTGGCAATACCGTAAAAGTCACAGTTCCCTCCAAGCTCACAGGAGGACGGTTTGACCTTGGAAATACACCAGACCTTCTTCCGCCCATGTCAATTCTGGCACTCAAGGCTGCGGATCCAATTGAGATTTACAACGTAAAGCATGCAAGGTTCAAAGAGACTGACAGGATTGCCATCCTAGCAAAGGAACTTGCAAAGATTGGGATTGGGACAACAGAAAAAGAAGACGGCCTGATCCTAGAACCTCCCACCTCAACCACTGGAGCAGAGCTTGACTCTGCAGACGACCACAGGCTTTTCATGGCATTTTGTATAGCGGGAATGTTTGTAGGAAATTGCACTGTAACTGACCTCCAGTCTGTCGATGTCTCGTATCCTGAATTCGTAAATGAGATGAAGAGGATAGGGGCCGAGATCACAGTCTAGGTATCACGACACATCTTTTGTGGCTTTATTATAGATTGGTCTTGTACTGCTTGTAAAGGCAGACGGCCTCACTTCCACTAAACCCCTTCCAAGGATCTACAGACCCATGAACAAAAAACTGATCTCAGCTTCCAACATTTTAGATGATTCTATAAAAAACCTAAAGATCCCAAAAATATCTCGATAATAATGCCACAAAACGACTTTGATGGCAGACAAAGTCCAGATGTCAGTTGCTTTTACCAATATTTTGCTAAATGCAGTTGAAGAGATAGGTGAAAATGAAGGAAGGATAACTGTACGTGTCAGGAATGAAAAAGACAATTTGACTGTAGAGTTTGAGGTTTCTGGAGACGGAATATCTAAAGAAAACATAAACAAAATTTTTGATCCGTTGTTTACAACAAAACAAACGGGAACCGGTCTTGGCCTATCTAGTGTTCGTACCATAATAGAAGCTCATGGCGGGTCATATCGGTCAAGTCTTCCCCTACTGTTTTCACCATAACACTTCCTCAAGATGACCATTTAGTAGACATTGATTTTCACGTCTGATAATCTTGGACTGGTCTAATATTAAATGAAGGCAATAATGTTACCATGACAAGAAAAAAGCTGAAGAAGACAGACGAAGAGAGACAAGAATGGGAACACGAGCAAGCAAAAGAACATCTACACCAAGCAGAACTAGAGATAGGCTACGAAACAGATGAAAAGTATGAAGAGTCAGAAAATTAGCTTCTAGAATCGATTCCATCTACTTGGTGACCGTTGGCATCAGATTTGAGATGTCAGACGAACCAAGCCAAGGTTTTTGTGGAGAGAATATAAAGGGTTATGATAGAAAAGATCTTGCAAGACCAGTCTATGTAATACAAGAACACCATGCAAAAAGATTGCATTGGGACATGAGGTTTGAGATTGATAATACTCTAAAAAGTTGGGCTCTGCCAAAAATTCCTCCTCAAATTTAGGGAGAAAAAAGGCCTAAGTAGATTATCAGGATTGAATATTATCAATACTCGCATATAGAGCAACTCCTGAGTTAATGCATATGACTGATTTTCAATATTGATAATCAGCGAACCCATTAAGTTTACAGCGATCTTACAAACAGTAGCGAGCGCATCAGTTTTCGACATCCTACCATCCCCTTTTGCGCTCGTCACTTTAGATCGAGAATCATTTGTGAGGCCAAATTTTTTAAAATTCTTTTAACATGGTACCATTTTATTAGCAAATACTATTCTAGTGTACTATCAGTACAGCGGAGGGGGCAAGCTCTGATACCTTCCTGCTCACGCTTCCTAACACCTTTAATTTACTCAAGCCCCGCAAGCCCTGACTTCCTATTACTAGTAGGTCGATCTTTTTCCCATTGGCATACTTTAGTATCATCTCAACTGGTTTGCCAGACAGAATGTCATAGATTGCATCTACACCTTCAGATTTACAAATAGCTGCTTCTGCCAGAACCTCTCTTCTGGCACGGGTTTTTACGGCTGCCATAAACTTTGCAATCGATTCTTCCAGTAGCTTGTCTTTCTTTAACAGGCCAAGTAGCATGCCGGGTGGAAAATCCTCAGGGTCAACTACTATAACGATATGAATCTTTGATCCAAATCTTTTTGCTATCTTTATTGCATGTAAAAGTGCTTTTCTTGCAAACTTTGAACCATCAGTTGGAACCAGAATCTTTTCAAATTTTATCTCCCTGTCCATGGCTGCACTATGTTTGTTATCCTACTTAAAACCGGTTCTTAAATTCCAGTCTTGGTATCCAGCTCCACGGTATTATCAGAACTGATAATTTGCGATATGTTGTTAAATTATTTTTATAAATGCAAATTATGGATAAACCCAAAAAACCAGATACGCCTGAACATCCGATGGTGCCATTCTGGCGTCAAGGTTGGACTGATCTGGATAGAATATTTGATAACATGCGAAGAGATTTTGAGAGGTCCTTTTCAGCACTGCCCCTTCTTGCAATGCAGCCAACTGTATCATCACTTTCCTGCGATATAGCAGATGAGGGCGACAGATTTGTGGTCAGTGCAGATATGCCAGGAGTTTCAAAAGAAGAGGTAAAACTGGATGTCTCAGACAGTACTATTGAGATATCAGCAGAGCACAAGGAACGTGAAGAGGAGAAAAAGAAGAACTACGTAAGAAAGGAGCGCAAGTACTTGTCGTACCACCGAACTCTGTCACTTCCAGAAAAGGTAGACTCTTCAAAGGCAAAGGCAAGATTGAACAATGGCATTCTAACTATCGAGATACCGAAGCTGAATCCAACTCCCAAACCGAAAACAACCCAAGTTCAGGTTCAATAATTCTTTTTTCATCATCCAAATTTAGTATTATCAATACTGAGAAATACCTCTAAAATTAAATCTACTTGTCCATATCCTATAACATGGCATTAGATCTTCTCAATGAACCGGTCTCCAAGTTTACCAATCCCAAAATGACTACAGTTGAGAGCAACCTTACCATTCAAGATGCCGCACAGGCCATGAAAGAATCGAAGGTAGACAGCATCCTAGTATTTGAGAATAACAAGATAATTGGCATGGTCACTGAGAAAGACATTCTGTACGATGTAGTTGCAAATGGACTAGACCCAACAAGAACTGCCTTAAAACAAATTACCAAGAGTCCCCTCATTACAATTTCAAAGAACGCCCCAGTACGTGAGGCATTAGAATTGATGAAAAAATATGACATACGCAGGCTAGTTGTAATGGATAAGCGTCCAATCGGTCTGATTACGCAAAAAATGGTTTGTGGAAACCTGGAAGGACAAAATCTCTTGCTTCCTGAATTAGAGACAAGTGACAAGACATTTTGCCCCTATTGTTCTATTCAGTTCAAAGATACAAAATCAATATGCGACCACATAGACAAGGTGCATATAAAAAACAAATGGACAGGCCACAACTAATTATATATGATGGTAGGAGACAGTATGATCTGCCAAGATGGCTGTTAAGAGAAAACCCCATCCTCCAAAACATGAAGATACAAGAAGCATAAGCTATAGGCTACCATCACACGTAGTAGCTGAATTAGAAACAGAGGCAATGCAGAAAAAGATCTCCCAAAACGTACTTGTAAAACAAATTTTGGAAAAATATGTCAACTGGGACAGATTTGCCGAGAACATAGGAATGATACCTGTTCCAAAGGATATCCTCAAGACATTAGGAGAGGAGATGGAAGGAGACACCATCAACAAGATAATAGACGTCATGCTTCCGCTGGTAAAGGACTGGGTGATGTTTATGAAAGGCAACTATGACCTAAAGCGGGCAATAGAGGCCTTTGAGGATTACATGAGGGCTTCTGGCATGACATCAGACCATAGAATAGAAGGCGAGATACACCATTTCATAGTACAACACAACCTTGGAATGAAGTGGTCCCTTTTTACAGAGATGCTTTTGAAGCAGATCTTTTACCAGTTCATGCCAAACCTTGCAGTCAAGTCCCGTACAACGTCAAATACGGCCATCATCAGCAGTGCCCTAGGTGCAGACTTTAGCGAACACGAGTACTAATTATATAAAAAACGGATTTGGTGCGCTAGTAAGACGCACAAGTGGCAAATCCAGTAATTTTCTCTATATCAGGATCTTTTGACAATTCCACTATATCATTCATGGATGCTAGTCCAACTGCCCTGAGACCACGCTCTCCTTCACGTGCAACCATGTAATGAGCTTCCAACTCATACTTTTTCTTTTCCAGATTGACTCCGGATCTGTAATGTATGTCCATTTCAACCCTAGGTTCAACATCGGTAAAAGTTCGCTCATAGTACATCACGTCTGTTGCCAATTTGAGATCTATTTTTCCTATCTTGCTCATTAGTTGGTCTAGAAAACTGTCGTACTGTGACTCTACGCTTTGCGACATGCCAAATGTTGCGTAAAATATTATTTAAAACGAAAATAGCATTATCATGCCTGGTAAAAAAGCTGCATTCTCGTGCCTGTCTTATGTGCATTGCCGTGCAATGCAGTCCTACTGATTATATCAAAAATTGCCTACCCATTACATCATGCAAGTGTTACTACACGGAAAAGAGGTACAGGAACAGACAACAAAAGATACCCTGCTTGAGATCTTGGCAGACAAGTACTCCCGCATCATATTGAACTACACAGTAGATATGCCAAAATCAGCCATTGACCTTAGCAATGAATGCGGAATTCCAATCAGCACCGCATACCGCAGGGTACAGAAGCTTCATGCCCACAAATTGCTTGTAATATCTGGCTCAATCAGCCAAGATGGCAAAAAATACTTTTTGTACAAATCAAAGATCAAGTCAATCATGACCTGCTTTAACAACGGTTCTCTTGAAGTAGAAATTGTTCCTAACTCAACCAACGGTGAAAGTTAGGAATTCCATAATTTTTCAAAACAAGGATGATAATCATGAATGAAAATAGTATTGGCGCTTTAAATTGGATTGAAACGAAGATGAGGTAATGATGGCCAAAGTGCACCGATTTACCACACCCGTCTTTACACTAGGACTGGATGGCACCATCAACGATGCCCTGTTTTTAATGCAAAAAAACGACATAAAAAGGGTTGTCATAGTAAAAGACAACTTTCCCGTTGGAATATTAACAGAGCACGACATTGGAAGGTTCTTGCAGCACGACAAGACAACAAAGCCGCTTGATAAGATATCCCTACAGAACGTAATGACAAGAAACCTAGTTACAATCCATGGCGAGGACGAAGATATCCCAACCCAGTCCGCCATCAGGATGGATACATTTCAGATCAGTTCTGTAATTGTTGTCGATAACGACGGCAAACTCATTGGAATCATTACAAAATCTGACCTTGCTAGGAACTTTGCCACTCTGTACGGCAGGGTGTACAAGGTTGAGGATTACATGTCAAAGAAGATAATCACATGCCGCAAATCCGACTCGCTTTATTTTGCACTGGATATGTTAAACAAGAACAAGATCTCAAGACTAGTAGTCACCGACAACGACGGAAAACCAATTGGCGTGATTACATATGACATGTTCTTGAGAAACAGCGGTTTTTTCAAGGCAAACAAGAGTACCCGTGACTATCTTTTGCCCAGTGCCAGTGCAAAGGAGATGAGGGTTGGCGACCTGATAAGAGATGAGCTACTTACAGTCGAGTTGGAAGACGACTTGGCAACAGCTGCAAAGCTAATGACTGATTACAAGGTGAGCGGAATCCCGGTAGTTGACAGCAAGGGCTCACTTGAGGGAATCGTAAGCTCTACCGATATTGTAAAGGCATATTCTGAGATAGAGACTCACTTTCGTCTTATCAAAAAGGATCCTCATTTTACCTAAAATAGATTCTTTAGGTGTGATTTTGGAGCAGAGATATGATTAAACACATCATGGTCCCCTACGACCAGTCAGAGCCTGCAAAAAGAGCTCTAGAGCATGCAATAGACTTGGCAAAAAAATATGGTGTAAAGATAAGTGTCGTGTCAGTCATCGTGCCTCAGGTTCCCATGGATCCTTCCTTTGCGTCATCATATGCAGAGACACTGGCACTTATACGAAAGAGTGCAGCCGACTCGCTTGCAAGACTTGAGTCAAGACTGAAAGAATTGCAGATACCTGTCAAATCCGATGTCTTGGAGGGCGTATCTGTAGCTGATGAACTATTATCTTACGCAGATTCACAGCAGGTTGACCTTATAGTAATGGGCTCACGCGGCCTTGCAGGCTTTAAAAAACTTCTACTTGGTAGGGTAGCAAGCGGTATATCCCAGCATTCGAAATGTCCTGTCCTCATAGTAAAATAAAATCATAGGCTACAGATAAAAATAGTAAACCCCCCGCTTAGGCGTGGAAAATGAAGATGTCTAGGTAATTACTTACATTATGATTTGTTGGAGATAAAATTCGGGTTTGTATTTTGCTAATACATACTCAATCTATTAATTTTAAAATTAATAGATGTAGATCAACAATGGGATTTCTTACTAGTATCAAAAGAGCGTATGAAGAACATCGAGAACGAAAGCAGATGGAATTAGAAGAGGAGGAAAAAAATATAGAGAAATTGAGGATCTACTGGATAAATTCGAAATCCAAGATTTAGAAAAGTTCTGCGAAAATGTCATAGGTGATTCTCCAGAAGGGGAAATTGAAGAGCATGAAGAAGATGTCAACGAGGACGAGGTCGAAGTCACTACAACCGAACATGACCCTACAAGGCAAGATTATCTTGATTTTATTTGGAAACATTTGGAAGATGAAATGATAAAATATTCACAGCTAAAAGATTTCGCTCTAAAGAACAGAATTGTAGTGCCAAGTTTTTTCGATGAACAGCTCAATACAAATTCTCAGATAAATGATTTTGAAAGCATTGTAAATACTATAAAAGCCCAGTTTGAACCTGAAAAAATCGATAGTGAGGAACATCTAGAAGCACAACTTATGATATTTCTAAAAGCAAAGTTTTCAGATAGAAAGATTTCAAGACAAGTGGAAATCAGTCCTAATGAAAGACTCGATATTTTGATTGATGACAAGTACGCTTTCGAATTAAAAGTGCCAGATAGTAGAAGTGTTTTACGAAATCTCGGCGCTCAAATTGAAGAATACTCTCAAAAGTATCCGCAGATCTGTGCCGTAGTCTTTGATGATGTGAGTAAAAACCTCACTAATGAGATAGAAGAGTATGTCGATAAGTATAAACGAAATTACGGAATACCTACCATAGTTCTTCGTGGCGAAAAAAGAGAGTAGTCAAATCTCATTTTTCATGAAATGATTCATTGAAATAGGCATTGACTCATTCATAATTTTAGAATCCATACTTTCTATCTTTCCTAACCACAATCTCTTCCTATCCGCATTAAGATTCACTTGTTTCACAATCTCTTTGATCTTACCAATTTCAGATATTTGATTTTGAATGATTGAAGTTCTGAGTCTAGAATTTCTTAAAACCTTGATTTTATAGAATAATTTTCCATTCTTTTCAAAAGTCTCTAGATGCTCTATATCCTTACCTGATAGTTTTCCAATTCCTCGTTGTTTCCACTTGGCGGTCTTTCTGTAAAACCCATTCTGAAGGAAAAATACGTCTTTTGCAGATCCTTCATTCGGCTAGTTCTTACCCTGCCAAACCTTTCTTTTTCCTCTATTATTGCTTCCTCGCATTTCCAATCTGCATCACTTGACTTGTTTTTTGCTTCTTCAACCCTAATTCTAGCGCTTTTTGAATGTGGTAAGTAAAGATATTCTCTTTCTTTCTCTTCTTTTCTCTCTTTTTCAGCAGTTCTTTTGAATATATTCCGCATTATTTTTCTATACTTAAATCGAGCTAAAAATGTTTCTTTGAATAATAGAAATTGCTAAATTATTTAAGACAATATAAAAATCGAAATGAAACGGAGTGAGACCGCAAAAAGATTAGAAGAAACATCATACAAAAAGAAGGATCTATCAGAATCAATGTTAAAGCTACATGTTCTGTAATTACAGATGAAAACGGTTTTGCATTATTGCCAATTGGTGAGGAAAAAAATAAT
>CAZMNT010000005.1:0-60794 GCA_964567715.1 uncultured Nitrosopumilaceae archaeon | reverse complement strand
AATCAACAAACCTACGGTAACTCTTGCGCTCGTATTGACGCAGGGTGAGCAATACAAGGTGCTGCCATACTGTATACACATGATTGGAATGTTTGTGGAGGTATGGCGGTACTCTTGCCCTCCGAATAATCTGCATCATGATACGAGCCATTCTGATGTATACAGATGGCTTCATGATACGGTGATACGATTTGGTCAGCTATAGATCTGCCCACAAAATCTGATCTACAACGTTATCAAAAATCGATGATTTCTACACGGCTAAGACAATTAATTGTTATTTGTTCATTGCGTGAAGTTAGATTTTGAGTTTTTTCTAACAGCCTTTGTTCTTATGCAATCTTCGATAGTTTTTGTTTAGCTGCAAGCGTAGCATCAAACGTCAATTCAGCAACAATCGCAGTTCAGCTTTCTTTTGACTTGTAAGATTGCTCATAGGTTTCATCATTTTATTCTCTAACCGTTATGCCTTATTGCTTGATACTTTACTTGCCCGGTATTGGGAGAATTTTACTTGAGGGCAGGTTGCTCTGTTCCTGCTCTGTAGATGTAAAGTTTTCAAGTTCTACTGTCAATTCCGTACTTGTCTCAAATGTATCTCCGAGCTCCACAGCCAACTCAGCTATCTCTTTTGGTTGGTAAATCTCACGTGAGCCCTTCAAAAATATTCTACTTCCCTTTTCTGCAGGTTCGCCGCTAAACCTGTCCTTTAGAAACTTGGTAATTTTCTTTACTTCATCATCTGATATCATGTTGTGGTAAAAGACAATGCCGTGTACTGGCGTATAGTCCCAAGGTGTACCATTTCTGTAACAAAAGACCCCAAAATGTGTCCCTCTGTCATCTTTAGTGCACTTGATCTCCCAGATCAGAACCTTTTTTGGATCATACTTTGCCTTTTTTAGATCCTCAGTTGTTAGTTTCCAATATCTTAATCTGCTCATTTAGTAGTTGAAATAAATATGCGACTATAAAATTGTGTGCATGGAACTCATTCCCAACGGACGACTTGAACTCTTATCCGAAATGGAAGAGAGATACGAGAAAAAAGACAAGGAATACTTTGTCAAACTACTTAACAACGAAGACTTTGTGATACGATGCAGGGCAGTATGCATACTTGTAGACATGGGTGGTGAAGATGTTGTTCCATACATTGCTACGGTGCTAAAAAAGGACCCAAACGAACTTGTGCGACATGAAGCTGCCTTTTCACTGGGGCAGATGTGTCTTAGGAGAGGAATCAAACCACTCGAGAATGCAACCAAAAATGATCCTAGTCTCTTTGTGCGACACGAGGCAGCCGTTGCTCTTGGCGTGATTGGCTCACAGGAAGCAAGGGAGACGCTGCAAAAAGCACTCTCGGACTCGAGCGAACAAGTAAGAGATTCGGCAGTTGTAGCACTGTCAAACCTAAAATTCATGGAAAGTCTTTGCAAGAATGAAAAGTTTGCAAAGTTAACTGGCGGCTAGATTGGAACAACCTGCGTTCCGTCAGGTGTAGACCTAAAGTCGTAAATTGCATCTATGTTAGAGTTTTCAAATATCTCAGAGTCATGTGTTATTATGATAAACTGGGATATTGCATCAACGTTTGATTCAAAAGCCTGCGAGAGCACATTTACAAGAGACTTTCTTCGTTCGTGGTCAAGATGTGTGGTAGGCTCGTCAAGTATGATGAAGTTCAAATGAGAAGAGCCCATGAGGTGTGCCATTCCAAGACGCAGTGCAAGAGCTACGCTTACCTTCTCTCCACCACTTAACGATTCCAAATCTAGCATAGAGTTTCCTGCATAACAAGTAATTCCAATGTCTCTTGCTTTGTCTTCTAAGATTATTCTCTGAACCTTTACGTTAAATGTGCTAAGATATTCTGAAGCTTTCTGCGATATCATTCCTAGTGTCCAAGAGCGAAGGCTTGTGGCAACAGGCCCATCCCTGTTGTAAATCTGACTGCGGATGGTTTCAAGGTTTGATACATATCTCCTTACGTGTTGGAGTTCTTCTAATGCGGAGGATATCTTTTGATATTTTTCCTTGTGCATTTGCAGACTTTTGATTGTAGCTCCAAGTTCTTGGTCTATCTTGCTAATGTGTATTCTCTCTTGGTCTAGTCTTGATTTGAGTTCTAGAAACTTTGTCACATCAAAGTCTTTGGTCTCATCTATGAGTAAGGATATTGTTTGAATTGCATTTGTTGAATTTTCATCTATTGCAAACTGAGTCATGTTGCCCGAAATGCTGACCTCTAATGGTACTTGGCTGATACTAGTTTGCAAACTTGAAATCTCTTCTTTTAGTCTTACCAAGTCTTCTTGATTTTTGATGTTGTTTGAAGACAAGGTGCCGTCTACTTTTATTATTTGACGCAACTTTAGATCAATTTCTTTCATCTTATTTTCAATGATTGTTTCCTCTTTTAAAAGAACGTAGCTCTTTCTTGTAAGTGCTTCAAGTTCTTTACGTAGATGTTCCTGCTCAAATAAAGGATTAATATGATCTACCTTGGAATCACATACCGGGCATCTTCCATCAACAAGATGCAATTTATCTGCAATCTCTTGCTGTCCTTTTATCTTGGCTATCTTTTCGCTTGTTTCTTTTGATTCTCTTCGTACCCTCTCTATCTCTTGTTGTATCTGTTTGCTATCTGATTCTACTTGGGTCCTGGTGGATATTATCGATAGGCTGCTTGAGCATTCTGCAAACTTTCTTTCTTTTTGGGATATCTGGGTTTTAATTGACGTTACTGCATTTTTGAGGTATCTTGCAAGCTCTTCTCTTCTTTTTTCTATCTCCTTTATCTTGATCTCCTTTGGAGCCTCGCTTTCTATCTTGTTTTGTAGCAAGACAAACTCTTGCTCTTTTCTAATCTTTTCTTCCTCAAGGATCTTTTTTTGTGGTTCTAAACTCATTATCTCTTTTGATAGCAGATCTATCTTTTTTTGAAGGGTCTCGATATCAGTATCGTCATAATCTAGCTTTGCCCTAACAGATGACCTAAACACGTCTACAGTTTTTTTCATGTGCTCATACGCAATATCCAGTTTGTCTATTCCTATTATCGCATTTACAAGTTCTTTGAATTTTTTTGGATCTGCCTCAATTATTGACTGCAACTCTCCTTGCTGTACAATTGATGCTACCTTGAGCTTTTCAAAGTCAAGTCCTACAAGAGACTCTATTGTCTGAGTCATAGATTCGCCAAATTGTTTTCTCTCGCCTGCAGCAAGTGGGATTAAATCTTTGCCGGTTTTTTCGTACAGCTGGGCAGATACAGTTCCCTTGGAGTCTATGTTGCGAACTGCCTGAAAACTTCGATTTCCTATGGAAAATTCTGCCTTGGAATATGCTTGGCTTGTCCCACGCCGTAACAGGCCCTTTGTTGACTTTCTTATATGCTCTCCAAATAATGCAAAGGTAATGGCATCTATCACACTTGATTTTCCTGCTCCATTTGGTCCTACAAAGACAGTCACACCGCCGCCAAAATCTATCTTGGTGTGTCTATGGGACAGAAAATTCTCGATCTCAACTGAGTGCAGCATTTCCAAACCCCTGCTTGAATTGAGTATAATTTTCGTTTACTGCATGGCTTGCTTCATCAAGGTTTCCCTTTGAGAGTAATGGCAACAACTCATCGATAGCAAAGTTTGCAAGTTCTGTAGAGCCAAGGATCTCTTTTGCTATCTTGTGCATCTCGTCTTCTAGCTTGATTGGCCTTTCAAGAAAGACTGAACCGTTTGCCTGTTCTTGTGATACATGTTTCCAAAAACATCGTAAGGTGATATCTGAAAGTCTTGCAATCCGTCCTTGGATAAAACCTGCGTCCAGATCTCCACCTGTTATCTTTATCTCAACTACTGGCTTTCTACTGCATTCCTTTATTTTTTCTGCAAGCTCATTTATCTCATCTGAGAGCTTGTCAATTGATGTCTTGATGGACATTTGCGGTCTTGTATCAAGTTTTATCCATGTGGGAGAGGCCTCTGCACGTGATATGTCAACTTCATAGAACCCCTTCTGAGTATCCTTTATGGTCTCACTTGAGGTTCGCTCTATTGAGCCAGGGTATGCAAGAGGACCTTCCAAATTAGGAAATCTCTTTAGTTCCTGTTCGTGGAGATGGCCCATTGCATAATATGTAAAGTTCTTTGGAAGGTCTGCAGAGCTTAGCTCTCCTGCAAACTTGCTAATCTCTGAGATCCCTTGATGCAATACAAGTATCTTGTGACCATGATGATTTTTTGCGATTACATCAGCTGACACAAAATCATTTTCAAATGTATGAATCTCACTCTTTCTTCGTTTATCAAAACCAAGAATTAACGCATCTTTGTAAACAAACGGCTTGCCACCTCCGATATATCTTGAAAAGTCTAGGTTGTGGTATACAAAAGGTACAGGAGTAGCTCGAATCCTGCTTATGTCATGCTCTCCCAAGATAAAAAAAGAGTCAATGTTATTTTGTCGTAGTTTTTTTAGTGCATTTGCAAGTGTCACTATTGCTTTTCCGCTCGGATTTGGCACATGAAAGATATCTCCTGCAAATATTACAAAATCAACATGATCTTTTATTGAAATGTCTATTGCCTGGTTAAACGCATTGTATACATCATCTTCGCGTTCCTCAGAATGGTATTGTACAAAACCAAGATGCGTATCTGAAATGTGCGAAAAAATCATATCAATCAAGCAAAAGGTCTTTCTGAATCATTCCTTGCGTGGATTCTTTTGCAATCTCTTTGAATCTGTCTGTCTGGTTCCATTCTGAAACTGCATCAAGGTCTGAGCCAGAACGCTTGCTTTTTACCTCGTCAATATGTACGATGGATGGAAGATTCACCCACTGGCCAATGAATACAGCATCGCCAATGTTCAAGGAGGAAAGTTGTGAGAGAAGGTCCTTGCTCAGTGACTCGGCAGCAGAAGCTATCTGTTGCTGATCATCGTCCTGCACTATCTTCATTATTGCAAGTGATCCCATCTGGCTGAGAACGTTTGGGTCTATGTTCCTTGGTCTCTGGGATACGACGCCAAGCCCTATTCCAAACTTGCGCCCCTCTCTTGCAACCTTGGAGGCCCAGTACTTGGTATCTGTGTGCTCGCCTTTCGGTATGAAGACGTGCGCCTCCTCAATTATGACAAAGATGGGGGCAAGAAATCTGTTGCTTTTCTTGTGGGTTGATTTGCCCTTTCTCTCCCAGACCGATTCTTTTCTCTGCTGTAACAATTCCTGTAAATAGTATGAGAGTCCTGCGTTTGCCTGCCTCTCGCTTAGCTCTGCAATGTTTAGCACGTTGACTCTACTTTCCTTTATGAGATCTACTGGGTCTCCACAGTCTGGGTCAAGTATGTCTGAGAACCTGTGCTTTGCATCATCAATCTTGTCTAGCACCCTGCTTGCACTGTCTGCATAACCCTTTGTTGTACGCCTAAATGATGCAACGTTTTCTTCCAAAGAGGCCCAAAAGTCTTTTGCCTGTCTGACTGATTCTATAAGCGATTCTCTTAAGACTCGTTGTTGCTTATCTGCATTTTCGCGAAGCTCGATGACCTCAGCAAGCTTGTCTGCAGGCAAGAGTCTTGGATTTATCTTTGCCATCCTGTAGTTCATTCTTGAAACATCGAGATTCTCATAGTCATTGTGATAATCAAAAATGACCAGTGTACCGTTTAATGTTGCAACATGTTTTGCAATAAGTGATACGAGGTTGCTTTTTCCCATCCCAGTCATTGCAAGAATTGCCAAGTGTCTTGACACTATCTTGTTGATATTTATCTTGGTCTCTATGCTAGAGTTTCTCAAAAGAGAGCCTATTCTTATCCATTCATTTCCAGCAGGGCCAAATATCATACCAAGATCTTTTTGCGTAGCTTCTAGTATAGAGGTACCAGGCAGTGGTGGTACTGCTGGAATTATGACGTGGCCTTTTTGTAACTTGTCCAAAAACCCAAGTATTCCGATCTTTACCTTGTAATTCTTATCACGTGAATTAATCTCGGCAACTTCCTTGCTTTCTATTGCCTCATCAAAGTTTCTGACATTTGTTAGTGCCTCGCTTGATATTGCAGACTTTTCCACCAAACCCAAGATCTTGCCCTCCTGTGAGTCAATTATGACGTATTCGCCTACCGAGAGAGGACGAGATGACTGCGCTGTAACTTCCGTTGGCTTGGACTCGCCAATTACTACACCAATTGTCAACTCAGTACCTCCCTTGAGCCAACCTCGTTTCCAAGTCCATACAGACTAACAAGTCTTGATAGATCAGAGTTTGTTATCTTGCAGTTCTCATGAGCGAGCTTTAGTGCATAAGGGTATCCGCCAACACTATTTTTTGTGAGCCTGTCCAAGAGCGATTTTATCTCAGTTTCACTAATGCCTGACCCTAACATCTCTATCTTGATTAAAGGAGTGGAATCCCTCAGCCTTGCATATACGTATGATACTACCTTGCCTAGACCGAGGTCGTTATCCACAAATATCTTGCTAAATCCAGGACTTTTGAGTGCATGATTGTAATAAAATATGTCCCCTACAATAGCACCAAGTTTCTCAAATTGTTTTCTTGCAGATGATGTCTTTGATATGAATACTACATTGTTTCTCTTTTTGATTGAAGATGTAATGGATCTTCCAAGTGAAGACTGTCTTGTTAGAAACTGTGAGTAAAGTGAGCCATCAAGTGCCACAAGATCTGCCTTGTCCACAGAGGCAGCGCAAGCCTCTACTTCCATCTTGCTTGCCTGCGTCTCAAGCTCTGGAGCAGGTTGCCCAAGACCTTGATTGTGAATCTCAGTTATTATAGTACCGTCTGATTTTATTGATACTCCGGTGACAACCCAAAGTTCAAGCCCCTGAAACTTGGTGCTATTGTAGCTGCTGTCTATTCCTGCAATGATTGCGTCCTTTTTCTGGGGTTCGTAGTATATCCAATCCTCTCTGGCTGCCTGTATTATTCGCTCAAACTTTTCTCCCTTGAATATGGATCTTGCTTCATCTCGCTTCTTTAGGGCATCGCGATATACCGTATTGAGCATAAGACACCTTTACCTCTAAGGATAAAATGTTTCGCGTTTGAAATAGATTTGCCCACAAGCTAATACAATTTCAAACCGTTTTAAGGTGGTAATGATATAGTTACCACGTGTTTCAAAACGAAAAGACCTATGCCGAGTTTGTAGAAAATAACAGTATAGACGAATTTCATAACAAATTTGATGATGCGGTAAACCAAGTACGAAAAGAGTTTGGCAAAAACTACCCAATGGTAATAGGCGGCAAGGAGATATTTTCAGATTCCAAGTTTGAGGTGCGGTCTCCTGCTGACAAAAATTTGGTGCTTGCAACCTTTCCTCTGGCATCAAAGGAGGAATCCCTCCATGCCATAGATGCTGCCAAGGAAGCATTTTCCAAGTGGTCACTTACACCTTACCAAAAGAGGGTGCAGATATTTCGGGAGGTGGCAGACATATTTTCACGTGAAAAATTCAAGCTTGCAGCAATAATGAGCTTTGAAAACGGCAAGAACAGGCTTGAAGCAATAGGAGATCTTGACGAGTCAATTGACTTTTTGAGGTTCTATGCAGAACAGCTAGAACTAAACCAAGGATTTTCAAAAGAGACCCAGAGCGCGTTTAAGAACGAAAAGACAAAAAGCGTACTCAAGCCGTATGGCATCTGGGGAATAATCTCTCCGTTTAACTTTCCATCTGCAATAGCAATAGGGATGAGCTCAGGCGCCCTCATTACTGGCAATACAATTGTTCTCAAGCCATCAAGTGACTCGCCGATATCTGCATTCAAGTTTATAGAGGCAATATATCACAAGCTTCCTCCTGCTGCAGTAAACTTTGTCACAGGTGCAGGAAGCATAGTTGGAAGAACGATTCTTGAGAGTCCACTAGTTGACGGAATTGCATTTACCGGCTCAAAGGAGGTTGGGATCTCAGGATACAACACATTTGTAGGCAAGATACCGCGGCCGTTCATCTCAGAGATGGGAGGCAAGAACCCTGCCATAATAAGTAGGACTGCTGACCTCGAAAAGGCAACCGCCGGTGTCCTGAGGGCAGCGTTTGGTTACAGCGGACAGAAGTGCAGTGCATGCTCACGAGTCTATGTTCAAAAAGAGATTGTGCCACAATTTGTAGAGAAGCTTGTAACAAAGACCAAGGCACTAAAGATTGGCAAGCCGTGGGAAAAGGACACCTTTGTAAGTCCAGTGATAAACGAGGCTGCACTGAAAAAATTTGCAATGGCAGCGGAGCTAGCAAAAAAGGACGGCAAGATACTCTGCGGCGGCTCTGTATTATCTGATTCCGATTTCAAGAACGGAAATTTTGTCGAGCCAACAATTGTGGTAGGACTACCAAAGGATCATAGGCTTGTGCGTGAAGAGTTATTTGTTCCGTTTCTCTGCATAGAAGAATTTGATGGTATCGATGAGGCAATTGCAGAGTCAAACAAGAGCAACTATGGCCTGACTGCAGGGCTCTTCAGCCAGGACAAATCTGAAATTGAAAAGTTCTTTGACAAGATAGAGGCCGGCGTAACCTACCTGAATAGAGCTGCCAGTGCCACAACAGGAGCCATGGTTGGGGCCCAGCCATTTGTTGGATGGAAAGACTCTGGAATCTCAGGCAAGGGTGCTGGCGGAGCCTATTATCTATTACAATTTGTAAGAGAGCAGACTCAGACCCAATGCGAATGAAGAAACGAACTTCCAAGAAGGAGGATGTTGCGCTTTCTCTCCTTTAGCCTCCTAATGGAGTAAGGCAGCCAGTTTGTTCCATACGGGATGTACTCTGATATTGCAAACCCGTCTTTTATCAGGATGGGCTTGAGCTCGTCACGTATTCCCTTTAGCATCTGAAACTCGAACTTTCTCTGGTGTTTTTTTGCAAGGCTTATGGCAAGGTCTATCATTGCCGAGTCATGGGTGGCTATCGCAAACTCGTTTCCCTCTGAGAATAAGATTTTCGTAAGTTTTTTGTAGTTCTCATCTACATCATGTCGTGTCTTGTATGCACTGCTCTTGCTCTCCCTGTAGGCTCCCTTTACTAGGCGAATCTTTGTACCGTGTTCAAGCAACGACCTGAGGTCCCCTTCAGTGCGCTTGAGGTTTGCCTGCAATGCAATTCCAACCCTTTCATATTTTTCAAACAATTCAAGGTAGACCTTGATTGTGTCATCCGTATACTCTGAGGACTCCATATCTATCCAGACAAAGGACTGTGAGTCCATAGCCTCTCCAATTATCTTTTCCAGATTTTCTGCACAGTCCTTGATGCTCTTGCCCAATCCAAGCTGGGTGGGCTTGATTGATATGCCGCCTGAGATCTTGAACTTGCGCAGGCTTGATACAAGCTTGAGATATTCTGATACTGTATCCTCAATCTGATCTTTTGAAGTCATGTGCTCTCCAAGCTTGTTGATTATCGCATCCATACCTTTCTTGTTTGCATCCTTTGCATAACGCAAGGCTTCTTCCATTGTATTTCCTGCAATCCACTGTTTTGCTATTCTGAAAAGAAATTTCTCCAAAAGTGTAGACTCGTGTGGTTCCATCTATATCTCTCAACTTGTTTCCTTGATGACTGTAATTCAATTTTGTGTTGGAATAGTCAACGAACAAATTTAACAAGGGTGTGTGGTAAAAGAGACTGGCTTGAAAAGGATAGGACTCTTGGGATGTGGTGCAATGGGGACAGAGATTGCACTTGCAATAGATTCTAGAAAGTTTCCAGCAAAACTAACTCATGTGTTTGATTTCTCCAAGGGCTCGTCTGCACTCTTGGTATCGAAATTAAAGAACAAACCTGTGATAACAGAAAATGCTGGTCTGTTGGCAGCCTCCACTGTTGATCTGATAGTTGAAGCAGCATCGCAGGACGCAGTAAGGGATAACGCCCTCTCCATTCTTCAAAACTGCAAGGACCTGATGATAATGAGTGTAGGCGCACTGCTTGACGAGTCAATACTTGACATAATCTTGGAAGGCTGCAAGTACTTTGGCAAACATGTCTATCTCCCGACAGGTGCCATAGCAGGCCTTGATGCCGTGCGCGCTGTAAAGGACGAGCTTGACTCCTTGACATTGATTACAACAAAGAACCCAAAGGCACTCAAAGGAGCCAAGTTCTTTGAGACATCAAAAATAAACCCTGATGATATTCGTGAAACTACAGTACTCTACGAGGGTACTGCACAGGAGGCAGTAAAGCTGTTTCCTGCAAACATTAACGTTGCCGCACTTCTCAGTCTTGCAGGAATGGGCAGCACAAAAACCAGAGTTAAGATAGTGGCAGACCCAAAGACCGACAAGAACACTCATGAGATAGAGGCAAGGGGCAAGTTTGGCAAGTTTACAATCAAGGTGGAGAATGTGCCAAGCGCAAGCAACCCAA
The DNA here is from genome assembly GCA_964567715.1 of uncultured Nitrosopumilaceae archaeon. Lineage (GTDB taxonomy): Archaea > Thermoproteota > Nitrososphaeria > Nitrososphaerales > Nitrosopumilaceae > Nitrosotalea. The sequence continues at coordinate 50,381 of CAZMNT010000005.1, read as the reverse complement.
AGACTAGCAGGCTTGCGACGTTGTCTGCAATTGAATGCCTGCGACAGATTTGTGGAAGCGAGATTCACATTGGAACCTGATTGGCAAATATTGCCACTAGGCATTTGTCTGGCCGTCAAATTTGTCAGCATCATGACCCTTTAAATGGAAAGAAAGAGCAGCTTTATTCTGAGTTGGACTTTAAGTCTGAAATTCTGAAACTGAAGAAACAAAAGGACGTGCTGATTCTGGCACACAACTATCAGCTACCCGAGGTACAAGATATTGCAGACTATGTGGGAGACTCCCTTGGACTCTCGCGCCAGGCTGCAAAGACTGAACAAAAGATAATCTTATTCTGTGGAGTTCACTTTATGGCAGAGACTGCCGCAATAACATGCCCAAACAAGAAGGTGCTGATTCCAGACCTTGGTGCGGGATGCTCTCTTTCTGATACAATCAACGCCGACCACGTGCGCAAGTGGAAGCGCGAACACCCTGGTGCTGTAACAGTAGGCTATGTAAACACATCAGCTGAGGTAAAGGCAGAGCTTGATTATTGCTGTACGTCATCTAATGCAGTAAACGTGGTCCGTTCGATCCCATCTGATAGAGAGGTCTTGTTCTTGCCAGACATGTTCCTTGGATCCTATGTTGCCAAGATGACGGAGAGAAAGAACATGTACATCTGGGCAGGAGAGTGCCATGTGCATGCAGGTATCAAGCCACACGAGGTTCAAGAAAAACTGTCCCAGTATACAAATGCAGAGTTTCTTGTCCATCCAGAATGCAGCTGCACATCTTCTATAATGTATGATGTAGCATGCGATGATTATGGAAACAGACAGGTGCAGATCTTGTCAACGGAAGGAATGATGAACCATGCCAAGAATTCTTCAAGCAAGAGATTTGTTGTAGCCACCGAGACTGGAATCTTGTACCGAATGAGAAAGCAAAACCCAGAAAAAGAGTTTATCCCAATGTCCGACTCGGCCGTATGCAAGTACATGAAGATGATAACACTTGACAAGGTTTACGCATCCCTAAAAGAAGAAAAGTACGAAGTAGGAGTGCCAAGAAATGTTGCTCAAAAGGCACAGCTTGCAATAGAGCGCATGCTTGCAATCAGCTAGACTTCTAAACTCAGGTCAAGCCCAGATACAGAACTTGTAATCTTTCCAACAGATATCATATCTACACCAGTCTTGGCATATGATCTTATATTTGATAAATCGATTCCGCCTGAGGCCTCTATCTTGACCCTTCTCCTAAGCCCTAGTCTTGTCAGTGCCTTAATAATACGCGATATCTCTCTTGGAGGTGTGTTGTCAAGCATTATGATTGACGCGCCCTCTCTTGCTGCCGTTACTGCATCCTCGAGGTTTTCCACCTCGACTTCAAACTTCTTGTAGCGTTTTTTTGCTGCACGCACTAGTTCCTGCAATGGTACCACTGCAAGGTGATTGTCCTTTATCATCACCATCTGGTCTAGCGTGAGGCGATGCTTCTTGCCACCGCCAATCTCTACTGCCTCCTTGTCAAATATGCGCAGTCCAGGCGCAGTCTTTCTGGTAGAGTAGAGTTCGATTTTGGAGTTTATACTCTTGATAGCTTTGACAAGCAAGTTTGTTGCAGTCGCAATACCGCTCATCCTAGATAACAAATTGAGTGCAGTCCTCTCACATGATAAGACAGAATATGCAGGACCTGAAATCGTCATGATAACATCATTGGGTTTAACGCTTGAGCCATCTTTTTTTAAAATTTTTACTTGACAGTTCCTTGAGGTAAAAATCTCTTTTGCATATTGAACTCCTGCAATGGTACCGTTTTTACGAGAAATTATTTTCGCAGATGTTTTTTTTCGTGGCAGAAGCTTGCTTGTAATGTCTCCATTACCAATGTCTTCTTTGAGAAATGCTTCTAGTGCTTTTTTCGCACGAGCATGCAATCTAAGTTACCTTGAGTGCGTATTTTCCCTTTTCAGTTATTCCCAGAGATTTTGCTACTACGGAATTTGCCGGGTCTACTATGAGGACTGCACCGTGCCAGTCTGGTGTAAGGTCTGATGATTTGCAAATTGGACATACCTTACCTATTGTTACGCATTTGCACTTGCGACAAGCCATCTCTCTGACCATGTATCATCACTTGGCCTCTGCTGTCTTTTTGGTCTTTTCAGCTTGAGGAGCCTGTGGGGCTTTGGCTTTCTTGATCTCTTCTTCAATCCACTCGTCTGCACCGAGGAATGGCTGTCTGCAGGTGATTCCTACCTTCATGGCAGCTGTCTTGCCAAGAGATACTGCAGTAATTCTTGCTCGCAGCATGGTTCCAATCTTCATGCTTCTTCCACTCTGGTTAGCTAAAATCATGCCTGACTTGACATCACTCTTGAGATAATCATCCATTATTTGTGACAGGTGTAATAGCGCATCGGTTGCACCAATTCTTACAAACGCTCCAAAGTCTGTAATCTCGACAATCTCTCCACGTACTATCTCTTGTAACTTGGGATAAAATGTAAGTGCTGTAAACTCTACTCTGTGATAAGTTCCTCCATCCCCTGCAATTATTTTTCCCATTTTCTCCACCTTGGTGTCCATTATCATGATAACATAGCCAAGCTCTGGGTTTATCATGGACTCGTACTTTTCTCGCAGTATTGTTATGGCAGCCTTTTTGAGGGATTCGCCAAACAGTTTAGGAGGTACCCTAACTACGTCAGTAAGGGTTGATATAGAAAACATCCAAAAAAAGTGATAAAATTTGAATTTATGAATCTTTGGATGACATGTCTGCTATTTTTGCCTATGTTTAAATATCGTCCCAAAGAATTTTTTTTATCGTATGGTATCAGTCGACCAAGTTTTACAGACTCTAAGTACAGTCATTGATCCTGACTTGAAAAAAGACATTGTATCCATGGGAATGATAAAGGACTTGGAAATAAACGGAAGTGATCTCAAGTTTACACTAGAACTAACTACACCCGCTTGCCCTTTCAATGATCAGATAGAGCAGGACGTCAGACAAGCAGTATCTAAAATTCCTGGAGTGTCAAAGACAGACATCAAGGTAACTGCAAAGGTAATGGAAGGCAGAGCGCTTTCCATGGACGAGACACTCCCAACTGTCAAAAATATCATAGGAATTGCAAGTGGAAAGGGTGGCGTAGGCAAGACAACAGTTTCTGTAAACTTGGCTTTGGCTCTTGCACGTACTGGAGCCAAGGTTGGAATCTTGGACGCTGACATTTACGGTCCAAGTGTGCCTCTCATGCTTGGAATGGGAAAAGCTGCCATGGAGGTTGAAAACAACAAACTGCAACCCGCAGAATCGCACGGACTCAAAGTAGTATCGTTTGGATTCTTTGCAGACCAGGACCACCAGGCTGCAATATATCGAGGACCAATAATTTCAGGAATTTTAAAACAATTTCTAGTGGATACGAACTGGAGTGATCTTGATTATCTGATTGTAGACCTTCCACCAGGTACTGGTGACATTCCACTGACACTTGCACAAACAATCCCAATAACTGGAATCGTGGTAGTGACAACGCCTCAAGAGGTGGCAAGCAACGTGGCAGTAAAGGCATTTGGGATGTTTCAGAAACTCAATGTGCCGATTATAGGTGTCATAGAGAACATGAGTTACTTCAAATGCGGTATCTGCAATACTGATCATTATATCTTTGGCAAAGATGGTGCAAAAAGGATGAGTGAAAAATACAACCTGCCCTTCTTGGGAAGAATACCATTGAACCCAGGTATAATGGAAAGTTCTGATAGTGGTAGACCAGTACTTGTAACTGATCCCAATTCCACTCACGCACAGGCCTTTATGGTTGTTGCAAAGAATGTCGCTGCACGATGCAGCGTGATTGCTACACAACTTGGCGAAGAAATGAAGGCAGAAGCTACTACATAAAAAGAGAACAATCTAAGGTATATCGTGCATTTGCCAGAAAATCTTCGTGAGACACTCAAAAAGCCCCTTGGTACGTTGCTCAAAGATAACGAAGCAACAAAAGAAGATATCTTAAAAAAAATTCCAAAGGGCACATTCCTGATTACGGTAGGAGATGCGACTACAGAGAAGATGATAAAATTTGGTCTTGACCCGTCACTGCAGATTGTTGATTCACTTGAAAAGAGACGTAGACGAGAATTGCCAGAGGGTAAAGTAAGAACAATTCTTCGATGTACCAATCCTGCAGCAGAGATAACCGATGAAAGCATTATTGTAATCAAAAAAGCATTCAGTAAAGCAGTGCCAGTAAGGATAATTGTAAACGGCGAAGAGGACCTACTTGTCTTGCCTGTGGTAATTCATGCACCTGAAAGCTCGACTGTCATGTATGGACAGCCAAACGAGGGTCTAGTTATAGTGACAATAAATCAGGAGACAAGAGAGAAGGCAAAGAAAATTATGGCTTCAATGATTCAAACTTGATGCATTTTCAAAATGGATTAATCATTAATTGCTGGTTATCGCGTTGTCTTGTTGTACTAAGCAACACTTGCTTTCAATGTAATATTTACACACCCAAATCTTATTTTGCAAGAACACTCTTTTTATGACGTAGTTACAAGTGATATAGTTGGGGTATGATGATCCGGTGGCTGTATGATCTGTGATTAATCTACACAATTTCTGACCCTATTTACCACTTTGTTGGTAAACTTGAAAAAATACACAAACTCTTGCATGATATTTGACAATTTCAATTAAACAGACTCTATGGAATCTCAAGATAATGAAACTTGACCAAGACCTGAGGTTTAGAGTACTTGAAAAAGTTGGGATCTGTTCATCTAGGTTTGGAATAGCAGAACCAAAGGTAGTACTTACCACAAGAGAGGTACTAGAGCTGCCAAGGGAGATAACTGAGGGTAGAAGAACGTCGGCGTACAAGTATCTGGGAGTATCGTATCTGCAGCACAACCTTGTATTTATCAACGTCAAGAAAATACCGGACGAGAAAACTCTTGAAAATACTATAGTTCACGAGCTCATACATGTGCGATTTCCATATCTTAGCCACGGGAGGCGCTTCAACCGGCTTGTAAGGCAGGGACTGGCAGGAAAAAATTTCAAGCCATACAGAAAAAGAACGTGAAAATTCCAGTTAAAATTATTTTAAATCCACATCATTGTAACATCCTATACAAAAAGTAGGATAAATTTACATAAATACCACATCCTAGCTTTACCTCTCGGATGGCGCTCAAAGAGGTCGCAATACCTGTTGGGGCGTCTATTATCTCGTTTATAGTTGCAGCAGCGCTTGCGAGATGGGTATCAAAGCAAAAGCCTGGCACACAACAAATGCTTGACATATCAAATGCAGTGCGAGAGGGTGCCATGGCATTTCTCAAACGTGAGTTTAAGATAGTTATTCCAATCGCAATAGGGATTGCAGTAATCATTGGAATTGCAATTGGTTACTCTAACGGAATTGCGTTTGCAGTGGGAGCAGGACTATCTGCGGTTGCTGGCCTGATATCTCTTAAGGTAACAGTAAAGGCAGCAGTAAGGGCAGCCAATTCTTCAGGAAAAGGACTCGGGCATACATTTGCACTTGCATTCCGTGGCGGTGCCACAGTTGGGCTTGTGGTTCCTGCGATGGCTCTTCTTGCAATAACCCTACTGTATTACTTTTTCCAAAATCCAATAACAATTGCTGGCGTGGGCATTGGGGCAAGCCTGATTGCCCTTTTCATAAGAGTTGGCGGGGGAATTTACACCAAGGCCGCTGACATGGGTGCAGACCTTGTAGGAAAGGTCGAGGCAAACATTCCGGAAGACGATCCGAGAAACCCTGCCACCATAGCAGACAATGTAGGAGATAACGTAGGTGACGCAGCAGGTATGGGTTCTGACATTTACGAATCGTATATTGTTACAATGCTTGCCTCGCTCTTGCTTGCAGCGCTCATTGGAAATGAGCGGAACATATTCTATCCTATGTTGATTGGCGCCTCTGGCCTTATCGCATCCATAATCGGAGTCTCTACAATCGGTCCAAGAAAGATTGACGATGTGAACAAGCCGCTTGCACGTGCATTTTATGTCTCAGCAGCCATCGCAATTGCACTCAACTTTGTACTCACCTATCTCTTCCTTGATCATTCAGCACTGTCATATGCGCTCTTTGGAAGCACTGTTGTTGGAGTCATACTGGTCCCAGTGATACAGAGGATTACAGATTATTTTACAAGCTACAGATTCAAACCTGTTCAGGAGATTGAAGATTCTGCAAAATGGGGATATGCGTCCCTTACACTGATGGGAATAATTCAGGGAATGCGTTCTACCGGTCCGTTTATGATTGCAATTGTTGTCTCACTTGCCATCTCATACGCACTCGCATCGTCTGCGGCAGGCGAGATTCAAACCGACCAGTCTCAAGTTGTTCTGTACGGCATCTTTGGAACCTCGCTTACTGCAATGGCCATGCTTAGCTTGGCTGGCATTGTTCTCAGCATTGATGCGTTTGGTCCAATCAGCGATAATGCAGGGGGAATTGTTGAGATGACAGGTATGGGAGAAGAAAACCGCAAAGTAACTGACGAGATTGACGCGGTTGGAAATACAACCAAGGCAGTGACAAAAGGATTTGCAATCGCAAGTGCAGGACTTGCCGCACTTGCAATGATTCAGGCGTTCCAATACGAAGCCGGAAAAATATTTGATCTTGTAGGCAACAAGATAATCCGGCACGATCCCACAAGTACAATCCACTACGCCTTGAATTATAGTCTCTCAAACCCATCTGTTGTGATTGGGTTGCTTGTTGGTGGATTGCTACCATTTTTCATAACCAACCAGCTCATATCTGGAGTCACACGAGCGGCATCAAAGATGGTTGAAGAGATAAGGAGGCAGTTCAGGGAATCGCCTGACATCTTGACATACAAGGCAAAGCCGGACTATGCCAAGTGTGTCGATGTTGCAACCGTTGCATCGTTGAGGGAACTTTGGAAGTCTGCTGCTATTACAATTGCAGCACCGATTGTTCTGGGTGTGGTAATTGGGCCTCCTGCAGTGGTTGGGTTACTGATGGGTGCTGTTGTAACTGGAATCTTTCTGGCCTTCCACCTTGCAAATACAGGGGGGGCTTGGGATAACGCCAAAAAGTTCATGGAGATAAAGGGAAAGAAAGGAACCGAAGAGCACAAAATTGGCATTGTGGGAGACGTGATAGGAGATCCCTACAAGGATACTGCTGGACCTGCCCTCAATACGGTAATAAAATTGCTAAATACCGTTGCAATTGTATTTGTATCCGCCTTTATTGCCTTGGTAATGCTCTAACCTGTCAAATTTTTGTCTTCTACGACGAGGGTCATGTCAAGCTCATCTATCTGGGCCTCTATAGTGCGCTTCATTGCATCGCTGTGCTCTTGGCAAAATTTGAAAAAGCCGTCCACTGTCTCAAAACAGCCGCATATCCACTTGGTCTGAATCTCGCCCTCTACTGTTAATTTGTTATACTTCTTTTTTGTCACAATTCATGTTAGGCATGATCGAACTAAAAAGAGTTTTCAAAAATAGTAAGGTTAAAAATTAAAGAGGTGTTTTATGGACAGCCTTCCATCTTTTGGATAAAATATCCTTTCTTTTGGATCTCGTCAGCAATTGGCGGGGGTGCACCTTGCGAATGACAGAACTGGCACTCTTCGGTAGTAACCTTGGACTCGCCTTCTCCTATCGACTTGAGCCATTCCTTTGCATACTGGATTGCCTTTTGGTGATCCTTTACTGCGGTGATCACATCAAAATGCATAGTATGACCGTCCTTTACTTCCACGTATGTATCGTATACATGAATTTCCATATTTTTGATGACCGAAAAGGGATATTTATTCTAAAGCATGCAGGTTTTTATTGTGACACACAAAGTGGCAGTCGATCTAGGATCGATCAAGAAGATCATTCTGGAACTGGATGACACAATAGCGCCAAAGACTGTCAGATCATTTCTTGACTGCCTCCCACTCGATGTTAGGATAAATGTATGGGGCGAGGAGCTCTATACGGACCAAACACCAGTAGATGTTGGTGCCGAAAACACAAAGCCGTTGGTAGAGCTGATGGATGTAGCTTACTGGCCTTCGGGAAAAGCTATCTGCCTCTTTTTTGGACCCACTTCAATTGGCTCGCCAGGAGAGATAAGGCCGTACTCTCCTGTAAATGTAATAGGCAAGATAAGAAAAACTGAGAGGGGATTTATCAAAAACATACGCGACGGTATGAAGGCAAGCTTTAGACTAGCATAAAATACTGGATGTGTCAGTTATTTATTGAGTTCACAGAATCTTTTTACGTAACTTGTGCGTATATTCTACCGTTGTGGGGTCAAAAGTCAGAATTCAGGTGTAAAGATTGTAGTGCAACCTTTGTGGACAAGGAGCACTTTGAACGCCATAAAAGAAACATCCACAAGCAATGATTACAGAACTCTTACATTGATTGGAACCAGCGCTGATTCTAAAATATATGCTTTGAACTCATCGTTTATGTTTGAATATATTATCCAGGGAACTGGATTTATCTCCATGTACTCCTTGTCCGTCAAAGAGGGATATGCTGGTGAGTCAGGGTGGGAATGAAATATTGCTATCACCTCCAAGCTTTTCTTCTCTGATTCTTGATATGCTTTTATGAGTTCTTCATTTGATATTGTAAAGTTAACTGGTGAAGGTGATGCGTTCCGAGTCAGAAATATATCACTTATTGAAAATTTTCTATCCTCATTTCTTCCAAACAATATTGCACATGACTCGTTGGGTTCGTTCTGCCTTGCATGTCTTTTGAGTATAGCTACGTGATTTTTGGAAAGGACTAGATCTCTTTGCAGGGTCATCCTACTATAACTTTTCCAGTCATCCATGGATGGAGTGTACAATAGTACGATGTTGTACCTCCTTTTGTAAAAGTCTGCTTGAATGTGTTGCCAGGCTTGATGAGTCCGGAATCAAACTCTCCGGAGGGTCCAGCACTTGGGTCACCGCTTGTTACTGTATGTGAAGCACTGTCCTCGTTGGTCCAGACGACCGTTGTTCCAACCTTCACTAAGAGGCTTTCAGGATCAAAATATTTCTGAGCTGCACCTTGGGTGGACGCACCCTTTGCTATGGTAACGTTTGCTATCATTGGCTGGGTTATCACTATCTTACCTGTCATGAATGGATGTACTGTGCAAAGATAATCGTATTCTGTCGCATTAAGCTTTGAGGTATCAAGTGAATATGTCTTGCCAGCTGATAGCAAGCCAGAATCGAACACCGAGGCGTCAGGTGCGCTTGTAACAGTATGAGTAGCAGTGTCATTGTTGACCCACTTGATTATGTCTCCTTTTGGGACTGTAACGGTATTTGGTGTGAAATTTGGATTTCCTTTTATGCCGGAATTGAGAGGAATGTTTACAAGTATCACTGGTGCTGTTGACACTGTCTCTTTTGTCTCGGTGGCATTGGTCTGATTTTGTGGATTCAGTGAGAACGGGGCACCCGGTCCCAGAAATCCAAATGTGGTGTAAGAGCCAATTCCTACGGCCATGGCTGCAACAAATATCACAGCTACTGGCTTGAAGTATTTTTGCATCTTCATAGAAGTAAAAGCGATGACAATGGTTGGCACAATTATGATTATCAAAACTCCGACAAATCTTGGAAGTGATGTAATGACTGTATTGAGACTTAGTGCATATGCTCCAACAGATCCTGCGATTCCAAATATTACCAGAGTCGTAGCCTTGGCTCTTCCGCTAGTTGATATTCCGCCGTTTAAAATGCCTGCGGCAAGAAATATCATGCCAACGAACATGGTCAGGCCTGAAAGCGCCTGCATTCCTGTAAGGAATGTGTTGGCAATGCCCATATAGGATAAAATGACTCCTGCAAGACCGATGGAAGTTAGGCCCATGCCAGGCATCATGAGATCCCAGTCACTCATCGTGATTAGTTCGATTAGGTGAGGTACTTAATTCTTTTGAACTTCAAATACCATCTTCGAAGAAATTAAATTCCCAACAGAGCCGCTAAGGTTAGTGGGATTAAAAGAAATTCTGGAAATATCAAAACCACGTATAGTAGTTTTACTTGTGATCACAGCAATAACATCAATGTATGCTGCAAGCAAGTTGATAGGTCCGCAGCTTAACTATCTAAGTCTTTTACATATTATAATTGCAGGATCGCTTTCTTCTGCAGGATCGAGTGCTCTCAATCACTACTATGACAAAGATATAGACCCACTGATGAAAAGGACAAACAAGAGACCAATTCCGTCTGGAAGAATGTCTGCAAGAAGTGTTTTGATTTACGGCCTAGTTGTTAGCTCGATCTCTGTAATCTATGCGTGGTTTACCCTAAACCCACTCTCAACACTCTTCATAGCACTCGGTATCTTCTTCTACGTGATAGTATATACCGCATGGCTCAAACGCACAAACTCATCAAACATTGTCATTGGCGGATTTGCTGGAAGTTGCGCCTCTCTAGCAGGGTGGTCTGCTGCCACAGGCTCGATGGACATACTTGGTGCGCTAGTGGGAATTATTGTATTTGTCTGGACACCGTCTCACTTTTGGTGCCTTGCAATGAAGATAAGAGACGACTATGCAGAAGCACACGTCCCAATGTTGCCTGTCTTGATTGGTATGCAAAAGACATCGAAGTACATACTTGTCAATACGGCAATACTGCTTCCATATTCGCTGGCACTTGTAGCGTTTGGACTTGGATATGTCTACCTTGCAATTGCTGCAATCTCGGGAGGATTGATGATGTTGTACCACTACAAGCTAACAAAGAATCCGACATCAGACTTTGCATGGAAGGCCTACAAGGTAACTGCACCTTATCTTACAATAATATTTGTTGGAATCGCACTTGATGCGGCATTTCACTTTCCAGTGGCTCGATAATTATTCTTGCAACTCTTCTTCTTGCTCTACGCCTGGAAAACCGGCCTCGTATTCTTTTTCTAAGCTCTCCCTGTTTTGTCTTTCTATCTCGTCCTCGCCTGATTCGTTTGAGGTAATCTCTATTCTTCTCTCGTCCTTTGTGAGCCATGTGACCTTGATTAGTCCATAGATCTCAAGATTGAGCAGGGTCTTGTTGAACTCGTCCTCAGGTATCGAAATTCCTGACTTTATCAATGCCTTTGAGAGCTCGGCATCTGTCATAGAGCCTGCATTCTTTACTATCTCGTACACTGAATTTCTAAGATGCATGGTTGTCATATCCTTAACCGTAAAACGCCTTGTCGATTGGCTTTGGTAACGCGTATGATATATTGTCTTTGATTGACGAATACCAGTCCTCAACACCCTTTGTGATTGAGGGCTTGACTACTTTTAGTGCAGCGGCAAAGTCGACACTGTTTATCTTAGATGAGTTGTTTCTCATGGCTTGAATTGCAGCTTCCCTGCAAACTGCGACCAAGTCAGCTCCGGTGTATCCCTTTGTAGAAAGGGCAATCTCTTTGAGGTCTACATCGCCTGAAAGTGGCATCTGTCGCGTAAGCGTCTTGATAATCTCAAATCGTCCCTTCTCTTCTGGCGATGGGATGAAGAGTATCAAATCCAAACGGCCGGGTCTGAGAAGTGACGGGTCTATCAAGTCAGGTCTGTTGGAGATTCCGACGACAATGACTCTTGCCGCACCGCCATCTTCCATCTCTGTGAGCAACTGGCTGAGCAATCTCTCTCCAACACCGCTTTCTTCAAGTGATTTTGATCTAGCAAGCGAATCCAACTCGTCAAAGATTATTATACATGGTGAGGACGCCTTTGCCTTTCTGAAGATTTCTCGAATTGCTTTTTCAGATTCTCCTACCCATTTTGAGAGTATCTCAGCTCCTCTTACTAGTATCATGTTTCCTCCGCTCTCTGTTGCCAGAGCTCTTGCAATCAGTGTCTTTCCGCATCCAGGCGGACCATAAAGCAACGCACCCTTTGGCGGCTTGATGCCCATCTTTTGAAACTTGGCTGGTTCTTTTATTGCAGTAATTAAATTGTCAGTTAGTGTTCGCTTGGCATCGTCTAGTCCACCGACATCCTTCCACCAGATCTTTGGGCTCTCCACGTAGAACTCTCTCATTGCAGTGGGGACAATCTCGTGCATCGCATCGTAAAAGTCTTGGAGGCGGATTGTTAGCTTTTGCAAGACCTCGTGAGATATCTTTTCTGTCTCCATTTCAATTTCTGGCAGAAACGTTCTCAAGGCTTTCATTGCAGCCTCTCTGCAAAGCGATTTGATGTCTGCACCTGTGTAGCCATGAAGTTCTGCTGCCAATATCTTTAGTTCAATATCGTCCGCAAGAGGCATCCCTCTTGTGTGAATCTGGAGAATCTCTAGTCTGCCGTCAGCATTGGGCACTGATATCTCAATCTCTCTGTCAAATCTACCGGGTCTTCGCAGTGCTGGGTCTACACTTTCTGGCCTGTTGGTTGCACCTAGAACTATGACGTTTCCCCTCTCTGTTAGGCCATCCATCAGTGCCAACATCTGAGCTACGACTCGCTTCTCAACGTCCCCGTAAGCCTCTTCTCTTTTTGGCGCTATTGCATCTATCTCATCGATGAATATGACACTTGGAGCGTTGTCTTTTGCCTCTTTGAATATGTCACGCAGTCTTGCTTCTGTCTCGCCATAATACTTGTTCATTATCTCAGGACCATTTATCGAAAAGAAGTTAGCTTCTGACTCGCTTGCAAGTACTTTGGCAATCAGTGTCTTTCCGCATCCTGGCGGACCATATAGCAGAATTCCACTGTGCGGCTCTATATTTAACTGATTGAAGACCTCGGGGTGTTTTAGCGGAAGCTCGACAATCTCGCGCATTCTGTTTATCTGTGCTCTGAGTCCTCCTATCTCCTCATAGGTGACACGAATTTTCTTGTCAGCTGAGGCCTCTGTTAATATGGTAAGTGTTGTACCGCGTTCTATCTTGACTACTCCTTTTGGGGATATCTTGTGAATCTTAAAATCCATTGAATTTCCAAGTATCATGACTGATATCTCGTCGCCCTCTGAGAGTGGCAAGCCCTTTAGCCTGTTTTTTACAAAATCTGTAAACTCTTTGTCCACCGTAACGTTGCCATTTACTGGCATGAGGACAACTGATTTGGCTGCCTTCGCAGCAACCTTTCGGACGTTTACTAGATCATTTATTCCTATGCCGACATTCTTTCTTGTCTGACCATCTATTCGTATCATGTCGGGTGCCTTGTTGTCGTCATCAGCTGGCCATACTATTGCACAGCTGGATTTTTTCCCAATTATCTCGATCATATCGCCTGGCTCTACCTTTAAAAATTCCATTGCTTCTGCCTCTATTCTTGCCCGTCTCTTGCCTACGTCTCGCTGCTTAGCTTCTCCGACGCGCATTTGGAGCAGCTCGTCTTTTCTAACCAAAGAGGCACCTACTTTGCATCTACAGAAGCTCGGCTTATTCCCAGCACCTCAAACTCCCCCACGCCCTCGATTGAGCGGACACTGTTTTCAAGCGAGTCCATCTGTCCTTCCTTGTCTTCTAGGGAGAATTCGGCATTAATAAAGTAGAGACCAAAAGCAAGAGGCTCTTTTGTGTATCTTGACAACGCAATATCATCTTTTAGTACCGTACTGATCTTTTTGGCAATGCCGTCAAGATCGATCTCAATTCCTGTTGGCAAAATCTTTGCTCGTAATGTTAATCGTGGCATCTTCTTTATGGTCCTTGAAAATTGCATGACTTGCATGTATATGGTCTTACTGCCTCCCTGCAACTCTCGCATCTCCAAAGCAGTACGGAGCCACAGCTGGGGCAGTTGAATTTTACACATTTATCGTTAGGCATTATTGGCCTATGGCATGAACTGCATACCGGCAAGGCAATAGATGACGACATGTTTGAAACTGACTTTCTACCGAATTTATATCTTCCTTATCAATTAGTACGATTCTAACCTAAAAGCCGCCTCAACTCATTTCCTAAAATTGCCTGAACAGCTTTTACAGAACCCTTTACTCCTAAAAGTTTTGCAACAGATGTTGTATGAAAGTCAAAACTTCCATCTTTGGAAATCTCATTTAATACTTGTGGCGTAATGGATTCAAAAAGTTCGTCGATTGATTTGTTATCCAGCCTTTCAAGAAGAGACCTTGCAAGAAGCATCTGACCAAACTCTTTTCCAAATTTATCTGACCACTCTTCTTGGTATTCTTGTAACCTGGACTCTCTTCCAGTCTCCAAAAATCTCGATATGGCTCTCCCGCCAAGCATTCCTCCAAGTCCTGATGAATATATTCCTCCTGCAGTGGTAGGCTTTGCTTGACCTGCAGCATCACCCACAGTCACTATGTTCCCCTTGACAAATTCCTTGATTGGACCTTTTATCCATATGGGAGCAAATATCTTTCTTACAGTAGAATAGGAGCCTTTCTGCCTCAAAAAGTCCTCAAGTACAATAGCTGCGTTTATTCCTCTGCCAGCAACTCCAACCTTGGCTTCATCACGTCTGGTTGGTATTATCCAAGCAAAGAATCCCGGATATTTTTTCTGATCAAGGTAGACCTCTACTCTTTCCTTGTCAATCCAGTCTGCATACACTTCATATTGCGCTGACTGCAGTGCACCTGTAGGGTCTTTGTTAATGAGGGGCGAAGCACCTCTTGCATCAACTATTATCTTGCATGTAATCTCGCCATCGCTTGTCCTTACTCCTTTCTTGGTTATTTCTTTAAGTGATGTCCTTACACGAATCTCTGCACCGTTTACTTTTACCTGATGCGCAATCTGTTTATCAAATTCACGCCTATCAAGAACTATGACTTGCTGTGGTCTTGCATCAAGCGTAAAGTCTTTTCCTGAGGGGGATATGATGCGTGCTGACCTTATCTTGTTGTCAAGTGTAGCCCTCATCGGGATGATTCCAATCTCGTCCATCGCAGACATGCTTACAAGGCCCCCACAGTGTTCTGGCGTGCCAATCTCATAGTCCTCTTCTATTACAAGAACGCTGTGATTCTGTGTGGCAATCTCTCTTGCACACAAGAGACCAGCTACGCTCCCCCCTGCAACTACTACATCGTAATCCAACACCTTGTTACTTTTTAACAATTATTTATATCAAGCAGAGAATGTAGCACTAGACAATTTTCTTTTGATATTCTGAACTTTATTCGCATGCTAGGAATCTGAATCTGTACTTGGGTGCACAATCTTTGTGGAACCACTTGTCGCCAAATATTACGTCACCTACAAATCTCATTTCTGCATTGCAGAGAAAGAAGACAGTTTGACGATTTTTCGAGTGGTTTCCATATGTTTTTCGGTCTCTTGCTTTGGATATAATTGCCTGTTTGTAGAAATAGCACAAACTCCGTGTATAATTGGATTCTCTCTATAACATGCACAAATTCAAAAGTTTTAACATTCCCTAGTATCATTCGAATTGATATGGGAGCCATAAAACAGGTGGTAGTTGTTAGAAAAGATCTTGGGATGGGAACTGGAAAGACTGCGGCTCAGGTGGGTCACGCATGCGTGTTGGGTGCAGAACAGGTCAGAAAGTCTAACAGAGAATGGTATGATACATGGGAACAGTTTGGACAGGAAAAAGTGGTGCTCAAGGTCTCAAGCCTGTCAGAACTTGAGGACGTAAAAAAACATGCCATATCGCTTGGACTGCCGTGGTCTGAGGTCACAGACGCAGGCCATACGCAGATTGAACCTGGTACGGTTACCTGCATTTCTATAGGTCCTGCTCCAGAAGATGTGGTTGACAAGGTTACAAGAAACCTGAAACTGCTTTAGATCTGTTTTTCTCGCTCTCTTTGGCATCAAATGATGAGTAATGTTCTGTCTTGGCTAGGGGCATTGCACGGAGGTATGTGCACGACAAAATGATCCTTGGTCTCAACATAGCAACCGCTTTGGTCCACTTGTTTTACTGTAACCACTTCAGTTACCGTGTTTGGAATTAGATTCCAAAATGGAAAAATAATCGTAGCCATAACTGCTATGGCAGCTGCAAGTCCTCCAAATATAAGGGGCTTCGCATTTATATGACTTATCGAAAATAATCCCGGATTTAGCATTATTGTGATATCCTTACTTGCTCAAAATGGGAATATGAGAAATCCTCTTAAATCCATAAAGTGCCGAAGAGCGTTGTGTTCGTAGCTGTAGTCGAAGTTCAACTAAAAAAAGGAATGGAAGAAGAATTCAAAAAACGGGTAAACGAATCCAACAAAGACTTGGCAAAGTTTGATGGGTTTGTCAACCGAAGACTATTAGCTACTCACACAGGCAAGCATGCTATGCTGGTATAATTTGAAAGCCAGGAAAAGTTTGAAAAGATGCATCCGACACAAGAGCATTTCAGAATCCAGTCAAAGGGGCACTCACATGGAAACGCCGCCAAAGCCGATCTTCTACGTTGTCAATTAGCTAGAACAAAAATCCAACGAACATACAACCTGTGTTCTCTAAATTGTGTACATGTCTTACAAATAGTGGATCTTCATGTGGTTATTGTGTACTGTCTCAAACTGGGTTACATGGCCGCAGTGGATGCAGGAGAAAAACTGGTCTGTCTTTCCCTGTGGAGATGATTCTAACTTGTAGCCCCCAAGAGCAACTATGGTAATCACATTGTTTTTCTGAATCACTGCAAAGTGTCTCTCACAACCAAGCGATGCAAGAAACATCTTGATTGCCGCGATCACATCAGTTGAGTTTACCTCCTCGTCTTCGATTGGAGCAAGAATGAACTCGTGTATCTTCAAGGCCGGAACAGCCCCCACCTTGTCGGAGGTGTACACTGCCAGCGATGATTTGATTGATGGTACTTCTCTGCAGTCTACGGTTATCATGACCTAACAACAAATTGGACTGTATTTTAGTTTAACAACTCATTCAAGCGCCTTTCTCAAGACAAAAAGGTTGCTCTTGTAAAGTATCTCTCTCTTGTCCGACTCGTTTATTGTCCCAATCTTGCGTATTATCCTGTGTTCTGTTAACTTTTGCATCTTTCTATATGCAGTACTTGTCGGTATCTTGCATTCTATGCACAATTGGCTAGTAGATTTTGGAGTTGTCATGATTGCCTGCAGGATGGGCCCTGTTAGTGTTGTCAGACAAGAGATCTTGAATCTCGCTATCGTTTTCTGAGTGTATCTCTAGCATTGTTCTTAATTTGACTCCTGCAATTTAATGGATTACGTAACCAAGTTAACTGAGTTTTTCAGAGGTTTCAATTTTGTCGAGAACCAAGTTAGACTCTGCAGTATCAAGAAATCTATTTGGGTGCAAAGATTTACATAAATACTTTGTAAAATCCTTTCATTGAGCAACATATACGAGAATGCTGCAAATGACTTTCTTGAGCTTGCAAGCGAACAACGTCTAAACATAATATTCAAGCTGTTAGAAAAAAAATCAAAGATCTCAAACATGGCAAAGGAGCTTCATGCCACAGTGCAAGAAGTTCACAGAAACTTTGAGCGCCTCGCAGGAGCTGGACTGATAATGAAAGACAAGGACGGCATGTACGACCTAACCACCTATGGCAAGACCATGTGCACCCAAGTTCCGTCACTGCTATTCCTATCCAAGAACCGAAAATACTTTGAGAACCACGATTTTGGTGATGTTCCCATGAAATTCATACAAAGAATAGGCGCACTAGCTGGAGGCCAGCAGATCAAGGGGTTTGTCAAGGTTCTGGAACAATGGAAGTCAATCTATAAAAATGCAGACGAGTTTGTGTATGAGATATTCACCGAGGTGCCACTTGACCTCATAGAACCGCTCCTGACCAAGGTAAAACAAGGAATAAACTTGCAGTACATCTTTGCTGTATCAGTAATTGTACCAAAGGGCAGAAAAGAGCTGCTCAACAAGTTAGGCATGAAGGACTTGATAGAAAAGGGCCTTGTTGAGCGAAGGATGAGGTCAGGCACAAACGTAGTTGTGGCATTAAATGAGAAAGAGGCATGTGTTGGGTTTCCAACACTAGATGGTGTTGCTGACATGAGGGAGATGTTTTACAGCAAAGACCCGCTGTTTCATGAGTGGTGCTTGGACTATTTTAGATACTGTTGGTACAACTCTACTACTTTTCAGGAAAGTAAGATTCGCGAATAGATAGCGGTATGAATTTAATCTTCGACATATCATAAAACTTCATTGCTAGATTTCACTGCAAAATATCTCAGATGTGTGAACTGCATGTCTGGTTTATCGGTTGAATCGCTGGTTTCTGACAATGAGTTAGAGGAGAGCTTTTTAAAATGTGAAAGCTGCAGAGTGTCATACCCTGTTCTCTTGTCGGTGCCGTTAGTACTTGAGGATCTTACAACATTTTCTCAATCAGGATAGTACTTGGGGGACAGTTGATGTTACAGTCAAAGTCGGGCAAAATGAGGTCGTTTGTAAAGAACGTCCTAAGAAAGATTAGGCATGCATCAGACGACACTTCGGAATTGAAAAAAAGGTGGGTAGGAATTTACAAGCAGAGTACAAGGTCGAAATTCTACCGGCATGTTGGAGACTCTATTCAAAAACTTCCTTCTTGTAACCTTGTGTTGGAGCATGGTTGCTCGATAGGATGTATGGCAAGAGAGGCAGCAAAAAGAAACTCGTGCGTATTTGGAATCGACAAGTCATTTTATGGAATTCTAGAGGCAAAGAAACATCAACGGAAAAACACGGACTTTGTGGTAGCCGACTCTCTGAACCCTCCTTTCGGAAATCAAAAATTTGATCTGGTTATGGCCTTGAACCTGCTTGATATAGTAGCGCCACAAAAACTTTTGCAAACAATGTCTCGCCAGACCAAAAAATTTCTTGTGCTGTCAGATCCGTATGGCTTTGAACGAGGAAAAAACTCTATAAAAATAGACTGACCCAAAGAAGTTAAGGTCTGGTGTAAGAAATATGGGATTTAGACTGATTCGGGGAACAGCAAGCCCTCATTTCCTACCTTGGAGGATAAATGTAAACCAGAGACTTGATCTGCATTACATAGACCTCATTGTTGCGCAGAGACGCAACTAGATCTGCTGTGCAATCTCAGGGGAGCGCTGGCTTATCATCTTGGACAGCCCCCTCATGTAATTTTGGGCAAAAGCAGTTACAGGCTGAGAGGAGTACCATATGCGTCCCAGTACCTCGCAGTCATGACATGTCTTTGCAATCTCCCATTGTGGCGCACTCCAGATCTCGTCTACGCTCTTTTCAAGAAGGTTGTATGTGTTCTGGGGACTGTTATACTTCCAGCAGGGGACCATGACTGTTCCATTTCCATTCACAAAGATGCTCTTCCAGACACCGCACTCATTGTACATCACTCGTCCATGTTTTATTATCTGCTCAAAGTATTGCGGAGGAATCATCACCTGTGGGTCTTCTTTGCTTTCTATGTGCTCAAGAACGCTCTTGCAAACTCTTACAATGATATCTCTGTCTGGTAGAAGAGAATAGTCTACATCAGACCTGTCTTCGACAAAGGTCAGCGAAACTGCGTTTACGCCAAGCTCCTTTGCTCTCCTAAAGTATGACTTGTCAATAAATTCTTGAGTGTTAAACTTGGTAATCACGGAATTGAAGTAATGTGGTACCTTGTGCTCTGTCAAAAGCTGTAGATTTAGCATTACGCGTTGATAGGTCTGCGGAGTAACCCCACGTACCTTGCAGTAAGATTCCTCAAAGACTGAATCTATGCTACATGTGATAAACTGGATGTATCTCTTCAGCTCGTCAAGATCAATCGTATGCAATAAGGAACAATTTGTAATCAATGTGATTGGCAACTTGAGGTTGTATAGATAGCGCACAAGTTCCATAAAGTCTGGTCTGCTAGTGGGCTCGCCACCCTCGATTATGGACCAGATGCAATACTTGGAAACCTTGTCAAATATCTGCTTCCACTGGCCGCTGGTAATGTCGTTCTTACTTGCAATCTTTAACTGGCCTTGCTTGTCAGTGTATCCAAACGGGCACATAGGGCAAAAATAGTTGCAGTAATGGGTTAGGCTAAAGACTGCAATGAGAGGTCTTCTTCTTCCCACTGCCCTGTTCAGGGACCACTTGCCTACCATGTTGATTGTTCTAATTATGTCTACGACACCATGCTTCTGGATTCTCTGCAAATATATTAAAATCTTGTAATCGGTACACCTTTTAAAATTCCAGTACGTGGTTACACTGAATTTATTTAAAACCAAGTGCTACTTTTCTTATGAGACTGTATCTCTGCGTACTGCTCGCCTTTGCGATTCTTACTCTGTCTATTCAAGATTCTTTTGCTGATTCTGTCCAAATTCCTTCTTGGATAAAAAATATTGCCAAATGGTGGTCGCAAGGACAGGTAGGAGATTCTGATTTTATCAAGGGAATCCGGTATCTGATTCAAAATGGGATAATACAAATACCACCGCAGCAATCTTCTGACACCGCATCTGTACCACAGCAGATTCCGTCATGGGTAAAGACAACCGCCGGTTGGTGGTCCGACGGGCAAGTAGGAGACCAAGACTTTGTCAAAGGGATACAGTATATCCTTGAGACAAAAATTATCCAAATTGACTTTCCCTCTTTTACTATATCAAGTTCTGCATTTGAAAACAATGGTACGATTCCAATTGCATATACCTGTGACGGCGATAACTTCTCTCCACCCCCTGTAATATCTGGGGTTCCACAAAATACGAAAAGCCTTGCACTTACTGTAGTGGATGTAGATGCTCCAAGCGGGCCATTTAAGCACTGGACAATGTGGAACATATCCCCAAATAGTACTGGTTTCTCAGGAGGACAAACAATGCAGTTTCCCCAAGGCATCACAAGCGCGGGAAGCCATGGATACAAAGGACCATGTCCGCCCTCCGGAGTCCATAGATACTTCTTTACACTGTACGCGCTTGATACTGTTCTTAACTTGGATTCTAATGCCACCCGAAGTGACTTGAAACAAGCCATGGCAGGACATGTACTTGACAAGGCAGTATTGATGGGGACTTATTCAAGAAGTTGACCTTTTGTAGTACTGTAGCATCCAAAGTTGCGTGCACAAATTATAAATGCAAATGTGTGGTTAGGTAATCAATGGCTATTACATTAGTCATGGGATAAATTCCTGAACTGCTCTGAAAAGATGCTGATAATGTCTACCGGTTGGAGCCTAGGTAGACATGATAAATAAAAATAGTAAAAAAACAATACCTTCAAACTTTGAACAAAGGAGATCCTCTAAACTTATTGTAGAATCATCACAAAACAATCCAAAAACTATCGTCGATACAAGCGAGGAAACTAATATCTATCCAAAGCTCGGTATATCGGATAATAAAAAACTAGAAGAATCACAATTTGCGAAGATATGATACCTAATTGTAAAGAATCGGAGACGAGCTATCATATGCAACCTGCAAACAGTTGATAAGGAAATTGTTCATCTAATTGAAAATCAGTAGGAGCTGACAAAATTTGAGTCAGACTAATAGAGCGAAAGAAGAAAAGATTAGAAAAAAATTCAAGGTATTCATATCTCGCGAAAAAGATTATTATGAAAAAGCTAATCTCTTAGATTCTGTATTGGTAGAAAAAGGCTTTAGGACTAATGTGGTGGCCAACAATTCACAAGGCAGTTTCATTTCAAATGATCTCAAGGACATGATTCGCTCATCTATTTGCTTCGTTACAATTCTCACGTCGAATTTTCTCAACTCGAGTCTAATTAATCAAGAAATAGGATATGCTCAAGGTAAAGGACTGAAAGTCATTCTTCTTATCAATACTACATTAAAAGATAAACTCCAAGATTTTGATACAAAACTGACAGTAATGGAATTTAATGAAGATGATTTTAAGCAAACATGTTTTTCCGTAACGGATCAGATCATCAAGATAACAGAAATTTTGGACGAATCTATAGATCTTGAATCATTCCTTGAATTCTACACTAAGAGTAACAAGATCTACCATGAGCCTTGAATCTAAAAAATCAAATAGGTGGTTGGTTTGAGCGTCTATTACAATAAAGAGATATGAAAATGATTGAACTGGCGTTTCTTGCAATGGGTGGCGTTTCAGGAGTCTTTCTACGGTATGGGATTACAAAGTCTTCACTCTTACTTGGTGCATTGCCCATGAACGTCTTGATAGCAAATGTCATTGGCAGCTTTGTTCTTGGCATATTTGCAGTATTGTCGCAGCAGTGGAACCTTGACGAGAAATACACGTTGTTTGTAGCGATTGGATTCTGTGGTGGGTTGACTACAATGTCATCGTTTGCACTTGAAGCTTCAAACCTGATAGACAACAGGCAATACTTGTTAGTGGCAGTCAATATAATGACCAATGTAGGGTTATCGCTTGGAGCTATATTTGGCGGTAAAACCTTGACAACTGTAATTCTTGAGGGTGGATTTAGATGAGAACACTTGAGATGTGGTCGCTTGTAATTAGAATAAAGCGCAAAGATACATTCACGGGAAAACGTGTACATAACATGGTATTATCTACTCTAAAGAAAGGAAAGATCTCTGGAGCAACCGTATGGACAGGAGTGGCGGGATATGGCAAGCGTGGCAAATCAAATTTTCAGGTAGAAGGCATATCGGTCAATATGCCACTACTAATCGAAGTAATTGATGAACTGCAAAAAATCGAAAAAATATTGCCTGAGATCAAAGAAATCATTGGAGACAACGGCCTAGTTACTCTACACAAAGTGGGCGTTGTATAACTAAATTCAAACATAAACAACACCACTCGGCTCACATGATGGTAAGATATTTTACTGGATATGAATTCTCACAAGTGAAATGAAATCCATCAATTATACATTGCTTGGAGATGAGACACTGGCCAAGGATTTTGGCAAGAAAGGAACGTCTACTGATATTACAATATATGACAAAAAAGAGGCAGGATTTGTAAAAACATGGACTATACCGACTGGGTTTCCAGAAAAGATACCTCCACTTCTTCAGGCCATAAACATGGGCGAGTATGTCATCTTTCATGTATCCAAACTGGACAAGTTTACAGGCGAGCAGATCGTTGCACTTGATGTTCTCAGGAAAAACAAAGGCATTCTAACCCATTCTTATGAAGTGGACAGAGAAAAACTTCTCATGATGATAAAAGGAACAGTAATGGAACAGTACAAGATTGTGGAACTGTCAGACCTAAAAAAAGAGATGGATGTGCTAGAGCCAATCTCACAAGAAGGCAACACAAGAATCCCAATTGACCACTGCTTTGATGTAAAGGGTGTGGGCACTGTCATGCTTGGCAAGGTGTCGCAAGGCAAGGTCAGAGCATACTACAAGCTCAAGCTGTTGCCAAAGGGGGACGAAATAATGGTAAAATCAATTCAGATGCATGACGACCCCGTCGAGGAAGCCATATCTCCTGCAAGAGTAGGGCTTGCTGTAAAGGGAATAGTATCTGATGATATCCAACGGGGAGACCAACTTTGCATTGGTGATGGAATAAGCACATCTCAGGATATTACATTAGATTATACACAAAACAAGTTTTTCAAAGAAAAAATATCTGAAAATCAGACATTTCTTGTCAATATAGGTTTGCAGACGAGAGCTGCTAAAATTATCTCCCTTAACCCCATGAAACTTTCTCTCAACAAGCCTGCAGCGTTTACCACGAACGAGATCTGTGTGATCCTGAAACCAGAATCACAGACAATACGTATAGTGGGTAGCGGACCAATTATTGGGTAGGCATTGATTCGCCTTTGCGCTTACATTAACTAAAATATCTCCTTCTGATAATTGTGACTTGGATGGCTACCTTTGATACAACTGCTTTTGCTTCATGGTCTGTTGTAACATGTATCTTCATTTTAGTAACTTCGCTTGTTTATAAAAAATTTACAAAACGAAACGACAATGAATCACATACATCTTGAGAAAAAAGGTCTACGCGGTCTTGCCATTGCAGAAAGTTTCAGAGAAACTGATCCAAAGTCACATCTGGCAGGAGTTGTGATGAGAAGAGATTTCATAATAGATGGATTTGTCTTTGGCAACGCAACACTTGAAGGAGATGATTCGACAAATGCGATAATATCCATGTATCAAAGATTGGGTCGTCAGGATATAAGCTTCGTACTGCTCTCTGGACTGATCATCTCAATGTACAACATAATTGATATCAAAAAATTATGGAAAGACATCAAGATACCAGTTATCGGTGTGACATATGAAGAGTCTGACGGCATCGAGGATGCAATCAAGTACCACTTTCCAGACTCTTACGAATCAAAGATAGCACAGTATCAAAAACTGGGGCCCAGGACAAAGATATCACTACACACAAATCATGACATTTACCTCCGGGTGGAGGGATGCGAGATAAAAGAAGCAAAAAAACTCCTTGATGTATTTACACTACAGGGTGCAATCCCTGAACCATTACGAGTAGCTCAACTTCTTGCCAAGATTGGGCTTGACCTGAATCACTAATCTTATTTTCTTTCTTCTTTTGTTACTTCCCATTTGCTCTGTGTCAGCCTAGATGAAGAAAACTCTATCAGTCCAATCACGCGGTCTCCCTTTCGTACCATCCCGTACTCGTTACGAGCCATCTTGATAGTCATCCTTCTTGTCTTGTATCCTCCCTCTATTACCTTGATCTTGAACCTCTTGCTTGCCTTGATGACAAGTTCGCGTGCTGCCTTGGGGTCTCCTACCCAAGAAAACATTTCAAAGATGCCAAAATTTTTCGTGATTATCTCATAATTGTATAACTTGGCCTCAAACTTCCACTCTTCTTTCCTAGCTTCTTCATTCATCCACTCTACTGCTTGCTTCCCGTATCCCTTTTCTATGCCAAATGATTCAGAGTCTGCCAATTTTTGTTACAGGTTGGGAATCAGCTGAATATAACTCAAAAATGTATCCGTCAGATACATTATTAGACTAGACAATATATGAAAAGCAGTGACTAGAACTGCATCTGAGATACGAAAGACCTTAGAGGCCAACTGGAACGAGTATCTTGCCAGATATGCCAACCTTTTCTCCTCAAACTATGTCGAAGGGTCCAGTCCTCCCTCCGTCTTTGTGGGTTCGTACGGATATCCAAAGGTCTTGGTAGGACCCATGGTCCCCCCACTCCACGGAAATACCATGATTATGGACATGCCAGAGTCCTGGGTTGGAAAGAGCCTAGAAGACATTGTAAACTATAGGCTGTCATTGGTACGGGGAATACAACAAGTAAAGGTGCAAGAGCCGCAGGGAAGATACATCGAAAGCCTGCAAGATCTTGCCATGTCGATAAATTCAACCGATTCTGAGGTAGAGTTTGTAAAAAATACAAGACCACACTCGTTTGTAGACTCGGAAAGCGCACCATTTGGACCAATTGGTGAGATAAAGAGTGCCAAGTTCTCAAGTTCGTCATCTGACAGAAACATCCAGTGCATGTATTATGACAAAGACATCTTGGCACAAGATGCAGTCATCGAGCTCTACAACAGAGGTATTGAGCTAAGCAAGATCCAAAAGTGTTTTAGCATTGGAATGTTTGGCAAGACTCGCAATCTTGTTCCTACAAGATGGAGCATCACTGCCACTGATGACATTGTCTCAAAATCTCTTGTAAAAGAGATAATTGATTTTGCAGAGATTGACAATTGCTATCTTTTCACATTTGAGCATATTGGAAACCTGTATGCGATAATCTTGTTTCCAAGCAGATGGATGTTTGAGATGCAGGAGGCATGGTACGATCAGGAGGGAAACATTGGATTTGGCTCAGACTTTGAAGACATAAACGGCCTTTCCCATTATCCGCAGACCACAGGTGCGCATTTTGCCTCCCGACTTGCCGTTGCTGAATATCTCTTCAAAAACAAGGTTCAGGCTGGAGTCATGGTACTGCGTGAGATAAGGCCAGAATATGCAGTCCCAGTTGGCGTGTGGCAAGTGCGAGAGGGAATAAGAATGGCATTGAAACAAAAACCTGTATCAGTACCAAGTTTTGAGCAAGCGCTGGATCTTGCGTGTAAGAGTCTTAGTGTAGACAAGAAAGAGTGGCTTGCACGAAGTAAACTGCAAAATGCAAGAAAGCAAAAATCAATCCGAGATTATTTTTGACCGCTAGCATTTTTATTGAACGCGTTTTGCACTAGATTATTGCAAAACAGAAGCATGCTTATCGCTATCGCGATCATCGCATCTCCAATAATGTTTGCGCTAGCTGTCTTTCCAGGCTCGTTTAGTCTTGGCTGGAACCAGGGTAGAGGAGGATTCCTTTTTGCCATGACGTTTATTGCAGCAGAGCTTATTGGCCTCAAACTTGAGATCTCAAAGAAAAGGCTTGTAGCCGCAATTCCAATAGCTGGCACAGCAATTGCATATCTTGTAGGTGTCGAATACGGCCTCAAAGACTATCTTGTATCTATTGCACCGCAGTTCAATGTATTGCTAAAGGATTCATGGATATGGATGTGGGACTTTATCGTAATTGCCGCATTTTTCATGATTACACTAACTGTGCTTTTTGGCAAAAAATGGATACGAATATCTCCAGCAGGTCCAATCTATGCTGCAGGCACTGCAATAATTTTATCGCTTGATGCGTTTTTCCCATATGATTCGCTCGGCCCATTGCAGTACGTAGTGCCATATCTTGTTAAGCTTGATGTATTTTTGATAACTACCTTCAATCTTGGCATAGCAAGCGCCCACGGAAATATCATATTCCTCAGTGGAGACCATGGCCCATTTGCACTCCAGGTATTCTGGCCCTCTGCAGGTGTTCATAGCATAATCATCTATTCACTTGTCATGATGGCATTCCTGTTGAAGATGAATATACCAAGAAAGAGAAAAGCAGGATATTTTGCAATGGGCGTAATTGGAACAATTGGAGTAAATGTAATTAGAATACTTTCTCTTTCTCTGTTTGTACTCAAGGTATCCACCAATGTAAATGAATTTCAGTCATTTCATGGAATTGCAGGCGAGATAATGTTTCTCCCGTGGTTGTTTGTGTTCCTGCTCGTTGTTACATATGTAGAGACAAAGCGATTAAAAAAAAGTGAAGTAAAAGTTGCAAAACATGAACTCGATAAAAATCAATAGGGACGTAAATCCTGGAACTTACAAAATAGGAGATGTTTTTGGAGGTCTCCGAGAATCTGAAGTTCTGCACAAAGTTTTTGGTTCAAAAAAAGAACTGGACGACGTATTTTTAAACACAAATCTAGTCATTAATACAAACAATCACTACATGCACGTAAAAAACGAGGATGCCACAATAGTGGTGTCACTAAACCACCTCAAGAACTCGGATACAGTAACACTGTACCTTGACATGGTGCACGAGCTAGTCCATGTAAGGCAACAAAGACAAGGCCTTGACCTCTATGACAAGTCCTATTCTTATGTTGACAGGCCCACAGAGATTGAGGCATACATTGTCGCTGTCGAGGAGGCAAAAAGGCTAGGAATGGACCATGAAAAGATACTGGACTATTTGCAAGTAGAGTGGATTACCCCTGACGAGCACGAGAGGCTTGCAGCACGCGTGGGCCTGAAGCCTTAAAAGAAGTTTGTAATATCTACCTGTCCTGACACTTCGGTAAATTCAGAAACCTTGACACCAAGCCTTCTAACCAAGAGTCTTTGATCCTCAAGCAGTTCTCTTAGTAACTGGAGCGCGGTCTTTTTCAATTCCTCACGACTTGATGTTGGATTTTTTAGCGTCTTGGATTTCGTCTTGTTTGAAAGATCTTCTTGTACAAACTGGATTCCTACAGATCTGAAAACAAGATTGTCTTTGACAATTGCATCATGTATCTCGGTGCAGAGTTGCTCGAGGTCCTTTGAGAGGAACTCAAAGTCCTTTGTGTCCTGTTTTAGTGTGATTATTCTGCTGTACTGTATAGGATCTCCCCTTGGCGATACTGGATACTCGTCAACTCCTCTTGCTGCATTGTAAATATAAGTCCCGATCTTTCGCCCAAACAGGCCGTTGAGCGTAAACACATCTAATTTTTTTAGTTCGGATATGGTCTGAAGCCCCATCTCGTGAAATCTTTCTTCAGACTTTTTGCCAACGCCTGGTATGGACTTGATTGGAAGAGGATCAAGAAAGGCCTCTATCTTTTCTGGCTCTACCACAGTAAGTCCATCTGGTTTTTTAAAATCCGAAGCTATCTTTGATACCAACTTGTTTGAAGAGACTCCAATTGTAGACGAAAGTTTGACACTGCTACGTATGGCATTCTTTAGTTGTTGGGCCAGATGGAAGGCCTTGGCAAAATCTCCTTCCGATCTTTTTGTAACATCAAGATACGCCTCGTCTCTTCCAACATACTCGAAAACATCCGCATATTCCCTGATGATTTTCATGGTAGATTCCGATATGCCAGAGTAATATTCAAAATCGGTAGGCAAAAATACTGCGTCAGGGACCTCCTCGAGTCTTCTTTTTGCAAATTTTATGGGCATTCCTGATTTTACACCGTATCTTCTTGCCTGGTAGTTTGCCGTTGCAACCGCACCGCTATCGCCTCCCCTGTCTGAAAATACGCATACGACAACCGGTTTTGTCTTCAACTCTGGTTTTCTCAATTCCTCGCACTGTGCAAAGAAATAATCAAAATCCACATGGAATACGATTCTATGCATAAATCTCTTGTTGCATGGTTTTACTTATTATATTTTGGTAGGATCATCAATAATTTGTAAACTACATCTAAATACTGTTTGAGTCAATAAAGATAGTGGACTATCCTGTCTCAGTAGAAAAAGAGGGAATTAAACTTCAAACAGAAAAAATGCAAGTTGACAAGCTTTACTACTGTATCTACCAAGACAAAATAATGCTTTTTTTTAAGGACAAAAATGATCTACTAAATTGTTATGAGATTGAAGAAAAGGAGATTGTTGACGAAGTCAAACAATCTAAGCCAGATGACATAGAAAAAGCTCTTGAAAATTATATTGAAAAAAAGAACTTTCAGTATTAAATCCATAAAACAAAAAAGATAGAGGAAAATTCTAAGGTCTTGGTCCTTGGAATGCTATACTAAAGTCTGGTGACTCGACCTGGCTGAAGCCGCTTGGGGTGCAATAGATACTTCACCGAGATGAGCAACTACACTTCTGCCATGGTCTGGAAGTGCTGTCATGCTTGCAGAACCAGATAGGATTTGCACCTCTGTTCCATCCGTCGGAATGTAGCCATAACCGGAAATAACTGTTCCAACCATGCAGTTCCGTTCATATTGCACATCTTTTCTGCAGCCAAGTACGTGTCTATTGTTCCTAGACCAGAGAGAGTCGTGCATGTTCCTGCACCGTTATCATTGCATGTAGCACTGATGTTAAACACTGCATCAAGAGTCTCCAGTACTTGCTCTCTTGTCAAGACAACTTGTCTCAACTAGGTAGGTGATCACAGTACCTGTTGAGTTGTCTGTACTGGTAAATGTCTCGGTACCGGGCTCATAGCCAGTTCCAGTACCAGTAACTGTACAGCCACCCTGCGCGTTTGCAAGTGAGGGTACTTGTATAGCAAATGCAACAACAAGTATTGCAGCTGGTACAATTGCTAAAAATTTCCTAGCCATTACAACTCGGTTTTGGAACATGACAATTAAGTCGCACTCACTGTAGTAGCGAATAAAAATTCTAGTAGATATTCTTCATGTTGTTAGTTCTAGAACAATGTACAATATTGGATGATGCAGAGATCCATACATGTTTTTCATACGCGATTTTTTTATAATTGAGATGATGGTGAAGCCATGACTTGAGAAAAAAATCTAGAACGACCGTCTTGATTTTAACAATCATGTTTTTGGTCTTGGTTCCTTTTCTGGTATCAACACATCATGCATCTGCGGTTGGTTCAACTGGAGTCATAGTTCCCTTGTACTCTCCGCCGGGAAGTTATTGGGCCCAGATAATACAGGCAAAGAATGCGCACCCATCTGTACCAATTGTTGTAATAATAAATCCAAACAGCGGACCAGGAACCTCTTCCAATGCTGACTATGCAACCGGTATAAGCCAGATGCAAGCTAGTGGAATAACAGTCCTAGGATATGTGTATACAAGTTATGGCACTCGAAGTATTGCTTCCGTAGAAGCTGATATCAATAGCTACAACAGCTGTATCATATCAACGGAATCTTTGACGAAATGGCAAATACTAGAGGATATGAAACATACTACTCGAATCTGTCAAACTATGTAAAGTCTAATGGAATGTCAATAACTGTTGGCAATCCAGGACTGAATACATTGCCAAGCTATGTGGGAACTGTAGATAATATGGTCATTTATGAAAACACTGGCATGCCATCAATCACAGCCTTCTCTGGATGGAACGCAGGTTATCCCAAATCTGACTGGTTAATTATTGTATTGTGGGTCAGCCTAGCCAAAGCATAATCACAGGAATTTCCCAGCATATAGGCTATGTCTATTTTACAGATGTTTCACTCCCAAACCAATACATGTACTTCCTTCGTACTTTGCCAACGAAGTTGCGATGCTTGATTCTAGTTCTTTACCTACAGTATCTCAACCTCCGACAAATCTTGCAGCCGTTGCGTCCTCTCTTCTCAAATCAACCTTAACTGGGCTGCGCTCTCAAACAATGGAGGTTCTCCTATTACAGGTTACAAGATAGAGAGGTCAAATAATGCAGGCGTAAATTGGTTTACTCTTGCATCCAATAGTGGTAGCACAACAACTACATTCTCCGATACGGGACTTGCAGCAAATACCGCCTATACTTATAGAATATCTGCAATTAACTCCGTTGGACAAAGTCCACCATCTAATATTACATCTGTTTATACTTCACTAGTTAATAGTAAAAACCATGTTAGGTAAATTGTTTTATTTTGATAATATGGTTAAAACCAAAGCCAACTATCTTGTACTAACCATTAAATAAAACACATTAAGAGTTTGGATGTGACAAGACCTCCAAACATTGTCTTTGTTGGGAAAAAACCAATCCTAACATATGTTAACGCCACGCTTACGTTACTTGCAAACGAGCCTACTGTAACCATAAAGGCACGAGGCAAGAGCATAACTACCGCAGTCGATGTATCGCAAATGATAGTAAAAAGAATGAATGCGGTAGGCTACAAAGTAAGTGGGGTAAGGATATTTTCAGAAAAAATGGAGTCAAAGGACGGAAAAGAAAGAAACGTATCTACAATTGAAGTGGATGTCTCCAAACCAGAAGATGGCTAGCAAGTTCTCAAAGTATAGCTTCATCATGATAGCATCTGGAGCAATCGCAGTAGTTGTGCTGTATGTAGTAGGACTTGCAAACACCTGCTCAATCAAACAGATTGACATTACAAGTGGACTCAAAGAGTATGACCAAACAAAAAATCCAGAGCTCTGCGTTCAATTAAATGACAAGATATCTCAATTTGACAATTATTGTCAGGGGGATCTTGAGATACTTGACTGTGGCTAGTGTACTGCCTCAATTAAGAAGGTGATTCCAAAATAAACCAGAACACCACTTAGTGCAATCATGAAAATCTTGTAGTTTTTAGTAGAAAAGATGACCTTTCCGCGGTTTGACAAAAATCCAACCATGCCAACCATGCATAGTCCATCCAAATGTGAAATCCAAACACTACTGCAATTCCAATAAACGAGTACAACGCAAGCGCGTCAGAAATCAGCTTAAAACCTATGGTAAACCACCAAATCAAGAAAAATGGATTGAGTGCACTAAATACAATTCCTATGAAAAATGGGCTGTGTTTTGGAGGCTGCTCCGATGCAGACTTGGTGTACACCCCTCTTATCTGAAGTGCTGCAAAAGCAAAGAGACTGATGGCCCCAAATACTGCGATGTATTCTCTGGACTGTGGAAACACTTGAAGAGATATCGCACCAATTCCAAGGAGTATGATAAGGGGGAGCTCAACGAAGGTGTGCCCGTAGGCAATCTTTATTCCTGATTTCAAGCCTCCACTTATGCCATATGCCACATTTGAAGCAAATAGAGGACCCGGTGCCATAACTCCAGAAGCTGAAATTATGATTACAGTCATTGCAAATTCCAGTATTGATGTCATTTTATATTGTGGGGTTAACTAGTATGAGAAGATTCTTGAGGCAGGGCCTATCTTGCTTGTTAAAAAGTGTAGCACTTCATTTGCATCATTCATGTACAAAAACTCATCATGGTTGTCCTTTGAAACATCGATGCAGTATCTCTTGGAAGTCTTGTTGATAAAAACAAGTTCTGACCCGTTTTCTATCCTGATTCCCTCGTCAGAATCTAAAACTTTGAGGTGTTTTTCTAAGTTGTCCGCTGAGATCTCGCGTTCTTGGTAGCTCATCCGTAAATTGCATCTCGGAGTGGACCTGCGTCTTCCTCTGCCCGCTTCATCTGCTGCTCCACATTTTCTGCCTCGCTCATAAGAGTTCGCAAATCACAGGCTGCTCCAGGAACAATCTTTGCCATTGCCATACAAATTTCTGCACCTGCCATAAAATCAGGACCTGCTTCTTGCCCTTTGTACAGCAGTACTATGACATTGGTCTTTGTGATAGACCCTTCGTTTAACAAAATTCCTGGGATTCCTGGGACCGTCCCATTTTTGAGTATCGGGATCTCAGCATCTGTCAACCGTTTCTTTGCATCTGGAGTGGTTGCAACTCCTATGACAAACGGTTTCTCTTCTGTCTTTACAGCAGAACTGCTGACTACAAGCGAGCACTTGTGATCGTTTGCCCATTTTAACATGGCCCTTGCCACCTCTCTGTGGAGAGATTCATGAGGAGTAAGGTACGATGAAAAGACTGCTACTTTGAGCTGCTCGTTGGCAAATATTCTTGCAGGAAATCCCGGTGTCTCATCTCTTATGATGCTAATCGGAGGGAAAAGTTCTGAATCAAGAACTCCTGCCAACTCAAACTGGGATGTTGTGTTAATCAGAGATTCAGTAGCTATTGCGTTTGCAAGACCGGCATAGGGAAAACCATCTATGACAAATCCGCCTTCGATGTTGATTGACTTGAGCTCCCGGATAGTTATCTCGTTATTGTTCATGATTGTCCTATTATACACGTCCTTTTAAATCATGGATATCACAATTTTTGGCTGTTGCACACGATAGGACTTTGGGTGATGGATGTGTGGACATCCATCAATTTTACTATTCAGTAGCTACTCGTATTAGTTCTGCAACCTGTTTGCCTTTTCCTTGCGAGAGTGCAGATATGCCGCCAGTCAAACTCTCGCTGGCAATGCCTTTTTCTGCAAACACCTTAACTGCGTTCAGCGATGTATATCCTGCCATGCATACAAGCAATGACTTGTGAGACCCTTCAAGGGCTTTATTCAAATCTTCGGGAATTTGCTGCGTTGCAAGCAGCCTCTCTACATCTCTTGCCTTTGGCACAAAGATCTTGCTTTTATCAACACCAAGCGTCTTTGCAATAAACTCGATTCCTTCTTCTCGTGGAGTGTATTGCGTGTGGATCCATATGACTCGGTCATACTCGCCTGTGTTTGCCAATGCTTCTTTGAGGGAAACCTGAACACGGATCTGCTTTTTGGCCATCGATACAAGATTCTTTTTGTACTTTTGTATTCCGTCTGCCACTATTACTACAAACTTTCCGCCAAAGCCACCAAAGTTTGCCATCTGCATAACTGCATATAGTGCAAGCGCACTGCTCTCACCCATGTCGTGACCCTTGTCCACAAAAAACTTTAACAGACGTCTTGCTTGTTCAAAGTCTACTTCATGCAGTCCTGCATAACTTTCTGGCTCGTAGAATCTCAGACCCGTTGCCTTGCCTTTTGTCCTAATTCCTGCAACGTCTTGATCACCTAGTGGGAATACTACGTGAAGAGATTTTTTGCCGTATTTTTCAGACAGATATCTGCTCAGACCACCAGACGTGCCTCCCGTGCCAAACGTGCAGACGATTCTAATGTCTTCAATCGATAGTCCTTTTTCATGTAGCTGCTGGTCTATCTCGGGTCCTGTAACTGTCTTGTGTACCCCAACATTCAACCCGTTGTCATACTGTTCCGGACAGAAAGAGTTGTAGATCTTTGCAAGAAGCTTTGCCAGATTGATAATGTCTTGTTTGGCTAAGATCGACTGTACCTCAGAGTCTGCTTTATCAAAAACCAGTGGGTCAAAGCCAAGCTCAGATAACTGTGAGCGTATATTGGCAGCTGTTGCCTTTGCAGCCAAAACATTTTGATTGTCCTTCATACCAGGAGCGGGGCATATGTCCATGTCTAGATTTATGATGTGTATCTTCTCGTTTCTCAGTTCTTCAAAGACTCCTTCCTGTAGTTTTCTTGATACTAGAGCAACTATGTCTAGTCCAAGCTTGGATAGCTGCCCAAGTGCTATTCCAAAGTTGCCAGAAGTGGCCTCAAATACTGCCTGCCCACTTTTGATCTTGCCAGTACTGATAGCATCATGGATTATGTGTACCGCAGGTCGTACCTTGATAGAGCCAGCTAGCAGGTTCGAATCAAACTTGCCAAAAACTTGGAGGCCTTTATCGTCAAGGTTCAAGCCAAACTCGTTTCTTGCACACTCTTTCAAATCCTCCGTAATGTCAACAAGTGGTGTTGCGTTGACAACTCTTCCGTTTTTTTCTAGATGGGGTACCTTACTCCATATCTCTTTCTCAAACTGTTCAAGCAAGACACTGTCACTTCCTATAGCTGTATTTGATTCCAATTTTCTCTACCGAGCTCTGATGGACTAGAAGATCATATAAAATGTATCCTAGCCTTCCACTGGTGTTTAGGGTTCAAAAAAGTAAGAATTCTAGGATCTTCTGGATCTTTACAAATATGGGAATCGTTTTATGTACTGAAAATTACAAGTAAGTATGGAAACACTGTATATTCTCATAAATTGTGACTTGGGCGCAGAGATCGAAATAATAAGTGAGTTGGCCAAGATCCCAGAAGTTAAAGAAGTCAGGGGCACCTATGGCATATACGACATATTTGTCAAGGTTCAGGCAGACTCGATTGCTAAACTTGAAGATACAGTCACCCATAAAATAAGACGAATTCCCAAAGTTCGTTCAACAGTAACACTTACTCCTATCTTATCCCAAGGCGGAAGATAGGCGTACCATGTTAACTCTTTTCAATTCTTTTTCTTCAACCAAGAACAATTTCGAGCCGTTCAAAAAAGATCTGGTGAGAATATTCATCTGTGGTCCGACATTATATGATTATACACATGTGGGCCACGCGAGAATATTTCTTACCTATGATCTTCTGTGCAGGCACTTGAATGAAAGGGGCTATGGCACCGATGTTCTAGTAAACATGACTGATATCAACCAAAACGTATTTCACAAAGCAAAATCTGAATCAAAAGACTATCATGCAATTGCGATGTTCTACGCAAACAAGTTTGCTGAAGACCTTGCATTGCTTAATATCAAAAGCATCAGCAGACTTGCCTATGTCTCAGACTATATCGAATATATAGAAAACCACATCACAAAACTGCTTAATGACAAAGTAGCGTACTACGCAAACGGAAATGTCTATCTTGATACCTCCAAAGCAAAATCATATGGAAGACTATCAAATCAGTCACAGGAAAAGCTTCTGTTACATCGATTAGATATTGGCCCAAACAAGAAAAGCCAAAACGATATCATGCTATGGAACTGTTCTGAAAACTTTGACTTTACATGTGCAAGCAAATTTGGGGAAGGAATACCTTGGTGGCACATGCAGGACACTACTGTTGCATTGGAAAACTTTGGAACAAACTATGACATACATGGTGGCGCAAGAGAACTCTTGTATCCTCACCATGAGGCACACCTTGCACAATATAGATTGCTTTCAGGATTAGAAAACCCAGTCAAGATATGGATGCATGTAGGAATCGTATTAGCAAAAGGGGAAAAGATGTCAAAATCGCTTGGAAACGTAATGTGGTCAAGAGACTTGGTACAAAAACATGATCAGAATCTATTGAGGCTGTATCTATTTTCCAAGCATTACCGCGAAGACATTAACTTTGACGAAAACCAAATTGTTGAAAAAAAGCCATTTTTGGACAAGATATACCTTGCAGGCCTGCAAGCATCGGAGAAGACTGACAGCAGTATCTTGAAGACAATTGAAGAATTTCTTGCTGCACTAGACGATGATCTCAACTCGCCGAGAGCCCTTGAAATATTTGAAAATCTCTGCTTAAGTATAATATCAGGTAGTAGTGTCAGCCTGTTTGATTTTGAACGAGTATGTCGAGTACTTGGAATAAAGATCTGATATCGAGAATAGAGGCAGTAGACCTAGGCTTTACAGGCCTTTGGAGCAGCTCAATGAATCTTCGATGTGGCACATTTTTTTTCAACCAAGCTTTGCCAAATGACATATTTTTTGACAAGCTTGCTAACATAACATGCCTTGATGATAAGACACTTGATGATTCACTGAGATTATTTGAAAAATATAATGCGACTCCATACCTTTATGTCCTAAACCGGCCTGACCTTGACGAAAAACTATTACAAAAAAACTTTAAGCTGTATGATATCCAGCACATTCTTATCAAGACTCCAAACTCTGAAACAAAATCTCAAGCTCAGAGGATATCTCACCATGACTCTATGGTTTGGTCAAAGACTTTTTGTAGTGCATATGACTGTAATGACTGGATTTCCGCTGTAGATGCGATAGTGAAAAAATCGATAGACTCGATCGAATACTACGTTGACGAACAGGCAAGCTCATGCTTGGCCTTGTACCAAAGTAATTCCATGTTGGGGCTTTATTGCCTTGGAACCATACCTGAAATGAGAAAGAAAGGGCATGCAGCGTCATTGATAGATTATGCAATAGATCAAGTCAAGATGCGTAAACTGGAATTTCTGATGCTTGAAACATATCAAAGAGATCAATTGTTTGATTTTTACTCCAAGCTGGGCTTCAAAGAGATTTATCGTAAAAACATCTACACTATTTAATTCTGGCAAGTAAGGCAGAGTACAGAAATGGAAGAATTGTGGTAGCTTCGGCGTGTATGGTGGTTTGCTTTGCATTCTGTGTTACCTTTCCCCACGAGATTGCTTCTCTGACAAGTGCGCCGCTGAGGCTTCCGTCAAACTCTTGTGCAGTGGTAATGTATACTGCATAATCAAGCCCGTCTCGATATTGGTTCCACCATAAGGTATGATGCTTTGAGATTCCGCCTCCTATCATCAACGCGCCAGATTTTTTTGCCTTGAAGATAAGTCCTGACAGCAAATCTCCATCGGCTGCCACATTTAGTTTAAAGTCGATGTGTTTTTGTGTAAACATCCAGATCTGGCTACCAACAGCACCGTCCATTATTCCTGGCACTATGACTGGTATGTTGTTTTTGTTTGCCCAGTAAAGAAAGGAATCATCACCAAGATTGGAACCGATTGTCTTGCAGACATCATGTGTTGCCATCTCTTTTTTTCCTTTCAAGTATTCTTTGTGCAAAAAGGATTGGACTTTCTCCTCAATTAGCGGGCCATAGCTTTTCAGGGGGACTAGGACATTTCCAAGCCTATGAATTCCCTTGTCTACTAGCTTGCTGTCGTCAAGGGTAAACGACCCTTCGAGGTAATTAGAAAAGTGTCTTGCAATATCATGGTCAAGAGCACCGCAGGTGGTAATCACAACATCGCACATCTTGTTTCTTATCATGTCTTTGATTATTCCTCTGAGGCCTGTTGATACTACTGCACCTACAAATGACAAGAATTTCAAACAATGCTTGTCCTCAAGCATTGAACACAAAATGTTGAGACCGTCAACTAGGTTTCGAGATTCAAATCCCCCAGATTTTGACATCTGATCAAAAATTGTGCCGATGGGATCATCTTTTTTTATCGAGATGTCCTTTACGGGTCCCCCAAAATTTGCCACACGTACAAACCCAGTCTGGGGTATAAAATCCTCTGCTCTTCTAAATCACAATTAATATGTAGGTGTAATTGGGAAACTAACAAAGTTGGGTAAGAAGATAAAGATTGCCATAGCCGGGATGGGAAACTGTGCTTCCGCATTAATCCAGGGAGCAAAACACTATACCGATAATCCTAATGATACTGTGGGGCTTACAGCCTACAACTTGGGAGGGTATGTTCCAAATGATATCGAGGTTGTGGCAGCATTTGATGTGGCAGATACAAAAGTAGGAAAAGACGTCGCTGAGGCAATATATGCAAGACCAAACAATACTGTTACTGTAGCAGAGGTGCCTAAAACCGGAGTCATAGTCCAAAAAGGTCCTACAAAGGATGGGCTTGGAAGACACCTTTCCAGAATAGTAACACCATCAAATGAACCTGAGGTTAACGTCAAAAAGATACTGCAGGATAGCTGTGCAGAGATGCTAGTAAACTATCTCCCAGTCGGAAGTACAGAGGCTGTAAGATACTATGCAAGTCAGGCACTTGAGGCAGGAATTGGATTTCTTAATGCTATTCCAGTGTTTATTGCGTCTGAGCCAAAGTGGCAGCAGATGTATGCGGAAAGAAAGATCCCGCTGGCTGGAGACGACGTGATGAGCCAGCTTGGCGCCACCGTAGTTCACAAAACGCTTGTGAAGCTCTTTGTGGACAGAGGTGTACTGGTAGATGGCACGTACCAGCTAAACATTGGAGGAGACATGGACTTTTACAATATGCTCGATGAGGAAAGGCTTGAGGACAAGAGAATAAGCAAGACAAGTGCAGTAAAGGCAATGGCAGACTATGATATTCCTATGAGAATAGGCCCAAGTGACTATGTTGACTTTATCGATAATGAGAAGATCTGTTACATCAATATAGAAGGCAAGTACTTTGGCAAGATTCCAATCAAACTGGATCTAAAGCTTAAGGTAATCGATGCCTACAACAGCGCAGGCATAATGATAGATGCCATAAGGGGACTTAAGATAGCATTGGACAGAAAGCTCTCAGGACCAATGACTAGCATCTCATCTTACTGCTTCAAGCATCCTCCAATCCAGATGCCATACACTGAGGCAAAGAAGGCATTCACAGAGTTTGTAGAGGGCAAACGTTCGCAATAACTTACACATTGCAATTATTGATTACAGAGAAAAAACAGCCAGATGTACAATGTTGCCTCTTTGACGTCAGGCAGGAAACTGGCGGGTTCAACCTTATCTCTGGGCTTTATTGCAGTGTTGAAACAAAAAGGCTTTTAGCGAAACTGTTTCTACTACCGGTGGATGGGCGAAAAAGATGATCTGCTAAAACTATCTTATGGCAGCATACAACGGGGAATAAATGATATTGAGCAGTTTTTACAAACAGCACGAAATAGGCGAAACGAATTGATCAAAAGTGGCAAGTTTAGCAGTGAGTTTCAGGCTTATGATACTGTAATTGACAACATTGAAGAGGAATTAGGCAAGTTCATAGAACAGCTAAGAAATCTCAGAGATGACAGAATACACAAGTTGTGAATTTTGTTCCTCACTTGTAGCAATCTCTTATATGTTGATAATAAATTAGTAATTATTCATAGTCATATGCAATGCTTTTTGGCACCATTCGTGGAAATTAATAATACATTCAACTTTGTTTCCCTTGTCATTGAATAGATCGGATTCCATTTTACAAGACAAGTTGAATGAATTGTTATCACAAACATTCTAAAAAAAGAATGCTATTGCCAACTCTGGTACAATCAACAACTACAATTTGATTTATGTTCAAGATGGATTCTTCAAAAACCTTGTTCATGGCGTTATCAATAACAACGGCACTTTTTGGAATGATTTTAGTGGTATTACAATAAACAAATTCGGCGCTTCTATTAATAACTACGGCAAAATAAACAATACTGCATTTGCCGATTCCAATGCAAACTTCACTAACTTTGGTAGTATTACTAACGGCGGTTCTATTTTTAACCAACTAAGGTGTCCCTCCTGTGGACCATATAATGTGGTCTTTAACAATTCAGGTAAAATTATCAACTCTGGCACTCAGCAATTCTCGAACAGTCAATGAGTATTGTGCTGGCACAATAACAGGAAATCCAGTTTCAGGCAATCCTCCAGTGATTTACGGTTGTATACCTTTGCACAATTCTACCACTTCAGTGACGCCTAATCCAGCCAATACTAATGTAGGAACGAAAACGACATTTCATGTCAAAGTTGTAGATTCTAACAGTGGGCCAAGAGTGCTTCCGACTGGTTCGGTGTCATGGAGTGATGGCGGTGCAGGAGGGACATTCAATTCAAGTTCATGCACACTTACACCACTTACTAGTATAAGCACATGCGCCATCGCATATACTCCATCAATTGCTGGTCCAGTTACAATAACTGCGACTTATTCAGGTGATGGCGTTCACACTACAAGCTCTGGAACATCAGCATTGACAGTATCGTAAATTAAATTTTCTACAAAAGTGGGCCCAGAAATAGTACCAAGATAGTATCCTAGTCCCATGGGACCCACCATATCTATTTTGGCGAGCACCTTTTTGATTACTATTCCGTTTGGTAATGTTCCGACAAACTAACCAGCCCTCGTTTACCAGTTGCTCTGCCTCGTCAGTATTGGCGGTATCATGTTGTGCAACAAAGTAGTTTCGTTAAAATCTTTATTAACAAGATTCAACCTCTCATGAGACAATAACAATGGAATACATCCAAAAAACCAAATTTAACATTGATAACGAAGTTCTGGTTTTTAGAGGTGCAATTTATTGTTAGCCTAGTCAAGGAAACTTGTCAATAATCTGTTATTTCACATGCACGACCATCGATTTTATTGGTTCATATACGCAAGTTAGAGATCTTTGGCTTCAAGTCGTTTGGATACAAGAATACAATAGTCAACTTTGAGTCTGGCCTCATTGCGATCTCTGGCGCCAACGGTTCCGGTAAGAGTAACATTCTTGATGCGATCTCGTTTGCCTTGGGTGAGAACTCGCCCAAGGTGATGAGGGTAGACAAGCTGCGATCGTTGTTGCATGATGTGGACAACACTCGTCATGGGGCAAAGATAGCGCGGGTAAGCTGCCACTTCGATAACACCGATAGAAAGATCCCAATTGATTCTAGCACAGTAACAATCACACGTGAGATGGACGAGTCAGGCGAGAACATTTACTATCTAAACCAAAAAAAGGTACTACGAAACCACATCCTAGACCTTCTTGAGATAGCAAACTGTGGCATCCACAAACTCAACATCGTTCAGCAGGGCACTATAACCAGAATCTCCGAGTTTAACTCTGAAGAGCGACGAAGAATAATCGAAGATATAATAGGTCTTGCCTATTTTGACGAAAAAAAGACAGAGGCCTTGAAGCAGCTTGACGAGGCAGATAGGAGGCTTGAGATAGCGCTTGCAAGAATGGATGAGATAAAGAAGCGTATAGACGAACTTGAGGTAGAGCGAAATAACCAACTCAGATATGACTTTTTGGACCGTGAACTAAAGAGACTCTATGCTATCCAAGCATCAAACAAACTAAGAGACATTGACACACAAAAGGTATCAAAGGAGCGAAGCCTAAACGCTATCCAGTCAGAATCCAAAAAAATTGATGAGCAGAGAGTGCAGCTAAGAGAGGAGATAAAGAAACTCGAAGAAGAGAAACAAAAATTCATGGAGGAAGTTAATGCATACAATATTGCAAAAGCCTCAATAGACTCTGAGCTTTCTGCCACAATGCACCAGTCTGAGGCAGCAAATAGCAAGATAGCTACCAATACAAGGAGGGTATCGCAAATCGAGTCACGTCTGCCTGAAATCCAATCTGAGCTGACACTGTTGCATGAAAAGCACTCCTCTTTGGAATCTCAGATCGTAGAACTGAAAAACTCGATTAATAATATCAATGAATCAAAAAAGAACACAAATGCAGAACTCGGCCAAGTTGATTCTGAGCTTAGCCAGACACTAAGACAACAATCCCAGGTTACAACAAACAAGCTCAAAGTTGATGAGAAGATAAGAAACCTTACAAGCACATTAAATGACGTCAAACTCTCAAGATCAAAGCTTGAGCAGGAACAACTCGACATACAAAGCAAAGTTGAACAAAACCTGCAAAAGGCAAAAGCACTCGAACACGAAAAAGAAAAACTGCTCAACCTTGAACAAAAACTCAAACAGGTGAGGGGTGTTCACGAGTCTGCCATTGGCGAATTAAAATCCAGACTCTCTGAACTTCGTGACAAGGGTGTCAAGATAGAAAAAGACATTGAAGAGACTATGATAATCTTTGAGAAAGCCAGCAAGGCAGCTGCACAGTATGAGGCAAAGATCAAAGTCGTTAAAGAAGTAATGCATGAGGACTATTCGATTGCAAAACTCAAAGAAGATTCCAAGAGACTTGGCGTCAGGGGTCTTGTGTATGAGCTTCTCTCTTGGGATGAACAATATGAGAGGGCAGTCTTGGCAGTTGGCTCTGACTGGTTGAAAGCTCTAGTTGTAAATGACTTTGCCACTCTTCTTGGCATATCCGAGTTTGCCCAGCAAAAAAAACTTCCAAAGATTCGAATCATTCCATTAGACGCAGTATCAAACTCCAAAGTGACAATAAAGCAAGAAGAGAGAGTGCTTGGCATTCTCTCAGACTTTGTAAAGTGTGATGAAAAACTAGAGCCGCTGAAAAACTTTATTTTTGGAAGTATCTGTCTTGTAAATTCCAAAGAAACAGCATATGCCTTGTCAAAGAAAGGATACAGGGCAGTAACACTTGACGGCCAGTTCTTTGATGCAGATGCAAACGCCGTTATTGTTGACATAAACTCCAAGGTATCAAACCTCACAAAGATAATTCTCCTTAGCACCTCTGTAGACGGTCTGATCCAATCCCTTGAACTATTAAAGAAGTTTATTCAGAACAAAAAGAGTCAGATAAAAAAAATAGAGAGAATAACAAGAAGTCTGACCAGCAGATATAACGCGTCAGAGACTGGCCTTGCCAACGTCGACCTAAGCCTTACAGACGTGAAGGCCAAGTTAAAGACTGTCAATGCATCAGTTGAGCAGATCACATCTAGAATATCTCAACTCAAATGCCGAGACGAGAGCATAACAGTCGAGCTTTCAAAGGTTGAATCCTATATCGTATCACTGGAAGAGAGAATTGCACTAACAAAAGAGAACTATGCTGAAGAAGAACAGGCAAGGATTGCCAACTTGATCTCTGCCCTAAACGAGAAACGCTCTGCACTTATGAGCTCACAAAGTACCATCTCAACCGAATTTCGTGAACTCACTGCACGACTAACAGAGCTTACCAACGAAGAAAACTCGTACAAAGCAAATATGCGTCGCCTATCGGAGGAACACTCATCACTTAATCACGAAAAGCATGATCTCGAAGTACAGTCAAGAGCATTTGCAAAGGAAAAAGAAAATGTTGACAATTCGCTAGTATTGTTGCGTGAAAAAGAGCAACAACTGATAGCCACGTCTGGCACATCAGTATCAACACTGAAAGAATACGATTCCAAGTTAAAGAACTGGTATGAATCAGAAAGGTCACTTACAAAAGAGTTCAACGGTTTGGAGAGGCAGTCTGACTCTATATTGCGTGATGTCAAGGATCTTAATGAAAACGAGGAGAGAATCCGCAAGACTCTTCGGTCCTATGGATACAGCGACTTGCTTGAATCGTTTGATGTTGACCCGATTCTAGTAGAACTCGAAGATGAAAAGAAAAAGATGGCTGGCTCCATTAACACAAGAGCACCGGAAACATATGTCGAGGTCTCAAACGGATATCGCTCAATGTCTACAAGAAAGAATGAGCTTGAAGCAGAACGAAACTCTATTGTAAAGTTCATTGAAGAGATTGACAAAGACAAGCGACAAACATTCCTTGAATCCTACGACAAAGTCGACAAGGACATACGAGAGATCTTCAACAAGATGACAGGGGGAAACGCCTGGCTTGAAATTCAAAACGAGGATGACATATTCTCATCAGGTATATCATACTTGGTACAGTTTCCAAACAAACCAAAAAGGGAATCCACCTCAATTAGTGGTGGTGAGAAGACTCTTGCAGCAATTACATTCTTGCTAGCACTTCAGAAACTCAAACCATCTCCCTTCTATCTGCTAGATGAGGTCGATGCCCACTTGGACGCCCTAAACACAGAAAGACTGTCTAAAATACTTGAAGACAGAGCTGGTGGAAGCCAGATAATCATGGTTTCACTAAAAGACTCTGTAGTGCAAAAAGCAAAACTCATCTACGGTGTATTTCCAAGAAATGGCGTTTCGCAAGTTGTATCACATAGAATTTCTAATGTACAACAGGTTGCAACCTAGTCTATCTTTACAAAGCAAGCAACTGATCTTTTCTCGTCGACTTGTTCAAGAGCAGGTTCTTGCTTACACTTTTCAATAGCATAGGGGCATCTTGCCCTAAATCTGCATCCTCGGTATACATCTATGTCTAAGGGATTGTTGATACGAATTTTTTTCTCACTTTTCAGATTGTCTGGGTTTGGCTCTGAGATCGAGTCAACAAGTGCCTTGGTGTAGGGATGTCTTGGTCGCAACAGCACATCTTCTATGTTTCCAAACTCCACTATCTTGCCAAGATACAGTATTGCCATTTCATGACCGACATATCTTGCAGTAGAAAGATCGTGTGTAATATACAGAAATGATATGCCATGCTTATTTTGTAATTCTTTTATCAACTCTAAAACTCCAACCCTGACTGAAACATCAAGCATTGATACAGGCTCATCAGCTATGATAATCTTAGGTCTTGTTGTGATGGCTCTTGCTATTGCTACGCGTTGTCTCTGGCCACCTGATAACATATGGGGATACTTTGAAACCACCTCGTTAGGGTCTAACCTTACATCTCTTAACGCTTCAAAAACAAGTTCCATGCGCTCACTTGACCTGCCTACTCCATGTATATCCAGAGGTTCTTTTACAATGTCAAGGACTTTCATTCTAGGATCTATTGATGCATA
This sequence comes from uncultured Nitrosopumilaceae archaeon, assembly GCA_964567715.1. Classification (GTDB taxonomy): domain Archaea; phylum Thermoproteota; class Nitrososphaeria; order Nitrososphaerales; family Nitrosopumilaceae; genus Nitrosotalea. Next base: position 5,398 of record CAZMNT010000005.1, on the reverse strand, counting down.
AGGATCTTGATGTATCATCTGGCACTCCTTTCGTATCTTTTCAAGTTTTGCGTTCTCCTCGTTTATCTTGATATTGTCAAAAATTATCTCGCCGGCGTCTTGCTCTACTGCCCTCAATATCAAACGAGCAATGGTAGTCTTGCCAGACCCAGACTCTCCTGCCAGTGCAAAGGTCTGGCCTTTTTTGATTGAAAACGAGATATCGTCAACTGCACGTATGGTCTCCTTTTTCTGTAAGAATCCCTTTTTTACAAAGTATTTTTTCAGGTTCTTTACCGAAAGGATCTCTTCCACTGTGGGTACTTGACCACTCAAGTATATCAAGAAAACTGAAAGGAATATGTGAAAAACCTAAAACCCTGTCTTGAAATCTTATTTGGCTGTACCGCCGCGGATTATGGTCGTAGGCGATCATTAGGTCAAAATCTTACTATCGCAAAGTTTTAAAGGCTATGATATGTGATACACAAACGTGAACGTTAAACTCCTAGCCGTGGTAATGATCACCGGTTTAGTTCTAAGTGGAAGTTCAGTATACCTAAACAAGATGGTATTTGCAGACGATAACTGGTCTGATATTGCTCAAAGGCAATTGATTGCCCAGCAAAGAGCAGCATTGGTTTACTCTACCAAGTATACGTTTAACAACGTTAACGCGTCAGAGCGAAACTGGTCTGGCTTGGGATACACTACCACTGATGAGAATACAAAGGGTCGTGACTTGGCTACTGGTGCTCAGCTATCTGAACAGAACGCTTTGGCGCAGTTTGACAAGATACACATCAAACAACTTGTTCAGTTGCAGAATACGGGATATGCAGGCCTAAACAGCTCCACAACAGACGAACAAAGTAGAGACAGAAACGCCCTGATCGCTCAAGCAAGAGCAGAATCTCTGAACAGTTCAGAAGCGATTGTATCGCAACTGTCAAAAATAAATGATGTATATACCAATCTTCAGAGTCAGGCTACTACCAATGAGCAAGCTTCTGACAGACAAGCCCAATTAGAAAAGACTTGGAACGATATGGAAGCACAGGCAACTGCTTTGGTTAATGCCATCACAAAGATTGACATCAATTATGTAAATCTCCAAGCAGGTCCTACCACAAATGAGAAGACTGTAGGCCGTCAACTAGATGCTGCAAAGGCAAATGCGCTAAACAAAGCAATCACGATATTCCAAGAGATTCATGCCAAATACCTGAATGTAACACTCTCTACAAACTATGCTGGACTTACCAGCTCAACTACAGATGAGAATAATGCCGTCAGCAGAAGTCAAGCAATTGAAACTGCAAGTCAAATGGCTTTGCAGAATGCACTGAATACGTACAACTCTTACTACAACGGTGCAGGCATCAATCAGACATTATATTCTCACTAGATTAACAATTTTTAATTTTATTTCTCTTGCTCATATAGCCAACATGATACGTATCTTGTTTTATCCTGTATTACTGGAGGGTCCATTCTGCACTTTTCCATAGCTTGCGGACATCTGTCGTAGAACCTGCAACCAGGTGAAGGCGAGGCCAAGTTTGGAGGGGTTCCCTTCAGAGATGCCAACTCCGACCCGCCTTTGATCTTTGGTGTAGATTTGAGCAACGCTTGGGTGTAGGGATGCTTGGGGTTTGAATACACTTCGTGCAAGGTTCCAAACTCCACTATCTTGCCTGCATACATTATGCCAACCTTGTCTGATACTTCAGAGATTATGCCCAAGTCGTGTGAGATTAACATTAGCGACATGCCGTCTCTTTTCAGTCGCTTGAGTAGACTTAGGATCTGGGCTTGCACCAATACATCAAGTGCTGTGGTAGGTTCGTCTGCAATTACCAACTTTGGCCTCAAAAGCAGTGCCATGGCAATCACTACTCTCTGTTTCATCCCTCCGCTCAGTTCGTGAGGAAACTTATCTAGTACGGATGTAGGCAGGCCGACCGAATTCATTGCCTCTTTTGTTATCTCTAACGGGTTACCGTAATGGTGCATCTTTAAAATCTCATCGAACTGTTGTTTTATTGAAAAGACGGGATCAAGCGAATTCATTGCACCTTGGAATATCATCGATATCTTCTTCCAACGCACAGTCTTGCTAAACTCTTCTTCAGGCATTGCTAGAATGGATTTGCCGTCTAGCGATACATCGCCTGACTCTATCTGACCCCCAAAGACCGATCTAATGATTGCAAGACCAAGTGTGCTCTTTCCACAACCACTTTCACCTACAATGCCTACCGATTCGTTGTCATCAAGAGAAAAGGAGACGCCGTCTACTGCATTAATAGTCTTGTCTTTTAGCTTATATTGTACTTTGAGATCCTTGATAGAAAATCTTGTCATCTATTAAAGTATCATACGCAAGTACATTTGCCTTTTGAAACATCCTGCTCGCAGCTATTCTTACAACTATATAGATCATATGTCCTATATGCACCAGACATTTAACCATGTAACCTCAGAGTAGCTACATGAACCAGTGGACTACGTGGATAAAATCAAACGAAAAGGAAATTTTATCGCTCTTAAATGATCTAGCATGCAAGGCAGAAGAAGCAGCAAAACTTCTAGTGGGCATATTTGAAAACTTTGAAAAACTAGAGGAGAACCATGCAAATATAAAAAAGATAGAGCGTGAAGCAGACAAGCTTACACATTCAGTATTTGAAGAACTAAACAAGACGTTTATCACTCCCTTTGACAGGGAGGACATCTCACGTATGGCATCAAAGGCAGACGATATCATAGATTACATTGAGGGCATATCTGGCAGAATAGTCAATTTCAAGATCAAATCTCCTCCTCCATATATGTTGGAGCTGGCAAGAGAGATACAAAATTCTACAAAAGAGATCAACCTCATGATTACAAGTCTGAACAAATTAAAAGTAAACAAGTCAATAATTGAGCACTGCCGTGCAGTCAGCGCAATAGAGCATAACGCAGACGATATATACAGAAAAGCCGTTGGCGAGCTGTTAGAAACAACCGATGTTATTAATATAATCAAACTAAAAGACATCTACGAGTCTCTGGAAGAGGCTGCCGATATGTGCCTTGACGTTGCCGATTCCATAGAAGACGTGGTTCTAAAATACACGTAGATTTTGTATGATTCCATTAGCCATTGGAGCAATAGCAGCTGCACTAGCTTTTGATTTTCTAAATGGATTTCACGACGCGGCAAACTCTATTGCCACAGTGGTTGGAACAAGAATCCTAAAACCGCTTCTAGCAGTGGGAATAGCTGCTTTTGCTAATTTTGTAGGTCCGTTTCTCTTTGGGGTAGCTGTTGCAACTACAATAGGCAAAGGCATCATAAACCCTGACTTTGTAACACTTGATATTATCATAGGTGCGTTGGCGGGAGCCATAGTATGGGATATTATAACATGGATTCTGGGCCTGCCAACATCAAGCAGTCATGCGCTGGTTGGAGGTATTCTGGGTGCAGGTCTTGCTGGTGCTGGCGCCAAGGCAGTAATGTTTGGCGGTCTGCAGACAGTACTGACAGGCATAGTAATCTCGCCAGTAGCTGGCTTGGCAACCGCATTCCTGATTGCATTGTTAATAATGAAGATCTTTGCCAAAGTAAAACCTCACACAGTCAACTCTGTCTTTGGAAGGTTGCAGCTTGTATCATCTACCTATTTCTCACTGACCCACGGTGCCAACGACGGGCAAAAGACAATGGGCGTCATCGCACTAATTTTGCTGACACAGGGTGAAATTACCAAATTCTCAATTCCATCTTATGTAATCTTAATGGCAGCAACTGCCATGAGCCTTGGAACTTTCTTTGGAGGGTGGAGAATTGTCAAAACGATGGCAATGAAAATAACCAATCTCAAACCATACCAAGGGTTTTCTGCAGAGACAGGTTCTGCTACAATCCTTGCAATTCTTGCCTGGGTTGGAATTCCGGCAAGTACTACCCATGCAATCTCTGGTGGAATAATGGGGGTTGGCGCAGTTAGAAGGTTGTCAGCTGTTAGATGGGGTGTGGGCAAAAGAATTGTATGGGCATGGATAATTACAATTCCAGCTAGTGCCGCAGTCTCATTTGTTATTACCTCGATAATAAACGGAACTAAATGAGTCTTTCAATTGATTTGTTAAGTCATTTACATCAGGTAAAAAAAGACGAAACAGAAGAATATTCAGGCATAAAGATCCTCTATCGGTTTCAAGATGTTCAATTCCCCCATATGGCAGAACGCTGTTGCGTATGAAATTTGAGAGATAATATTTGCATTCATAGAAGTTAGTATTTTCGCATTAGGAGTCAAGTTTTGTTCTTCCTCAGAATAATGTATTTATGAAAAGCAAAGCCTAGAATGAACGATGAACTACCGATCATTGCATAAATAAAATCGATTAAAAAATTAGCATTAAGGCGGCCAGTACGAAACATTAGGAAATTGTTTTTTGAAAAGATTGTAATCAATAGAGCAAATAACAAACATAGTAAAGACCAACGTTGCCAGTCAACTGATTAGATTTTTTAGGCATTGCTAGAGAAACTAATCGTGAAATTATAAAACTATCCCCTAACTTAACACGATCTCCCTAAGATTGTACAGTGTCAGACATCGGGTTCTGTATAATTGACGGTTGATCTTGTCTTTGTATATTTTCGGTTGATAGTTATGTGTAACATGACCCCATAAACATAATATATGACCCCATACCATTTTAGATGTGGTAAAACTACAGAAAGAGAAATCCTACAAGTACAAAGACCATGACATTTACAGATACCGTCTTAATGTGCCACCTGAAATTATTGATGAGTTAGGTTGGGACGGCGGAGATGAATTAGAATTAAAAGTACGGAATAAAAAACTCGAAGTTTCAAAATCTTCCTAAAAAGTAGCTCTATTAGCTTTTTCTTTAAGATAAAACAGAACTATTGTTTTTATTGCTTCTGGTCTAGTAGCACCCAACTCACCACTTTTCACTAATCCATCAATTAAAGCAACTTGCTTAATTGTAAACGTGATCCCGATTTTTTGCGTACTTGACTGATCCTTCGCTTTACTCACGTATTATAGAAACTAATAGATACTATTAGGTTCTTTTAAGTTCCTTCTATCAGATCTATTAAATAGCTGTTATGTGTTATTTTTTCTATCGAAAACATAATATGTTTTTGGTAGGAAAAAAAAGAAATGAGCGATGAACAAACAAAAAGTGAATTACCATACAATACGGACATTGAACTATTAGAGAAAATCCTTAATGACTTAAAAAACACGGGCAAGGAAGGAATCAAACTCGATACTTTGTGGGTTAATGTTAATGCTAAAAATAGCGTATATAGAAGTTATACTATTGGCTTAGCAAAGTTTTTGGGACTGCTAGATACAGATAGCACCAAAGTTTGGCTTAAGGA
>CAZMNT010000004.1:0-78780 GCA_964567715.1 uncultured Nitrosopumilaceae archaeon | reverse complement strand
CAAATTCTCATTTTAACATGACAATAGATATTATGAGTTGACTGTGGTATGGAGTCATGCCAATTTCTGATGCGTTGATTATGTGGGCGCATCTTCTAGCTGCTTCAATATGGGTTGGAGGATCTATATTCATAGGAATAGTGCTTGCTCCACTTCTTAAGACAATATCGGATTCTGTAGAAGGAAGACTGTCAATAATGATTCGTGTGGGCAGAAAATTCAACAAAATTGCTATACCTTCGTTAATAATTCTAATTGCTACTGGAGTATACAATTCTAGTAATTTATTGAATAAACCATCATTGATACTTTCTACAACTTATGGGCAAATTCTTGTAATCAAAGTAATTCTTGTAATAATTTTGTTGATAACATTTGCAATACATGTAAGACTAATTCGAACTGAGATTGAAAAGAAGATCGAATCAAGGCAAATATCAGAAGAAGTTGTGCAAAAGATACGCTCAAAAATCATTGCTCTAGGAAGGATCACTGTTATAATTTCCGTAGCTATACTTCTTATGGCTGCATTATTGCGTTCTGGAGTATGAGCTTCCACTTATTCGGACTTCAAAGCCACTATCCAACTTACCTATACCATATTTGCAGTTGGTTATTTTTGACGCAACAAAGAGGTTTGTCTCAAGATGTTTTGTAATATTGTTTACGTGAAAGATCGAAGTTTCAGGAATTAGAGATAGCGGCGTAATCAACATGTCTGAAAGAGAGGCATCCACTCCTAAATTTGATTCAACGAATTTATCTGCAGCTATTCTTCCAATTCCTCCCATGTTTTTCTGATAAATGATATCAGAACCAATTACAGATGTATCATCACTTGAAAATATAAGAATAGAACATCCTTTATCTAACGCAGTTTCTTCTTTGACCAAATATTCTACCTTGAAAGCATGTTCTTCAAGAATCTTTTTAGCATCACCTATTTCTTTTTCTACAATATGGCGTGGTATTCTACAATAAGAGCAGAGTATCTTTGCAGAATTTGTTGTACGTTTGATAAAAGAGACAGGTTTCAAAGTTTTGCATGGAACAATTTCTGTCTCTACTAGCCCTCCACCCTTTGGATAATATCCACGTTTTTTGATATCAAGCGAGAAATCTATTCCAATTGTAGAAAATGCCTTACCTAACACAAATTTTGTATAATCTGCAGTAGGGCTCCACGGTACATCTGTACCGCCTATGATGGAAATTTTCAATCTTTTTTTAACAAGTGAGACTGCTGGAATCAAAACTTGTAATATCAATGGTATACTTCCAGCAGTACCCACATCTTCCTTCAACTCCATATCTATTCCACTTGATGGAGTAAACTTTAGGCTAGTAGAGTTAACATCTAGACCCTCCACCTTGGCTTGGCAAATCTTTGCCAGAATTTTTACTCCCAACATGTGTTGAGGTCTGAGGCCAGGGACCTTTCTATTCTTGCGAATATTTTCAATTTCAACAGGTTTTCCGGTTATTGCAGACAGCGTCACTGCACTTCTAATTATTTGTCCACCACCTTCACCAAAAGATCCGTCTATTTTTATTGGTTCCACGTATAGTTTGACGCAATTTGAATTTAATTAATGATACCTTACTCCATGGTTTTGTCTCTTATGACATATTTACCTTTAACAACGATTCATTTGGAATCTTAAAATAATTGATATTTTTTTTATGAATTAATCCACGATTTGATTTTCTATGCGGGGAGTGGGGTCTACCTGATCGCATGAAAATATTGATCACAGCAGACCATATGATTATTTCATACCAAGATTACTAAAGATATCCTATTAGTTTTTTGTATGCCATATAGATCTATGTAACTAAATGAAGACGTTCTATCATGTGAATCTGATCAAAAGATGTTAGTATCATTTGTTAAATTCTTGTATTATGCGCTATTTTCAGATATTATATCTTGTACTGTTTCATTAATGACCGCTTCTGCAATATCGCTAGAATATTCTGCAGTTCTACGAATATCTTCTAAGACAAATTTTATCACACTTGTGTATTTCTTTGACTCTTCTAGACTATCTGTAAACTCCTTTTCTTTTTCGGCAATTTTGCGTGCAGTTGATGCAACCATATCGGCTAGCACATAGTTTCTTTTATTGAGTGCAGCAATCGAGTCCTCAAATACCTTGAGTGATTCCTCACTTAGTTTTGTAACTTTTTGCAAAAGCGTTGGCTCTAGCGTAGATTTGAGGAATCTTACTCTTCGCGCTATGGAAACAGCGTGATCTGCAACTCTTTCTATTGATTTTACTACTATTCTATAACTAATACAGTCAGAAGGCTTTTTCAGTCCAATATCACGTAAAATTCGTTCATGTTCTACTGCTAACGTAAGATTTCGAAGTATATACAGACTAAAACGATCAACTTCATCATCTAAATGAGTAATTTCTTCTCCAAGTATAGTATCCATTTCTTTTAAGGCGTCAATGGCTTGCCTATGCATTGTAGTTGTTAACAAAAACATACGTTTCAGCGCATCATTTATGGAAAGCTCAGGCAAACTAGTTAGAATCTGAATTGTTATTGATTCTGGAGTAGACTCAACAATTTCTGTCCCTATCATGTTTTTTCTCACAAGGTCTCGTATTGCTTGCTTGTGTTCAAGCTGAATTCTCCCCCCTTTAGATTGGATCTCAAGAATTTGATATCCTGCTAGATACATGGCTATGACTTTGCGCTGTACTGATTCTATTGCTTCTTTTTGGATTAGAATAGTTCTTGATTTTAGTATTTTAGGTGTCTTGGATGTTCCTGTTGGCAAAATTGAAAGAGAACGGTTAACATTCTTTACAATAGAGACTGGATCACCAGATTTGAGGTTTAGTTCATCAATCCACTTCTTAGGAAGGGAGAGAACATAGGTTGATCCACCCACAAGCTGTAGCTTTCTGACTTCTTTCTCATTTAACGGCTCTGCCAATGTGTATTTCTATAATAGATATAATTAAAGCGGTTGTGACTACGTTCTATGTAGTACTATATAGAACTATATTCAAATATGAAACTTGAGAAATTATGGTCGAACTTCTGATATTGTCATCTCATATGAGAACAATTGTACTTGATGGAAGCCGTTACACTCAAGGGAAGCTCTCCTGTATCTGATAAAAGTTTCAAGATAGCAACAGCCGTTACAGCTACCTACATCTTAGCTATAATTGTTTTGATAGTATTTCAGCTAATTTCTGGATCATATCAGATATGGACTCAGGAAGGCATCTCATTTCTTACTGGTTCTAACTGGAATGCCGTAGAGGGAAGTGAATCTTATGGTACGGCTCCCTATATTGTAGGCACATTTGTTACTGCCGGACTTGCTATGCTAATCGGAGTACCAATAAGCATAGGAATTGCAATGTTTCTCTCAGAACTTGCACCTAAGCTTCTGCGTTCTACACTTTCATTTGTCATTGAAGTATTAGCAGCTGTTCCAAGTGTTATCTATGGATTATGGGGGATGTTTGTATTTCGAGACTACCTCAGAGATTGGATCGAGACTCCACTAAATAATGCTCTTGGCAACAATGTCTGGTTCTTTTCTGGAACGCCCTTTGGTCTAGATATCTTTACTGCTAGTATGGTGCTTGCCATTATGATAATTCCAACAATAGCTTCAATTTCGCGAGAAATTATGATTGCAGTTCCAAATAGCCAAAGAGAAGCTGCATACATGCTTGGAGCCACAAAATGGGAGGTATTCAAGATGGCAGTAATCCCTTATTCAAAATCAGGCCTTATCGGAGCTTCAATACTTGGGCTTGGAAGAGCCGTGGGAGAAACCATGGCAGTTACTATGTTGATTGGTAATGCGACAGGACCACAGGCATTTCCAACATCATTGTTTGGACCCGGCCAAACAATGTCAAGTATAATTGCCAACGAATTTGCAGAGGCATCTCAAGGTAGTCTTCACATGGCAGCACTCATTGGAGTTGGCTTGATACTCTTCATTGTGGCAATTGCAATTAACATAGTGGCACAACTCCTAGTTTCTCGAGTAATAAAGACACATCAAGGAGCGGTTTTAGCATGATTACAATAGAACAACGAGCAGAATTTAGAAAACATTTTAGAAATAATATCAAAAACAGACTAGCTACTGATAAAATAGTAAAAGGTATAGTATTTGGTTGTGTTACCCTAGCTATTATTCCTCTAGGAAGCATACTTCTTGAGGTAGTAAGAAATGGAGTACCGGCATTAAGTATAGAATTCTTAACCCAACCACCAGGAGCTGTAGGCTCGGATCAACCAGGTGGAATTGGTCCTGCAATTCAAGGGACATTAATGTTAATTGGTATGTCAAGTCTAATTGGGGTGCCTGTTGGAGTTCTTGGAGGAATATTTCTATCAGAATATGGCAATAACAAATTTGGTAATGCGATAAGATTCTTCAATGATGTTTTGGCAGAATTTCCAACTATTGTGATAGGTCTATTTGCATTTGTGATGATTGTGCTTGTATTTGGAAACTTTTCTATTGTTGCAGGCATGTTCGCACTTTCAATCATCATGTTGCCAATTATTACAAGAACTACAGAAGAATCGCTCAAGCTAGTTCCAGTAACATACAGAGAAGCAGGATATGCACTTGGAATCAAAAGCTGGACAATAATATTTAGAATTCTACTAACTAGCGCAAAGAGTGGATTAGTTACTGGAATAATGCTTGCAGTAGCAAGAATAGGAGGCGAAACTGCTCCTCTAATCTTTACAATTCTTGGTAGCAGTGACTTTTTTACAGGTTTTAATCAACCAATGGATGCCTTACCACTTAGGATATGGAGGCTCTCATTACTTCCCTATGACACTGCAACAGCTCAAGGGTGGGGTGCAGCTTTAGTTTTGATATTAATCGTACTTACACTTAATGTAGGAATAAGATACTTGTTCTTGCGAACTCGTAGGAATAGCAGTAGATTTAGAATCATGTCAGGTAGATAAAATGGAAGCATTAACAAAAATTCCAATAATTCAGAGAACTGCAGAAGAACCGCGATACAAACTAATTGCAGAAAATATTGTGGCAACCTACAACGGAGTTGCAGCCGTAAAAAATGTATCCATGAAATTCAAAGAAAAAGCGGTAACTGCATTAATTGGCCCATCTGGATGCGGAAAGACCACATTTCTAAGATGCCTTAACAGGATGCACGAGTTATCAAAGAATGCCAAAGTTACTGGCAAAGTTCTATTAGACGGTCAAGACTTGTATTCAAATCGAGTCGATACTATCATTCACAGAAGAAAAATAGGAATGGTATTCCAAAAACCGAACCCCTTTCCTACTATGTCAATTTATGATAACGTTGCTGCAGGATTAAAGTTAAACGGTGTAAAAGACAAAAAGATCATAGATCAAATAGTACAAGGATGTCTTGAGATGGTATACCTCTGGGACGAGGTAAAACATGATTTGAAAAAGCCCGGGATGAGTATTTCAGGTGGACAACAGCAGCGTCTTTGTATTGCCAGAGCTCTTGCGATACAGCCTGAGATCCTTTTAATGGATGAGCCTGCATCTGCTCTTGATCCCATTGCAACTCAAAAGATTGAAGAAATGATTAACGAACTAAAAAAAGAATACACCATAATCATAGTTACTCATAACATGCAACAAGCTATGAGAATATCTGACTATACTGGTTTTATGTATATTGGAGATTTGGTTGAATTTGGAGACACTAAACAAATCTTCGAGAATCCAAGAAATGAGATCACAGCAAAGTATGTGCAGGGACAGTTTGGTTAGTTGACTCGACTCATAGATCCCCACCTTCAGAAGCTCTCATATCTAATGGAAAGGATGGGCTCATTATCTCTCCAATCAATAAACTTGGCCTTGGACTCTTACTTAGAGGGAAAAAATGTTCGCCATGAGGCCCATAAACTCTCTCAAGAAATCATGGGTTTGTATGATGAAGTAGGTGATCTTACATTTGATATGATATTACGATATCAGCCAGTTGCAAGCGACTTTAGATTGATCAGATCATGCATCGAGGTATCATACGGTTTTACAAGGTTTGGACGATATGTATATGACATTACTGCAGTAAGAGACATGTTTGGAGACCTCTCAGAATGCAAAAATGAGGTAGTCTATACACTTTCAGGAGAGATAAAACACATGATAAACTTGGCCATACAGTGCTTTGCAACATTGGATTTGGAAAAAGCAAAACAGCTTAGAACTGATGAGGATTTGGTAGACAAGTATTACAACAAACATCTTCCAATGTTAATAAACTCATCAAACGTAAAATGTGCCCTTGCAGATGCACTGGTTCTCAGATATCTTGAACGAATAGCTGATCATGCTGCCTTTATGGGAGAATCGGTAAATTATATCGTAACAGGACAAAGGCGTTTTCACTAAATTTTTTGTTGGCAATTTTTCCAAATTAGTTTCTTTCTATATAGTTTTCATATCTTATGAATAATTACATAAACTATCCCGGTCATACGTAAATAACTATAACATAACGTAATATCGATGAAAAAGACTTTCTTGGCAGTGACTTTCATGTTATTGCTAATAATCCCATCAACAATACTGTACGCAAATGCGCAAACGAATCAGTCATACACAATCACGGGAGCTGGATCAACCTTTGTGTTTCCACTGATGGATACATGGAGAGTGCAATACAATAACCTGCATTCCAACATAAAACTAAACTATCAATCCATTGGAAGTGGAGCGGGAATCAAGCTTCTGACTCAAAAGACTGTTGACTTTGCAGCATCAGATGCACCACTACAACCATCTGACCAGGCAGCAGCACCAGAAACAGTGACTATTCCAGAATCAATTGGCGGAATCACAATATCCTACAATCTGCCTGGCATAGACAAGGGCCTGAAACTTACAGGTCCTGTAATTGCCCAGATCTTCATGGGAAACATAACCATGTGGAACGACCCCGCAATTTCAAATCTGAATCCCGGAATGAATCTACCTGCTCAGAAGATCCTTATCGCACACCGTGCAGATGGATCGGGAACTACGTATGCATTTACAGACTATCTTTCCAAAGTCTATCCTCAATGGAAGACTGTAGTAGGTCAGGGTAAGACAGTTCCATGGCCAATTGGTACAGGCGCTCAAGGAAACGCTGGTGTAGCAGGTATAGTAAAAAGCACCCCATATGCGGTAGGATATGTTGAACTGGCATATGCATATCAAAATAACATGGCTTATGCAGCTGTTCAAAATGCAGATGGAAATGCATTTGTTGAGCCCACAATAGATTCAGTAGCTGCTGATGCGGCTGCTGCAGCAACAAGCCTTCCTGCACCAGATGGGGATTGGAGCAAGGTATCTATAGTGAATCAAGCAGGTAGCAATTCATACCCGATATCTACTCTGACGTATATCATGGTCTACAAAGATCTAAGTCAAGTCAGTGGGCAAACACAGGACAAGACACAAGTGGTAGTAAACTTTCTTAACTGGATAATCCATGATGGGCAACAATATGCTACTCCTTTACTATACGTTCCATTGCCTGACGCCATGGTCAAGGCAGACGAGCAAGCAATTTCAGAGATAAAGTTTGGTGGTAGCACAGTTCCAGAGTTTGGTCCTATTACAGCTCTAGTGCTTGCAATAGCAATCATATCTATAATTGCAGTTTCAGAAAAGGCTGGACTGAAACTAGCGTCAAAACTCTAGAGCTTTAATTTTTTTATTTTTTAGTAAGTTAATTATTTTACATTACATACAAGTCTTAAATTTTAAAACCAAAATACTATATAGACTTATGAATGGCATGATTTTCCTACTTGCTTTATGTTGTAAATATAACATACAGCTTGCTATGTATTCTATACTGGGCATTTAAAAATAATCAAACAATCCTCATAAGTTCATGGCAAAAAAAATAATCTTAGGTTTAGCACTAACGCTGATCCTAATGATGTCAACGACAATGTTTGCATATGCAGACAGTTCACCCACCCCGCCACCGAGTGACACAAACTATAACATAGTGGGGGCTGGCTCGTCATTTGTCTTCCCATTGATGGACAAATGGAGAGTCCAGTATAATGCATTCTATCCGAATGTAAAGTTGAACTATGCATCAGTTGGAAGCGGAGCAGGCATTAACCAATTCACCAAAAAAATAGTAGACTTTGGAGCTACAGATGCACCACTGTTTCCTAGTGACATGAAAGCAGCTCCGGGTGCTCTTACCTTTCCAGAGTCAATAGGCGCCATCACTGTAACCTATAACCTATATGGTGTAAAAAGTGGGCTCAAATTGACTGGGCAGACAATTGCAGATATTTTTGAGGGCAAGATAATTTACTGGGATAATCCAGCTATAACCAGCAATAACCCAGGAGTTTATCTTCCACATGCAAGGATTACAGTGGTTCACCGCTCAGATGGATCTGGAACAACGTTTGCCTTCACACAGTATCTATCTACAGTAAGTTCACAGTGGAAAAATGATATTGGATTTGGAAAGACAGTACCATGGAGAGCAGGTATAGGTGCACCAAACAATGCAGGTGTTGCGCGCTATGTACAGCTTACTCCATACTCAATTGGGTATGTAGAGCTTGCATATGCAATAAAAAATAAGATGACGTATGCCGCAGTTCAAAATGCTGACGGAAACAACTTTGTCTTACCTACATTGGAAACAACCTACAATGCCGCAAAGCAGGTAGGCACCTTACCACCGTCAAATGGAGACTGGCACAATGTTTCTATAGTAAATGAACCAGGACCTAATTCATATCCCATTGCTTCATTTACATACATTGTTGCATACTCTGATCTCAGCAAACTGAAATCTATGACCCCCGACAAGGCTCAAACCTTTGTTCACCTAATCTGGTGGATGATTAATGATGGGCAGCAATATGCCAACAATCTGTCGTATGTCAAGCTTCCAGACAATGTAGTACAAAATGACATGAAGGGACTAGCCATGTTCAACTTAAAAGGAAAACAGATCTTCAACTATACTGGTGGAGCATAAGCAAACAATCTTTCCTTTCTTTTTTAATTATACCATTAATGTAAATTATGTATTCTAAAGTTGATTTCATGTAAATATAGAAACTACGACAACTATTTGCGCTCAATTAAAGTCTCATTTTGTATTTCTATATCAGTGATAGACAGATGCCAGATAAGATTTGTAGAACTTGCGGTGAAGAATTAGCTGCCTACTCTCAATGTTTTGAATGCAAAAGGCCAATACAGCAAATTTGCATAAAATGTGGAAAAAGGACAATAGAGAGATTTCATTTGAGATGTTTTTCTCAGGCAAGGAATAACCATTCTGTGCATACCAATATCTCAATGGCAGAATGACTATATGCGACACGACCATAAAGTACGTAGCCTTAAATTTTTTCATAGAACTTCTGTTTTTATGAAATCTATGTTACGCAAGGAAAAATACGTTGTATATTACTAAATTCTAATGACAAGAAAACTAATCATCGCATCAGGAGCACTAGTGATTTTTGTTTTATTGGTTTTGAATCAACCAATGCATGCCGCAGCCGATGATACAGTAAAACAAACCATCTTTTCAAACATGGATGGATTTGCATTTACAAATGATGGTTGCTGCCCTGAGGTATCGACCAGTCTTAATGATGAAATTATAATGTATACAACTGGAACAATGCAGCTTTTGCAACAAAATGGAAATATTACAATTGGATCTACAACTTACAAATTAGAATTTGTACCAACTAATAAAACGATCAAAGAAACAGTAAGCAATGATTGTGAATCAAGTACTACATACCAACAGGAAGGAGAAATAAGCATGGTTGGTGACGATGGAACAAAAATCAAGGGCTCTGGAGAATACTCTTGGGAACCTATCCCAGCTGTTCTGATGATAAACATTCCTTTACTAACTTTAGTGGAAAGGTAGTGGATTCTTCTGGTCAACCAATAGAATTCTACACTGGAACAGATTTGCTGCCAACAATCCAATAATTCCTCATCTTTTTACATCATAGCTAAACCAATCGCCTAATTAGCAAATGGTTTTTAAATAAACAGATAAGAATTTGACAGTGAATGGGCTTTTAATTGGCAGGTTCCAGCCGTTTCATATAGGACACCTTTCTGCAGTCAAGTTTGCCCTGTCAAATGTAGAAAAACTTTGGATAGGAATTGGCAGCTCAAACAAGAGCAACGAAAAAAGAAATCCATTTACTGCCGATGAAAGAAAAGAGATGATTCTTTCATCTCTTGGTGCTGATACAAGGAGCAGAGTTGAGATCTACTATGTGCCAGATATAGGCGATCATGAGAGGTGGACATATCATGTTGATTCGATAGTGCCAAAATATGACGTCGTATTTTCAAATGACGATTTTACCATATCTCTCTACCAAAAGCGAGGAATCAAGGTAATTCCAGTTCCATTATTGCAAAGAGAAATGGTTTCTGGAACAAATATACGTGAAATGATCGCTTCAGGCAAAGACTGGTCAGGTCTTGTTCCAGAAGGAACCAAGAATGTTCTGTTGAGCATAGGTGCAAAACAAAGACTGTCCAAAATTCTGTAATTATAAATAATGGTCATTAATTTTAGGGAATGGAGAATTTATTTGGAATATTTAGTAATGTTGCCGGGGCCAACAAACGTTCCGGAAAGAGTAACACGCGCAATGTTTACTCATATGATAAATCACAGGAGCAAAGATTTTGTAAAATTATACTCTGATGTAGTTGAAAAGACCCAGAAAGTTTTTGATACAACAGGAGATGTCGTTGCACTAAGTGCCTCTGGTACTGGTGCAGTAGAAGCCTCTGTTGTGAACATGATAAAAAAAGGCGATAAGGTAGTCATTCCAGTCAATGGAGAGTTTAGCAGCAGGCTTGCAACAATGCTTGAATGGGCCGGTGCAAGTGTCATCAAACTACAGACTCCATTTGGCCAGAATGCAAGCTTTGACCAAGTAAAAGAAGCGTTTGACAACAACAACGATGTCAAGGCTTTTTACGTAGTATGGAACGAGACCTCAACTGGAACAATGGTAAGATATCTAGACAAGATATCAAGCCTTACTGCAAGAAATGATTCATTCTTTGTAGTAGATGGTGTATCAATTGTAGGCGGTGAAGAGCTCCACATGGACAAGTGGGGAATAGATGTGTGTGTCACAGGTGCACAAAAAGCCCTTGCATCTCCTCCTGGAATCTCACCTATCGCAGTAAGTCCTAAGGCAAAAAAGCACATGATTGCAAATCAGCCTCCGACGTTTTACTTTAACATGGCGCGATACTTCAAGTACTATGATGAGAACAAAGAGACACCATTTACTCCTGCAATACCGCTGCTTTATGCATACAAAGAAGCACTTGATATGATACTGGAAGAAGGGATGGACAAGAGGGTACGAAGACATAGAATTTGCTCTGATGCATTTTACAGTGGCCTCAGTGCACTTGGATTAACACCATTTGCAAAAGAGGATGCACGATCTACAGTTGTTATCGCACTGAACTACTTGCAGGGGCTTGATGACAAAACTTTCAGAGGCACATTGTCAGAAAAATTCCGAGTCTTGGTAGCAGGTGGATTTGGTGAGCTGAAAGGAAAGGTATTCAGAGTTGGGTGTATGGGAGAAGTTGGCAAGTATCACGTGATGAGAACTATTTCTGCAATTCACTCAACTCTTGACATGATGGGATACAAGACAAATCCTGATGCACTCAAAGTAGCTGAAGAGAAACTAAAAGCACTGTAAAATCCCTGTTAACTTAATATAAGGAACAAAAAGGATCGATGACGTTGACATTCCAAAAAGGCACCTTAATTCTGGTAGATTATACTGCCAAAGTAAAAGACACAAACCAAGTCTTTGAAACTACTAGAGAGGCTGATGCCAAGTCAAGCAACATCTTTGATGCAAATGCCAAGTATCAGCCACGTCTTGTCTCAGTAGGTGAGTCTTGGGTACTCAAGGGACTGGATGATGCATTACTTGCAGCAAATGCAGGCGACAAGCTTACTGTAGAGGTACCGCCAGAAAAGGGATTTGGTGCAAGAGATACAAGCAAGGTCAGAATGATCCCGCTGCGAAAGCTGGGAGACGATGCAGACAAGGTCTCTGTTGGAGATACAATCGAACTTGATGACAGGACTGGAATTGTCAGATTCATTGGTTCAGGTAGAGTTCAAGTTGATTTCAATCACAGATTTGCAGGCAAGACAATTCTTTATGATGTAAACGTGGTCAAGTCACTTGATACTGATCAGGACAAAATCATGGGTTTGCTCAAAAAAAGATTTCCACTTGATGATTCTAAACTGAAATTTGAGATCAAGGGAACACAACTTGATATCAATATACCAGACGAGGCCATGATGATGGAAGGACTACAGGTCGTAAAGCGAGCAATTGCAAATGAGATATTCAAGTTCGTGCCAACGCTTGAAAGGATAAACTTTGTAGAGGCCTATAACAAGGCAAAACCGCAAGAAAAACCTGCAGAACAAAAGGCGCCTGAAGCCAAGCCAGCACAGCCAAAGGCTGCCTAGAGAACGCCAGTACTTTTTGCAAGGGATGCAGCTTTTTCCTCAGTCATTTTTACCTCCCTTAAGATTGTATATCTTTCTGGTCTTAATGACTGGGCAATGGAAAGTGCCTTGGCCAATATCTGTGGTGACAGTCCTATCTCCCTTGCTTTTGTAGGGGCGCCAACATTTTTTAGCATCTGAGTTATCTTTTTCCAGTCCTGACCCTGAAGCTTGGCAATTAGTATTGCACCAATACCGCATTTTTCCCCATGCAGTCCTATGCCTGGCTGCAGATAATCTACTGCGTGTGAAAACAGGTGTTCTGCACCAGAGCAGGGTCTGCTTGAACCCGCAATGCAGGCAGCAACACCCGAGCTTATCAATGCCTCTACAATCATTCTAACATCGGGTTTTTTCTTGAAATTCTTTGAATTGTCAATCACTATCTTTGCACTCATCGAGGCCAGATTTGCAGCATAGGTACCAAAATACTCTCCAACCTTATCCCTTGCCAGCTCCCAATCACGAACAGCCGTTACCTTAGCCATTAGATCTCCACAACCGCTTGCAAGCAGCCTATGAGGAGCCTTTTTCAATATTTCAATGTCTACAAAGACTCCAAGTGGTGCTGTGGCAATAATGGAATAGGGCTTGTCTCCACGCAGAGAGACAAATGGACTTGCAATACCGTCATGTGAAGCAGAGGTTGGAACGCTAACAAAGGGTTTTTTCAATTTGAAAGCGATCATCTTTGCAATATCGACAGACCTGCCCCCGCCAATTCCTACAATTAGATCGTTATTGTCATTTTTTATTTCCACAAGCGTCTTTTCTGCAGATTTAACATCATTGCTTGTACTAAGATGCCATGCATTTCTTATCTTGGATTTCTCAAGTGACTTGGAGACCTTCTTGTATGTGATCTTTCTTACCTGATCGCCTGAAACAAGAGAAATTTTTCTTGGATTGGCAAGATCCTGCAAGAAACTTCCAATATCATCAATGTTTTTCTCACCTACAACTATCTGCCTTGGCAGTTCCATGACATGTGAGGGCATGAGTTTTTCCTCAAATCTCGTTATTTATCGATTCCCGCCACAATACAAAGTTATTTAAAGCGGTGGATTGCTAGTCAAGGTATCTCTAGTTAGGGAGAATGTTATTTGTCAGACTATATTGAACAACACACATTTCATGGAACAACAACGGTAGGCATTGCTTGCACCGATGGAGTAGTCTTGTGCGCAGACATGAGAGCAAGCGCAGGCTATTTCATAGCAAACAACAATACAATGAAGATTCAAAAAATAGACAACCATGCAGGCATGACCATAGCTGGAGGAGTGGCAGATGCTCAAAACGTCACTGACATGCTAAGATATCACTGCAACATCCATAGAATAGAGAAGGGAGAATATCTTCCAATCAAGTCGATTGCAAGACTTGCATCGCTAATCTTCTTCCAGAATAGATACTACCCCTTCATAGCTGATATTCTTGTAGGTGGGTTTGACAAACAAGGACCAGCACTATACAATATCGATATGTTTGGCTCTCTTGACAAGAAAAATTATGTCACAACGGGAAGCGGTTCCCCAGTCGCATATGGCTTGCTTGAAAGCGAGTATCGCGACGGACTTGCAGTAGAGGAGGGCAAGATAATTGCTCTACGAGCTGTCAAGGCTGCGATAACAAGAAACATTGGAACAGGTGACGGAATAAACGTGGCAATAATCGACAAGCAGGGATACAAACTATTAACAAAAGAACAGAAAAAAGCCATCATTACGCTCTAAGTGATTTAATGCAAAGAAAACAGCAACAAAGAGAAATGTCGCCATTACCCAATATCATGGGCACCATACTTCAAAGTATACCAAAGGAGGCAGAGGTAACCAAGATAGAGTATGAGGGTCCAAGGATTGCAATCTACACAAGAAATCCTCGATATCTAATGGAGCATAATGATGTTATTTCTAACATGGTCAATGTGATAAAAAAGAGAATCGTAGTTCGAACAGAGGAATCTATCAGAAAAAACGAGGAGGAAGCAAGACAGATTCTCACGCAAATGCTTCCAAAAGACATCGAGTTACGCGGAACCTTCTTTGATACCGCAACGGGGGAGCTTACAATCGAGGTAAAGTATACTTGGCTTTTGAACAACAACGAATCTTTCAATATTGCAGACCTTGTCTCAAAGATTGGCTGGCGTGTCAGGATAAGAAAAGCAACAACTATCCAGTCCCAAACCATCCAGACAATAAACTACAACCTCAAGATATCTTCCTCAGAGAGAAGCAAGCATCTGCGACAGGTAGGAGAGCAGATCTTCAGGCCAAAACTGTCTGAGGACGCCGAGGTCTCATTGATTACCCTTGGAGGCTTCAGCCAGGTAGGAAGGTCGTGTATGCTATTGACGACGCATGAAAGCAAGGTCCTAATTGACTGTGGCGTCAACCCCGGCGCCCGAAGCCCAATGGAGGCGTTTCCACGCCTTGACTGGGCAAATATTACCCTAGACGAGCTTGATGCAGTTGTCATCAGTCATGCCCACCTTGACCATACTGGATTCCTGCCGGTCCTGTTCAAGTATGGCTACAAGGGACCAGTTTACTGCACAGAGCCCACACTTCCAATGATGAACCTTATCCAGCTTGACGCCATCAAGGTTGCCGCTGCCCAAGGCAAGATCCCACTATATTCAGAAAGGGACGTCAAGCAGATAATGAAGCAGACAATATCGCTTGCCTATGGCACAGTTACGGATATCTCCCCTGATATCAAACTGGTCTTCTCAAACGCAGGGCATATCTTGGGTTCTGCATCGTGTCATTTTCACATAGGAAACGGAAACCACAACTTTGTCTACACTGGGGACCTAAAGTATGGCAAATCAATGCTCTTTGAGAGTGCGTCGTGGAATTTCCCAAGAGTTGAGACGCTCCTAATTGAGAGCACATATGGAGCAAAAGAGGACATACAGGCTACAAGAGAGGAGGTTGAGGGAGCATTTATCAAATCAGTAAACGAGACGTTACGAAATGGTGGCAAGGTGCTGATTCCAATACCCGCAGTGGGTCGTGCACAGGAATTGATGATGGTAATTGATCAATACATGAAGGCAGGACAGCTCATGGAGGCACCAGTGTTTACGGAGGGAATGATTGCAGAGGCAACTGCAATCCATGAAGCCTATCCAGAATACTTGGCACGAGATTTGAGGGAAAAGATTCTGAGCACGGAAGAAAATCCATTTGATTCTGAATACTTTACAAATATTGAGCACTCCGATGCAAGAGAAGAGCCACTTCGCGAGGGTCCTTGCATCATTATGGCAACTTCGGGTATGCTAGAGGGTGGACCAGTGCTTGAGTACTTTAAGAACATCGCGCCGGTACAGAAGAACAAGATACTCTTTGTATCATATCAGGTAAACGGCACCCTTGGAAGACGAGTGCTTGATGGTTCAAGGCAGGTCTCAGTTGTTGGAAAGGATGGAAAGATAGAAGTAATCAACATAAACTGTTCAACCGAGAAACTTGATGGATTTAGCGGACACAGTGACTATAACCAACTGATGTCATATGTGCACAAGCTTAGGCCAAAACTTCGCCGTGTAATTGTAAACCACGGCGAGAGAAGAAAGTGTGAGAACCTTGCAAGCTCTATTCACAGAATGTTTAGAATTGCGACAACTTGTCCTCAAGTGCAAGAAGGTATCAGGCTACTTTAGGTCGTACTCTGCTCTCCAGATCTTCACACCTGAAGGGGTAACAATAATTCTTTCTTCACCCAATCTTGCAATGTCAGCATCATGCGTCTTTGCAACGCTGTAAATCTCCTCTACCGTTTTTCGTAATTCATCAACATTTTTTTGTGCAAGGGGGGTAACACGCAGAACCAAGATCATGCCCTTTTTGATGTCCTCCTTTACAGTATGGATGTCACTATAGTCACGGAGCGTGATGGCTTTGAGATACGTTGGGGCCTTTTGTGTCTGCATGATATTGGTATGCAATTATCTCCCTCAAAAAGGCTTTGCAGTCAACTGCAATTCACAGACTAGCTTGCTTGACTAAATTCTGTATTTCAGATACTCTTGTTCTGCAATGTTGGAGGCAGAAATCTCTGACTTGGTGCCGTTTTTCTGCATAATCACAATGCCCAATAATTCCTTTGGGGCATCAGAGTATCGAAACGTAATATTACAAGCCAATTTGAGGTTGGTCATAGAATCATCGCCACGCAAAAGGGAGACGGGTCCGACATGATCCTTTGTTTCAAGCAACACGTCGACAGAAAGCGCGAGAGCCTTTAGCATTTCATTCTCATCTCTGTTTCGTCCAACAATTAATTTTGTTTTTGCATCAAACCTGAAATGTCTTCCAATCTTTAATAGATCGATATCGTTTGTTGTGGGGGTTTCTGTATGATTGAAAAGATCTTTTGCTCTTATTGCAAATTTGGGGTCAGTGAGCAGACAACCTCCTCCTGCATTTGGTGGATCCTGAAATCCAAACTCTTGAGCAAGTTTCAGCTGTTCCTTCCTTGAACGTCCGCGAATCATTCCAAGATTTTCTCGTTTGATCAGTCCTTTTTCTTCTGGTTCTGTCTTTGGCAGAAGAGCGCCAGAAAGTGGCCTTACAATTTTTCCCTCAAGTCTAACTTCTTTTTCTATGGTGCGAAGTGCAGGTCCATGCTGTGACATTGGTCTCTGTCCAAGTACCTCTCCTGAAATAATAAACTCTGCACCAATGTCCTCCATTACCTTTTTTCCAGCCTTGAACATCATTGCTCTGCAGTCTATGCATGGATTCATACCAGAGCCAAATCCATACTTTGGATGCTTGAGCATCTCAATGTACTCGTCTCCAAGATATACTGTCTTTAGATCGACATCTAGCATATCTGCAGTATCGCGAATCTCAAAACCGCAACCTCTTCCGCAATCAAAATCACAAAATGGAGTCTTGATTGCAACGGCAGTGACATCAAAGCCCTGATTTTGCATCATCTTTACTGCTAGTCTGCTGTCAAGTCCTCCCGATAGTAAGGCTACGACTTTCTTTTTTTCTTTCACAGAACAAAAACCCTGCTTCCGTTATCTAAACTTTCCAACAAACATAAATGAAGATGCAATCAAGTTTGAGATTGATGCAGAACCGTAGAAAAAATCTCTTGAAATTTTGCAATAAACTAGATTGTGACACGCTTGTTGCCTTTGAACCTGAAAACCTATTTTACATGACTGGATTTTGGGGAGAGGCAATTGGGGTACTTGACAAGTGTGGCGTAACCATTATATCTCCAGAACTTGAGATGGGACGCGCGAAAGAAGAATCGATCAACTGCGAGGTGATCAAGTCAGAGCGCGATAAGGGTTCACTTACGACTCTAATCCAAGCCGTAAAAAACAGGAAAATCTGTACAGATACGAACAACTATGACGTGATACAGTCGCTCAAAAAGAGCCTGCCACGTGTAAGGTCGACAACTGGACCATTCTACCAGGCAAGACAGGTAAAGGATAAAGGAGAGATTGACATACTAAAAAAGTGCTCCTCTATTCTTGATGAGATGTACGAGCTATGCGTAGACGAGATAAAGATTGGAATGTCAGAGATGGAGCTTCAAACCATCTTGATGTCTTATGCCATGGAAAGAGGCGTCTTTGCAACAGGCTACAAATCTACTCTTCAGCCTCTTATAATAGCGGGTGGGCCAAACAGTGCACTTCCCCACGCACAGGTAACAGAACGTAGGTTTGAAAATGGGAACATGATTGTAGTAGACCTTACGCTGCGTCACAAAGGGTATGTCTCTGATGCTACTAGGACATTTGGGTTAGGTACCATATCGGCTGAAGCCAAAAAGGTCTACGATATTGTAAAAAGATCGCAGGAAGCAGGTCTCCGTGCAGTAGGACCAAGAGTTTCTTGCAAATCAGTTGATGATGCGTGCAGAAAGATAATTGCAAAAAAAGGATATGGAAAATATTTCATCCATTCGACAGGCCATGGTATAGGACTTGAGGTACACGAGCTACCGAACTTGGGTCCGTCAAGCCAAGCTACACTTTCAAAGAACATGGCAGTGACAGTGGAGCCCGGAATCTATCTGCCAAAAAAATTCGGGGTGCGAATTGAGGATTCAGTAATTGTTGGGCCAAGAGCAGCAGATGTCATGCATAACTTCACAAAAGAATTAATTGTTATTTGAAAATACACTTGAATTGATGTTGATAATATTTCACGAATAAAAAAGATACATAAGATTTGCATAGCGATTCAATTATCTTCTTATCAATTTTGATAAAAGCAGTAATTGAACAAATACTTCGTAATATCCATAAGATTTTCAACTCTTATGATAAGCTACACGAATTTGAAAAAACAGGATGTGCTATAGAACAATTAAAAAAGAACTAGTCATATTGAAAGAATCTACAGAAAAATTATCTCCACTCATGATGCGATTATTTAAAGAAAATCCATCATAGATCTATCTACATTGAGATAAGTTATTGCGAGTCTTGATTGTATCTTGAACAACTCACTATTAGATTCCTTGATCTGTGATAGATATAGCAAATGTGTCTTAAGTATAGGCAAGTAAGTAATTTTGATGATATTAGATATACACAGCTAGGCATCTCAACTAGATAGTCTGAGAATAATTCATGCCTATCTAAAATAATACTGTATAAACACGTTGTACATAGTGCTACATTCAACCAAATTTAGTTAGCGAGATTATCTTTTAATATTGAGTTTTTGCAAATCTTTGCTTTATTTGGTTAGAGATAAATTTTGCAATCTTTTCCTTGTCTTTCCATCCTGATTCTAATTTATTTTTAGAATCAACAATGATCACGTTGTTTTGATTTGGATTTTTTTTGTATCGTGCACCTATGTCGTTTGCAACTATTAATTCAGCACCAGATTCTTCCAATTTTTTGCGTGATAATGCAATAAGTCTCTCTCTTGACACATTAGTTTCTGCCTTGAAACCTACCAAAAATGCATCTTTCTGAATCTTCTTTATCTCGTTTATTATCTTTGGAACTTTTTTTAACCTTACAACCATTTTATTGGCATCACTCTTTATCTTTGTCTTGCTTGGTTTCTCAACAGTATAATCAGATACGGCCGCAGCAAGTATTACTATATCAAATTTCTTTCTCATCTCATGTAGTACTGACTCTATCATATCTCTACTGCTCTCTACTCTTATCACTTTGGCTCCCTTGGGTGGTAACTCGGTGCCTAGACCATAAATGAGCGTGACCTTTGCGCCAGATGAGACAAACTCTTGCGCAAGTAGAACACCAGTCTTGCCAGAGCTACGATTGGTTATTACGCGTATTGGGTCAATATGCTCTATTGTAGGACCTGCAGTTATGAGTACCTTCTTTCCTTCAAAGAAAGGAAACGCACCATATTTTTTCAACACAAAGTCAAGTATTTCTTCAGGCTCGGCAGCTTTTGCTTTTCCTTCAACAAATTGTGGGGCAATAAAACTTACCTTGTCTTTTAGGAAATCAACATTCCTTCTTACAGCAGGGTTCTCATACATGGCCTGGTGCATCGCAAGTGAGATTATTATTGGAATCTTGGAGCCAAACCCCACGCTCAAGACAGTCGAGATTGGAGTGTCATCTATTCCATGTGCTAGTTTTCCCAGAGTATTTGCAGTGCATGGATATACTATGATCATGTCAGACTGTTTATAATCTGCAACCTTGATGTGCTCAAGTTCTCCTGTCAATTTTGTTATGACATCATTTCCAGTCGCCCACTTGAAGTAGCTTGGCTTAATAAGATCGGTTGCGGCCTTGCTTGCAACGCAGGTAACATCTGCGCCATGTCGCATTAGGAGCCTTGCAAGTTCAATCGACTTGTATGCAGCGACACTTCCAGTTATGCATAACACAATTTTTTTTCCTGCAAGCTCTGTTCCGTCAGAGCTTACAATGTCAAGGGACGGATGTTTACGCAATTTCTTTTTTCAACCTTTCAAGTTCAGACTTTTCCATTGAAAACGAGTGCTCTTGCGACGGAAACCTGCCAGATACGACGTCATTTCTGTATGCCGAAACAGCTTTTACAATGTCTATGGAAAGCTCAAGATACCTCTTGGCAAACTTGGGCTTGATCTTTTCATACAGGCCCAAAACGTCGTGAACGACTAGCACCTGCCCATCGCAGTCAGGACCAGAGCCAATACCTATTGTTGGAATGGTAATGGATTTTGTTATTATCCTTGATACCTCCCGTGTAACCATCTCTAGTGCAATGCTAAAGGCGCCTGCCTTCTCCAAGGCCTTTGCGTTCTGGATTAAACTGAGAGCGGCATCCTTTGTCTTTGCCTGCACTTTGTAGCCCTCTTGCAGCGTGGTTGTTTGCGGTTGGAATCCAATATGGCCCATAACGGGTATGCCGATCTCTGCAATTGACTTGACAGTATCTCTTATCTCGATTCCCCCTTCCAGTTTGACAGCATCAGCTCCTGCCTTGACAAGCCTACCTGCATTCTCTATTGCCTGTGACCTGCTTGCCTGATATGACATGAAGGGCATGTCAGCTACGACCATGGCGTTCTGTCTGCCCCGGCTTACGGCTTGGGTGAAAAAGCACATCTGTTCCATTGTGACAGGAATCGTGTTTTCGTATCCTAGCATCACCATCCCGCCGCTGTCCCCTACCAGCAAAATCTCGATGCCAGCTTTATCACAAAGCTGAGCAGTGGTATAATCATATGCAGTGATTACCGAGATCTTTTTTTCGCCCTTCATGGAAATTATGTCTTTTACGGATCTAGGCATGCGCCATCCTCCTGAGGTTATTTCTTATCGCAAGGATTGACTGGTTCAAGTTTTTTTTGTTGTCAAACTTGAAATTTTTGTCAAGACCATTTCTTTTCATCTTCTTGCAGCTCTCAACTAGCAATACCATTCCTCTTGTTACATTATCAACAATCGTAATATCAGCAGCCTGTGCAGTGCGAGACATTGGATTGAGATCAAACGTTATTACTTTTTTCCCAAATTTTTTTAGCGCAAGTGTCCTGTCACCATCTTCCAAGGGAACCAACACAACATCGGCAATGAATATGCCGCGCTCGTCTACAACTCTTCTTGAGCTGTCAAGTTTTGGAATTGTTTGGGAAAACCTGTCATCAAGCCCAAGCACATTTGCAGCGCCGTTCTTTTTGAGTACACGGCCTATTGCTTTTTTTCTTTTATTGCTTGCATAAAACAGATTCACCTCAATTTCTGCGCCTGTAACTTGGGCAAGACACACAATTTCCCTTGGGCATAGGGCCGCTAGGTTGCCGTTTACCGATATGACAGGGTGTTTTGCCATCAGAAGCATTAGAGCAGCTGCCTTTATTGCATCATGAGATGTCTTCGAAGTCTTCTCGCCTATGAGATAGTCAAACATCTCGCCCCTCCCATGTGCAAGAAGGCCTTCCTCTACTACCAAGCCTTCTTTGTATCCACAGACTAGTCTTTCTCTAATGTGGAGGGATGCGGCCCTGGGGTGTAATCGTGGAATTAGCACTAGTGCTCCCTGGCCCCACTCTTGTCAATCTCTGTCTTGATTATTATTCCGTCAGGATATCTTTCTAGGATTTGTAGAACCTGAAGTTCTTTTGTCTTTGGTACTAGAGTAAATACAGTCTCTCCAAACATTGCAACCCCGCACTTGAATCCGTGTTGATGCAGATCGTCAATTACTTGCTGCATCTTTGGTGTAATAACTCCTACATATCTTGCAAACTCCAGTGACATGTCCAAGAAATCCATCTGGTCCCTTGACTTGAGCAGTCTTGTGACCATCTCTGCCCCAAGACCATTTATCTTTGAAAGCTCGGTCTTGATGAACTTCTTTGTAGATATTGGAGAAAAACAAATTACAATTGGAACATAGTCAGTGTGAATCTTTTTCAGGCTGCCTATACCTGGCGCGCCATGCTTTGTTCTTATTTCAAACCCGCCGTGATATGATGATAACACAGTTCCAAGACCTGTCTTGCAATGTATCTCTGCATTGTGAGCTATCCGCCCAACTTGGGTCCTTGAAAGGTTTGTCCCAAGCGCCTTGTTTAGCGCAAATGCTAGGCTCAGCGCAACGGCACCACTGGAGCCCAAGCCGTAGCCAACAGGAATTCCAACATGATGCTCTATCTCCAAAAAATGATTTCCCTTTGCAATCTTGAGAAATTCTTTTGCGACATATTCAGAGACTTGGGTGTTGTCAGATCCGTATCCGATGGTGGTGATCTTAACGCCCGTCTTGTCAGTTGTGACCTTTACCTTGGTTGTAACCCCATTCTTTATGCAAAACCCTGCACCAATTGATCCCTTCAGTTCGGATCTTGCGTGTTCTATCTGCGCCTTGAAAAAGCCAGTGATGTGCCCGGGGGCAAAGGCCTCTGCCTGCATGCTGAGTTTAAATTTTTGAAAAAATATAAAAATAATGATTATATTATATATATTGATATAAATTGACTAAATTTATCCGGCGCCTGCAAAAGGTAGGAAGCAGCATACTTGTTTCACTGCCAATCGAGTGGGTTGAGGCAAACAAGCTTGAAAAAAGCGACGAGGTCGAGCTTGAGACTGGAACAAACAGCATATCAATTACTCCTACTGGAAACAGTAAGCCACCAAAAGAGGTCATAATAGAGTATACAGTATCAAAACAAGAAAACATTAGTGCCGATGTGACCGGAGCCTATCTTCTTGGATATGACATCATTAAGATAAAAGGCAAGTCTGCAATCTCAGTTGATGACAGAGAAAAGATTCGAGGCCTCATGCGAAGGCTGGTTGGAATGGAGATTGTAGATGAAGACGCGACAAACGTCAATGTCCAGTTTCTCTTGGATGCCACTACCCTGAACCCAGACAAGATCCTAAAGAGAATGAGCTCAATTGCACTTGCATTGTTTCGAGACACAATAAACTCCCTTACTTCAGATGACAAAACCGTGTTGCAGACAATTCCAACACGAGACGATGAGATAGACAGACAGTATTTTCTGCTTGTAAGACTGATTCGTAGCGCAATGGTAGACAAGAGACTTGCAACCGCATTCAACTTGGGAAACATTGACATCTTGGATTATAGAATTGCAGCAAACTTGATGGAAACAGCAGGTGATACCATAGTAGAGCTTGCAAATGCCATACCGGACGTTTGCAGCTCAAAGGTGGAATCAAAGAAACTGCATGGTCTGGCAGTGGAAATTGAAGACATCCATGACAAAGCCATAACATCATTTATAGAAAACAACAGGCTTCTTGCAATTGAAGTGATTACACTATTTAGAAACTATCAAAAGAAAATTTCTGACATCAGGTCCTCGCTTGAGTCAAAGAAGCAGATGTCAATACAGTTCATGGATCTAGTCTACACACTTGAAAAACTTGCAAGGTGCTGGGCAGACATTGCAGACCTTGTAAAACCAGTTTACACGTAGAACTTCTTTTTCATTGAATACGTCAGAACTGCGCAGATTGTCTTTGAATCGGTAATCTTGCCTGACAGGATCATCCTTAGCACTTTTTTGAAATCTGTCTTTACCACAGATATTATCTCATCATCGTCCAACTCCAAGCTAGACACCCTCTTGAGGCGGGATGCCACAAAGCAGTGAATAATCTCGGTGTTGTATCCAATAGAGGGATAGTACTTTACAAGAGGCGACATCTTCTTTGCCTCATAGCCAGTCTCCTCCTTTAGTTCCCTGAATGCACATTTTCTCGGGCTCTCTCCCTTCTTCAGCGTTCCTGCAGGAATCTCAAGGACATACCCATGTGGGAACCTATACTGCCTTACTAGCAGTACCTTGCCATTCTCAATGGCAAGCATGGCAGCAGCTCCTGGATGCTCGATTACCTCTCTTGTTACTCTGCGTCCTCTAATCGATGTCTTGTAAACACTAAGGGAAAGAACCCTTCCCTGAAAAATTTTCTTGTGCATCAAACTAAATGAAGTATAGATATGTTATGAATGTATCTGGGACATCAGATGCAGCTTCTTTGATTTCTTTGCATTTTCAATTGTATTTCTTACCCAATTTTGTGGGAAATTGATCTGCTTTGGAATAAAAAGATCAACTGATTGTATTCCGTTTACCTCATGCACGCTCTGGCTTATCTCGTCAATTTTGTATATGTTATAGCTGTAAAAAAACAGAACTATCTTGTCCAGATGTACAAATGGTTTTTGTAAGAATGACTCTGCAAATTTTTTCTCAAGCTCAGACAATGTTTTCCTGATATCTCTATTAACTGATACAAGAATTGCAAACGGAATGTACTCTCCCATACCTCTTGGATTGTAAATCAGTGTAAACTGTATTGCCTCATCATTTTGTAGTTTATCAA
Source organism: uncultured Nitrosopumilaceae archaeon (assembly GCA_964567715.1). GTDB lineage: Archaea > Thermoproteota > Nitrososphaeria > Nitrososphaerales > Nitrosopumilaceae > Nitrosotalea. The sequence goes on along the minus strand of CAZMNT010000004.1, from coordinate 53,835 downwards.
GTGATCGTGCTACTGTTTTTGTAGAAAAGCCCGAGATCCTAGCAATCTCCTCTATCTTCATCCTGGGGTCCCTTAGAAGAATGTCAATTATTACAATGTCGGTCTTTGTAAGATCAGATCTAATCTCGGGGTTCTTGGCCTCAAATATGCTAAGCACCCTGACATCTCTTAGAATGTTTTTAGCAATCTCCATGTAGCGCGTGGGATCTCCCTTTACAACAATGCTGCACACAGTAATTCCGCCAACGCACGGCACAACAAAGAAAGGCTCGCCCACAAGTCGTATCTTGCTTAAGATATCCTCAAGCTCCTTTCCAATTACTACGAAATAGAGTACACTGTAACCCAGTACGGGCGGCTCAATCTTTAGTGCAAATTTCTCAATTATCTTTTGCTTGATCATCTTTTGAATTCTTGACTTGACAGCAACCCCTGAAACTCCGATCTCCTTTCCTATCTGGCTATCAGGTGCCCTGCAGTTGTTTAGCAGACAAGAGAGTATCTCAACGTCTAATTTGTCCATTTTTTACATCCTTCTCCTCTGATGTTATGATTTTAGAACATTTGTATATATAATTGTCTTGTTTTTTAATAAAAATATGACAAAATATTAAATATGCGACTATTTCCTGATCACTGTGGATTATAGGGCGCAGATAGGTATCAGGTTCATTACAAGGCGCAAGGGCAGTCTCATAGCTGCATGCCTTGCCATTGCCATTGCTATTTTAGTAGTTCAGGTAAACTCTGTAATCTTTCAGGGACTCTATGACGCAATTGTAAGAGACCTTGTAAACTATAGGTTCGGCCATCTCTTTATCTCAAAACGAGGAGACTTTATCTCAAGATCGGACTTTATGTTGGTAAACTGGCTTGACAGGATTCCATATGTTCAAGCTGCTGCACCAAGACTAGAATACTCTGCCCTCTCGATAAACGCCACCGTAAATGGCAGATTGGTACAGGATCTCAACGCACCAGTCTCAGTTCTTGGAGTAAAACCAGAGTGGGATGTAGAAGCATCTACCTTGTACCAAACTGTAAAGGGACAGTTTGTCTCCTTTCGCGATTCGATTGTACTGGGAGCACTGGTTGACAGAGATCTTGGATATCCACAAATTGGTGACACTGTAAAGCTTAGATTCAAGGATCAGTTTGGCAATGATGTAGTCAAAAGATTTGTAATTGTAGGAATTACCCAAACTGCAGGAAATCAGGGCAGCGATAATGCAGTAATAGTAAACATCGACACCTTGCGAGAAATAATGTCACGTCCAGGACAAAGCTCGGAAATTATTGTGAGGCTAAATGATCCGTCCAAGGCAGATTATGTAAAGCAGCTCTTCCTTAGTCAATTTCCGTCAAGTGCAGACAAGTTCAAGGCACAGACAATAGAAGAAGCTGCAGAAGTCCAGCTTGCCGGTTTTAGATCAGGAATTGCGCTAATTAATCTGGTTGGACTGTTTGGAATGATCTCGTCAGCGTTTGGTGTTGTAACAATCCAGATGATGCAGGTGACAAGCAAGACTCGAGACATTGGTGTAATGAGAGCAATTGGCTCGAAACGAAAAGATATCCTGATTGTGTTTATCTTTCAGGGAATAGTCATAGGTGCAATAGGGGCTGCGATGGGAACGGCGCTGGCACTTGGCTATACTACCTATGCCAAAGAGACCCACATGACATTTAATGGTAGTCTTGCATTAGAAGTAAAATACAACTGGGTGGGCCTAGTCCAGACGGACATCATGGCCTTCGCCCTGGCTATTGTGGCATCGATATATCCAGCATTCAAGGCAACAAGGCTGCAACCAGTGGAGGCGATGAGAACTGCCTGACAATGTATTAGAGATAGGAGAACTGGAGAAGGTATATGGAGAAGGCGAGACCACGGTTCGAGCCCTTCAAAACATCAACTTCTCAGTAATACGTGGCGAGTTTATGCTCCTAGTAGGAAGTTCGGGTTCTGGCAAGTCTACTTTGTTAAACATGATAGGTCTACTCGATAGGCCCACAAAGGGAAAAATCCTCATAGATGGCACCGACACGTCAGCTCTTGATGATAATAAGCTTTCTTCTTTTAGAAACACGAAATTGGGCTTCATATTCCAATTCTCAAATCTTTTATCTGATCTGACAGTTTTGGAAAACGTTCTCTTGCCAAGAAAGATTCAAGATACAATGGAAGGTGCAGAAGAAGAAGCAAAAAGACTTCTAAGAACAGTGGGCCTCGAAGGCCAGATGAACAAGTTTGCCAACAAGATCTCAGGAGGTCAAGCTCAACGAGTAGCAATTACAAGAGCGCTAATAAATAAACCAGCAATAGTTTTGGCTGACGAACCAACTGGAAACTTGGATTCCGTATCGGCAGAAACCACGGTGCAACTTTTAAAATCGTTAAACAGAAAACTGAATCAAACCTTCATTATTGTTACACATGATAGGCCACAGTTTGGTGACGTGGACAAAATAATAACAATAAAAGACGGTAAGATTGTGGAAGGAGAGTTGGAGGCATCTTTGGCATGATTTACAAAACTATTCTACTTGTTGCAATATTTCTTGCAGCAGAGCTGGTGGTTCCAAGCTATGCAGCCTCACCGGAACAACTTCAGCCTGGCCAGTCTCCCTTTGCACACGGATATACCGACATCAAGTTCCTTGACGCCTACTTTGGATATCCAAACCAGAAGATAGAGGTGCAGCCAGGAGACCAAAACGTACCACTAACAGTACTGTTTTCTAACGTAGGCACAGAAGACATTGCAGGAATACGGGGACTGCTCAGTCTTCCTGTAGGCTTTTCTAGTGCAACCCCACTCGTTGAGGGCCTCATTGAGGCAGACAACTCCCAAACTGCAACGTCTGGCAGCTCCTTTACCCTTACCTTCTACGTCAATCTGGACAAGTCAATCAACGTGCAAAACTATGCAGGAACGGTTAAGCTCACCTATAGCAGGGTGAGGGAGAACGGAGTCCGCAATGCTTACTATGACTTTGACTTTAAGGTGACAGGCAAGAGCGTCTTGAACATGAATGCGGTAAACCCGTTCATCCAGCCAGCATCAAACAACCAAGTTACGGTTCGTGTCTTTGACAATGGTACTGCGCCACTTAACAATGTAGATATCGTAATCAGCTCGCTTTCGTCTGCCAATTCCACGCTTGCTAGCACGTCAAATTTGCAAAATGTTGTCATTGACCAGAGCCGCTGGAATATAGGAACCGTTGTAGCCAGCTCGTCAGGGACATTCTCCTTTAACGCCTTTGTACCGCAGGATATTGCGGGCCAGAGCCTGCATCTGCCGTTAACTGTGGCATACTTTGATGGCCAAGGAAATCAGGTAACAACCGAAAGGACAGTAGATCTGATTGTAGGTCCTGCAAACTCTAACTTTAACGTCAAACTATCCACGCCATCTTACATCATGATGGGCGTAATGCAAAACCTTACCGTTGGAGTGCAAAATCTTTCCCCATCAAAGATATCAAACATTGCAATCACACTCACGCCAAGCTCTCTAAATCTGAGAATTCTTGACGATCCACGATGGTTTGTAAAAGAGATCGGGCCGCTGACTGGCACCAGCTTGAGAATACCTGTCTTTGCAGATCAGAACATTTCAAACCAGGCAGTCAACTTTGATGTCAACATCCAGTATACAAAAGATGGCTCGACAGTTATAGAAAAGCAGAGCTTTGCCACTTACATCAGGCCAGTAATTGACGTCTCGGTATATGGAATCCAAGTCTCAGAGATTGGAGGCCAGAAAATGATAATTGGAAATGTACTAAACCAGGGAAACATCAAGGGCCAGTTTGCAATAGTAACAATTGATCCGATGGAGGGTTCTACAATCAAGGAAGCAACTCAGTACATTGGGGATATAGACACAGATGCGCCAACTCCATTCAACGTTCCAGTCCAATCAACATCAGGCCAACTCTCAGGTGATCAAAAGGTGCTAGTTACACTGACATACAAAGATACAATCTTGCAATCCCACGCCATAACTCAGGTGGGTACTGTCTCCTTTGGAACGCCGGCACCACAGGCCGGAGAAAACTCTTCGCAACTGCAGATAGTGATTCTTGTCGCAATAGCTGCAGGAATTGGAGGAATCGTCTTTAAGATAAAGAAAAAACCAAGGAAACCTCTAGAAAAGAAAGTACAGGAAACAAGCTAAAGTTATTATTTAGACATAGCCGTTTTTGACTATGGCTTCGGATGAGATCGAAGTCCCAAAAGACGTTCGCCCCTTTATGCTAGAGAACGCTGAGGAAACAAACTTGGGACAAAAAAATGGGGCCATAAGACAATTTCGATATGGCAATTTGCATATTCGCGAATACAAAGACAGGTATCTTGTTCACATGGACAAGGTAGACCCACGAAGCGATCCACTGGGACACCTCCTGCATGACGCCCCCGAGTTTCTGGTTGGAATCGCAAGCGCATACTTGGGGGGAAAAAAAGTTGCCACCGAGGTATACAAGTTGCAAAAGAACAAGCCCTTTGCAGCCGTTGGTGTGGGGGTGGCAGGCCTCTTGGCATCTGCTGTGGCAGGATATGTGGGATACTCGTTGGTAAAGAAGATAAAGGAACTCTAGGAGTGGAACGATATCTCAAGATCTAGAACAGCTCGAACGTTTCTTAAACTCTTGCCCCTTGTCCTAGCTCTGCGAAAGGACAGAAGAGAGTGGGTAAGAAGGGAAGGCAAGAATGTAAAACTATCAAGATATCAAAAAAATGCACGCAAGGCACTCAGTACATTTGTCTCGCTTGGACCCGTGTACATCAAGCTTGGGCAGTGGCTCTCGTCAAGGGCAGACATACTCCCACAACCATATCTTGAAGAGCTTGCAAAACTGCAAGATGAGGTGCCGCCAGCACCGTTTGAACAGGTAAGGCCCATCATAGAAAATGATCTTGGGCCAATTGATAGAATCTTCGATTTTATTGACAAGAATCCAATCTCCGGTGCCTCGCTTGGACAGGTGTATCGCGCAAAAATAAAGGAAAAGGATGTCATCGTCAAGATTAAGCGCCCTAGAATAGAACAGGTAGTAGAGCAAGACATCAAGGTCTTGAAAAAAATAATTCCTTTTGCGATGAAGTTTGTAGACCCCAACCTGCGCTATTCCGCAGAGGCCATGCTGGCACAATTCATAGAGACAATTCACGAGGAGATGGACTATCGAATCGAGTCGCAAAACCTAAAGACAATTCGAAGAAACCTTAGTAGCTACCCAAAGGTAATAATTCCCGCTGTAATGGACGGCTATTCAAGCAAAAACGTACTTACCATGGAGTACATCCCGGGAATCAAGATAACAAATGTAGAGGAACTAGATGAGGCAGGAGTCAACAGGGAACAGCTTGTTGTTCGCGCACACAGGATCTTCTTTACGATGCTTTTGCGCCACGAGATGTTTCATGCAGACCCGCATCCCGGAAACATCTCGGTCACAAATGACGGTTCGCTGATACTGTATGACTTTGGTATGGTTGGAAGACTTGATCCAAAGACCCGCCTCAAGTTGATACGCCTCTATCTGGCGCTTGTAGAAAAGGACCCATCAAGGACAGTAAACGCTATGGATGACCTTGGCATGCTGATGCCGGGATACGACAGGGGAATAATAGAACAGGGAATAGGGATGTCTATTCAGGCGATGTATGGAACAAAGGTGGACAGGATGGAGGTAAGGGCACTGATGGAGCTTGCAAACAAGACCATGAGCAGGTTTCCGTTCAAGCTTCCAAAACACTTGGCACTCTACATGAGGATGGCATCAATACTTGAGGGAATCTACCTTACACACAAGGTGAACTTTAGGTTCATTAGCGTGTTGCAAAACATACTAGAGGAAGAAGACGTTGTAAAAGATGCATACGTCGAGGAGGTCAAGCTTGCGTTCAACAGGTTTGTCAAGTCAGTTGAAGCAACAATTGCAGTTGTACCAGAGATTAGAAAATTCTTGGACGATACAAAAAGAATTCGGGAAAATCCTAAACAGAAAAACACACTTGTTGCTGGAAGCATACTTGCAGCAGCTGTCTTTGTTGGCTCTGCAATACTTTATGCAACAGACTCGGTTGTTGGCGAACTTGGAATGATAGGATCTGCAGTAATAATGGGAGTAACCATTGCAATAAGGGAACGCTAACCGTCCACTTTACGCTATTCTACTGTGATGTTTTTGCCCGACTTGATTGGAATTGTCAGTACCAGCACGCCATCATGATACTTGGCAGACGCGTCAAGATCTTCGTCGTCTTTTACTCTCATTGGAAGTCTTATCTTCTTGTCTATGACATTGGGCCTCTGACGCCAGATTATGGTGCCTTCTTCGACAGTCTCTCTCTTGGCGCTTATGGATAGTATGTAGCCGTGAATCCTAACCTTGATGTCCTTTTTATCGAATCCCGGCATGTCTATTGAGACAACAAGGTTGTCATTTTGCATTACTATATCCACTGGAGGAAGGACGAACTCAAAGAACTCTCTCGACTTGTTTCCAATCTCTTTCATTACTTCTTTTACCATATAGTAGCCCAAGCCCATTTGCTATTTTAGCACTTTTTTATTATTAAACCTTAGTCAAATCACTTCTGTTAAATCAACTGATGCCGGATTTACAATTTTTATCTACTGCCCCATTCAATAGGATGTGATGATTATAGTTGTGGAGGGCTTTGACCAGGCAGGAAAAATGACGCAATCAAAACTCTTGGCCAAATTTTTCAAGGCAAAAAACATGAGATCAAAAATTTTCAGTTTCCCCGCCTACCATACTCCAATTGGAAAAGAGATCAAGCGCTATCTTAGTGGAAAGAGACCATTTCCCCCGCAGGTGATCCACTGTCTCCTTGCAGCAAACAGGTGGGAAAAGTCAGAGGAGATACGCAACGCCCTTGCAGAAAACAACATTGTAATCATGAATCGCTACTACCAATCAAATCTGGTATATGGAACAGTAAACGGACTTGACATGGATTGGCTTCAAAATCTGGACAGGGGCCTCCCAAAGGAGGATCTTGTAATTCTTCTTGACGTGAACCCGATTGACTCTTTTTACCGCAAAAAGGAACGGCGTGACAAGTTCGAAGAAGACATAGAGTTTGCCAAAAAGATTACCCGGACATACAGAAAACTTGCAGGTGAGTTTGGATGGCATGTTGTAAACGCATCACTTCACAAGCAACAAGTTCATCATGATATCAAACAAATTGTTTCAAAATACATCGCGAAGTAACATGGCAAAAAAATATCTCCAAATAGTTGATCCAATACACGGCTTTGTCAACGTCTATGGCTACGAGGCTTCCATAATCGACAGTCCGATATTTCAAAGGCTTCGCAGGATAAGACAGCTGGCCGGTGCACACTTGGTTTATCCCGGTGCACAGCATTCTAGGTTTGAGCACTCGCTTGGCACAATGCATGTAGCAGGGGAGGCATCGCTGGCTCTTGAAGAAAAAGGGTACCTTGATTCAGACGATACAGAAAACCTCAGACTTGCAGCACTCTTGCATGACATTGGTCACGGACCTTTCTCGCACCTCTTCGAAGAGGTGCTGCAAAAAAAGAAGAAAATTTCCCATGAAAAAATTGGCGAAAACATAATTCTAAAATCGGAAATGGGAGACCTTGTCTCAAGGGGGGGCTTTGACAAGGCCTTTATCAGCAAACTTGCGTTTGGAAACTCGAGACATCAATTCATGAATGAGGTAATCTCGGGGGGCCTTAGCGCAGACATGATGGACTATCTGCTACGGGATGGTTATTTTACGGGTGCAGAGCACGCAAGAATTGACTTTAAGAGAATCATAAACTCGCTTGATGTACACCAAAGAAAGCTCTCGCTTGACAAATCTGCGCTCCGCTCGTTTGAGTCGATGATGATCTCAAGGTACCAGATGTTTCGAGCAGTCTATTTTCACAAGACGGTAAGGGCAGCAGAGGTAATGCTTCTTGAATCCATGCTGCTTGCAGACTCGGAGCTTGGGCTTGCAACAGACAACCTGCAAAGATATGTCCAGCTAACAGACGAGCTTGTAATTTCAAAACTGGTCTCTCTGCCAAGGACACGTTCTGATCTTAGAAGGGCAGGACAGCTTGCGCTTGACTATCAAGAGAGACGCCTTCTCAAATGTGTCTATGAAAAAATTTTCATGAAACCAAGGATGAGAAAAGTAAACTCGGATGAACTGCAGCATGATATCGCAAAAAAAGCCAAGGTGAGCGAGTCTGAGGTGTTCATAGACATATCAAAGACCCCCTCCATCCCCCTCGCACCCTCAAAAAAAGAATCCAAATCAATCATTCTTACATCTACTGGCAGAACAGGTCCCAAAGAGGCATATGAGCTTCCAATCTCCGAGATTCCTCTTGTCTCTGCAATCTCAGGATTCATGGACATACTGCGGGTCTATGCGAGACAGCAGGTTAGAAAAAAGGTTGAAATGGCAGCACAAATCATCCTTGGTGAAAAGATGCAATGAGAACTGATCAACTAATACCAAAATCAAAACCCAGAATCGTCATAAAATTATCCGGCAGTCTGTTTGGACTGGAAGATACAAAGACGTTAAAGCAGTTTGCGGAATTTTTTGTAAGAACAAGCAAGGTCTATCAGCCAATAATAATTGCGGGAGGGGGTAAGATAGCAAGGCACTACATCTCGCACGCAAGGTCTTCTGGTGCAGACGAGTCGACTCTTGACGAGATAGGAATCGAGGTCTCAAGACTAAATGCAAAATTGCTTATCTTTGCACTCCAAGACAAGGCCTATTCCCATCCTCCCACCAACCTAAAGGAGGTGGCCCACGCAGCCGACAGTGGCCTGATAGTTGTAACGGGAGGCCTCCATCCAGGCCAGAGCACAAACGCCACTGCTGCACTGATCGCAGAAAAAGTGAGGGCAGGTGTATTTCTTAACGCAACTGACGTGGACGGTGTCTATGACTCTGATCCGCAAAAGAACAAGCAGGCAAAGAAATTCAAAAAAATTCCATTCAAAAAACTTCGCGGAATGCTTGTACACCAAGATTCTGTTGCAGGTGGATATGATCTGATGGATATAGTGGCCCTCAAGGTAATCGAGCGCTCAAAAATAAAGACAAGAATTCTAAAGGCTGACATCAAGACGCTTGAAAAAGCAATCAAGGGAAGCCCAGAGGGCACAGAGATTACACTAGCTTGACAGTTCCGGTAAATTCCGGTATTCCAGCGGCTACTGCCTTTTGCAAAATCTCTTTTGCATCCACTTCCGGCAGAACCTTTGACTGCGCCTTGGCGTACCCTTCCTCGTCCACTATTACAGTAACCCAGCCTTCCGGTTTTTGAGCTACGGAGACGAGCTCCTTTTCCCCTACAGGAATAAATGAGCCCTGTGATTTTTTTACTGTAAGAGTAAGCATGGCAAAGCCTGCATGTTCAAAGAGGATTATCTGCGATCTCCTTGCCCTGTCCTGCCCGATTCTTATTGCTTGGTGATACTGCACAAATTTAGATCCATGAACTTTTACTATAAGGTTTTTCAGCTCAACGTTTAATTGAAGATCGAATTCACTTGTTAGTGTATTTGGATACCCGAGTCTTACTTGGAGGAGCAGCTGCCGTCGTTGTTGTAGTAATTGTCTTCTTTGCACTTTTGCCAGGCTCTGGTATGATAAAAAACATCATACCGCAAAACCCGAACATGCCAAGCTCGCTTACATCAATCTCGGCCAAGATAAAGCCGCTTTCGATATTATACAACGGAACATCGGTGCTCTCATCCACTGAAAGGGATGCAACGTTGAAGACCAACTTTTACATCACAAACCCCAACACCACCACGATAATCCTTGAGGCAATAACCTATGACATCTATGCAAACGGAATGGTGGTAGGCCACGGACAGATAGGGCAAAAGTATGAAGGAAGCTGGCAGAGCTCCTACTACTATCCGCTTGTTGCGGGAGCATCAGAGAACATAAGCGACAGTGCAAACATAAAGAACACTGGAAACTATCCAGACCTCTGGTCCGCACTGCAGCAGGGGACAGCAAAGATTACAGTCTCAGGAACTGCCTACTATGCAACAAAGACTGCATTTAGCGGCAGCGACTTTACAAAGGACTTTAACTTTACAAATTCCTAAAATCTAGTGCAGCGCCGGATTGTATCTAGATCGCATGAACTTTACTAGATAGACAAACCCGAGGATTATCCATGTAAGTATCATCGCTACCCAGACAAAGACGATCAGCTGCTCCAAGTTCAGGTCATACTGCGACAGTGTTACAGTAGCCTGTGGCGGCAGCACTGTATTTAGTTGATAGAGCGGGAAAAGATACGGATTGAGATTCTGGTTGAACGATATTATGTTGCCAAGCAACTTTACCACTGCATGCCAACCAAAGAAGAATGTAACAAAAAAGAATATTGCCTTTCTGCCAACCGCCTTTTTGTATCCGCGCTTTTCGTATCTCTCAAGCTTTTGTTTTACACGGCCAAGCTCCATCTTCAATTCCTCAACAGACTGCTGCTGTCCGATCTTTCTTTTGGCTGGCTCTAGGTATTGGGTGATAAGCGATTCGAGATACTTTCTGTCAGAGATGTACAGCGGCCTGCCGTCCTGAAGCATGGAAAGAATGTAGTTCAACCTACCGCTGTCTCCCTTCTTTGCATTAATCAGGTACAAAACATTCTCGATTAGTTCTTCGTTTATTGCAATCACCTATGCCTCGATATGTGTAAGGTTGTCAGGTTCGCCTTTAGATAACTTTATCAACATTCTCAAGCTCCTTTGGAAAAGGATTTTGATTATATGTTATACTAGCTCACTTTTTTGAGGAAATTCAAGATGGGCTCTCTTTCCGCACTTGACAGTGTAGAGAATCCCTCCAACAACTCACGCTGAACTGTAAGGGACTCGTCAAGTGCCTTCTTTACGCCTTCGCTGTCAAACGGTACGAGCTTGTAAATCTTTCCCTCGCTGTATGACTCGACATATCTTCTTAACAACAACGAGACAAAGTTTGGGGCAATCCCAAGCAGTGTCAGAATCGAGTTTTTCAGATCCTTGTCTTTTGAGTTGGAGTTTTTCTCAAAGAACTCGTTCATTATTCTCATCCTGTCTTTTCCCATCTCTGAGAGAGATGCAGCAACAAGCAAGCCTCCCTCTGTCAGCTGATAATATGGCACTCCTTGTTCCTGGAGGGCCTTGGGGCCTCGCTTTATCGGAAGTCTGCCAGACTCTTCAACGATATCAAGCGGCAAAAGAATCTCGTCAAGGTCCCTGAAGATTCCGGAATAGATGTTTTGCCAAGTGGTGCCATTTTTTTCTGCAAGCTTGTGAGCTATTGCAGTCCTGGTCTTTTTTGTTGGAAGAGTCTCCATGGCAAGGTGCATAATTATTCCGCGCTGTCGCATGGCCTCTCCTGTAAACTCCTTGTTCTTTGTCTTGAACGTCTGAAAGACTGACAGCTTTGGAGTAGTCTTCTTGGATTTGGTCATCTTCTATACACTTGATGATTTCAGAAATGACATGCAGTGCAGATTAATACTATAATAATTCAAGACTGCCATTTTGTGATAATATCATACTTTACATGAATATAAGAATTTACGATTTCAAATAAATCAAGCAAAATACATTATTATTAATTATATTAACATAGTTTGGCCACATCAAAATTTAAACGGATTTTTACAATTCAAACTACATTGCCATAATTGTAAAAAATATGAAATGAATTTACATAGGGTGGTATAGAGAGATTTCATGCTAAAGTCGCCTGAAGAACTTGTCAAGATGCTTGAGATGCCAAACCTAATTCTAGTTGACTGCAGATCCTACAAGGAGTATGCAGTGGGCCATATTCTGGGAGCGGTCAACGTTGATCTCTTCTATTACCATTGGTTTGATACAACAAAGGAGGGAATACACGCCTTTGAGAGGCAGATGGAGACGCTCTTCTCCTTTATGGGAGTTGCCAAAGATGCAACCGTAATATTTTATGACGAGGTTGCCGGCATGAGTGCTGCCCGTGGGGTCTGGCTCTTGAAATATTTCTCGCATGAAAATGCGTTCATGCTGGATGGCGGACTGCGAAAGTGGCAGCACCTTGGGCTTCCAACAGAGACCAAGACAAACGGCTTTAGGCCCGCCAAGTTCTCAGGCAAGATAAACAAGGAAATACTTGCTGGCTTTGAATATCTCAAGAAGAACCTTGGCAAGGCAAAACTCGTTGATGCACGTACTAAAGAAGAGTATGATGGAACAGTAATACGTGCTGCAAGAAAGGGCCGCATACCAAACGCTATCAACATAGACTGGATGCTCAACATCAACGACGACGGTACGATAAAGTCGCAAGACGAGCTTGCAAAATTGTACCAGTTTTCAAAAGACGACGAGATCATTACATACTGTCAGGGAGGATATCGAGCTGCAAACTCGTTTGTGGTTCTAAAGCTTCTTGGGTTCAAAAACGTAAAGGTCTATCTTGGCTCGTGGGGCGAGTGGGGAAACAGACTGGACCTGCCAGTTGAAGAGTAGCATTGCCTAGATTATTGGTATATTGTGGATTATTGGTAAATTAAGATATTGCAATGCGGCAGTGTGATGTACGATGATCGCACCACTAAATCTCTTATTTTTTGAAAAAATGAATTGCTGCTTTGCAGGAATTAGATTAATATATCGTCGATAAATGAGCCATACCTGATGGTGCTGAACAAGCGTTCTAAATTATCGCTTATCATCATAATGATGGGTTTGACAATTGGATTATCAACCTTCTTTACAACTCAATCTGCATTTGCTCAAGAAACCGGCGCTGCAAAAAGCAGCCTGACAAAACCATTACTTGCCATCGCTGCAGCCATTGCAATTGCTGGGGGTTTGATAGGTACCGGTAATGCACAACAGGGTATAGGTGCTGCCGGTATGGGTATCATTGCAGAAAAGCCGGAGAAGTTTGGCCAGGTGCTATTCTTCTTCGTCATTCCCGAAACATTATGGATCATCGGATTCGTATTGGGAATAATCTTACTGCTAGGTATCCTGTAGTGGTCTAAGTAATGAGCATCGAGACTTTCCTCCTTGAGATAGAGAATAGAAGGAAGAGGGAGATTGAGAGCCTCGACAAGGACCTGGCAGGAAAGAAATCCAAACTTCAAAGAGAAGTAGACATCACTGTAAAAGAGATCCAAGAAAAGTTTGCAAGCGAGGCCAAGCTCAAGTCGGAAAGGGAGCATGCAATAATAATCGAGACCGCAAAACTCCAAGCAAAGAAGATAATGTTTGACGCAATCAACGAAAACATGCAGTCTGCATTTGATGTGATCAAAAAAGAGATTGAGAGTTATACCAAGAGCCCGCAGTACAGGAAGACCCTTGAGACAATGGTGAGCAGCTCCAAGAAAAAACTCGGACAAAACATAGTTGTACACTGCAGTGAAGAGGACAAGTCTGTGCTAAAGGAGCTGGGAGTAACACTTGGCAAGTCAATCAAGACTCTTGGCGGCATTGTTGCAGAAAACAAGGAAGGAACAAAAGAACTAGATCTTACTTTTGAAGAACTGCTGCGAACTCACGAGGACCAGATCAAAAGCTTCCTTTCGGAGAGAATGTAGTTGCCGACATCGCAGTATGCATCATCCTTTGGACGACTACAAGCAATCTCCCTGAACCTTCTCTCAAAAGACACAATGCAAAACCTCATGAAGGCAAAAGACGAGGCAGAGATGGTAAAGATTCTAGAACCCACGTGGTATGGCCCCGAGATTGAAAAGGCGGCAACACTATTCAAGAACGCCAACCTGCTCGAGGTTGCTCTGAACCGACACCTTGTGCAGGTAAACAAGATTGCGCTCGAGGCAACACCGTTTAACGGCAAGTCTGCAGTCCGCGCATATCTTTCCAAGTGGGACATGTACAACGTCGAGCTCATACTTTCATCAAAGAGCATGAACAGGCCTGTCACAGGGGTAGAGTCATTTCTTGTGTCAAGCAGAAACGTGCCTGCTGGAATCTCGGCAGGAAACATACCGCATGACGAGATGAAGACCATACTCTCACAGAACAACGTGGACGGCGTTGTAAACCAGCTGGTCAAGTATAACTATGGCACCATCCTCATGCAAAATCTTGAGGTATATCAAAAGACAGGTGACCTTGGACCTATGATGTCAGCACTGCAGGCGCACTACTACCAAAACCTGCTAGAGTCGCTCAAGTTCTTTCAGGGAGACGAGGGAGTAATTCGCGGACTCTTCCGCGCAGAGATTGACAAGAAAAATGTCCTAAGCCTGCTCAAGGCAAAGGAGACCAACCTTGACAGGGAGCTTGTAAGCAAGCACATCATAGAGGGCGGAATGGTTGCAAAAAACGAACTAATTGAGATCTATGGGGCAAAAGACGTGCCGGAAATTGTAGGAAGAATAGAGAACCGCTTTATGCTTGTCAACGCACTTGCACAGTACAAGAAATCAAAAAGCCTGATCGACTTTGAGGTCGCCTTAGATAAATTCATAAATTCCGAGTATGTGAGCAAATTGAAAAACATTGCACTTTCAATTGGAACAATATTCTACTTTATCATCAAGATGGAACAGGAACGCGAGAACATCAAGAGGATCGCGTATGGCAAGCGCTACAACCTCTCAACAGGACACATTGCATCATTATTGCTAGAGTGATGATATCATGTCTACACAAAAAATACAATCAAGTGGAAGGATCGCAGTAGTAGGCGAACGCGAGCTTGTGATTGGGTACAGTCTTCTTGGAATCGAGGACACCTTTGTTGTAAGCGGCGAGGATGCCAGCAGGACCGTCCAGGAGTTGTACTCGTCAGGAAAGTTCAGCCTTATCATTGCATCCGATGCAGTAAGAAATGCCCTTCCGGCTGTCTTTAGAAAAAAGATTGAGGCATCGATAGAACCTCTGGTCCTTTTTATGCCGGCAATGGAGGGAAATATTCAAGAGGAGTCGATCGCGGCACTGGCAAAGAGAGTGTTAGGAATAAGTATCCCCACGAGTTGATGATAGTAAATGGTTGATGGAATAATCTCAAGAATATCGGGTCCGGTAGTCATCGCCAGCGGACTTGAGGGAGCCCAGATGTTTGATGTCGTCCGCATAGGCGAGATGGGGCTTGTAGGAGAGATAATCAGGCTGGAAGGAAACAAGGCAACCGTCCAGGTTTACGAGGATACCACGGGCCTACGCCCAGGCGAGAAGGTGATCAACACAAAGAGGCCGCTCTCGATGCAGCTTGGTCCGGGACTGCTTACTTCAATTTATGACGGAATTCAAAGACCGCTTGATGTTCTCAGGGAACAGAGTGGCGACTTTATCAGCAGAGGAAAAATAATTCCAGCACTTGATCAAACCAAGAAATGGGACTTTGTTCCAATAAAGAAAAAGGGAGACCACGTATCCCCGGGCGAGATAATCGGCGAGGTTCAAGAGACTCCGCTCATAATGCACAAGATAATGATGCCCCACAATGTGGAGGGAACATTGTCTGAAATTTCAGAGGGCAAGTTTACAGTTAATGATATAGTTGCAACAGTACAAAACAGTGTAAAGACAGACATTGGTCTTTCAAGCTGGTGGACTGTCCGAACCCCAAGACCTGTTCTTCGAAAACTTCCACCGGAGGAGCCGCTCCTTACAGGACAGAGAGTCCTTGATACCTTCTTCCCGGTTGCAAAAGGTGGAACGGCTGCAATTCCAGGTCCATTTGGAAGCGGAAAGACAGTAACGCAGCAGCAGCTTGCCAAGTGGGCAGACAGCAACGTGATTGTCTATGTCGGATGTGGAGAGAGGGGAAACGAGATGACAGAGGTCCTCTCGACATTTCCAAAACTTGAAGATCCAAAATCTAAGCGACCCCTGATGGAACGCACAATTCTTGTAGCCAACACTTCTAACATGCCTGTCGCAGCAAGGGAGGCAAGCATCTACACCGGAATCACAATGGGAGAGTACTATCGCGACATGGGATATGGTGTTGCGCTAATGGCAGACAGTACCTCTAGATGGGCAGAAGCACTAAGAGAAATTTCTGGCAGACTCGAGGAGATGCCGGGTGAAGAGGGATATCCAGCTTATCTTGGTAGAAGACTAGCAGAATTTTATGAGAGGGGAGGCAAGGCAATTGTCATTTCTCCTGAGGAACGTGTCGGTTCGCTTACACTTGTAGGCGCAGTATCTCCACCTGGTGGAGACTTTTCAGAGCCTGTATCTCAGAACACACTTAGAGTAACCCGAGTCTTCTGGGCGCTTGACGCAAGCCTTGCATCAAGAAGGCACTTTCCATCAATTAACTGGCTTACAAGTTATTCATTGTATGCAGACGGCATGGGCGACTGGTACAAGCAAAATGTTGCAGCAGAATGGATAGCGCTGCGAAAGGAGGCCCTTGAAATACTGCAGAAAGAATCTGAACTGCAAGAAATTGTCCAGCTTGTCGGATATGATGCATTGCCAGAACCAGAAAAGGGGGTTCTGGATACGGCACGCTCTATTCGAGAAGACTATCTGCAGCAGAGCGCATACGACGAAGTGGATACGTACACATCAATTAGAAAACAGTTCCTCATGCTTGCCGCAATCATAGAGTTTGGAAAGATGGAGGCAGAGGCAATAAAGAAGGGAGTGGCATCATCAAAGATAGGTGCATTAGAATCAAGAAAGATGATATCAAAGATAAAGTGGACAAAGGAGGACCAAATGGAACAACTTGTCAAAGACTTTCAGAACAAGATGCAGCAAGAGTTCAAGAATCTGTTAGTGGAGGTCACACACTAGATGTCTACCATATCCTACAAGACAATTGACAAGATTGCAGGCCCGCTGATGTTTGTAGAAGGAGTAGACAATGCGGCCTATGGTGAGATAGTGGAAATAAAACTTGTAAACGGCGAGAGAAGGCAGGGCCAAGTCCTTGACACAAGGCAGGGCCTTGCAGTGGTGCAGGTGTTTGGTCCCACACTTGGGCTTAACACCAGCGGCACATCGGTGAAATTCCTTGGCGAGACTGCACAGCTCTCAGTATCTGACGAGATGCTTGGAAGAGTCTTTGACGGACTAGGAAACCCAAGGGACAACGGGCCAAAGATAGTCTCAAAGCACAAGGTAGACTTGGTTGGTTCCGGTATCAATCCGTACTCAAGAGAGGAGCCGTCTGAATTCATCCAGACCGGCATGTCAAACATTGATGCGATGAACACACTTGTGAGGGGACAAAAACTTCCGGTCTTTTCAGGCGCAGGTCTCCCTCACAACTTGCTTGCAGCACAGATTGCAAGGCAGGCAAAGGTGCTCAGCGCATCTGAAAACTTTTCAGTAGTATTTGCAGCAATGGGAATTACAAGCGAAGAGGCAAATTTTTTCGTAAAACAATTTGAGGAAAGTGGCGCACTTGGCAGGACCTCGCTGTTTCTAAATCTGTCATCTGACCCATCAATGGAGCGTCTGCTCACACCAAGACTTGCACTGACCACTGCGGAATATCTTGCATACGAGAGAGAGATGCACGTACTTGTAATCATGACAGACATGACAAACTATTGTGAGGCGTTAAGAGAGATCTCGGCTGCAAGAGAAGAGGTTCCCGGAAGAAGAGGATACCCAGGTTACATGTATACTGACTTGGCCTCTCTCTATGAAAGAGCAGGCAAGATAAAGGGAAGGCACGGCTCTGTAACGCAGATTCCAATTCTAACCATGCCAGCAGACGATATAACTCATCCAATTCCCGACCTTACCGGGTACATCACCGAGGGACAGATTGTCATGAGCAGGGACCTCCACAGGGGAGACATACACCCGCCAGTAGATGTGCTGACAAGCCTATCTCGTCTGATGAACCAGGGAATCGGAAAGGGACGAACAAGGGAAGACCACCGAAATCTTGCTGACCAGCTCTATTCCACTTATGCACAGGGAAAGGATGCAAGAGCGCTTGCAGCCATCGTAGGCGAAGAGGCACTAAGCGATCTTGACAGAAAGTTCCTCAAGGTTGCAAACAACTTTGAAAGAAAGTTTGTCAACCAAGGAATGGACGAGAATCGCTCCATTGAACAAACACTGGATATAGGTTGGGAATTGCTAAGCGAACTGTCAGACTCTGAGCTAAACCGCATCAAGCCTGAATTCATCGAGAAATACAGAAAGAGGACCAGCGCAGGTGGAAAGTAGAGTTGCCGTCAGCACTTAACATCAGACCAACTCGACTTGAATACATCCGCACAAAAAGAAGAATAAAGATAGCACAGAAGGGCCTCAAGTTACTCAAGCTCAAAAGGCAGGCACTCATCTTGGAATTTTTCAATACAAGCAAGACTGCCGCGTCGCTGAGGGGAGCGCTTCAGGCAGAGCTCATCAAGGGATATCAGAGCATCAAGATGGCAGAGATGCTGGCAGGGTCGATGAGACTTGAAAACGAGGCAATGAAGATTCCGCAGCTAAACAAGCTCCAGATTACAGCAAAAAATGTGATGGGTGTTCGAATTCCAAAGATTGGGGGAGAACAGAGCGACCGCATACTGGTAGAGCACCTCCTTGAGCTGCCACCGTCAATTAACGAGGCAATCAAGGCGTACCAGAATGTGCACAAGATGGTGCTTGAGGTCGCAGAAAAGGAGACTGCACTGCGCAAACTCCTGCTTGAAATAGAAAAGACAAAGCGCAAGTCAAACGCGATTGAAAATGTATTCATACCAAGGCTGCAGGCAGCAGTTAAATTCATTACGTTTCGTCTCGACGAGATGGAACGAGATACCTTCATCATGCTAAAGACAGTAAAGAGAAAGATGGGCGAGCGCGAACAAGAGGCCCAGCTAAAAAAGGAGAGAAAGATAGTTGCCTAGCTTTGCAAACGAACAGCAGAAAAAATTCTACATGATAATGAGAGTATTCAAATTTGGGAACATATTTGGAACTGTTGCACTTGCGCTGTATGCAGGGAGGCACTTTTTAGGAGTTTGACATGTCAACTGCAGAAAAATACGTCCATTCCCTCAAGCAGATAAAGGAAGCCGAGGAAAAGATCCAGACACAGATAGAGGAGCACAAGAAAAAAGTTTCAGAGGAGTTTGGAAACTTTGAAAACGAGATGTCCAAGGCAATTGCTACTACAAAAAGTGGCGGCGAAAAACTAGTCGAGTCAAGCATAGAGCAGTCAAGAAAGAGGGCGTCTGTTGAAACAGAAAAAATAATCAGCGAGGCAACATCCAAGTCAAAGACAATCTCTGCAAGAATTGATTTGCAGACTGTACGGGAAATAATTGACAACCTGTTAAAAGAGGTATAGAGCTTGGTTCTAAAACCCGTACCAATGACACGCATTGCCATGCTGGGACTGCGAAAAGACAGACAGACTGTAGTATCTATACTTCATGACCTAAATGCGGTCCAGCTTGAACCGCTGTCAAAAGACGTTGCTGCCTTGATGAGAAACGAGCGCGACGACGGAGAGTATAGGCAGGTGTCAGACCAGCTCCTAAGGATGAAAGCGCTCAAGACGGTACTGCCACCCCTCGAGGTTACACAGTGCCAGAGGTTTGACTCGGTCGAGCAGCTCCTGCAAAAGGCGCGTTCAATTGATATAGATACAAAGGTTGCATCACTTGAAAGGGAGAAGGAGAACCTTCTAACACAACTAAAAGAGACGGAGAACAACGCAAAACTTGTCGAAGAGTTTTCATTCTTTCCTGAAGACTTTGACGTGCTGCAGCTCTCATTGGCACACTCTTACTTTGGAAGGATAGACCCAAAGAACTTTGCTGGCTTCAAGCAGGCACTAGATGTCAACAGTCAGGACGTATTTCTGTACTCAAAGGAGGGAAAGGAGACAACACAACTGATACTAGTCACATTTCCAAACTTTCCTCCGCACGCACTTGCTACCGTCGTCCAGGAATACAGTGTCAAACTCGAGGCAGTTCCAAAACTAAAGGGAACGGCATCCGAGCTCTCGCAGAGCCTTAAGTCCAAGCAGAGAGAGATAAACCAGAAGATAACCGAGATCGACAGGCAGCTTGCAGAGATCTCACAAAACCACTATGTGGATATCACATGCGTCGAGGAACAGCTTGAGATCGAGAACAAGAAACTTGAGGTGGTAGATAACCTTGGAGTAACGTCTGACTCGTTTGCGCTGGAGGGATGGATCCCACAGTCAAAGGTGAACCAGCTAAAGAGCGGTTTTGACAGCCATGCCAAGGGGACAATGCTTTTTGTACTGGAGACCAACGAGAACCCGCCAACGATGCTTGACAATCCAAAGAGATTCAAACTCTTTGAGGCCTTTATCCGATTCTATTCATTGCCGTCAGGAAAGGAGTTTGATCCAACATTGATCTTTGGCACCTTCTTTCCAATATTCTATGGTCTAATGATAGGCGACTTTGGGTATGGTCTTGTCATACTTTTGGTATCAAGATGGGTAATCCGGAGGGTGGAGGGTGGAAAGAAGAACTTTAACATCATGCCAACCCTGCTGCGCAAGTTTGCGCTGACAATACTCAAGCCGCGGCAGATGGTAAAACTTGCAAAGGCCATGACGCCTGGCGCAATCATTACAATGGGACTTGGATTCTTGTTTGACCTCTATTTTGGATTCCATCTCAATGGATATCTGTTTAACTACCTCAACATCACATTGGGACTGAACCTTCCTGCAAGCGGTACATTCTTTGATCCCATCACCGGACTTCGAAAACTGTTGCTGCTTGCAGGATACATCGGGCTTGGAATGGTAACATTTGGTCTGGTTCTTGGCATACTAAATACGCTCAGGGAAGGGCACAAGAAGCATGCCATAGGAAAGATAGGGTGGCTTCTCTTTGGATGGGGCGTTGTTTTAACCGGCCTTGCACTGCTGCAACATCAGCCTATTAATCCTCTCCACCATGTGGCAGGAATGGGATACATGGGGGTGATAGTTGCAGGAATAGGACTCATGTTCTATGGCGAGGGCGTAAGTGCAATCATGGAGCTACCCTCAATTGTATCTCACATATTGTCATATACAAGACTTATTGGAATTCTGCTTGCATCTGTGATTCTAGCTGACGTCATTGACTATATCTTCATCAAGACGCTGCACCACTCGATACCCTTCATAATATTTGGGGTGGTCATTTTTTTCATAGGGCACATATTTAATATCATAATTGGTGTCTTCGAACCAGGCATCCAGGGAGCCAGGTTGATCTACGTCGAATTTTTCTCCAAGTTTTACCACGGCAACGGAAGGCCGTTTAGGCCATTTGGAACCGCAAGAAGGTATACGTACGAACAGTACGAGCTAAAGGCCAAGGAAAAATAAATCGGTAACATTCTATTTCATTTCTATATAATTTATTACAAAATATCGAAACTACTACATCAATAGTCGTAACTAGATCTGGTTGTAATTGGAGCAATTGTTGTAGAAAAACCAGATCTTGTGAACCAGTTTAACAAATTAACTGAATTCTGTGATTCGGTTGCAAATAATAATTTGCTATTCTGTAATACGCCCTATAGGATCCTCTAAACACAAGTCTTTATTATTAATAATACTTTAGTTCGTTAACATCCAATATTCTTGTGCAGAACCTGCATCTTAGAACAAGGCCTGTCTTGTCAATTACATCCATCATCGGGTCGATGTCTTCGTCGCTGTTAGAGATGCAGTCGGGGTTTGAGCAGCGAAATATTCTCTCGATTTCGTTTGGCAGCGTAACGCGCCTCTTTTCCACAAGCTTGTATTCCTTGATGATGTTTACAGTTGCCTTTGGGGCAATGAGTGCAAGCTTGTTTGTATCAGAGTCCTGCAGGAATCTGTTCTCCACCTTTATGATGTCTTTTTTTGCAACCTTTGAGCTTGGAACATTGAGTGCTATTGTGATTACATTGCCATCCTTTCCGTCTATGCCAAGTGCGCTGAGAACCTTGAGGCCTTTTCCTGCCTCGATGTGATCAATGACAGTCCCGTTTTTTATCTTACGAACTATTAGGTCAGACTCTGACATTGGAATAGTTTTTGTATTAGGGGTATATAACAGTGAACTGCAATGAGCAATACCTTTTTCCAAAAAGATATTGTCTCGGTACGTGATTTTGATAAACAAAAGTTCGAGCAGGTCTTCCAGGCAACCGACAAGATAATTGAGATGAACTCAAACGAGAGAAGAGAGCTTGGACGAGGAAAAACACTTGGGTATCTTTTCTTTGAGCCTAGCACCAGAACAAGACTAAGCTTTGAAGCTGCGATGGCCTCGCTTGGAGGAACCTCGATCGGCATAGCTGATGCATCATCATCTTCCACAAGAAAGGGCGAGAGCCTTGCAGATACAGTACGAATAATGTCGTTGTACTCTGATGTAGTTGTACTGCGCCACCAGCTTGACGGCTCAAGCAGGTTTGCAGCCGAGGTCTCAGAAAAGCCACTCATCAATGCCGGCAGCGGAACAGAGGAGCACCCAACCCAAGCAATACTTGACTTGTATACTATAAGAAAGGAAAAGAGGAAGATCGACGGCCTCAAGATAGGCATAGTGGGGGATCTAAAGTATGGAAGGACAGTCTACTCTCTACTATATGCACTGAGCAACTACAAGGTAGACGTTAGATTGATATCTCCGCCATCACTCAAAATTCGCTCAGACTCGACATACGAGATAAGAAAAAAGCTCACATATACGGAAGCAACTTCCCTTGAAGAAAATCTCAACGACCTTGATGTCATCTATGTAACAAGAATACAAAAGGAGAGGTTTGCAGACATGGAAGAGTATGTGAAGGTAAAGGGCAGCTACAAGATTGGCCCTGACCTTTTGAAAAAGATGAATGAAGGTGTCATAATAATGCATCCTCTGCCGCGCCTTGACGAGATATCTCACAAGATTGATTCTACGCCAAACGCAAAATACTTCAAGCAGGCCCAGTATGGCAAGGACGCGCGAGCAGCACTGCTTGCACTTGTTCTAAACGAGAAGGGAATATAGTTATGTCCAACCCTCGGATAACCATGTGAAGAATATTTATTGTTTGTCTCCATTTCCAGATGCTTTCTTGTCGATAGAACGTTTCTCTTCGCATGCTTTTTCTATTTTAATAGGATACCTACCATTCTAGGTCTTGTCCCGAATTACTGTCTCTATCCTTTTGTTAAGAATTCCCACAGTTAATTCCTCGAGGCAGCAGTTGCCTACTCATGTGCTCAACCCTCAGATATCTTACATTGCCACAAGCTTGACATTTTCCATTTTCCTGTTTACCTTAAAGTCCTTGGTCATGGCACCAATCTTTTCTGCGTCGCCATGTAACAAGAAGAGCTCCATGCACTTGTTTCCGTCTACTTTGCTGTGTAGATGTGTTCCGATCAGGTCCTCGTGGTTGTGTTTTATTCCAGTAACTATCTGTTCTGACTCTTCGTCATGTATTATCATCAAGATTGCATGAATCAGGCCTGAAAGATTTGCCCTCTGCTTTTCCTCTGATACCAAATTCCTGATGCCAGCTCGGATAATTTCTGACCTTCCGGAAAATCCCATTGTCTTTTGAAGCTTGTCTATCTCCGAGAGTATCTCGTCATTCAAAGAGATGGAAACTATGGTCATGGTATCTCTATTATTAAATATCTTATAAGTTTAGCAATAATTATTATTAATATTTTATAGATTTATTAATAATAATGAAGTACATTGAACAATGATTGTAGGAAAGAAGACAACGATAGGAGGCGGGATTGCTGCTGCAATAATTGTAGCATTTGTCATCGTAAGTGTAAATCCAATCAATAGTGGTATTACAAGTCCTGCAGCTCAGAACAACACAAGTCATTCAAAACTCAAAGTAATTGCATCATTTTTTCCAATGTACGAGTTTGCAAAAAATGTAGGTGGTAACAGAGCAGATGTTAGCGTCTTTATTCCAATTGGCGCGGAACCCCACGGCTGGGAGCCAACAACTCAAGATATGCAGGACGTACAAAACTCACAACTCTTCATCTATAACGGAGCTGGTGTGGAATCGTTCATTACGTCATTTTTGTCGGGAGGAAATTTTCCAAACACAACATTTGTCAAAACATCTGAGGGAATTGCGATGCAGAACGCGGACGTACAACGCATGAACCAAGATGATGCAGCGCCTGTCATAGCGCAAGGAGGAAAGGACCCACACGTGTGGAATGATCCAATACTTGTAGAGCAAGAGGTAAGAAACATTGCAAATGCAATGGAAAAGGCAGATCCTGCTAATGCACAATACTACGAAAGCAATGCTGTAACATACATAGGTAAACTATCAAAACTAGATCAGTACATCAGGTCGGGACTGGCAAATTGCAAGACACGCACCTTTGTATCATTTCATAATGCGTTCAATTACTTTGTACAAAGATACAACCTCACTGATTACTGGGTATCGGGATTAGCGCCAGAAGCCGAAGTCTCTCCACAGGACTTGGCACGGGTAGAGAGCATTGCCAAAGAGAACAATGTGAAAACAATTTTTGCTGAAGATCTTGTAGATCCAAAACTTGCCCAAAGCTTGGCAACTGACATTGGGGCACAAGTCAGAATACTGAGCCCGCTTGAGGGAATAAATAAAACCGAACAAAAAGAGGGAATTACATTCATAGACAAGTGGTATCAAAACTTGGATAATCTGAAAGAAGCTATGGGTTGCCAATGAACGTACTTGATGTAGAAAATATATCCGTACGCCATGGTAATACGCTTGCCATAAACAAGATCTCCTTTAGTGTCAAAGAGGGAGACCTCTTAGGAATAGTTGGGCCAAACGGTGCAGGCAAGACTACCCTGTTTAGGGCAATCTTGGGACTGCAAAGCTATGAGGGAAAAATAAGATTATTTGGCTACGAAGGCAACCAGTATACTTCGCTACTTTCGATGGTGGGATACGTCCCACAAAAAGTAAGTTTTGAGCCAAACTTTCCTGCTACCGTATTTGACGTTGTAGGGATGGGACTGTTATCAAAGAAAAAACTACGAAAGGGTGCTATGTTAATTCAAAGCTGTGGTTGCTGTTGGAATAGAATGTTTGGTGAATCAAGCAAAAATAACGAAAAGATAGAAAAAGCACTTGAGATTGTGGGACTTGAGAACTTGCGTGACCGGAGGATCAGCGAGCTGTCAGGGGGAGAACAACAGCGTACATTCATTGCAAGTGCACTTGTCAAAGAGCCAGTATTGCTGATACTGGACGAGCCGGTAACGGGAGTAGACATGGAAGTGCAAAACAAGTTCTACTCTGTTATCAAAAAGATAAACAAGGAAAACAAAATTACAATAATCTGGGCCTCACACGATCTTACAGCAATATCTGACTATGCAACAAAGGTTGCATGCATGAACAGGGACCTCTTCTTCCATGGTATCAAGGAGGAATTTTTCTCAAACAAGGATTTGCTAAAGACATATTCCGAGTCTGCCATGCAGATGCACATGCACAACCACAGCCACGAAGTGTAAGCGATGGTTCTGGATTTTCTGACCAATGGCTTCATGCAGCGGGCACTTGTCACTGGCATTGCTGCTGCAGTTTCTTGTGCTATGGTGGGACTGTATCTTGTATTGAAAAGGTACTCGCTTTTTGGCGACGCCCTATCACATATGGCATTTGGAGGAATAGCACTTGGGTATTTTCTTAACATATACCCAATCTGGACTGCAACTGCGGTCTCTGTCTCTGCAGCAATGGGAATTACAAAGGTGAGAAAAAGCACCAAGATATCAGGAGATGCTGCAATTGCAGTCATGTTGTCCTCTGGGCTTGGCATAGGAGTAATATTTGTCAGTGCTTCTCACGGCTTTACAGTTGACCTCTTTAGCTTTCTCTTTGGGAGCATCCTTTTAACAAACATGAGCGATACCCTCTCATTTGTTGCAATAAGTTTTGGCATAATTGCTACCTTGATTGTATTCAGAAAGCCTCTGTTGCATTTCACATTTGACGAAGAGCAGGCCAAGGTAAACGGCGTGCCAGTAGAGAAGCTAAACTATCTTTTCATAGCGCTGGCAGCTGTTACTGTAATTATTACCATGAGGCTAGTTGGGATTATGCTCATATCTGCACTCATAGTTCTGCCAAACATTACGTCCATGATGATGGGAAAGGGATTCAAAAAGACAATGATAATTTCCATCTCGTTATCCGTAGCTGCAACTGTAATTGGTATAATTTTGTCATATCCGCTAAACCTTACACCGTCAGGAAGCATAGTAATGATACTTGTAGCGATGTATCTTGGAACACTCCTTGTAAAGCGGACGGCCCTTTTTTCAAGGAAGACAATTGTGCAAGAGATTCGATGATCATACAACACATGTAAAAAACCAGACTATCAAAGGAAAGGATATTGAATTTGACGAAGAAATTTCTGTGAGTATAAGACATCTAGAAGAGATGTTACTTCCCAAGTTAGATCTGGCTTTTAATGCTGTGATAAGACCTATGCGAGCCTTGCACAATTTAGCGTCTATATCAACGTCCTAATTGAAATAGCTGTTACAGATATTTTTGGTACTATTGTTCAATGGAACCTCCGTGTCTATAGGCTTATCAGCTGTTCGAATGTCGATTATACTGCCATCAAAATTTTCCCACAGGTTGGTATAGGGATACCACTTATTGTTATAGCTAAATACATTGCTTGAAAAATTCATTATGGTTGTGGTGTTGCTGTAAACAATAGCCAATTCTCTTCCATCTCCTAAATGAGCACGAAATTCTGGAGATGCGACAAGTATAATGTTCTGATTAGGAAGTGGACAATACAACAGATCCCGATAATCGGAAAAGACGCTTTTGTCATGAAATACATAATAGAATATCCACGAATAAACAGGGCTTGAAATTACGGTTGCGTCCTTATTCTGGTTAAGATACGAGGCAACAAAAGCCGTTGCTTCGAGTTGTTCAGAAACATTTGCTGTTATAATAAAAATAGTACTTACCAGACCAAATATTGCGATAGTTATTAGAATGGGATATGAGAATAGGAAAGACTTGATGGTTTTCTCTATATCCATTATACAATAGCCACCTGCAATGCAGAATATCGGAATTATAGGAATCCAGTAGAAATATTGAACATACTGAACGATTGAGAATAGGATGAGGAAAGGAACGCACCACAAGATAGGAAAGGCTTGTTTTTTTATTACGGAATAAGAAATTCCAACAAATCCCAGTATAAATAAAACAGGATCGAAGAGAAAGTACCCTCCGAGTAATCGGAGTAATCCGCCATTAGCCCTTTCTGTTTGACTCATGATGTCTGCTATCCAAAGGTTGAACTCCCCCCTTACGATGCTTTCAATTACCCAAATTGAAGGAATCAGTACTACTGGAATTAACCACAAACCAATTTTTCTCAAGTTTCCGTTCCTATAGAGCAAAAAAACAAGAAGGGGTACCATTACTACCATGTATTCTTTAGTGAAAAGTGTAATTCCCATAGAGATGCCAGAGAGCAATACAAGACTTGACTTGTGTTTAGAATCTTTAGAGTAAAGTGCAAGCACGATTGCAAGTAACAAGAATGGCAATAGGATCGAGTCTAAGAGTATCCTTCTAGTAAGCCATGTGAGAGGCATTACAGCAAACAGAAGAGATGCTGCTATGCCAGTTTTTGTATTGTAAAGCTTTTCTGAGATTTTGAATATGAGAAAGGTATCTACAATTGCTAACAACCCCATTAGTATTCTTGGAACGAGCCATAATGTTCCAATAGAATCGATGTTCAGAGTAGGATGCAGGGAAGAGGGAAAACCAATTGCTGAAAGTATTCCTGCTAAGAATAATGGGCCAAAATATGGATGGTCGTACCAATACCTTTCTTGTAATCCAAGACCAGTACTGATATGCATCGCTCGTCTCATATACACGCCCTCATCATAGAAAAAAGAAGGAAACCCTATGGCATTCCAAAGATGCACAAACGCTGACAATGCTAGTATAATTATTACTATTAGGAATTTGCGACTCTGTATGGTTTCTTCCCATTGGAACATTTTTTCAGCTTAGCCTAACCGTACTTTTTAGTGATGCTAATTTAATCAAATTCTCAATCTTGTTCTTTCCAGGTCTACATTTACTACCTATGGAATAAAAAAACACTTACTTTTAACTTGACTAGTTGCGATTTACTTGTACCGCAATCATGTTATCCGCATGCCTATTTTCAGGTGATGAATACCCTAAATTATGTCAATAAAACGCCTAGGATATCACTTTACAATCAAACTACTTATCATGATATGATGATGAGTATATGTGATATGACCTAAGTCCATTGTGCTGTAATTGATGGTATGTGGGATGAAAAAAATCAAAGACCATTAGACAAAAATGATCCAAATTGCGGTTGGATTTATATGGTTATAGAGGATGATCAACACTTTTTGTGTAATTGTAGTCCTCTAGATGTTAGTTATGATCGGAGTAAATCCTTTGGTTGCTGCATTCGAAGAGGCTTTTTTACAATGAGCCCGCCTCATCAAAATTCCTCATCTTTAACAATACCATATTTATAGAAATTACCTGTTAACTCACCGTCCAATGCTACCAATCCGTGATGAGAATCCAAAGCCGCCAAGCTACAGACCATATGCCACTTATGCTTTAATATTCATCAACGTAGCAGTATATTTCTGGGAAGTAGCAGTAACACACCAATTTTTTGAGTTTACTAACGATAGGGCCAAAGCAATGCTGATAAATTATGGAATAGTACCCACAGTGATAAGTAACGGACTTGGTAACTACCAGTACGGCGTAATTACTAATATTTTCACTTCAATGTTTTTGCATGCAGGACTTGTTCACATTGGTGGAAACATGCTTTTCCTGTATATCTTTGGAGACAATGTAGAGTACAAGTTTGGACGAGGAAAATATCTTGGTCTGTACTTATTCTGGGGACTTGTGGCAGCATTTGCTCAGATACTGTCTGACCCCTCAAGTGATCTACCGGCAATAGGTGCTTCTGGTGCAATCTCTGGAGTGCTTGGTGCATATCTCATACTGTATCCAAATGTCAAAGTTGTAACTCTTCTATTCATGGGGTTTTTCACACGATTTATTCACATATCTGCAAAGTGGTACCTGCCATTCTGGCTCATCTTCCAAAATGTATTGCCCATACTTGTAGGCTCAACAGGTTCTGGTGTCGCGTTCTTTGCACACATTGGAGGATTTCTTATCGGACTGTTTTGTGGGTTCTTATACAAGAAAACACATAGCTCAGAATTCATGTATGGAACGCGATATGGCTGGAAAGGATACACATAGACTCGAAGCAATATCAGTTCCTAAGAAATAAATCCCACAAATCTGTCAGGGCAGAGATGCCACTGATAACTGTATCAATGTATCCCGGAAGGACAGAGAAACAAAAAGAGGAGTTTGCAAAGGCCATTACAAAGTCAGCTGCAGAAATTCTCAAAACAAAAGAGAATCATGTTATAGTGGTCTTTGAGGAGAATCCAAAAGAAAATTGGTACATGGCTGGCAACCCTCTCTGAACACCTTTTTATTTTGTAAAAATTTACGACCCATGTGGCAAAGATAGCAGTCGTCCAGATGAAGGCGGACACTGAAAAAGAAAGGAACCTTGTAAAAATTCTCAATTATATTAAACAAGCCGCAAAAAGAAATTCAAAACTTTGTGCCTTTCCGGAATTTATGATGTTCTATGCGCCGTCACACCAGTCTGCAGCAGAGCTTGCAAGCCTGGCAGAAAAAATATCAGGAGAGTTTGTAATGTCAATATCAGAAGCTGCAAAGGAAAACTCGATTCAAGTGGTGGGAACATTTTACGAAAAAAGCCCACATGCAAACCGAGTCTATGATACGTCATTTTTAATTGATAAAAATGGAAAATTGCAGTCAAGATACAGGAAGATCCATCTCTATGACGCGCTTGGTGTTAGGGAATCACGCAAGCTTTATCCAGGTTCTTCTGTAGCAAAGCCTGCAACTTCCGCCATTGGCAAGGTTGGTATGATGATCTGCTATGACCTGAGATTTCCTGAGATGTCGCGAATGCTTGCATCTTCGGGTTCCGAGGTCCTAGTCGTTCCTTCTGCATGGGTGAAGGGAAAGATGAAGGAAGAACACTGGATAACAATCAACAAGACTCGGGCAATAGAAAATGGATGCTATGTTGTTGCACCAGATCAGGTGGGAAACATTTACTGTGGGCGAAGTCTAGTAGTGGATCCCTTTGGCAAAGTACTGTTGGACATGAAAAAACGAGAGGGAATAGGCATAGTTGATGTCGCACTAGATCAGGTAAGAGAAGTTCGAAAAAAACTGCCGCTTTTGAAAAACAGGCGAACTGACATTTACACTGATTTTAAGATCTGATTGTTCTGTCTGGGCATTTTATGTTGCCGCATCTGCGCGTCCATTTCTGCTTCCATGAGTATCTAAACAGAATCATGGGCCAAGAGCAGGTCTTGCAAGGAATTTTTGTGGCATGCATCATGCCCCGTTGGATTAACGGTGAAGACGCCCTACAGCCATTATGATAGTTAGAGCAGCCAAGAAAGCGCTTTCTTGTCTGTCTTGAGCGTATGACTAGTATTTTTCCTATCATGCACTGCGGACATCTGACTAGTCCATTTGCAGGTAGATTTGTTCCTAAAATAACATACTTGCCCCTCCTCTCTGACCATGAAAGATAGCCGTTATTGTCATAGTACTGGCGTATCTCGTCTCTCATCCTTGAAATTTTCTTGTCTGTAATCCGGACAAAATTTCTAGACGCTTTTCTTAGCATGACTGTTTGTGCAACATTCTTATTCATTGGCATCACCATATCATTATCTGTCTCCGTTGGTTAAAGAATAAGAACTAAGAATTTTTATATGGAATCTAGTCAGCGAGATTTGTGGAAAAGGTTTGCATTATCGGTGCTGGCAGCACAAAATATGGTAAACTTGCTGACAGCATAACTGACATTGCACTCCAAGCATCTGTTGATGCAATAGAGAGTGCGGGCATAGAACCAAAGCAGATTCAAGCTGGTTACATCTCAAACGTGTTTGGCATTGCAGACAAGCAAGTTCACTTGGGTCCTGTAATAATGAGCAACCTTGGAATTCCCGAGGTGCCGTCGTTATCAATTGAATCTGCATGTGGAAGCGGCTCTATATCATTTAGGGAAGCATTTGCAAATGTAGCAGCCGGATTTTATGATGTGGTTTTGGCAACCGGAGTTGAGAAAGTAACTCACACAGGTACAGAGTGGACTACGACATACTTTTCATACTGTTCTGATTTCTTTTACGAGGGTGGAGCAGGGGCCTCATTCCCTGGACTGTTTGCATCAATGGCAAGGGCATATCTTGCGGAGTACAAGGCAACAGAAGAAGACCTTGCAATGGTTGCGGTAAAAAACCATGACAACGGACTACTCAATCCAAAGGCTCACCTTCGAAAAAAAATTACTGTTGATGATGTACTCAAGTCTGCCGTAGTTGCAAGTCCTCTAAAGCTATATGACTGCTGCCCATTTTCGGATGGTGCAAGCTCGGTAATACTGTGCAGTGAAAAGTTTGCCAAGGCACACACAAAAAACTACATCCAAGTGATAGGGTCAGGAAGGGGTGGATCACCTGCTGCTCTGCAGGGAAGAGACCACATTACTGAGATTCCAAGTACAAAGATTGCAGCACAAGCAGCATACAAGATGGCTGGAATCACTCCAAAGGACGTTGACTTTGCCGAGGTGCACGACTGCTTTACAATTGCCGAACTAGTCGACTCGGAAGATCTCGGCTTTTTTGAAAAGGGCAAAGCCGTACAGGCTGTTCGGGAGGGAAGAACAAGACTCGACGGCGACATTCCAATAAATCCATCAGGAGGACTCAAGTCAAAGGGACATCCAATAGGTGCAACCGGCATTGGACAGGTGGCCGAGGTCTTTGATCAGCTGACAGGAAATGCAGGAGAGAGAACTGTCAAGGATGCACAAATCGGCCTTACACACAACTTTGGCGCAACTGGAGCCAGCTGCGCCATTCACATCTTCAAAAGTGTATAGCCTTGCTCTCAAAAGAGGAATTTATCAATAGCGCAAAGGTAGGAAAGATACTGGCAAGAAAGTGTACCAAATGCGGTCATCTGCATCTTGTAACTACCTATTTCTGCCAGAACTGTGGAAACAAGGGATTTGAAAACGTAACAATTGACGGCAAGGGGACAACTGTAACCTATACCATAATAACTGTCCCGCCTGATGGCTATGAAAAATATGTTCCATACGCGTGGGCAGTAATGAAAGTGGACAACTCTGAGCTCCGCATCTCAGGCTTTATGGCTGGAATAAAATCTCCTTCCGATCTGCCGCTTGGAACAAAAGTAAAGATAGTAGGCTATGACAAGCGCGGAATCATACTTGAGAAACAGTAAATCAAATTTAGTAAGTTAATTAAAAAAAACTAGAACATTTCTTTTATAACATTATTCTGAAATTTTCGTTGATGTCAGTAGAAGTTGTATGTGACAAATGTGGATCTAAAATAGCGAACATGCGCATGTTAAAATCGATCAAGGATGTGATGAGGCAGTATAACAACAAATGTCCATCCTGCGGACACACATTGTCAACATCAGAGTTTAGCGTCGATGTTCAGAAGAACTGATCTAAAAGCTTTGCGTAGAAAACGTGTCAAAAATCTTATTTACCGATACTAGCTAGACCTTGTATGGAACTGAGCGAGGACTTTGGAGAGCAGAAGCGAGGAGGTATTTTACAATCTGCATCAAAACGTGTAAGAATGATCTTTTCTGTAATGGCAAGCCCAAACAGAATAGATATCTTGAGAATATTAAACTCTAAAGGCCCGCTTACTTATTCCGAGCTAAAGTCCCTTGCTGGCTTCAAGTCAAAGAAAGAAAGCGGCAAGTTTGCATATCACTTGAGAAAATTATTGCGCCAGTCCCTTGTGGCATTAAACAAATCCGAAAGGAGATACACCATTACAAATCTGGGCAAGTTGGTCCTAAGCCTTGCCAGGCAGATCGAGGAGCGATCAATTATTGAGAGCGGCAAGATGTACGTACGCACTTCGCATGAATCCATAGAGGAGTTCAATTCACACAAGATTATCCAATCGTTGGTACGTGAAGGCAGCCTGCCTCTAGAACTTGCACAAAAGATAACAGAGGAGGTTGAAAACCGCATATACAAATTCCAGACCTCATACCTGACCTCTTCACTGATACGCGAGATGGTCAACTCCGTGCTCCTAGAGCAGGGTCATGAGGACTATAGGCACAAACTGGCGCGATTTGGCCTTCCTGGGTACGATATTCATGAGATGCTTACAAACGTAGACGGTATCCACAATGGCGTCGAAGGCTTACTTTTCAAGACGGGGCAGAGCGTCTTTGGCGAGTATCTGGTGTTAAACACGCTGCCAAAGGACGTAGCCGACTCACACCTCTCGGGCGACATACATATCACAAACGCAGGGTTGTGGTCACTTTTGCCAGATACCCTATTTGTTAACATTAAGGAGCTTATAGAGGACGGTATTGATCTTCGGGGCAAGTTCCTGACCGTAACGAGGCTTCCTACTCCAAACTCGCTTGACAGCCTGGCCACATCGCTCTCCCTTGCAGTCTCCCTCCTTGTAAAGGAGGCCTCGCAGGAGGTAATCATGGACGGCCTTGTGGGATTGCTACAAAAATATTCTAAAAATATTTCAGAAATCGAGGAAAAAATTGCAAATTCCTTTGCCAAGATAACGGTTGCATCCAAGTATGGAAAGAACGAGACTCTTGCATCATTTAGGATACAACTGGCTACAGAGCCAAAAATTGTTGGTGCCATATTGAATGCCTACAAAAACCACATAAAGTCCACGCCCCTCCCTACCATTGGCATCATAGCAGACTATGAGAAAGCAAAGATTAGCGACTTTTCTGAGATCTTGTCAGAAATAATATCGCTTGGGGGACGGGTCATGTTCTCAAAGGGACTGTCATCAAACAAGGGTCTCTCAAAGGGCGATGGAAAGAACACATCGACGACCTCCATCAACCTGCAGTCGCTGTCCATCAACATGCCGCGACTTGCATTTGAATCAAACAAGGACGAGACTTACTTTAGGGCAAGGCTGGCGCTCTTGATGAAGCCTGCCCTTGCTGCAATGTCAATACGAAAGAAGGAGATATCAGATCTCACCCGTCGTGGACTCAATCCAATTCTTGCAAACAATACCCAGTATATGCAAAAGGGATCAGTCACACTTGTTGTCAATCTGATAGGACTCAAGGAAGCCGTTTATGGCATCTTGGGTTATGAGAACAACAAGGCTGGACAAGAAATACTGGCAAAGGTTGTAAATACCGCTATCGAGGTGGCTGCAAAGAAAGGAAAGGAGATGGGTGACAATGTTACCGTATCTATCACAGAAAGTGACGCCGCCTCTAGATTTTCCTCGCTGGACGGTGAAAAGTATGGCAAGATGTCTATCCATCCGCACGTAGAAGGAGAATCCTATTCGGAGGGAGTCATTGTTGATGCCGCTGAGATAGATACGATGACTCCAAAGAGCGAAAAGATACTAGAATCAAACCATCTCTCCAAGATGCTCAATGGAGGCCTGCTTGTTCAACTCAAGATTCCAGACACCATGGATTCTTCAGAAATCAAAAAAGCAGTAGAAAAGGCAGGCGAGTTATTAAGTTCATTTAGGCCAGTAAGAAAAGTGCCCATTTGCAGCAACTGTGGCCAAAAGGAAGAAAAGATTTCAGAAAAATGTCCTGTCTGTAAGTCTCCATACATACTGGCCTGAATCCGTTCTAAGATCTGAAAATATCAATAAATAAAAAATTTCAAGATTAGTGTCAAAATTATTCGTAAATTTTCAAATGAATTCTTTTAGGAATATGTTGTGATACGGCGATCTATTATCATGAAAATTGGAATGGTGTCAACAAAATTGATGCAAAGCTCAGCAATGGAAAAAAAAATTTCGCCGCAGACTTTATTTAACTCCCGTTTGATACTGATGCGGGGAGTATGAAATGACAGATTTTTCACAAATAGAAAATTCGATCATTGAAGTCAAGAAGCGCGATGGTCGGCTATCATCATTCCAAAAAGATAAAATTTCAAACGCAATCTATAAAGCATTAATAGCTTGTGGTAGGCCGGATCACGGCTTGGCTGACAAGCTGGCAAACCGTGTTACTGAAAAACTTGTAACTCATGGCTATTCCTCCTCTGAATCACCAAGCGTAGAAGACATTCAGGACATGGTGGAATCAACCTTGATTGAGGAGGGACGGGGAGAGATCGCCAAGGCATACATACTGTACAGACACGAGCGCCGAAGACTTAGAGAAGAAAAGATGAAGGTACTTGAATCCAAGTTACTTGATTCCGTTGCAAAGAAGTTTGATCTTAACTGCCTCCGGGTTCTGGCATCGCGATACCTCCTGAGAAACAACAAGGGCCAGATAAGGGAGAGCCCAAGCGAGATGTTTGAAAGGGTTGCAACACTTGTTGGCATCTCTGACGTTCTAAAAGATCCAGCAGTCTTCAGCGTGGAAGAGGGACAGATCCAGAACACGGAGGACGCTGCAAGATATCTGGAAAAACTGGACGACTTTGACTACAAATTCAAGATAGGCAAGTACTATCTCAACAAGTATCACTTTAGATCACTTATCCAGCACTACATTGACCTTGCCAAAAGGGGTCAGATAAAGGTGAACATCAAGGAATTTCTTACAATGCTTGCAGCCAACAAATTAGAGCAATATGGAGAAAGAATTCATGAATACTATGACATGATGGCCTCGCAAGACTATCTGCCAAACTCGCCTACAATGATGAACGCAGGAGCGCGACTTGGACAGCTTTCCGCATGCTTTGTGCTTGCAATGCCTGACGACATGGAAAAAATAATGAAATCGTCATCTGATGCAGCACTGATATTCAAGTCAGGCGGAGGAGTAGGCATAAACTACTCTGATCTTAGGCCGGAGGGAGACATGGTGGCCTCCACATCGGGAGTGGCATCAGGGCCTGTATCCTTCATGAATATAATTAACACTGTAACGGAGGTGGTCAAGCAGGGAGGCAAGAGAAGAGGTGCAAATATGGGAATAATGGAGGTGTGGCACCCCGACATTGAGAAGTTCATCACTGCCAAGACAAAGCCTGGAGTGCTTGAAAACTTTAATGTAAGTGTAGGTGTGTGGGAGGACTTTTGGGAGGCATTGGTAAACTCATCAGACGGAAAATACACACTCCGAAATCCGATTGACAAATCTCCAATACGGGAAGTAAATGCACACCACTTGATTGACTTGATTGCACTTTCTGCATGGAAGAGTGCAGAGCCTGGTCTTATCTTCTTTGATCTTATCAACAAGTATAATGTGTTTGCAAAAGCAAGAGGTGTCCCACTGCGCGCAACAAATCCTTGTGGTGAGCAAAGCTTGTATCCGTACGAATCATGCAACCTCGGATCAATCAATCTGTCTAACTTTGTAAAAAGAAAGGCAGACGGACAGTATGAGTTTGACTGGCAAAGATATGAGGAAACAATTAGGAAGGCAACAAGATTTTTGGATAATGTAATAGACGTCAACAACTATCCAATTCCAGAGATAGACAAGGCGTCAAAGGACTCTAGAAGAATAGGACTTGGAGTGATGGGAGTGGCAGACTTGCTGTTCAAACTACGTATCCCGTACAACTCGCAAGAGGGATACGAGTTCCAGGAGAAGCTGGCCGAAGCACTGACATATTATTCCATGGAGGAAAGCATCGCACTTGCAAAGACACGAGGGCCGTTCCCGCTGTGCTCAAAGACGGAATATCTGGAAGGAAAGATTCCGGTAGCAGGCTACTATGAAAAGCCAAAGAACGCCCGTACCTATGACTGGGATGCCTTGATAGCAAAGATCCAAAAGCATGGGATAAGAAACGTTCTGACAACCACAGTTGCACCGACAGGAACGCTGTCCATGATTGCAGACTGTTCCAATGGAATGGAGCCAATGTTTGCACTCGTATTTGAGAAGCGAGTCACAGTAGGCAGGTTCTTCTATACGAACAAGATATTTGAGGCAGTTCTAAAAGAGCACGGCCTCTACAATGATCAGATACTTGAAAAGATTGCAAACAACTATGGCTCGGTAAAAGGCATTCCAGAGATTCCGGAATGGATGCAGAAGATATTTGTGACAGCAATGGACATTCACTGGACAGACCACCTCATGGCACAAGGTGTATGGCAGAGGTGGATTGGAAATGCCATTGCAAAGACAATCAACATGCCAAACGACGTATCATCTGACGACGTCAAGGCTGCATATCTTCTAGCTCACGAACTTGGACTGAAGGGAATTACTGTATTTAGGGACGGCTCAAGACACGAGCAGGTGCTTCACATGACAGGAGACAATGTGCAGAAAACCTTCCAGGTTACTCCGAGTGTATATGTGGCTGACTATATCTCAAAGAACATCACAAATGCATACCTGCATGGCCAGGTGGAGCGGGCACTTGCAATAAAGATCCCAGAAGCAGAAATAACACAGCCGCAACCGAAACTTACTGCAGAACAGATCGAAGAAAGACTCTGTCCTACATGCAAAAACTCGCTAGTGTTTGCAGAAGGATGCAATATATGCATCGAGTGTGGATACAGCGGCTGTACCTCTGGATAGATACCACAATTCATTCAAATCCAAACTCTTTTAGGATCACCCTCCACTGAAAAGAGCGTTGAAGAAAAACAGCAGCGATGCTGCTATGACGGAGTCTGGAGACAAAAAGGTAACTGGCTTCAAATCAAAGAAAAAGGCAATTGGTGTTGCCATTGGTGCAGCTGCTGTAGCAGTTGCAATAGCAGTATTCTTTCTTGCGGTACAACCCACAACGCCAGCTCAGATCACACCAAACCCAAAACTTGGTCTAGTGATCATGCCGCTAGCTGAGAGACCAACAGTTGATCAAATACGCAATGCCTACATTAAGGCTGCATCGACTGGGATTGGTAGGAACAATGTCTACATGTTGTGGCCAGTTATCGAGCCACAAGAGGGAACCTTCAACTGGAAAACCTATGACATCCTGATGGGACTAAACAGGGAGCAGCGCCTCAACGTTACACTCTACTTTTCTATAATAAACAACGAACAGCTTGGACCATTTCCAAAGTGGATAGGACAGCAGCCAGCCTTTGACGAGAAACTTGCAAACCAGACAGCAAGCACGCTTGATACAATTTTGTCAAGATACTATATCGTTGATTATGTGATAATAGGCGGAGACCTCAACGTTTACTTTAGGGACCATCCTAACGACATTCCAAAATATGTGGACTATTTTGATTCGGTGTATTCAAAGCTCAAGGCAAAGCATCCAACAGTCAAGTTTGGAAACTGGTTCTCTTTAAACGATCTGATAAATCACTATGATGGTGACATGGCAAAAAAACTGAACCAAGGTGATTTTGTGGCCTATTCATACTCTCCAGTTGATCTACTGTTCTATCAGACAAAGGGACCTGACAAAGCAGCACAAGACCTACAACAAATGCTAAACTACTCTGGGGGTAAAAACATTGGATTGATGGAAATAGGGTGGGCTACTTCCAAGACAGTCAATGGCACGGAGGACAACCAGGTAAAATTCATGAGGGATGCATTTGATTTTTACAGGAAGAACGGGTCCAAGTTTGAATTTATGACATGGTACAGGCAGTATGACAGGCCATTTAGTACGTGCTACAACGGCCTTAACACAAACATACAGACTGGATTTGGAAATGATATTCTACTAAACAACACGGCTGCATACCTGTGCAGCACAGGTCTCATTGACGTAAACAACATGACAAAGCCTGCATGGGATGAATTCAAGAGCCAGGTACAGTCAAGCCGCAACCAATGATTTGTAAAGTGAAGTTGGCATCTTGAAAGTTTTCTGGATTACAATCACTGTATTATTTCTTGCAAGTTTTTCGTCGGCATATGCATATGAGATCCCCACCAAGCAAGAACAGAGTCTATTTAGCCAGTTGCTTGGCCAATTTGAAAAGGTAGACGTTCCAAAAAAAGATGTAACCGATGTAATTCAGACACTTGGAAAACCACTAATCATAAGCTTTCCGTGCAACTCTAACGATACCAATAATTTTGTAGTGGCTGCAATCACCACAAGGCTTGCCAAATTTGATGAGACCACAGTCCACGAAGATCAGATCATAGGTGGGTCCTACACGTGGGACTGTCTTGTCACAACAGAGGCAGGAAAGGTTACACTACAGTGCAACAACAAGCTGCGGCTCAATCCTGACGTTTTGTTAAACGAGACGGGGGTGGACCCTCCAGTTCATCAAGTAGAAAACGACGTAGTCTTGTATCACGAGTTTCTTCATGGCCAACTAATGATTGATGCAATAAAATCTACTGCGACATGGCGACATGAGATTTGCAACAAAGCTCCGCAGGAGACAATAGACTATTTGTATGCTGATCCTGACCACAAGCTGATCAACCCATTGCAATCAAGTTTTGCGTCCGAGCTAATGGAGCATCAGGGGGGTGAGGTAATAACAAAGTACCTGTTACCAAACGAAACGCAAAAGGGAATCTTTGACATTACGGTTTTCAAGATCAGTGATTATCCGCAGCTCCGAAACGGCGGCAAGGTAACCCTCCGGGCAGTCAACATTGATGATACCAAGTTTGGCACTGCAGGAAATACTGTCTTTCTGAATGGAACACTTGTCAATAAAACGGAGCTGGGCATAGCATGGTTTTACGTATCTGGTCTCAAAAATAGCACAAATACACAGTACAGCTTCAGTTCAGTCGGTGCAAAAAGAATAGCAGGGCTTTGGGCAAACGGCCATGTGGCAGACTCTGATTTTTACAATTTACTGCAAAACATGACTGGGCAAACCCTATACGGCAAAGGTACAATTCAGATTCCACACTGGCTCAAAGGCGTTGCTGGGTGGTGGTTTGAAGGAAAGATAGACGACTCGACCTTTCTGAATCTGATACAGTATCTTGCATCAAAGAAAATAATTTCCTGAAAAGAAAATTGTTACTTATCGCTGGAGTGAGTCCGGCTTAAAAACCAAAAAGACGTACAGTACACGTTGGGCAACAAAACTCTGTCAAAGTCAATTTCTGTAATATCGATACTTGTATCCACTCCAGTACTGTACTCAATCAATGTAACGCCTGCATATGCAGATTCACCGTGGGATCAACAGGGAAAGATTCAGCCCTCAGTCCCGGGTGTACAGATCGAGGATGCAAGACGTGCAGATATGGAATATTTTGTGTCATGGCTCAACAGCTCAAGCTATGCGCCACACACTGCATCAGATTGCATCTTGGCTGTAAAAAGATTCTGCAAGTATGTAAGATCTGGCAATGTGGACAAGGAGACGCCATGGCCCGACGAAGTAAGATGGATGCACAAAGCAATCAAGCCAAACGAGAGAAAACAACCAGAATTTTTTACAAGCAGCGAGGTTGAGACCATGATAAAGACAGCATCTACATCAAGGGACAAGGCCATGCTGTCAGTAGGCTTTGAGGCGGGTGCTCTGCAAAGTTCTTTAGGTGAAAGAGATACTTAGCAAGCCTCCTTTACTTACGCCCATGCTTGAGAGGTGTTCGATGAACCTTCTGATTATTTCCTTGTCATGCTGTGATATCTTACATTCTTCAAGACATTTGTAGGCATTTTGCAAAGTGTACTGGTAGTCATATATCTCGTCTACTGTTTCCATGCTATATTGAGAATTTTTTCTTTTTAAGGCGTAATTGTATCTACGATTTGAACTCACAGATTAGTATGCGGTCGCCGGGATTTGAACCCGGGTAACGGGCTTGGAAGGCCAGTGTACTAACCAAACTATACTACGACCGCTCACTGTGCCAATCTAACGACTATGTAATAATTCTTTTTTCGAGCTCGTACAGGACCCGAGAAATAATTATGTGAGCCTCAAGAGGATTTTTGTCAACTGATACTGTCTTGTCAAAGTGTTTTACAGTTTTATCAGAAAACTGGCCCTTTGCAAAACCTCCAATAACAATGCATGTATTTGAATCAGCTTCTTCTGCAAGCTGTTGATAAGAAGATGCGATTCCTTTACTTGAAAGTCCAATTACTTGCTTGGGCTTGATCTTTTTGATAAGATCTTCAAAATTTATCTTCTTTATTTCAAGCAGCTTTTTTCCGTCTTCTTCTATCTTGCCTTCAGAATATAACTTCTCAATTAGACCTGCAAACCTGTGATATGACTTGGGCAGCCTAACTGATTTGTCCAAAAATATTACCCTGTCATCAACCGTATGCACAAAGACTTCAAGCTTGTTTTCAAAATAGAGAGATATGCTACAGGCCTCAAGGAGGCAAAAGTGTATCAAGTCTGGTCTGCCCCTCTTTATCTCATTTTTTATTCCCTTCATTGCAGCAAAATGCCATGATACGTCAAGCAGGATCTCAGATGGCTTTTTGCCAAGTCTTTTGGCCGAAGCAAGAACCGATTTGTGATTCTGAAGTTCTTTTGGTATCATCTCCAACGCTGATTCCGCAATCACAAGCGAAAGCAAGATTTCTATTTTAAGGACAGTTCTTATTTAACTAACATGAAGGCAGGTCTTCGCGAACTCGTACTCGAAAGAATGCACATTTTGATTCAAAACGCCACGTCAAACGCGAGGTACAATCCAGAGCTAGCGGAGCGACAGGCAGGCTTGGCAAAGAGGATGAGCATGAAATATAGAGTAAGAATGCCATACGAGCTTAGGATGAACTTTTGCAAAAAGTGCAAGAAATTTATCGTGCCTGGATTTACAGCAAGAATTCGGATTGGCAGATCCGATGTAAAGTCGATACGCATAACGTGCAAATTTTGTAATCATACATATAGAAAAATCATAAAAAAATCATCTGCCAAAAGTCTATGATTTATAAAACGAGCTTTGATTTTTGGATTTTATGGCAAAGGCATACGACGTACCGGCAGATTTACTGATTAACAGATTATC
Organism: uncultured Nitrosopumilaceae archaeon; assembly: GCA_964567715.1. GTDB lineage: Archaea > Thermoproteota > Nitrososphaeria > Nitrososphaerales > Nitrosopumilaceae > Nitrosotalea. The sequence goes on along the minus strand of CAZMNT010000004.1, from coordinate 11,751 downwards.
GGAGATTCTAAAAGGTGAGGACGTAAACCCACCAAGCTGGATACCATTTGTCAAGACTGGCTCTCATGCAGTAAGACCTCCACAACAAAGTGACTGGTACTATACTAGATGTGCATCCCTTCTGAGAAAAATTTACCTGCACGGTCCTGTAGGCGTACAAGATCTTCGAACAATGTACGGCGGCACAAAGGCGGTAGGATATAGCGGAGCACACCACAGAGATGCTGGAGGTGCAATAATTCGAACTGCCATCCACAACTTGGAAAAACTTGGGTATCTTGACAAGGTAGAAGGAAAGGGAAGAACAATCTCTCATGAGGGAATGAAAAAAATTGACCGCCTATCAACTGAGATACTAAACGAACTCGTTGCAAAAAATCCAAACCTTAAGAAGTATTCCTAGTGATCTTATATGAGCAACCAAGATCCGAGCGGCGAGAAAAACCCCTCCGACGCTGAAGTCAACGCATTAAAAGAACAAGCACTGCGAACTCTGCTTGCACCAGAGGCACGACTACGGTTGAACAATGTTAGAATGGTAAAACCCGAGCTTGCTGCCATGGTGGAGAACTATCTTCTAGGCATGGCATCACAAGGAAAGCTGCACAACCAGATCTCAGACGATCAGCTAAAACAAATCTTGCTTTCCATCCAGCAGCCAAAGCGCGATTTTAGGATAAATCGAAGATAACTCTGGGAAAATATATTAGGGGTAAATCAGTCGAAACCACTTATGAAAGCAGTTGTTTATGAAAAATATGCTCCAAACGACGATTACAAATCAATCTTACAAGTAAAAGAAATCCCAGACCCCAAAACAAAACCAAACGAGGTTGTCTTTAAGGTAAAGGCAGCAGCACTAAACTACAATGACATCTGGGGAATGCGAGGCCAGCCAGTAGCAGTACCACTGCCACACATCTCCGGTTCTGATGCTGCAGGCGAAGTAATTGCAGTTGGCGAGGACGTTACAGGTTTCAAGGTCGGTGATAGAGTTGTTTCTCACTCTAACATGTCATGCAGGGTATGCCAGGCATGCACTGACGGACGCGAATATGACTGCCAGAAGAGAACCATCTGGGGATTCCAGACAGGTCCTCTGTGGGGTGGATTTTCCGAGATTACTCACTTGCCCGAAGTCAATGTTGCAAAGATTCCTGAAGGTGTAAGCTTTGAAGAGGCAGCAGCTGCTTCAATGACACTTCTTACTGCATGGCATATGTTGGTAGGCAGAGCAAAGATACGACCGGGACAGACAGTCCTAATCATGGGAGGAGGTTCTGGCGTGGGATCATTTGGAATCCAAATTGCAAAACTTTACAATTGCACCGTAATCTCAACTGCAAGTGGCGACAAGCTTGACAAGCTAAAGCAGCTTGGTGCAGATCACGCAGTTGACCACAGAAAAGAAGACTGGGGCAAGCAGGTAAGAGAGATTGCAAAGCCATATGGTGGAATCGACGTTACGTTTGACCACATTGGGCAGACACACTGGAACACACAACTTACATTACTAAAGTATGGTGGAACACTCGTTACATGTGGAGCAACAACAGGCTATGATGCAAAGACCGACCTACGCCACATCTTCTTCAAGGGAACAAACATCTTGGGCTCTACGCAAGGAACCAAGGCAGAGCTGGACCAAGGCCTCTACTGGATGGGCAAGAAGAAGATAAAGGCTGTAATTGATTCTACATACAGCTTTGAAAATGCAGCTGAGGCACACACAAAGATGTTGACTGGTAAAGGACTCTTTGGCAAAATCTTAATGAAGCCATAGTCCAACCAATTTTATGTCAAGACTCCTACGTAGTCTTTTATTTGTACCAGGCAACAACTCGCGCTTTTTAGAAAAGGCAAAGACACTCTCTGCTGATATAATTTGTTTTGATCTTGAAGATTCTGTTCCGCTTAAGGAAAAAAAATCTGCAAGAAACCTGATCAAAGAAGCGCTACAAAAATGCTCAGAGTATCAAGCCGAGATCTATGTCAGGACAAACTCGCCTGTGTCAGGAATGGTAGGTGACGACCTTGTTGCAATAGTTCAAAAAGGAATAGACGGCATTGTTATACCCAAAGTCAACAACGTAAATGAAATAAAAAAAATAGAGAAAACTCTGGCAACCTTGGAAAAGAGCCAAAAATTAAAGCCAATAGAACTTATGGCATCCATAGAGTCTGCCGAAGGAGTGGTAAACGCCTACTCTATTGCATCCTCAAGCAAGCGCATATCGGCCTTGGTATTTGGGGTCTTTGACCTGCTCAATGACTTGGGTGTAGAATACACCAAACAGGCAGAAGGGGCAAAGTATGCCAGGACCAAGATCCCAATAGATGCAAAAGCCGCAGGAAAGTATGCTCTTGATGCAATATGGCAGGACCTAAACGACGCTGCTGGCCTTGAACAAGACTGCACCTTGGCAAAAAGCCTAGGATATGCGGGAAAGACCATCATACATCCAAATCAGATCCAGGCAGTACATGGGATATTTCATCCGACAAACCAGGAGATAGAATGGGCAAAAAAAGTCGTCAATGCTTACGAGTCTGTAAAGAAAACAAAGAAAGGAGCAACAAAGGTGGAAGGGAAGATGATTGACGAGGTCCACTTTAAGAGAGCCAAAGCCCTCCTTGCATCTGTTGGAACTGCATAATCTGAGAATTTTTGTCAGCAAGACAGAATCACATAAATCAAGTCTAATCCATAAAACCATGTCGCTTGATGTTCACAGGAGTTATTGAAGGGCTAGGCAAGATAGAAAAATTTGAAAAGAACACAAAGACTCGTAGCGAAGCAAAAATGCGGATAAGCCTTGGCAAACTTGCAGGGGGACTCAAGATAGGTGACAGCGTTGCAATAAACGGAGTCTGTCTTACTGTAGTAAGTATTACAAAAGATATAGCAGAGTTTGAGATGGTTGGTGAAACAATAAAGAGAACTAACCTTGGATCTCTGGAAACCGGAGACAGAGTAAACATAGAACGCAGCCTAAAGGTTGGTGACAAGTTGGAAGGACACTTTGTGCTTGGACATGTTGACAGTTCTGGAAAAATTTTAAAAATAGACAAGCAGTCTAACCAAGTACAACTATGGATAGAGATTCCAAAAGAGCTTGCAAAATATGTTGCAAAGAAAGGTTCCATAACAGTTGACGGCATAAGCTTGACAATTGTTGATAAAATAAAAAACAAGTTTTCAGTTTCAATAATTCCTCATACTATGAAAGTGACAAATCTTGGACTGAAAAAAGTCGGTGACAAAGTTAATATTGAAACCGACGTCCTTGCCAAGTATATCCTGTCTGAAGAGTAGTAATCTACCACTTTTATGGTAGCAACCAATTTTGTAGTAAGATTTATAATTATAATTTCAAGCTGATCATTCATGTCCTTGGAAGAAGCATTGTCCTCACTGAAAAGAGGAGACTTTGTCCTGCTTCACGATGGAAAGACGCGGGAAAACGAGGTGGACATGGTAGTTGCTGCTGACTGTGTCACGCCGGAACACATTGCAAGAATGAGACAGGACGCTGGTGGGATCGTATGTCTATCAATCAACAACGCTTTTGCAAAAAACTTGGGCCTGTACTTCATGCATGACATACTCTCAACCTCGCAAAACTTTGATGACACCTCCAAACGCATGATTATTGGCAAGGCTCCATATGGGGACAGACCGTCATTTTCAATCTCAATCAATCATAAAAACACATACACGGGTGTCACCGACAGGGACAGGGCACTAACAATGTCTGAAGTGGCAAAACTCTACAAAAGTTCAGAGACAGGCAAGAAGGAGATCTTCAATTCTAGTTTTAAAACACCAGGACATGTGCCCATTCTTATTGCATCAGAAGGACTATTATCTGACAGGCTTGGACATACAGAGATGTCGGTTTACTTGGCTACTCTGGCAGGCCTCTCTCCAATAACTGTAATCTGTGAGATGCTTGATTCTGAAACATATGGAGCACTTTCTGCCGAAAAGGCAAAAAAATATGCAAAGCAAAATGCCATTCCGTATTTTGATGGCAGCAAGCTTGTAGAATACGCAAAGGGGCATTGAATTTGAATATAGCAATTGTCGTATCAGAATTCAACGGTGAAGTAACCTCAAGAATGCTTGAGGTTGCCCTTGAAAAGGCACATTCTCTTAAGATGAACATAAGCCACGCCTGCAAGGTTCCCGGGGTCTTTGATATGCCAATTGTAATTGATGCTCTTCTAAAAAAGAAAGAGGTAGACGCTGTGGTAACACTTGGGGCAGTGATAAAAGGCCAGACAAAACATGACGAGCTAATTGCAAACGTGGCTGCAAAGACACTGATTGAACTTTCGTTAAAATATCAAAAACCCGTCTCGCTTGGAATAACAGGTCCTGGCATGAGCTACAGGCATGCACACCAAAGAATAAGGCCAGTTGCAGAAAGGGCAGTAGAGGCTGCTCAAAGATTGCATGACGAGCTGGGAAAGATTTGAAATGATCCAACTCACAATAATCAAGATTACAGGGTACGGCCCCTGGACCTTGACTTTTGGAAGCGACAGGGAGCACAAGCTGCAGATGTTTCAGGCAGCGCTGTATCGTGAGATTCAAAACTTGTTTTCAGAAAAGAACTGTCTTGCCTTTCCAAACAGGCTTGATGAAATCTTTGTGATTACAAATGGCCTTACAGTAAAGGATCATGCTGAGATCCAGGAAAAACTTGCTAAACACTTTGATCTGGGCCTCTCCATGACAATAGGGCAGGGCAAGACTCCCTTTGAGGCAAACTCAAACGCAGACCACGCAAGAAGGATGAAGATTATTCTTGATAAAGAGCACAACATCTTTGGTCAGCCGCTGCAAAACGGGACAGACGATGTGCAAATAATACACATGGACATGGACGGTTCTACATCAATATCTTCCAAAAAATCACCTTACGAGATATCGTCACTAATAGTAAAACTGTATGCTTCCATGTCGGAATTTTTCCTAAAGAAGGACTCTCTTGTATTCTTCATGGGAGGAGATAACTTTATGATAATTAGCTCCAAGATTGCAAAAGAAGAGATTTCTAAATTCCTTGACTTGATAAAGGAGCAGCACGGCATATCGTTTAACTGCGGCATTGGAAATGCGAGGACTGGTCGTGATGCTGCAAAGATGGCCACCAAATCGCTTGATACCATACGAGAGATTCGAGATTCTGGCAAGTCGGCACAAAGAATTCTTGAGCTTACATGTTAATTCGAAATGTCAGCCTTCTTTACGGCACAGAACTTGATTATGTTCTAAACACAAACGTCAGAGTCTCTGACAAATACATAAAACAGATAGGAAAGGATCTGGCACCAAGCAGAAAAGAACGGGTGGTTGACTGCGAAGGGCTCTTGATGATTCCAGCCTTTGTCAACTCGCACACCCATATTGGAGACTCGATAGGAAAGGATGTCGGAATGAACTCCAGTGTAGAGTCAAAGATTCATCCTGTGAATGGGTTTAAACAAAAAATACTGAAAAACTCCGAGGTCTCCCATCTTACCAATTTTATCAGAAACTCTTGCATCTCGATGGTTCGAAAAGGGATAACCACCTTTGTCGATTTCAGAGAGGGAGGACTAGAAGGAATAAGCATACTACAAAAAGCAACAACTGGAATTCCGATAAGACCTATAATTTTAGGCAGAATAAACTACTATCAGGACTCAAAATCAGTAAGACAACACATGCCATTACCAGATTCGAAAAAATCTGATCTTAAAATATTGCTAAAACAATGTAACGGCCTTGGAATAAGTGGTCCAAACGAGTTTAGCAACTCTGTACTGCAACACTTTGCAAGGCAAAAGACCATACGGGCAATCCACTCGGCAGAGACAGAAGAGAGCAACAACATATCAAAGAAGACACTGAAAAAGACAGAGACGCAGAGGGCTCTGCTTGCAAGGCCACACCTACTTGTACACATGACATATGCGTCTAAAAGTGATCTCTTGCGTGCAGCAAGAAGAAAGACTACCATTGTAGTGTGTCCACGCGCCAACGGCGCACTTGCAGGGGGCATACCTGACGTTAATCTTATGACTAAAACAGGATGCAATGTAACAATTGGTACCGATAACGTAATGGTAAACTCGCCTGACATGTTCAGGGAGATGGATTATCTATGGAAGGTCTCTATGGGCATGAATAGGACAAGGATATCACCAAAATCTATACTCAAGATGGCAACAGTCAACGCTGCAGGCCTACTGGGCAATAAGATAGGAGTCATACAAAAAAACGGTTTTGCTGACTGTATCTTTGTGGAAAAGCACTCAATTGATCTGGAACCTATGCATAACCCGCATGCAGCAATTGTGCACCGGGCATCAGAGAACACAATAAGAGCAGTAATGTTTGAAGGGGAGCTGGTGCATGGCAAGATCTAAGCCATATGTGATACTCAGCGCGGCAACGAGTATAGACGGAAAGATAGCCACACGCACAGGAAGGTCAAGACTTTCTTCAGACAAGGACATCATGCGGATGCACAATCTTCGAGGGTCTGTAGATGCAATACTTGTTGGAAAAAACACGGTCGATGTAGACAACCCCTCACTCACCGTTAGATATTCGAAAGGAAAAAACCCCACAAGAATAATCTTGGATCCTAGGGCGGGCATATCGCTCAATTCCAAAATTGTAAGAACTGCAAAAGATGTTCCCACCATAATAGTGGTATCAGAGATGGCATCATCCAAAAAGACCTCGCTTCTTGCAAGAAAAGGGGTGCAAGTTACAAGGTGCGGCACAAAAAGAATCAATCTCAAAAGGCTGTTATCAATACTTGCAAAGCAAAGAATCAGAAAGATACTTGTTGAGGGAGGGGGAACGACCAACTGGTACTTTTTAAAAGAAAAACTGGTCGATGAAATTCTTGTAACAATAACCCCCTACATCGTGGGAGGAAAAGAGGCGATATCTCTTGTAGGGGGCCGCGGGTTTAGCGACATATCATACTCTTTCAAGCTAAAAGAGGTACAAAGGATAGGAAACGAAATAATTTTGTGCTATATCCTTTAATGCTTCAAGTCGCTGCGAAGCTGGTCAATTTTTGCTTGGAGCGATTTTTTCAGCTTGTCGTTTTTTGATAGGTTGACTAGTTTTCCGCAGGTGGGACACTTGAAGGAAAGGTCCAGCGCCTTCTCAAAAGTCAGTTTCTGGCAGTCTGCATTTCCGCAGTGGTAGAAGTCTGCAGAGTTTTCATAGTCTAGTCTTTGTTGCAGCCTTTCTACGATCTTCTTTTTTTGGTTCTCGATAAAGTTGTCTACCTCGTCCTTTCTTGCTCTCCATCTGTAGACAAACCAGCCCTTCTTTTCGTCCTTTACCCTTATCCCTGTTATGAGAGCTTTTCCAAAGAGGTCATAGAGAACCTTTCTCACAATGTTTATTCTAAGACCTGTCGAGCTTGCAATCTCCTCGTCTGTTGCATCCTCTGTATTTAGGAGGGATCTTGCTACCTTGAGATATTCATCTCCGCCAATCAGTGCAGCTATCTTTACAAAAGGATCCTCATGCTCTAGGTTCATTCAAAATCCTCCTTCCCGTCTCCATATTTAAGCGTGGTTTTATTTGCTACTCTTTTTCCCCTCGCTGTAGGGATTATCTTGCGCTGTGCATTGGCGTGCTTCTTTTGAAACTGCTTGCCTTCAAGTATCCTATCAAGCAATATGGCAAGCGCAGCTACCTCAGAATGTGGCTGGCTTCCAATGGCTACGTTATAGTCAGCCAGATCATATACTTCTCTTGGGACCTTTTCTGCCCCAACTACCACCAAAATCTTGTCCTCCTTTCTTAACTTGGCTTGTACCGAGTTGATGTTCTCTCCATACATTGTAAGGTGAACAATCTTGTATGAGGCTGATTTCTTTGCCTTGAGAACCTTCTTCCACTCTTCTATTATCTCAACCTGGAAATCACTGCCCCACATTCTATTCACTTTGGAAACTGTCTCCTTGATTTCCGGGTTTGCGTCATACATCAATATCTTTGATGCACCAAATGCCCTTGATACCAAAGCGACGTGGGTTGTTACCCTATCATCCCTTACAAGTCTCTGGCCTATTCTTAGAACTTCAATCCTCATAGTTGATTTCTATCTCTTGCTCTGCTTCTGGCTTCTTTTCATCCAACATGGGCTGATCCTCAAGAATGTGGTAGACAAGATCTCTAAGTGATGAGATGTTGTAACCTGTTGCCGCTGAGACTGACAGCCACTTCTTGTTATCCTTCAGGCCTATCTGGTTTGCCTTTCCAATTATTTCCTCTTCTGAGACAAGGTCAGATTTGTTGAGTACAAAAACTATCTTCTCGTGGTTTACGCCAATTTCATCCAAGGTAGACACGCAACTTCCAAATTTTTTCTTCAGCTCTACGAGGGGATCGCTTGCATCTATTACAACTATTACAATGTCTGTGTAAACAAGTTCCTCAAGTGTTGACTTGAATGCCTCAATCATATACGCAGGAAGTTTGCTGATAAAGCCTACAGTATCAGATATCAGTACCTCCAAATCCTGCAAAACAATCTTTCTTGTGGTAGTCGAAAGTGTGGTGAAGAGATTCGGGCTTTCTTCTTTTTGCTCCCCAGTCAGTGTATTAAACAGCGTAGTTTTTCCCGCTGATGTGTATCCTGCAAGAGAGACTGTCTTGAATCCAATTCTTTTCCTTGCCTGTCTGTGCAGCTCGCGCTGTTTTGATGACTTGAGAAGCTTTGCCTTGGTGTTATTCATTCTGTTTCTTATGTCGTTGTGGTATACATCAACTTCGAACTTGCCAATGCCCATAAAGCCTGGCTGTTCTCCCATCTTTGCAAGCCTTACACGTTCCTTGGCCCTTGACATCTCGTATCTTAGCTGAGCAAGCTTTACCTGAAGCATTGACTCCGAGCTTCGTGCCCTGCGCTCAAAAATTTCCAAGATGAGCATCTCCCTGTCCAAAATCTTGGTCTTGAGGGTAGATGCCAGATTGTAGTTTTGGCTCGGCCTTAATATCTCGTCATAAATGATGACAGATGGCTTTAAGGAACTGACAAGTTCTTTGAGCTCCTCAACCTTTCCTTCACCTAGACCAAACTTGGCCCTGTTAAGAAACTTTTGTTGTATGATCTTTTTTGGTTCATAACCTGCTGCATCACAGAGAGCAAGCGCCTCCTTTACCACATCTTCTTTATCGTACGTAATCAGTATGGCAGAATCTCTCAATGTGTACAGTTTCTGTCTATTCGTATCTATTGCTTTCGCAGGCTTTTCTCTATAGTCATATTCATGACTATCTCAGCAATGTCACTTGCATATTCCGCTATCCTGCGTATGCTCTCGTTCATGCGCCTGACGCGGTATATCTCTTCGTCGTCCCTAATCGACTTGATGCTGTCCAATATTCTCTTTTCATACTTGAAAATCTCTGCGCTCTTTTCTACCGTCAATTCGGCTTGGTTAAAGTCCTTTTTAAAAAGCGACAGACAAGCCTCGTCAAGCACTGTTAATGCGAACGTGCTGAGTTCTTGGATTGGCTCTAGCACAGATTTCTTGACGGGTTTTTTAAATTCCAAAAGGTCCTTGGCTAATTCCGTGGCATGATCACCCACACGCTCGATGTTTTTGACAATCAGCCTGTATCCAAGGCAGTGGTGTGGATACTCTATTCCCATCTCCTTTAGCATGTGTTCATTTTGAATCGCAATCTTCAGCTGGCGTATTATGTAAAAGCTGAACCTGTCCACCTCGTCGTCGCTTGCAATAACTTCTTTTGCCAAGTCATAGTTGGCCTCTCCAAGTGCAAGCAGCGCGTCGTTCTGCATTGATTTTGCAATTATCAACATTCTCTTCAATGCTCCATCTACTGACAGCTCAAAGAGATTTATCAGAACCTGGATGGTGATTCCTTCTGTAGAGTCTGCAATGATCTCAGTTCCCATCAGAATTCCTTTCACTGCTTCCTTTACTGCATTTCTCTGAGTGGGCTTGAGCCTTCCAAGTTTTGGTTTTACATTTATGATGTTAAAGCCAAGCAGGTAAAGCGAGATAAGCTTCCTTATAATTACGGCACACTCGTCATCTGGTTTTATCTCAATAGTTGCATCTTCGGTAACAACTGGCTTGTTGTGATGCTTTAGAGGAACAATCTGTAACGTGGAAACCCCTTGTCGAACTACGGCAACCTGATCTCCTTGTTTTAGTCCCATGTCTGCAATCCAGTTTTTTGGCAACGACACAATATAGGAAGATTTGCCGGTGAACTGTATTTTTCTCATTTCCTCAGTATTTCCCATACAAAATATGTTCTGGGACATTCTATATAGTTGTTAGGCTTTACTATATAGTCCAGATTCCTTGTAGAATTATTAGTGACCTGCAAGTAAGTAAACTAGTGGACTCGACTCTTAAGATCAAATATACCATTGATGTACTCTTTGGCGCAGGCGTTTCAAGATATCTGCCAAAAAACCTCAGATTTACCTATTCAAAGAAAACAGGTAGAATACAGCATGTATATCAAGATGATACGCTTTTGTGCACTCTAAGAATTGATGGAGGGCTTGCAATCACCCCAAATTTTGCCCAAATGCTCATGAAAAGCAAGAAATTTCGAGAAAACTGTGTAGAGGTAGACGATGATTCAAAGCCATTTGTGGAAAATGGCAATTCCGTAATTTGCAACCATATAAGATGGTGCGGCAAGAACATCCTGATTGGCTCCGACGTGCCTGTTTTATATGGAAATAAGGTAATTGCAGTAGGAAAGGCCATAGTCTCATCTAAAATGATGCGCTCCCTAAAAAGGGGGGTTGCGATCAAAATTAGGGATAGTTTAAAAAGTCAAGAGGAAAGAAGAATAGATAGGAAATGATGCGTGGCGGAAACCGCGAAATGCGCAGAATGCTGGACAGAATGGGCCTAGAAATGAAGGAGGTCAACAATGTTCAGGAGGTTATAATCAAGACCGATACAAAGGAGATTATCATTGTAAAACCTGCAGTAACAGAAATGAAGGCAAAAGACAACTCTATCTTTCAGGTAATAGCCGAGAGCTATGAAGAAAAGGAACTTGAGGTACCTGTCTTCAGCCAAGAAGACATAACTCTGGTTGCACAGCAGGCAAACGTTTCTCCCGAAGAGGCCGCCAAGGCACTAGTTGAAGCCAAGGGTGATCTGGCAAGAGCCATACTCTTGTTGACAACTAAATGATTCCCAATAATCAACATTAGGATACAAAAAAACTTTAAATTTTCAAGGAAGCGATTTTAGGTATAGCATACCAAACCCAAAACAACATTGCGGTCGCAACGGTGTACGGGAGATCCTACTTCAAATTTGTAAATATTCTAAAAACTCTAAAACTGAACTATAATTCTGTCCTGCCTGAAGAAATAACAAGTTCTGACAAAAGGCTGATTCTGACAACAGTTAGGGAATCATCAAAGATGCCGACAAGCCTTGTTCTGTTTGATGATGAATTTGACTATGATCCTACAATTGTACTAGGAAAGATAGTGAAAAAACTTGAATCTGGAATCCACCACAGCTCGCTTGTAATGGGAATTGACCCTGGCAATAGGATAGGGCTCTCTGTGTTCTATTATGAAAAGGAAATCGAGAGCTCAATTTACACATCAGTTGACGAGCTTATTTCGCACATTGTAAAAATTCTTGTTGGACTGCAGGCAGAACGCAAAGTTGTCAAGGTGGGAAACGGAAACATGAAGATTGCAAGACAGA
>CAZMNT010000003.1:0-83342 GCA_964567715.1 uncultured Nitrosopumilaceae archaeon | reverse complement strand
GCCATATACAGATGGGAGCTCTCAGAGTCTGGCAGCAGTACAGGAGTCTTTACTGGTTCTGTCAGGTATGTGATGCTCAACCAGCTGAATATCTTCGATGCGTCAACCTACAGCACATTGAGTACAATCTCAAGTGATGTCAAGTTTGCTGCAATCAGCAACATGCTCCAGTCAGAAGGACGAGCCCCCCAAATTACATATCTTGATCTTGGTGCAGACGGTGTCAATACACAGAGCTCCGCTCAACAAGACATACAAACCAACTCTGGTACAGTATCATTTAACTCTCGACAGTACAAGATTGGTGATACTGCCAGAGTCACACTACGAGATCCAGACCTTAGCACAGGCGGGCTTGTATCCATCTATACTTCTGTTCCAACCGGTTCAGACCCGGCAGCAGATACCATAGGAAGGGGAGGACTTGGATTTTATCCAGACGGCAGCCCTATTGGACGTCTGCTTGAGATAAAGATTGGTGGAGCAAGATGGTCAGGTTATGGATGTTTTGTTGGGCCAACCGACAGTAAGGGATACTCCACAGGGCCTGCTGCAGATGGGTTTACCCTTGTTGAGTCGGGACCTGGAACAGGCCTCTTCGTCGGTACCTTTACAGTTCCAGACCAGTACTGTTTAGATTCCAGAATAACATCTTTCACTTCGGATACAAACCTTCAGGCTGTATATGTAGATTTCTCAGATGCCAGCGGGCAGAGATCAGTAGCAGAGGGCGATACAACGATTCACGACACTAGCTTTTCCATCCCGCAGCAATACCACATATATCTTCGGGCAGGCGATTTGTTACCAGTCGAAGGAATAAACATATCAGCAATAAAAGGAAACCATGCACCAAACGAGACGGTGCATTTCCTCCTCCAGTTTACAAAAATGCCAACACCTACTGATAAAAACTCGGTTGCAAACAACAGCATAAACCTGACTGATTATGTTACTGGCGATACATTTGTAGCATCTTCCCTTGTCTCGAACCTGAACAATCTCAATAGTCTATTTAGTTCACATTTGATACGGTGGGCAGGACCTTTGAGTACCGATCTTAAGATTGCTCCCGTACTGAAGGCAAATGATATTAATCTTATCCCAGAATGGGCCATCTTCAACTCGCAGGTTGTGGTAACTGCAGTGCTTGACAAGGATGCAAACATGACAGATGTAGTAAGCAAGATAACCCAGTTGGGTGGTACCGTAGAGGCAACTGTTAAGCTGATACCATCTGTTACTGCGTTCTTTGATCTGGGCAAAGTAGGTTCACTTGCTGGGATAGATGATGTGCAATTTGTCGATATTGTAGATCCCCCACTTGTACCTCAAGATATGAATGCCAGAAATGCAGTTAGGGCGACTCCGTTAGAAGATCCCCCATATGGTTTGAAAGGAGATGGAGTTACAGTTTTACTTGTTGACGGTGCACCTCCCCAGCCCCATCCTGATTTTGCATTACGGCTCACGGCTCCACAAATGCAAACATACAATTTATCTGCATTACAAAAGATGACAAATGATCGATTACACGCTACGATGATGGCAGGCTTGGTAGCTGGAGACGGTACGCTTCTTAACGATTCAGCTGGCAAGAAAGCCACAAAATGTTTTCCTGCATGTCCTCCGGCTCATGACCAGGAATGGAGAGGTATGGCTCCCGGTGCAGGCATAGTGGGTTATGGATTGGACCTACCTGATGGTTCCCAACCCAGTTATACTGATAATACGGCTTTTGACAACATTGCTTCATTTATCATAAGTGGTGTTCCAAGTGTACCTCAAGTGGATCTTGGTTCAATGTCAGTTGCAAGTCATATCTCTTCAATGGATACACCTTCTGCCAAGTCTTGGATTGGCAGGTACTCGCCTTCTGCTATAGCAGTAGACTCACTTGCAAGAGAAAATCCTACTAGACCTAGTGGGTTTACCATATTTGAGGCAGCAGGAAATCAACGTGAGACCGATTCAAACATTAGAGATTCTTGGACAATCGACCCTCCAGGTACTGCAAAGAATAGTATCACGATAGGTGCGATTGGTTTCACTGACTTTACGACGCTTGACTTGTCAAGCTATGGTCCCACAGGAATTAATGATACAAATGCCAACTTTGGCCGTATAAAGCCAGATATCACTGCTCCAGGATGTTCCATAAGCGATAGTGCCAATGGCTTTATGATCTCAACTGGGTGGAATAACGACAATCCAGACTATGAGAGTGGCTGTGGAACAAGCGAGGCTACTGCAGTAGCAGGTGGCGTAGGAGCTTTAGTGACTGAGGAGTGGACTAAGCCTAATGCTTTTGGTGCTGTGCCACCACCATTGTACCCAAGCACCATGAAAGCTATCCTTGTGCATACAGCTACAGATCTTGGAAACCCAGGGCCTGATTACAAATACGGTTGGGGAGCCATCGATGCTAAAGCTGCAGTTGATCTTGTTAATGATTTCAACAACCAGACTCTGAAAGACAGTAATCTGGCTCCCCTGATATCTCAAGAATCTGCATTTTTACAAAACGGATCCCAGCAGTCTTTACCTTTCTTTTCTACAGGACACCAAGTAAAGGCAACGCTAGTTTGGGATGATCCCCCTGCAAGCTATCTTGCTGGCCAAGACATGGTAAATGATTTGAGCCTCAAGTTGATTGATCCAAATGGAAAGACCTACTGGCCATATGTCTTGGACTCTGCACACCCCGATGCGGTTGCAATACATGGAAATGATTCCAACAATAATGTGAAGATGGTCATAGGTAATGCAACTACCAGTGTTATGGATAACGGGTGGAAGGTTGTTGTAGATAGCTCCAGAATTGTTGCAACTTCGGTGCCACAGAAATTTAGCCTCATTGTCTCCCAGCTTAGGCAAACGGCAACAACAGTGGTGATACCTCAAAGCGTAGCTGTTGGCAGCTCAGTCCAACTTTTTGCAACCGTATCAGATGTTGATACTATCAATCCACCAAGGGCACCGGTGGGATTGATATACTTTGACGATGGACATGGAGGAGTTTTCAATAAGGAGACTTGCAGTAACAGTGGCTCAAGCCTTAGTTGTGCTGTAACCTACTCCCCTAAACAACCGTCGTCATCTCCAGCAACCTATCAGGTACTTGCCAACTATTTGGGAGACGGAGATCACAGTGCAAGCCAAGGAGTGGCCAATGTAGCAATAATTCCAAATCCAGTATCCACCACTAGTACTTCCATCGAGCTTAATTTTAATTCAGGTACGGTTACACCGCTTATCCCATCATGGATAAAAAATGATGCAGGCTGGTGGGCAAATGGGACTATTGACTTTCCGACGTATAAAACTGCATTAGAATGGTTGATAGTGCACGGCATCGTAAAGATTCCCATTACTAAAGAAGGAACAGGAGGCAAAGAATCTCTCCAAGGATTGGCTACAATAAAAAATATCTCAATGTGGTGGGCCAAAGGTAATTCAACCGATAGCGAGTTTGCGATGGGGTTAGGATGGATGATCGAAAAGGGATGGCTTAAGATTCCAATCAAGCTTAGCGCCAACAATTCAGGAGTAACATTTACTGCAACAGTTAACGATATCTCATCCTCACCTATTACACCAGAAGGTAACGTATCATGGAACGACGGGGGAATCGGAGGCACCTTCAGCCCCCTCTCCTGCATCTTGTCGTCTGGTAGCTGTACAATATCATATTCGCTGCCTTCCTCCCCACCAAGTACAATAACTATAACGGCAAGCTATGGCGGAGATGGAGCCCATTCTACAAGTTTAGGAACGTTCTCTGTCGATGTGATACCGTAATGCGGTTTGGTCCTTCATCTGTTAACATATAGAATTGTCAAGTCTGAACCACCATTGAAGAGGGTCATAGTTCCTTGTTTCCTCATGTAATATCATAAGGCATTTGAAGAAAACCAGATCTTATCTTACCTTGTATCCTTCTATTAAGGAATTCATTCCTTATTTTGTATCTGTTTTGTTCCATCATCTTAGGTATGTACATACATGATTATTTTTTTCAATTCTTTTTCAAATTCTTCATGCGGCTTGATTTTTTTCCAGAGAATATCCAAGACCTAGAGGCAGCAAGAAAGTGGGTCATAAAAAAAGATCATTCTATTTTGATCACAGGCAACCGGCAAGACAAGAGAAGGAAGCGATATAGACCTGCTTATAGTTTCAGACAGTTTCAAGAAGAGAGCCAATTTCATCTCAAAGCTCCGCAGAGTGGCACATCGTACAGAAAAAGGACTTTGCTGTAGACTTTCTCCCTTACAGGACAAAAGAGTTTGAGAATATGAGCAAAGGTGTTACAATGGCACACCTAGTAGAAGAAGGCATCGAGATACAGGTGGTACAGATATAGTATGGTTTTGTCTAGAAATGATGATGATGTTTTTTATTTCAAAATACAGACTATTTTAACGGGTTCCCAAAGATCTTGACCAGAATCTTTAGCGACAGTACCGCTGGATACACAACCATGTATTTCATTACACGTGCAAAGTTCTTGTGGGATTTCATAGATTCTGCAATCTCTGGGCTGAAACTGTAATAGATGTCAAGAACTTTTTCAAACTGTTCCCTATGTGATGACTTTAACAACACGTTATCTCGGTATTCGCGGAGCATCTGGAGGTGGGGATGCAGCTCAGAGCCAAGAGCGGCAGTTGCAATAAAGCACCCCTTCTTCTTCTGCGGTACCTGTATGTGAGGCTGCGCGTCGGCAAACTCTTTTGCCTTTTGCAGGATACCGTCTTTGTTGGTATAATCTGTATACCATAAAATACAGCCGGCATATCCAAGGCTTGAGGCATTTGAGAGAAAGTTTTGCGCAACTGGAACCTCCTGTGTGGTATCATATGGAACCCTGCCCACTGGATATCCGCACTCGCCTATGATGCATGGCTTGACCCCAAAGTCAGACGGAGAATACGGAGTAAGCGAGCCGTCCGTATTGTATACATGAAAGTCAAAGAAATCAAGATAGGAAGAAAGTGCGCCAGAGTTGTTCTTTGCCGTATTGTATTCCATAAAGCCACAGGACATCTTGACCTGAGGATTTGCCGACCTGATTGAATTAGAGCATGCAACAATGAAATTTTGTATGTCAGAGAAGACAAACGTGTCTTTTTGCATCAAACATTCAGGCTCGTTTATCAAATCTATTGCAAACAGTGCAGGATGCGATCCAACTTGGTTTACAAGTGGTACCAGAGCACTTGTTGCAAACTTGGAGAGTGCTGCACTGTCCTTGAATAGCGACTTGGTTATTTGCTTCCATGTGTTTTGCAGGTTTGCAAAGTCCCGGGTCTTGCCAGCATTGATCATATCCTGCGACGGTGAACCGTAAACTGCCCAAAAGTCAAAAAGACAGAGATAAACTTGTACACCGTTTGCAGATGCAGCATCGAGAATTTTTCCTAGATTTATTAGAAATTCAGGGTCAATTCCAGTCACAACCTCCTTGCTATCAAACTGTAGCCCTTCAAACCTCTCAAAGGCCCATACTCGCACAACGCCAAGATTTTTCTGTGGAGACTGGACTGATGAAAAAAAGTTTTGTATATCTGCTTGGTGGCCCGAGAGGTAAGGCTTGGCAGGGCTTGGGTCTGGAAGCGAGGGATCTGGTATTGGGTTCTCATAGAGCCGTATACCTGAGAACTGGTTGTATCCTATATCATGATCGTACTGCCCTGCAAACCATCCGTTGTTAATACCGACAAGAAACTTGGAACCTCCTTGAGACGACAATGGAATTTAGATACATCTTTAGTATTAAACGGTTTAGTAAATACCGGACACCATATCTGCTCCCATGTGAAGAAATTTGTTTAATGTGTTCCCAGTCACATTTGTCAAGCAAAACCAGTATTTATGATAATAGTTATCAATATACATGCCTTCCAGCTGAAATTGCCGGAATTGGATTGATAGAATTCAAAGAGATTCTTGCAAGCTATTCACATAAGAGGATTTTAGCTATACGTCCAAGAAGGATATCAAAAAGGCTGATATCGTACAATTACTACAGAGTTAACAGGGATTTTCTTTTGATTCTTGGTGTTTTCTACAGGGCTAAAGATATTGTTGTTTTAAAAAACACAAGGTCATAATTTATTATCATCAGGGAGATGATTCATACTATGAAAGACATTGAGTTAAAACTAGAGAACTCGAACATAAAACCACATGAAATAATCAAAGGTAAAATACAAGTGAATTATCCTGGCAGATATGATGGTGTGGTGGTAAATACCCAGATATTAAATTCCAATCAGCTCATAGTTTACAGATCATACAACAACAAAACGATCACACAGAACTTATCACGCTTATTTATCAGTAGAAACGACATGCCACAAAACTCTGCCGAGTTTACCGCCTCAATAGAGTTTGAACCAAATGAAACGCATGATGTAAAGTTCAGAGCTTCAATAATCCAAGAACACAAAGAGATAGAAAGCGACATCCTATTTGCAAAGCTGCTTTCTCATTAAATTTCTGATACTTTACTAGGAAGTGAGTGCTCCGGGCACTATATCTATCTCGCCCTTCATCCAGGGGTGAGGTTCACAGTGATATGGAATTTTGCCCTCTTGGGTGAATAGGAATTTGTATGATTTGCCTGGCAGTATAACACCATCAGACCCAAAGTCTCCACTATAACTGTCTTTGAATGGCTTGTCTGGTGTAACAGTATGTGCTGACTGACTTGTGTTTTTCCATATTACTAGATTGTTTACGCCAAGTTGTACTCCAACCTTTTTTGGTACAAAATTCTGTTCTTGTTGCGGGTTTTCTGCTCCAGGAACTATAGTTATGGTTACGGTATCGCCAGGACGCAGCACCTTCTCAGGAATAATGGGCTTGGCATTGAGTTCAGGTATGTAATACAGCTGATAATACGATATGCCTGCTGCTGCTCCTACTATGACTGCAATTAGTGCAATCCCATATGCATGGCTCGATGCAGGAAGGCTCAACTAGTCGTTCATCTTTTTGATAGTCTTATAAAGTTAATCTTGCAGAATTGAATACGTTATGGATTCTTCAGATCAGATTTGCCAATGACAGGATCTTCTAGAGCCTCTGTTCTTGCTGCTTTAACTTCTGGTGCAACCTGCGACTGGGACGGCGGTGCTAGTTTTCTAGATTCTTCTTTTGGAGGTACTTTTCCTGGTGGTTCTGGACTTTCCAACGCTTTTGGAGGCTCAGATTGTGGCTGCGGTGGAGGCGCGGGGGACTTCTTTGCTTCATTCAATCCGTGTCTATATAGGTGGAAGAGTCCGGCAAACACCATAAGACCCAAGCCTACCAAGAAGAGCGAAAAGTTCTTCATGCCAGATAGTGCTGCATTGTAGGCTGCTATGTTGATGTATACTTGGAAAATCAAGAGGGCTACGATGAGCCAGTTTATCCATTTTCCAGAGAGATTTATCTGGGCAGACTTGTGAGGCCCTTTTGAGGCAGCAAGCTTTGCCTTTCTTTCTGATTCCTTTGCAAGCAGTATCATCATGTACGAGAATCCAAAGCCTATTGGCACAAGAAGCAGCATTATAAGATAGAAGAAGATCGGATCAATCACGAGTCTGGCAACAAGTGATTTTGTGGTATCTGGCGTGATGTAAAATCCCCAGTATGTCGTTACCATGACTTGGGCTATTCCAGTTATTCCAAAGGCAGTGATTATTGGCCTATCTTTCCACGAGAATTTCTTGTACCTGTCAATGAATGGAGTCATAGCTATCGCTACAATGAATATGCCGGGCCACAAGACACCAGTCACAAATTTGTCATACTGAGTCCTGAGGAACGCATAGATGCCTGTAAGATACCATTCGGGTACAGTGATACCTGGAGGTATTGTAGGCTGGAACTTTGAGCCAAGGTCCACAGGAAATACACCGCCGGTAATGAAAATTGCTCCAGCTATTGCCATAACCATAGGTACGTCAAACACCAAGAATCTTGGCAGGTGTACTGCCATCAGTCCCAACATTACTATTGGTAGGATAAAGACATGAAGTGTGTAGAATCGAAGTATAAAGTCCGCAAATCCAGAACCAAACATTGCATCTCGTATGGTCGGTCCCACCACGGGCATCGAATTGGTCAGTGAAGCTGCAATGCTAATTGCAAGTTCTGCCCGTTCACTGAAGATTATATCATAACCGGTAAAAGCTTCTAGAATGGTTACTGTTCCCAGTACAACTCCCGTTACCCAGATGATCTCGTTTCTTATCTTGTACCTTCCGCTAAAGTATTGGTAATACATGTGTAGCACTGCAAGAAGTACCATTGCATTTGAGGCGTGATAGTGAATATTTCTAATCATAAACCCGTATGGTACTGTATTGTTGATTTTAGCGACACTGTCCCACGCCCTGTCAAGAATTGGCTCATAGTAGAACATTAGCAGAGCCCCAGAGACTCCCAGTATGATGAATACCACAAAAGTCAGCATTCCAAGGAACCCAAACGGGCTCACAAACCTAGCTGGAAATGAAAATTTAGTACCTATGAATACAGTTCTCTCTAAGCCATCCCATATCCAGTAGCAAAAATCTACGAATCCGTTTCTACGTTTTAAGGAAACGACCATATCCCACTATTCCATTTTGATTGACGTTCCATACTGCTGGCTTGATCCACAAGTCGCCCTTCTCGTCAGCTTCAAGGTAAAGTGTTGCCAAGACGTTTGAGGGAGGAGCCTGAAGAGATGCCGGGCCTGAAAATGCTTTGCCCGTCAATGGATTGTACATGCTCCCATGACAGGGGCATTCACCTCTTTTTCTCCCATCCTGAGGCCAGTATTTCCATAAACACCATAAATGTAAACACACCATACTGTAAACACGAAAAGCACTAACATCTTGTACATCGCCGCCAAGTTCTGAGGGTAGCCTGATAAATTGCCATTTTCGGAACGCTTCCTGATCAAGAACTGGATCTCCACTAGAAGGATAGGTTATGACCTCTGAGCTGTTTACTGGGAATGTCTTTACGTTTGCCACAGTTCCATCTGGCAGTGTAACTTGGACTTTGGTAGGTACAATGTTTGAAGGGTTTGGCAGGAATTGCCCCCAAGGAACAAATGGTGCAAAAGTGGTTGCAACACCTGCAGCTCCCAAAAGTCTAAGAAAGTCTCGCCTAGTTACTGTACCCCTAGTATCTTGCTCAGACATCCAAAGCTCGGTGGTTGAAAAATTGCATATAAATCTTGTCGGTTCTGTTCAGAGATCGGTCGTTATACATCTCCGATACTAAACTTGCTTCCATCGACTTTGTGGATTACGAGCATGTCGTTACCTCGGTTCCATCACCATCGCTTCAATTGGAAGCCATCCAGGATGCCAAAACCTACTGTGCCTCGTCTTTATTTCAAGACTTAATTCACCATTACAGCTGGTCGCAGTGCACCACCAGAGACTGTTGCTTCTTGTCCACTCCCGATAACTGTTCCTCATGGAAAAGAAAGCTGGTGGAGACATTACAACAAACGAATCTTTGCATCTGAAAAAACAGTTGTTATTCTATTATCAATTGAGGTTTTCCATAGAACTTGTTCTTCCGGAAAATCTGAATTTTTTAAAAGTAATAACTGATATCGTAGATGCTATCGCAATTCCAACCAATATTTCGATCAAAGTTATAAAATTCTGACCGCTTGAACCTTGAATGTAACTGGAACCTAAGATAGAGTTGTCTACATTGATTAAGATCTTTTCATCAGCAACATTTCCTGCCTTGTCTTTGATGATTGCTTCTATTTCATACGGACCGTTTTGAAGTGATCTAGTGTCATACCGGATTGTAGGATTATCAAATAGTGTTTGGGTGGGAAGTTTTACTGTGAGCCAGTTTTTTTCTAGGGGATTGGTCTCTTTTATGTTCAGATCAACATTGAGCATACCTGAAACAGTAGAACCGTTTGTTGGAGATTTGAAGAGAATCTGTGGAGGGGTATTATCCACAACAAACGCAAAGTCTTTTGAGACAAGATGACCAACTGAATCTGATACAATGATTTTCAGATCATGTCTACCTTCTGAGAGGTTTTGAGTGGCATTTGGAAATGTGGTGTCATATATTGTTTGCAGATCCGATGAATCTATGGAATATTTCTTTTCCTGTATGTCAGAGCCAGTTATTTTAGGAATTATCTTGAAAGTGCTATTGATGAATTGTGGGATATTCAGAGATATCTTAGGGGGGGTCTCACTTGGCAGAATTGTTGAAAACTTTGCCACCATTGTTATTGGTTCTGCAATAGACTTTCCTCCAAACAGGGTGGTATGAACTAGCACAGAATACACGCCAGTTTGGTTTATGGGAGCATAAACTGCTGTAGATGTAGCATCCTTGTTTTTTACCGGATAAAATCCACCACCCTCCCCAAAGGGGGTACTGGGACCAAGCCAGTCTCCACTTGGCCATCCTTGAAATTGTCCCAGCACGCCTGGCGGAACATTTGTCTGAATGATATTTCCTTGCGGGTCTACCACAAAGACAGACAAGTTGGTGTTTGGGTCTTTCCACGAAAAGATCATTGTTGCTGTGTTGATAGACTTGTCTCCAATGTCAAAATAATATTCTCTCCAGTCTCCTGCATTATATCTATTAGCCATGTCAAATCCTCCGCCGACATAGCCGTTTCCAAAAATAGCACTGCCTTGCGATCCTTGAATGACAGTTGGGAGATCCTTTGGTTGCAGTTTTTTAAGAACGATATATGATACCGGTACATCAACAGTGTGCGACTTGTCGCTAAAGGAGATGAATCCTTGGTATACTCCAGAGGTTTCATCAGATGGTACTACAAGTGTGGCAGAGAGAGTAGTTTTGCTGTGAGGTCCCACTTGAACATTATTTGAATCAAGCCAGACTTCTTTCCACTGACTTTTTCCATAGTAGCTAGCCGTGATTGTGTAATTAATGGAGGTAGAGTTCTTCTTTGTATCACCAGACCAATACGAATATCGGGTTGGAACTGGATATATGCCTACCAAGGGGACATGCTCAAATTTTGAACTTGGATTGGAGATTCGAACCTCTTGAACTGTTCCCCAAGAGCCGCCCCTATTTACAAGTGAGAGATCCTGATAGGTTGGCTGGGTCTCATTATGCTTGTTCCAGTCATACAAATAGAGCGATGATATTTTCATGTCATCAGCATATGTCTTGGCAGACGAATTCATGAATTCTGAAAAGGGGAATGTTATGTCAAGAATCATGAGGGAGGTGTCAGGCGGTATTGGGTTTGTTTTTTGGAAATAGGATAACAAGTTTGTGTGATTTGCTATCTGGGCAAGTGGTATGTAGTTTGGCCTGTAAACTCCCTCCTTTTTGATTAGAGGATCCTGTTTTTGCGGTTCTGTCGTTCCGTTGTACTGTGAGATCGTTATAAGATCAAGTTTTTCGGGTTCTATCTTAACATTTATTGTATCATCAGTGGGATTCTCTATGGTAAAGACAGCAGTTGCTCTCTCCCCTGGATACAACCTTCCAACAAACCATGGAGTTTCAGGAAATGAGGTGTTACCAAGTTGAAACGTCTTCAATCCAAAGGCAGAAGAATTCATTGAACCAAGTGCGGGCTCTAGCACTTTTATGGTATTAGAATAAGTTGCGTTGTTGTAAACCACAAAAGCATTTTCTTTTCCCAAAACATAGTTAATTGCGCTTGTAACATTTACCAGTCCTGCACCTTGTGCAAAAGGATCATTTCCTAGATCCTGTGCAGTGGACATCAGTATGTTTTTTATTGTAAAAGGATCGTATGGGATTCCTTTTTCATGTAATGCCTGCATAACTATGGCAGCTGAGCCAGCCGTGAGTGGAGCGGCAAGGCTTGTGCCACCAAATAGTGCAAAGGGACCGGTCGAATTTTTGTTGTATTTTGTAACTGAGGTAGGGGTGAAACTATATTCTCCCACCGCCATTATGTCAGGTTTTGGATCTCCTATCAAGGAGGGGCCTTTACTTGAAAATCCTGACATGTCACCATAGTAAAGTGTGCTGTTGCCAAATCTTGGCTGCCCTTTGAAGGCACCGTATCCCACAAAGATATTATTGGTTGTGGCACCCACCGTTAGGCCGAATGGTGCAGCGTCTGGGCTTCCTATTGTTCCATATCCGGGTCCCGCGTTTCCAGAACTACTTACAGTTAGTATTCCAGTATATTTTGGATCAAGCGAGCTTGGAACATTAAGTGCACTGAGTAAAAGGGACCCAATATCAAGTCCTGGTACTGCTCCAAGTGCAGGAAAGGTCGAGATCCCCCAACTGTTGGATAAAATATCTACTCGCGAAGTTCCTGAGAATTTCCAGTCCTTACCGTCCTGATCAAACCCTGCGGCCCACAGCCAGCCATATATTGCATCGCCAAGCCACAGTGCTTTTATTGGAACTATCTTAGAACCTGGCGCTATTCCACGGATTACATATTTTGTCGAGTTTCCGTAGATGTTGTATTGCTGTTTGCCTTGTGATGTTATAGAGGCTGCGGTGGCTGTTCCATGTCCCTGGTAATCATACATTACGCCAAAGAAATTTCCATTGGGATCAAGTGGTGGAAGAAGCGTCCCATTTACCGCTCCAATCTTTTTGTCTATCTTGGATGGATGTGAAAATGCGCCGTAGAGATCAAGTACACGCGCGCCCACCGTACCCGCACTGTATTGCGGATCTCCATTTTTATCATATACTAGGAACTCTTTACCATTCCCCAGTGTTATTGGGGTTTGTGTTGTAAAATCAAAGTCATATTTTGGCTGTACCGGGCTTGTAATTTTTGTAAAATCTTTGTATGAATCAGACATGTCCGGAATTATGGTATCATATACACCTGCAGTTTTTGAATCAACCACAAGAACTGGTACTAGTTGTAGGAGGGAAAGTTGTCCTTGTGAGACACTTTCGTATACCATACCAAAGTGATACACCCCACTTTTTGAGACAATAAAGTGCCGTGCATCCTTGCCTATCTTGTAATCGTTTGAGACGGTTCCGTTAATTACAGCTGTACCCCCCTTTGGATACTGCGAGTTGTACACTGGAATGGTAGTGCCTTTTCCCCCGTTACTTAGATTAAGAAAGACTCCCTGAGAATTTACGTATACAAAAGATGTAGCGTTCTTTGGTATTTGCTGCGTATAATTTTGTATGACGCCATTGTTGTTGATTTGCGCTACAAAGGTAGCGTTTGTCAATACAATTCCCTGACCATCTGCGTCAATCATTACTGGCATATTGTCTTTGTCTCTGGCAAGGGAGTTTCTCACATCAAGATTTGAAAAATCTGTTCCAGTATCAACTATTCCTATCTTGATTCCATCCCCAGTGTAGTTGTACTGCTGAATAACTTTGCTTGATCCCAGTATATTATCAATTCTGGAAACATCAGTTGGAACAGGAGAGGGGACTGTTGGTGTAGAATCAAATTCCAAAGGAAGGTCTTCAATCACCTTATAGCCATCGCGTCTAAGTTCAGTAACCGCATTTTGATCAAACAATCCTACTGTAAATGAACCATGTCCAGAGTTCAACCCATAAATTAAATTGTAAGCTTTCTGAGATATATCGGAGACTGTACCTGAGCCAAAAACCAGATATCTTTTTACAAGATTTTCAGACGGTATAGATTGAAAAGTTATAAGACCAGAAATTTGTTCTGCAACCCGAATTTGCGCATTCCGTGGCATGTCCACATCATAGTATGCCATTATTGGTTTCGGAATGACTGACATTAGCAGAAGAGCTATCAGAAAAAATGAAACTTGTATCATGGCATGTGATTTGGTGTTTACCATGATCGCTATCGTCGCCTAGCAAGAATTGTTATCTGTAACGCAATGATTACAGCTATCAAGGCAACTACTGGTAAAAATAACGAGTTGACCTGTCCAGAGGCTGCCTCAAGGCTCTGTACTGATTGAGACATGGAGGTTACAGTCTTGTTCATGTTCGCATTTGCTTGAGATATTGAATTTTGGCTAGTGTTCAGGACATATCCAAAGTTTTGTACCTCGTTTTTCATCTTATCAAGTTCGTTTGACGTTGATTCCAGCGCAGAGTTTAATTGAAGAAGCTGGTTTGATATGCCCTCTATGCTTTGCTTGAGTACAAGTGTGGCAACCGAACCATTGGCTACGGTGCCTTGGCTAAGTGCGATCATATGAAAAACATAAGTTCCTTCCTGTTTGGGTGTATAGTCTATATAATAGAGTCCCTGATGGAGGGTGGTAAAGGAGTTTGTAAGATCTTCGATACTACCGTCTGGCAGATGTATGTGTGAATTGGCAAGAAGTTTTGAGGGGTCGCCTGCAACCAGTTCGCCGTCACTTGTTACCTGCACAAAGACTCGAAATATTTGGTTGACAGCAGCATTTTGTGGTGCATAGACAGATACTAGTACTATTCGTTGTATAGGTACAGGAATCACTGTTGAGGATGATGCAAATTTTACATCCACCTTTTGCGAATACCCCTGTTCTTTTGGAAGAATCCCTTCCACGGAATACGTACCATAAGGATAGTTTGTTGTTGCGTTAGGCCACCTTATCAGTATTTGATTAAAGTTACCCTGGTTATCAGATGTTATCTGATTGAACTGTTTAATGGTACCATCGGGAGCAAATAGCCTAAGAATTACAGTTTCATTTGCAATAGCAGTCTTGCCATATGCAAGAAGTGGTTGACCTTCAGAATATACTTGAGAATCAGTATACAATTGCAATGGTATTGAAGCAGCATTAGCTTGAGATAGAACACTGTTTGCTATAACAAATAGCATGATACTTGGCAGCAATAATTTCAATCTATTCGTGATGATTCTTGCCCATAGATATTGGTTCTGTTAAAAAGAATCGCGTTAGTTGGTTAAAACGCCTTGAGAATGATTCAATATGAAAAGCAATTCTAATTGCCTCATTCCTGAAGATATCGTTCTGGACACATAGAATTAAGTGAGATTATAGAAAGACTGCCTTGTTCTTTTTTAAACATGGTCAGAGATGCGTTCCTGATTATCAATTCATACAAGGACTCTGGCTTTAGCTGCATCACAGTGGAGAGCACGGATTTTATCGGATCCATATGCGTCACAAACAAGACATCTTCTTCATTGTGTTTTTTGGCACACTGTTCTACCAGATCGATAATCCTTTTTTTTATGCTGGTAAATGTTTCCATTCCGTTTTCCTCGATAATTGGATGGCCTTCATAAAACTTGAGAAAAATGTTTCCGTGTTTTGCAAATATTTCTTCGTATGGCATCCCTGACAAAAGCCCCATCTCGATTTCTGTCAATCTTTCATCTACTTTGTATTCAAGCTTCAATCTCTTTGACACTATATTGGCCGTTTGCTCTGCTCTTTCCACTGGACTGGAATAGATAGTTGATATGCTAAACGGTTTAAGAAAATCAGCTATTTTTTCCGCTTGTTGAATGCCTAACTCTGTGAGAGGGTATCCTTTAGTACGTCCTGCAAGAATTCTCTCTACATTGTTTTTAGCTTGGCCATGACGTAAAAAAAGAAACAAGATCTATCCTGAAACGACTAGTTGGGTAAAGATAATAATAAGATTATCAGCAGAATGTCATGAAGATCGGAATAATTGGCGGCACGGGTGGAATGGGAAAGGGTTTTGCTCTGCGTTGGGGCGTCAATCATGATGTTCTAATTGGTTCGAGAGATTCTGCAAGGGCAGAAGAGGCAGCTCGTGAATATTCTTCAGGCTCAGTTAAGGCGCATGTTTCTCCAAAAGGCAAGATAGTAGGAAAGGACAATCTTTCTGTTGCAAAGGAGAGCGATGTGCTGGTGCTTTCTATTCCGTATGAAAACATTGATTCCCTATGCTCTCAATTACTTCCAAATGTAACAGACAGTTGCATTGTAATATCCCCCATAGTTCCCCTTACAAAAACTGAGGCTGGATTTGAGCTGATTTCGTTTAGAGAGGGAAAGCCCTCTGCCTTCGAACTGGTACAAAAACATATGAGAAACAAGTCAAATCTAGTATCTGCCTTCCATACCATTTCGGAAAAGAAGCTCATTGATACAAAGCTTGTTTTAGATTCTGACATATTTGTGTGCGGCGACAACGATAATGCAATAAGTGTGGTAAACGGTCTAATACAGGAAATAAAAAATCTGCGACCTATTTTTCTAGGGCCGGGTTCTCTTTCCTATCTTGCTGAAAGTGCTACACCTATTCTTATTAATGCGATGATTAAAAACAAAATGAAAAATCCAGGCATAAAGATAATTTAATGTATTTACAAGAGTAAAGGATGAGACAGAGCCCAAGAAAAAATTGGTTTACAGCCATGGGCATATTATTCATAGTTGTAGCAGTAATTCCCATCATCAGAGACTTGCTAATTTTTGGACCTGATTTTGTGCTAGATTTTTTTACTTCACAGGATATAACCAGCGAAAAAGTATCCACCGCCGTGTTTGGAATTGGAGGATTTTTAATTATTCTTGGTCTAAGAGTTGGAAGTCATGAGAGGTAAAAAATTTTTAAAAATGCAGAAAATTTTAAGGCTTGCAACAGTTGACCTCAGTGGCAATCCGCACATCGTTCCTGTCTGGTACAGATATGTACGAAACAAGTTTTACATAGGAACTAATACCAGGACCGCAAAGGCAAGAAACGTCAAACACAACCCAAAAGTATCATTTTGTATAGATGTTGGTGTAAACTCTCCAGAGATCTTTGGTGTGATGGGTATTGGAAAGGCAAAACTAATTTTGGAAGATAAGAAAGTGAAACCAATTGCCAAAAAAATTCTTCTCAGATATTTTAAGAGTATAGAAAACAAGTCTGCCCAAGAACTCTTGAGAGATACTGATTGCATTATAGAAATAGTGCCAAAAAAGATGGTTACCTGGAAATTTTAACCTACAAACTCTTCTATTTTGTCAAGTGCGCTTTCTAGAACAGGGATCTCAGGAAGGAAAACCATTCTGAAATGTCCGCTCCCATACTGAGTTCCAAACCCAGAACCATGTACGGTTAGAATTCCTTTTGATTGTAGCAATTCCAGCACAAACTCCTTATCAGAACCATATCTATTATTCTCGATTTTTGGAAATGCGTAGAAGGCACCTTTGGGATTTGAGCAGCTAAGACCACTCATGCCATTTAGTCTCTTTATAGTGTAATCTCTTCGCTTCTTCAGGTCTGAAACAAATTTTGGTATATAGTTTTGCGGGCCCTTGAGAGACTCCAAGGCAGCATATTGTACAGGCAGGTTTGTGGCAATTCTCACTCTTGCAAGCTTGGGCACATTTTCCCTCAACGATTCTAGTTTTTTTGATTGGTTAAATGAGATGTAGCCAATTCGCCATCCTGACATGAGATGAACTTTGGAGAATCCGTTTAGGAGTATTACGGGAGAATCGCCGCTTACTTTTCCTATTCCTACAAACTTTTCATCAAATACTATTTGATCGTATATCTCATCGCATATGATGTAAAGGTCATGCTCGTTTGCAATGTCAACCAAATCTTTTAGGGATTTTTCACTAAAGACTGCACCTGTAGGGTTGTTTGGGCTAATCAAGCAGATGGCAACTGTCTTGGACGAGATCTTTCTTCTGATATCATCAAGATCGGGCGTAGAGTTGTGCAGATCTACCGAAAATTCAATTGGTACTCCGCCAAACAACCTGACATAGGAAGCATATGGAGGATAGTACGGTCCGGGTATGAGTACCTCATCTCCTGGCTCCACTATTGATGCAGTAATCATTTCAAGAGCTTCTGAGACACCATTTGTTACAAGAATATCATCCTCGGTTACGCCAAGCCCTTTTTTCTTTTCCTTTTTTGCAATCTCTTCACGCAACTCTGGCAATCCCTCTGAAACAGCATAGTAGTTTTGGCCGTCCTTTACTGCTTTCATTAATGCCTCCTTGACGTTTTCAGGCGGCTGGAAGCCATACTGCAGAGGATCTCCTATGTTCAAATACGTTATTTCCTTTCCCTGTTTTTGCAGCTTTCGTGCCTCTAGTGCAATGTCTCGTATGGCATATTCTACACCGGCTACTCTTTGTGATATCTTCAATTATCTAGACAAATAACTAGCCACGTATAATACTTTCAAGCCAGGAATTTTAGATGGTTCTGGTGTCTAGACAGATATTTAGCACCGGTGAATTCTTACCTGATTGGACCCGTTGCATAGCCAGGATAGTGCGGGTGGCTTCGGACCACCAGGTCGAGGGTTCGAATCCCTCCGGGCCCTTTCCAACAGTCAGTCCGAGCCCTAGCCTTTTTTGATGACAATCTTGCCTGTTGGCAGGTTCCTGAGGTCCAGATGGTGCAACAGGACCACAAGGACCACCCGGAGATAGAAAAATTGTTGTAACAGTTAGATCTGTAGTTCAACCAGCTGGTCAACCCAGTGAAACTGACGTATCATGTAACCGCGGTGAGGTATTGACAGGTGGTGGATACCTGCTTGGTGGTGCTGGATATGCTTCCGGATCAACCTTCCTTGTTACTTTAGGTATTAACGGTCCCTCAGCTGATGGTTCAAAATGGTTGTGTTATTGGGTCCTAATCCTCAATCTGGTAATAACATAGTTCCTCAATACACAGCGTATGCCATGTGTGCAAAGCTAGTCCCTTAAAACATCCTCTTTTTTATTTTTTTAATTATTTTCTAGAATGCAATAGTTGAGAGTTTAGAGTGATAACAATGGTCCTTTACTCAAAGTCAGCTGTATTTCAATAAGATCCATTAAATCGAAAATTAAGCAAAGGGTATCATGTCATTGAAATGTAAAGAATGTGGGTTAGTTTTCTATTCAATAGAAGGTTTGAAGGTTCATATTCTTTGAAAACATACAAAGCCTATTCCTAGAGGATTGGATTATTTTAGTTAATTTACGTAGTGGATTCAGACCTGTGAGAGTTCGAATCTATGAATGTCCGACCGTTTTGTCTAGAACACGCACACATATTATGATAAAGCTATGCTTGGAAAAATGGTCGTAATTATAAGATACGAATTGAATCCTAGTATAACGCCTACCACAGCAAATGCAATGATGGTAGTACTTTTCTTGTTAACAAATTCTCCCATCATATTTTTGTCCTTAGATAGAAGCACCATGGGAATCATCGGTAACGGTATCAACAAACTGAGTACGACTTGGCTATATACCAATATGTTTAGAGGGTCTAATCCTAAAAGTATCGCAACTGTTGTTGGCACCACATTTACAAATCTAGTTATGAAACGCCTAAACCATACATTTACTTTCTTTCCCATCAGGCCTTCAAAGATTGATTGACCAGCTATTGTCCCGGTCACTGAAGCGGAAATGCCTGAAGACAAGAGAGTTACAACAAAGATAATACCTGCTGCCATGCCAAACAAAGGAATTAACGTCTTGTATGCATCAGAAATGGATGCAATGTTAGCGTTGTGAGGATGAAATGCAGCTGCGGACATTATCATTATTGCAGCATTTACCAAACCTGCAATGGTAAGAAGCAATATGCATTCGTAGAGGTGGAGTTTGCGTGCCTTTCTTCTTTCAGGCAACGGCTTTTCATGTACCTTTCTTGCTGCAAGCGAAGAGTGGACAAAGATTGCATGGGGCATAACCGTAGCCCCGATTATTCCCACTGCTACCATGATGGCACCATTGCTGCCAAGTATAGGCATAACTGAATGATATGCAATAGACTGAATATCTGGTTTTGATACGAATATCTCATACAAGTATCCAATTCCAATAATTGATACAAAGAGCATGAACATCTGCTCAATAATCCTGAATTTTCGAGTCGTAAGTGTCAGTATCAGTATAACATCAAATGCACCAAATATAGCAGCATAGAGCATAGGAATTCCAAATAACAAGTTTAGTGCTAAGACAGTACCCAAGTATTCTGCCAAGTCTGTTGCAGCGGTTGCGGTTTCCGCGGCAAGCCAGTATGGAATAATGTATAATTTTTTCTTGAGTTTTTCACGCATTATTTCTGGGAGAGATCGCCCAGTAGCTATTCCAAGCTTACCAGATAGATACTGAAGAAGCATAGCCATTCCACTTGCAAGCCATACCACCCATAACAGATTGTAGTTGTATGCTGCCCCTCCTTGAATATCGGTACCGTAGTTTCCTGGATCCATGTAAGCAACGCTGACAATAAGAGCTGGACCCATGTAGGATAACAGCTGTGCAAGTGTGCTCTGGCGATAAGCTTCTCTGATCTTTGATAATTTGCTTGCATTAGCAATGCTCTCTGTCAAGGGTTTCTAATTGAGACGATTAATTGTCTTTTATTTAAATTTAGCCTGGGTTAACTTTTGTATATGTGACTAATTATGATAAACTACAGAAACATTCAAAGACGCGTATAATTATATTGCCTTCGATTAAATGTATTTAAGAAAGCAAATTGTTATTCAAATGAAGATACGGTTTGAAAGACAGAATGGGGAAGACAAGTAGCAGGCTTGAGGCAATTCGCGATGCCCACAGTACAGAAGGCGAATCGTTACGTACCGATAGAATGGAGGATTATCTCGAGGTGATCTATGAATTGATAAAAGAGAAAGGCTATGCTACTACAATTGAAATATCACAATATCTCAATGTAAGTTCACCTAGTGTGACGAAGATGGTACAGCGATTAGATGAAAGCGGACACTTGCATTATGAAAAATATAGAGGAATTGTTCTCACAGAGCAAGGTACAGCTGTTGCAAAAGGGATGCATGAAAGGCACAATTTGTTGGTAGAATTTCTAAAGATGATCGGCGTAAAGGATGATATTGCAAACATGGATGCTGAAGGCATAGAACATCATCTTCACCCCGAGACCATGAAAAAGTTAGAAGAGTTCGTTAAAGCGAAAAGAAAGGATAGTAAAATTATTTAATCATCTTGCCACAAGTAGAACTTTCTATTTTTTATATTTATAAAAAAAATGGTAAGAAGTTCGAATCTATGAAAGTCCGGTCTCCGTTTGAACCTAAAATAATTCAATTTTATTGGTAGACAAAAGGTATCAGATGATGTTTGTAGGATTTCAATATCTGAAAATGTTCAGATTAAACGAAATTGATATCTAGTATGGATTTGAATGAATTTCTGAATTAATGTTAAATAATTACTAAGTTTCATATTCATATATAAAGAATGAAAAAGAAATTTTGAGAGACATTTTGGTAAAAGAGGAGGATGTAGTACAAAATCTCTCGGAAATTGTTAAAAAAGCAAAAGAATTTTTTCTGGTAGAAGAGAAATCGGGAAAAATACTTTTTAGAAATTTTTCCAAATTAAAAAATCATCAAAAAATTAGGGAGGACACGCTAAAAACTGTTCAAGCGAAAACCTTCGGACTCAATTTTTTCTTCATAATTTAGGAAAAGAAATAGGGAAAGGAGTTTGCAGCTACTCCGGTGAGATTACTACCAATTTTTTGTAAAATTATTTTCACAAAAATTGTCGGTGCTCGTACCAACTGTTCGTAAGAGAACCTCCAGGTCCTTCGAAATAGATAGATACGATACAGACCACTAGTAAGCCGTGTACAAGGGGTTGACTGTATTTAGGATTGGCCTTATAGCAATTGCAGTTGGCTCAATCTGGACAGGCGTAGTCTTTGCATCATCGATGAAGAATTCAGAGAATTTCAACCTTGACAAGATGAATACTGTTACCATGTCTTTGTCGCTGCAGGGAAAAGGCAATAGGGTTTTACGAAATATCCTCAAACCAATACAATAACTCTATTCTTGTTAAAGTACTTGATACACATGGTAACTACATCAGTATGAGGACCATAACTAACAAAGAAACTGTCAATTATTTTTTCTTTGATCATACGGGAGAATATACTCTTGAGTTGACCAACCCTTCTTCAAGTCCGCTCCAATTTACAGTGGAGTTTGGTGAATACCAGATACGAAGGATTTGTAATCTCGTCATCCATAATTTTAGTTGGTGTATGCTTATTGATACTAGTAGGATATTTGAGGTTGAAAAATTACATTACCGCACAACCAGAATAAAATAGCTGGAAGACTGGGACACACAATACTACAGACCCGCCAAGTAAGACAAGATTGAACCCTATCCATGATGCAGACAAAAGTAGGGACATGATTGACACCGGAGCCATCTTCAATAAGATATGGTTTTGGGACTTTGACAGCAAGATGAAGCTTCCAGCTGCACCAAGTAACAAGCCAGATTCTACTGAGAGGTGAGAGGGGGTAACAAGGCCATCTATGCCATAAACTTCGTGAAAGTTATAATCTGCATATCCTCCTCCCAGCTGCAATATTGCACCAAGCAGGATCATTGACATACCCTTTTTTACTGTTTTATGATTGCAGTGATTTATGACAAGTACTGCAGCAACTGCAGAACAGGCTACCATAGATGCACCAGTATAGATTGTTATATGCTGGACTGTCCAGAATGTCTCCGGTATTCTCATCTCATGAGATGCCGAATCCCACACTCCCCCTAGCAGCATTATTACTGTTCCACAAGTAGCAAGAAAAGACGAGAGCTCTGTAATCTTTCTAGTCTGTGAAAGAACAGATGCTGAAAATCTGTTCGGTAGATACATGTTGGAAAGTACGTTTAGCTGTATTATATAGAATTTTGTTTAGTATTCTTTAGCTTTTGATTTTTAGATGAGACCGAATTATTTCCTTCTTGAAATACAAAAATACATGCTTCCATACCATTTTTGTTGCTAGGTTTATTTGCTTTCAAATTTTTAATTTTTAAAACTATGATAAGCGGTTCATACAACAATTATTATACATGTACCATGAAGGTGTAGTATGAGTCCTGGAATTGGGCTAATGAAAAGAAGGCTTCCAACCGCAAAAGAAGCAATACCCTTGGCTGTGTCAGGAATACTTCAAAAGTATGGTGTGAGTTCAGGAGATGTCAAAACCCTAGAGACAAAATACGATGACGATGGAGGAGATTGGTATGTTGCTTTGGGATTTGGAGAGAAGAGAGCCATTGTAAAGATGGATTCTGTTCAGGGTACAATAATAGAGATTACAGAGATTTGAAATCTATTTTTTGAATCGTACGTTAGAGACCTCGGGTTCTTTTATTGTAATCAGACCCCCGTCTCTTAGCTGTTGGATGAGCTGTAGAACTTCCTTTTCTACCTGTTCTCGTTTTAGGCCCATTTTTTGTGCAAAGATTTCTACAAGTTCAGTTATCTTTCGCTTTCCATTGCAAAGCTGCCAAAAGTCCACGATGGCTTGATTTACCATGAATCCCTGCTGATTTTCATTCATAAGTATGAGGGAGCCATCCTCTTGTTTTACTACAGAGCCGACTCCTTGCGGTAGGGCAACTTCATAGTTTATCGGAACAACTGTTTTTTGTTTTCCATAATTGATCAGTTTCTTTGCCTCATCTGACATCTTTTCTGGAGTCCACGGAGGATCCCAGACTATTTCCACGTTAATTCCTGCTACTCCTGGTATCTTGTTGACATATCGTTTAACGTCGCTTACAAGAGTGTCATGAAGAGGACAGCCTCGTGTAGTCATAGTCATTTTTATGTCAACCTTGTTATCGTCAGAGATGTTTACTCCGTAAATCAATCCCATGTCTACAACACTTATTGGAATCTCTGGATCCATGCATTGTTTTAGAGACTCTAATACTTGGGAGGCGGTCACCGTAGCCATGAACTGATTTGGTTTGACTATAAAATAAAAACCTTACAGCATTGATTCAAACAATTTTTTTATCGACTCTTCAAATGGAGGCTTTACTACGCCTGCTTCTGTTATTATTCCAGTTATGAGTTCTGGTGGAGTCATGTCAAAGGCTGGGTTTATCACATTGATATCATCAGGCGCAGTCTTTTTGCCTGCAACTCCTGTGACTTCGGTCGCTTTTCTTTGTTCTATTACTACATCTTTTGGAGTGCTTTTCATGTCAAATGTAGAAAGCGGCGCTGCCACATAGAATGGTATGCTGTGTTGCTTTGCCATCATTGCTACCTGATATGTACCAATCTTGTTGTATACATGTCCAGTGCGCAATATTCTGTCAGCTCCCACAATTACCTTGGATACCAGACCATTTGCCATGGAATATCCTACAGCAGTATCAGGAATCAAGCTTACGTCTATTCCGTCATGCTTTAGTTCAAACGCAGTAAGTCTAGAGCCTTGCATTACAGGTCTAGTTTCTGTAGCTATTACCTTGATCTTTTTTCCGCTCTCTTTTGTAGCCCTTATTACTCCAAGTGCAGTACCATAAGCTACAGTAGCTAAAGCCCCAGCATTGCAGTGGGTCATTATGGTATCATTATCATTGAACAGTTGAGAGCCATGTTTGCCCATACGCATGTTTATCTCAATATCTTCTTCTGCCATTTTCTTTGCCTCTTTGATGACATCATTTCTGATCTCAGATGCGTCTTTTCCGGATTTTGCAATATTCATTATCCTTTCCAGTCCCCACGCTAGATTAATTGCGGTAGGTCTTGTTTCAAAAAGAATTTTTTTTGCCTGTTCTAAATCTTTGATAAGATTTTCTTTGTTTTCTGCCTTACTTTGTAACGCAGCCAAGGCAAGTCCAAAGGCGCCTGAGACGCCTATTGCCGGTGCCCCCCGCACCACAAGATTTCGTATTGCGTCTGCAACGTCATTGTAGTCAGTGTATTTTACATAGACCAGCTCGTTTGGCAGTTTAGTTTGATCAATCATTACGACTGCATTATCCTTCCATTCTACTGTTCTAAGACTAGAATGAATCTTCGTTTCCATATTTTGGATTTTGATTTACTATATTATATATGATTCATCTGGTACTGGAGAATAATTACTTTTGATGTTTTTTTGCTATCTCTTTTGCGTCCTTTACTTTTTCTGCGTAGATGTCGTTTATTTCCTTGATTAGATCCAATGTTTGATTGTGAATCAAGTCTAGATTTGGAATAACACAGTTGTGGATAACCCTGCCTCCAGAAGAGACAAAGAGATGATTTTTCGTGTCAATGGAATATACCTCTTGTTCAGATTCCTGATGCGTCGTTTTTGTAGTTGATATCATGTACAGATTGCCGTTTGCAATGTGCCAAAGGGACTTGCTATGGTTCCTTGGAACCTTAGATTCTGAAAAACCAACAATGAAAGCAAGACTGTTATACTGTGTCTCTTTTTTTGAGACAAGAGAATACAATAGACCCCCTTTGAGCTGCCTTCCTTCAATTATAGCTGGTGAATGAATGCTCTCTGTGAGGGTCATTACATATCCTATCGAGAGCAGCAATAAATCAAGTCCTGATGCCAGCACCTTTGAACATGTTCCGGCCGAAACCATCCCGATTTCCGGAATAAACGAACCATCACCTCTAAAGTAGCCGCGAAGTAATTCTTCCTTCATTTTTCTTGATGCAAAGTAGATGAAATCCGGTAAACACTTTGTTTTTGAATCTCTTCCGCATCCTAAGGTATCTCCAACAAACAAAGAGAGAGGGGTTGATTTCACTCCTACATGTGTTACATTGTTTTGAGTTGTGATGTAATAATTTATCCCCATTGATTTCAGAATGCTACACACGTCTTCGACGTATTCTTTTTCCTTCTTGGAAAAGGAGAATCTAGTTGTGTATCCTTTACCATAGTTGCTTATGGATCCCTCCGCCACATAATATCCCAAAAGCCTACAGAAATCTTCAGTTATTGTGACAGATTTTGTCATGTTGTATCTGAACCTCCAGTTTCTAGGCTCAAAACTAAATGTTTTTTGCGTTCCGACTGTTGGCAGTTGTGCAACAAAAGGTATCTGGTCCTTTGTCTTGACATCTTTTGCAAACTTTTCTGAGAGGTTGTCTGAGACCAACATTATATGCTCATCAGTGGTAGTAATAGATCGGTTGGTTCTCGATGTGAGAGTCACCATCTTCCCAGCAAAGTTTCGCTTCCACTTGGACGTAACCTTGTCAAAAAATGGCTCCTTGTTCTTTAAATCATATGACAAGACATCGTTTGTATAGTCTTTTTCTATGTAATCTCGGATGGTTACAGGTCTCATTCCAAGACCAGTTCTGATAAACACAATCTCGTCACCGTCAAGACAGTGTCCCCCTATGAAGCCTGGAAACATTTTTGGCCTGTTTCCGAGGTATTTGTTTATTTCATCTGCAAACGACCACATCTCATCATAATCTACATTATTTTCTATTGCAATCATGTTGCTTAGCTGCGCATACGTAATCAGCCACCCATAATATGACGTATCAACTACTATTTTTGCAAGCTCAAGTGCAATGGGTTTTGACATTTTCCGCGCCTTGACCTTGCATTTTTTCAGAATCTTTTCGTATTCCTTTGAGGCCCATTCTGTCGAAGGAGCGTTGGGCTCTATAGAATAGAATTTTGTGTATCTTTTCAGATCATAGAGCATTCGTTTGTGAACTCCCCTTGTAGCACTATAGATAACTGGTATGGGCAGTTTTGATTGTAGGTCTCGTGTAGTGCCCGGACTAATTGTACTGTGAATAACAATTCCTTTTGGTTTGAATTGTTCATAAAGTTTCATTACATTTGACGCAAAATTGTTTGTAAAAGGAATACAAATATGCAAAAAGTCGGTATCAAGTTTCTCATATTTTTGGAATTTTTTTGTATCCATCAGTTTTTCATTCATGTCATAGCCAGCTACAGGTTTTGCCCTGCTGAGGAGTTGAAGTATTGGAGATCCTATTTCTCCTAGACCTGCTACAACATCTTTACTTAACAAATCAGTTGAACTCCTTTTTACTCCTAAATTAACTAATGTTTTTTAATTTTCTTCATAAATTTTGCCGGAATCCCAACCCACATCTCGTTTTTCGGTATGCTCCTGTTTACAAAAGAATAGGCTCCAATAATGGAATTTTCTCCTATGGTAATACTAGGCATTATGGTACTATGAGTTCCAATTTTACAGTTTTTTTTCAGTATTACTTTGCCTTTTTTGTTGTCTATGGTAGAATGTGAATAAATTGCACAATGAGAACCAATTTGTACATTATCTTCAATTTCAACACCGTAATGGGAATTTATATAAGTGAAAGTACCGATATCGAACTTTCTCCCTAGTTTAAGATTTTCTGGATACTGCACGATATAGTTGTATTTAGTGAGTTTGCCGTGTTTGATTATCGGCTTAGTCCATTTTTTACTGATTTTTTTCATATAGATTCTAATAGAATATTTGCTTTTGGATCAAGTCTTTGTTAAGATCAATTTTTTCAAGGTTGTAGATAATTATTTTTGAAGCATTACCTATTCCATAAATTTTTTTGATGTCGAGTCCTTTCTTTTTCATTTTAAACGCTCTAAGTATAGCGTTATAAACTGAACTTGTATTTACCTTGCGCACATCAATAACATTTTTACCTCTATCCCTACCTTCCTGTCTTATACCAACGTTTACTACTGGAATGTTAAAATAACTTGCATCTATCATGCCACTGCTAGAATTACCCACAAGAACCCCGCAATGTTTTATCATTCCCAGATAGTCGC
Organism: uncultured Nitrosopumilaceae archaeon; assembly: GCA_964567715.1. Lineage (GTDB taxonomy): Archaea > Thermoproteota > Nitrososphaeria > Nitrososphaerales > Nitrosopumilaceae > Nitrosotalea. The sequence goes on along the minus strand of CAZMNT010000003.1, from coordinate 55,801 downwards.
TTCGCGGTATAGAAGGATAAACTTTGATGAACGGATACTTTTTAGAATATGAACCCAGATATCTAAAAATCTCACTATTTCCAGCATCAGAGTTTGGGGCAATTGCAATGGTAGGCTGTTTTGTCCTGACTATGGCATTCAATATAGCACGAGCGTGTTTTCCACTCAATTCGGATTGAGTGGTAACAGAGTGTTGTACCAATAAAATTTCATCCCCAGAGAATTGGAACGGATAATGTTTCTGCAAATTTTTTTTACTAGTTATTATACCATTTGCGATCTCATCTATGCTTGGAGAACCGGTAAGAAAGACTGTTTTTGGGTTTTCTCCCATTTTTATTATCCTATCATAGCTCCTTTTAGTAGCGGCAAAATGTATGTTAGACATTTTAGTAATGGCATGCCGGTTATATTCATCAATCCCCCCTTGTGATTTGTCACCTCCATGGATGTGGGCGTTTGGTATATTCATATGATAGGCAGCTATTGTAGATGCTAGCATTTCATCTCTATCACCCAAAACTAAATTGATGTCTGGTTCTAGTTTTTTGAAAACTTTGGAAAATTCCACTATCCCTGTGCCAAGTGCAATGGACATGGAATACAGAGAATCCCCCTTTGGTATCATATCAACAATAGCATATATTGGAAACCCATCTCTTCTAATTTCTTTTACAGTATATCCATATTTTTTTGATAGGTGTGTTCCAGTAACTATCAGATACAATTTTAATTTTTTACTTTTTTGAATTTCTTTTAGGACTGGTCTTAAAATTCCATATTCAGCACGCGTACCAGTAGTAACAGAAATCTTTTTCATTAATATTGAACAACAATTAATGATATATGAGCATTTGAATAGAGTTCACATTTTTATATAATGAACAAATAGCGATGACATGGTTTTTGTTGTTGCAGAAATAGGAGTAAATTGGGACGGCGATTTTGATTTAGCAAAATCCATGATGAAGAATGCCAAGGATTGCGGATGTAATGCAGTAAAATTTCAATCCTTCAATGAGGAGATTGTAAAAGATCATCCAGAAAAATCTCGTTTAATGAATTCGTCAATTTCAAGAGATAATATAGAAACTGTAAATGAATTGGCAAAATCTGTGGGCATAGAATGGTTTTGTACCCCAATGTATCCTCAAGCTGTTGATACCCTTCATCCATATGTATCAAGACTGAAAATTAGAGAGTTTGACGGCCGGCCTCTGTTAGAGGGAAAAACTACTGAGTTGTTAGAAAAAATTTTAAAAAGTGGAAAAGATATTCTTGTGAGTTCACAAAGATCCCCAAAAGGTACAAAATATTTTGGCCATGAAAAAATAAAGTGGCTATACGTCGTACCAAAGTATCCATGTAGTCTCTCGGATTTAGATTTTAGAAACATGAGAGAATTTAATGGATTTTCCAATCACTGTCCTGAGATTATTGCTCCAATAATTGCAGCAGTTATGGGAGCTGAGATAATAGAAATTCACGTTACCTCAGATAAAACAAAGAATTTCGTAGACAATAACGTAAGTTTTGATTTCAAGAATTTGAAAGAATCTATTCGTCTCATCAATCTAGCCAGACAAATAAAAGTATGACTAGCTTCTATGGTTATATTTTTGCAGGATAAATCATATTTGAATATATGGTAGTTACCTATTCAACGGTACTTCCAAGGTAGAACCAAGATCTTCATTTGCCTTACATATGTTACAATATTTAGACCACCTAGAATCATGATGCCACTGTTCTAACCCAGTTTGATCATATCTTTGATGAGCCATTTGTAAAATTCTTTTTAGATCTTTTTTATACATAAAGCGCTTTAGTGCAAACAATTCTGGTATGGTAAAGTATTGACTCACGGTAGCAGTGTATTGAGTTGCATCCCCACATTCGGTCATAAATTTGTCTAATGCATTGAGTTTCCATTTCTTAATTACTTCTTCATCTACCTTATACTTCCCACTAGCGGTTAATCTTATGCGTTCATCATATTGTTGCAATATGAAATCTTTGTAGGTATAGTATAAGGGACTGCCTACATACGGAGTACAAATGAATGGATCTACTTCGATGTTATTTTTTATCCAAAAAGTGACTGTTTCCATCAAGTCGTTAATATCTTCATGTGGATTTCCAATCATAAAGGTCGCAAGAGGTGTCAATTTCACGCTTTTTACGGTGTCAATAGTTTTTTGCTCATGAATCTGTAATTGGCCTTTGCCTATATCTTGATTCAATACCTTATTAGAAGCTGATTCAAATCCAAATGATATATACACACATCCAGCATCTTTCATGATTTTGACAATTCCGGGCTGGACTGCTACGCTTGGTGCGTCTCCTAACGTCCCCCATTTTATTTTTTCATGTAATCCCTCTTCAACATAAAGCCTACAAAATTCTTTAGTCCACTTTATGTTACTTGTCATGTTTTCATCAAGTATCGAGATAAAATCAACATCATACTTTTCTTTTAACAATTTGACATTGTCTACAGCATATCTGGGAGTAGGCCATCTAGCTGGTAATTGAAAGGTATTACTTTTCAGATCTGCCAGACGTACAATTTTTTCGCCCTCTTTTCTATCACCTCTACCATAAATGCTTTGCAGATCACCTCGTGACATACCGTTATGAGAACAAAATGTACATCCCCTTGGACAACCACGTTCCCATACAGTTGATGCTCTTCTCTTAGCGTTATAGGATTCTACTGACAGAGGTAGCGATGAATACTTGAAGTAAATTTCAGTTTCCAGAAGATGATATGCCGGATATGGAATGGTGTTAAGATCTGAAATCAGCGCTCGTGGTTCAGTAAACTTGATCTTGCCTCTGTTGTTAAGACATAAACCCCTTACTTTTTCGAAATCTCTTCTACCGCTAATTATTTCATCACATATTTCTGAAAATGTTTCCTCGCCTTCACCAATGCATATCATGTCAATCTCTGGAATTAGTTGCAAAATTTCGTCTGGGTTATAGGTGGCCCACCCCCCTCCTGATAGAATTATAGAAGGTGGCGAAGATTTGCGTACGAGTGGTATCAATTGTTTTAATCTAGAATAAGTTGTGGTAAGTCCACCAATTCCAATAAGATCCCAGCTATCAATTGATATTTCCTCAGAAATAATCTCGTTTGAAATCAGATTCCTACCGAATTGGTCTCTTAAGGAGTTTAGATCAAGTATAGCTACTTGGATTCCTTTTTTTTCTGCTATTGCAGCCAGAATCCCAGCCCAGAATGGAAAATGGTATGGTTTGTCGTCCAGTCTTATTTCTGGAACAACAAAAAGTACTTTCAAACTAAAGACAGTGTTACCTTGCAGGTATTTAATTTAAACTCAATCTTATATAACAAAATTGTTTACTTGTTATATTTTTGTAAAAATTCTGCAAATCTCAAGCAAGATATCCGTTTGCCAAATATGCAACCACCTTCTGTAGCATTGATTGTATTTACCCAACAAGGAGAACGCGTTATGAAGTCTTTTAATGCATTACTATAATATTGAAAATAGGGATCTAGAATACAATGACAATTAAATTCAGGATTGTAGATTTTAGGAAATAATTTTGCAAAAGAAGGACTGTTAGGATCTAATTCCAGATGATGCAAGCCGGATCCATGCGATATGATTTTATCTAGAGGAGTGTCTTCATCCCAGCTGTGATTTATTCCTATCAAACCAACTGTTCCACATTTTAGGATCTGCCAAGCAATAAACCAAGAAGATGTGCCTACATTTCCACCAGTTTGGATTGCTGGCAATCCTTTGCGTGTTCTAGCTCGAACCATAAGAGCTGATATTTGATTAAATGATTTCTTCCCTTCATTATAGTCAAAAAGAGAGTGCAACCAATGTATCTTGATGCCTGCCTGTCTGGCACGTTCCGTTACAGAAGGATTAACAACAGTCGAAAAAATTCCTTTGATTTTTTTTCCGTACCTATCTACAATTGAATCATCGTAATATCTTTTAATGATCTCATCGGTATCAATGGTTGCAACATAAAATTTCGGAAATTTTTCAGGTGTTACCCCCGTCTTCAGTGCGTTTTTTAGTGCACTATCACAGCAGATTATTGTCCCTTTGTAATCGCTCTTAGCAAGCAACTCCAAATGCCTGAATTTTTTGACCGAAGGTCCACTACCTATCACAATTGCAGAATTATCTTCTTGCTGATATTCAGAATTGGTCATAGGATCCAAATCCTTTGCTGAAGATTCATTCCAAATATATTCCAGATTTAACGCAAAGTTTGTCACCCAGTTTTCATAAAGCCTATCATAATACATTTTTTCCATGACTTTTTCTATTTCACTTTGATTTGGTTTTTTATACTGGATTATTGTCAGAAGATGATTAAACCATGTATCCCAGTCACTTTCTCCATGTCCCATCTCTTTTTTGGCATGAAGTATTTTCTGAAAAGTCTCCTCCTCTATAGAGAATTCAAGTTTGTCTGACATATTACATGTCAGACTATCTAATATTATGTTTAAATTGTTTGGTGAAAAATTAGATCTCTTCTAATCCTAGTTCTTCGTTGGGCTTATTAGACCTGAATACCATGAATGAACCAGAAGCACCAGATTTTACGATAAATTCCTCAAACTCTGCTTGTGTCAGTTCTTTTTTTTCGTTTTCAACCATGTCGTTGTCTTCGGTATTCAGTTTACTAGGCTTTGACGTCTTGAAGTTTGCTTTCAATGCTTCATTTATAGACTAAACATATTTAAAATTTTGAGTTAAATGGCAAATCAAAAATGTTCTATAATCATGAAAACAGTCTTTCTTGGTATTTTTTCATTAGACAGTTTTTACACAAACAACCATCCATTGTAATTTTATCTTTTGTTAACTTGGGCATTTCATAACACCAACATGACATAGAATCATTACATTCAAAATCAACTTGACATAACGAGCATTTTTTCTTCAATAACTGTAATTTTGTCATCCTAAATTAATATCTGACTTAACTGTTCAAAATGTACTTTTATTTTTCTCAAGAAATTCTCCAACTGAATCATAGATGTAGGAAAGTTCTTCCCTTTTTAAACTTGGATACATTGGCAATGTAAGAATTCTTTGTGAGATAGATTCTGTTACTTTAAGACTTGAGCTTTTGTCGTATCCCATCATTTTATAGAAACTGGTTAAATGTACGGGATCAAAGAATACTTTGGACATTATACCTTTCTTTGTAAGGTATTTCATCAATCCATTTCTCATCCTTGAATATGGTAGTAATATAGAATAAAGTTGATAGGCATGTCGGTATCCCTTTGGTTCTCTTGGCACTTCAATGCCGCTAAGTTTTCCAAGATGTGAGTTCAAAAACTGGACATTTTTTCTACGCATGTTGATCAGCCGTTCAATCTTATTCAATTGCGATATAGCTAGAGCTGCAGTCATACTGGACATTCTCCAGTTATACCCAATTGCAACATAATGCGGTTTTGAAATAGATAAAAAATAATTTTGTTTGTCCTTTCTACCGTGGGAACGAATCAACTTTAGTTTTTCATATAAGTGTCTTGAGTTGGTCGTAACTGCACCACCTTCTCCTGTAGTTATCACTTTGTTGCCTGCAAAGCTAAATACCGACATCTGTCCAAAAGTTCCTACCATTTTTTTGTTTATTTTTGCACCTAGTGACTCCGCAGCATCCTCGATAAGAGTTATCCTATTACGTTTTGAAATTTCAGCAATTTCTTGAATTTTACAAGCCATGCCAGCATAATGCACTGGGATAATGCATCTAGTCCTAGCAGTAAGGTTTTTCTGGATTAGTTTTGGATCCAGACCAAGAGTTTCTCTTTCAATATCTACAAAAGTAGGCTTACCACCTACCATCAAGACAGCATTTGCAGTAGCAATAAATGTAAAGGAGGGTACTATGATTCTGTCATGTGTTCTAATTCCTGCTGCAAGCAGAGATGCATGGAGTGCTGAGGTACCAGAATTAAAAGTTACACAATACTTTACACCTACATATTTTGCAAGTTGTTCTTCAAACTGTTCTATTTCAGACCCAATTGCCCAATCCATGCCACGTTTTATGACTTTAGATACTGCGTTAACATCTTCATCATCAACAAGTACTTTGTATAATGGTATTTTCCATTTCATGTCAGATTCTGTATATACCAACTATTTATCCTTAGAACTTGCTTCACATCTTAAAGTGGATGGCATGAAACGAACCTTCACTTAACAGGAATAGATATATGAGTTACTCCTAATTTTTACTGAACTTTTTCTGGAAAGATTAAAAGAATTGTTATTGGCCCATACAATAGTAAATGGGAAATATCGCCATCTTCATACCAGCCAGACTTTCTTCTACACGATTGCCATCAAAAGCCCTTCTTTCCCTACATGGAAAACCAGCCCTTCAGAATCTCATTGAAAGAATTAAGAGATGCAAGGAACCGGATTCAGTTATACTCTGTACCACCACAAAGCCAGAAGATGACAAACTGGTTGACCTTGCAAGGAGAATGGACATTAAGTATTTCAGAGGAAGTGAACATGACATACTTGAGAGATATGCGCAGGCAGCAGCAAAATTTGGGGTTACGCATATAGTAAATGTAGATGGTGACGACATTTTCTGTGATCCTCTTTTAGTTGACATTACTGCAAAAGAACTTTTGAAGTCACATGCAGAATTTATAATTTGGAAAAACTTGCCACTAGGAACGACACCAGTTGGAATAAATGTTAAAGCACTACAAAAGGTCTGTTCTCTAAAAGAATCTGAAAATACAGAGACTGGGTGGGGCAGGTTCTTTACAGAAACTGGTCTCTTTGAAGTAAAACATCTTTACTCAGATGATGTCGAACTCAATGATACCAACATTCGTTTAACACTAGACTATCCCGAAGATCTGGAACTGTTCAACAAGATTTATGGCAGGTTAAAAGAACCCTTTTTTCTTAAAGACATTGTAAAACTTTTACATGATAACCCAGAACTTTTGAAAATAAATGAAAAGGTAAAAGACGTTTACAAGCAGAATTTTGAGAACAAAGCAGCACAACTTAAGATGAAATCTAACAAATTGTGAGATGTTACAAGCAGAAGCTTCTAGTAGCCCCAAATTGTTTATGAAGTCGACAATTGAAAAAAATAATCCTAACAGACAGACAAAAACCTAACAAGGAAAATAAGGATGTCATTATAGATAGAGAGAATCTGATAAAATATACTTCTGGAGATGCTTACAATGCGTCTTTAGAATTTATGAAAAAACTACCAGATTTGGTTGTTAGCGATAAAAGTGTAAAAGTATGGTTCAAATACAAAAACACCTCCTTATGGTGGTTCTCGCACACTCGGATTACGCCTCAAATAAAACGATGCTTCACTTTCATTGATCAATTTAAAAATATGCTTGATGGTGTGAAACCAGAAACAGTTGAAGTTAGAGGATTGTATGAAGATTTTGACTTAATTTCTCAGATCTGCAAAAAAAAGAACGTACCATTAGTTGTTCCATTTTCTTCCAAGATACGAATCTGGTCTACAAGTCTTGGTAAGAAAATAAGAAAGATAACGGTTAACACAAGTTTAATAGCTCAACAAAAGAGAAGGAAAAGGATAAGTATTGCAAAAAAATTCAATCATAAAATCTCTGGTGATTACAGTGGTTGTGTTATCTATGTGGGAGCTCAATCATATAGAATGCCAATTTATGACTTTAAAAGTGGAAAAATATTACGAGGCGAACATCTTGTCCATCAAGTTCTAGAGATAGTCAAAAAAAAGGCACCGCTTTTGTGTATAGATATCGATAGTACTGCAAAGGGCGAGTTTAATGTTTTAAAAGAGAGACTATCAGACAAGCATCAATACTGGATCCCGCTAGAGATTCTATTTACTAAAGAATTAGAGTCGGAATGCGGAAAAGCCATCGCAGAAATTAAAAATAACATTAAAAATTTGTTCAAAAAAAATGAGTTTAGAAAAAAAATCGAGTACAAAAATATCCCCGTCTGGGATAGCGTATCATATTATTTTGAGACTTTGTTATCAGATTCTTATCTGCCTAATTTCATAAGAAACATCGAGGCTGCAAGAAATCTTCTAGCAAGACTACATCCTAAATCGATACTCCTGCCATATGAAAGAGGACCTTATGCGTTGGCTTTCATCGTTTCTGCAAATTCATTAGATATTGATAGTGTGGGTCTGCAACATGGAATCATGGTAAAAACAGATCAGGATTATGCAGTACAGAATGTTGCTAATTCGGAATTAGGATTTCCGTTGCCAACTAAAATGTTATTGTTTGGAGAATCTGCTAAAGAAGTTCTGGTCAACACTTTTTCATATCCTCCTGATAAGATCATAGTTGTTGGGAATCCAATATATGATGACATTGAAATATTGGGCAAAAACATAGACAAAGATGCAATTTTAAAAAGTCTTAGGCTCAGTCCTACAAAAAAAACAATTCTAGTGGGCACATCCATGTATCAAAAAATCCATGGATCTGATGATTACGATGTACTGATGGTAAGAACAATCGTTGAGAAATTTAGAGATGATCATAATTTCCAAATAATCATAAAACCTCATCCCAGAGAGAACACTGATGTCTATGAAAAGATAAGAAATAATTTCAACATTACAAACTTGATAATTACCTCAACGCCCATTCAACAACTTTTTCTTGTTTGTGATGTTTTCATAACCGTAATGAGTACTACGGTATTAGAAGCTCTAGCAATGGGCAAACCAGTCATATTAATGAAAATTTCGGATAATGTTGATTTGGATTATCTCTCAATAACAAAAACTGGTTCTGCTCTAGAAGCTAAAGCTAATGAACTCGGAGATAAGATCTTAAAGGTAATAGAAGATAGGGACCCGATAATAAAACTAAAAGAGAATGGAATGAAGATGGTAAAGTATCATTTTAATTTCCCAAGCAGTGGCATCAACGAAAAAATAGCAAACATTCTCACTAAATAAAAATAACATAAGATATGTCTTCAGATTTTATGGAGAAAGGGATAAAAGTGGAAGCAAAAGAGTTGGGAGAATGAAGTTTCTAGTTGTCGGTCTAGGTTCAATGGGTAAAAGACGAATTAGAAATTTGAAAAATCTTCAACAAAATGAGATCATAGGGTTTGACACACGAGAAGATCGACGTAAAGAAGCTCATGAAAAATATCAAATAAGTACATATTCCGATATAAGAGAAGCCATAAAAGAGTCACCTGATGCGATGATCATATCTACTCCTCCTGATCTGCATATGAGATATGCCAAGATTGCAATCGAGAACAACATCAATTTCTTTACAGAGGCCAGTGTAGTGCAAGATGAAATGCAAGAGGTTATTCATGCTCTGAGCAAATCAAAGGTGATCGGTCTTCCATCATGCACCATGCGCTATCATCCAATAATAGTAGAAGTAAAAAATCTCCTAAATAAAAAAGCAATAGGAAGACCCCTTGCCTTTCTGTATCACTCTGGTCAATATCTACCAGATTGGCATCCCTGGGAAGATTACAGAAGATTCTACGTATCGAAAAGAGAAACTGGTGCTTGCAGAGAGATAGTCCCCTTTGAATTAAGTTGGCTTACCAATACTTTTGGCAACATAAGCAGTGTTTCTGCAAGAAAATCAAAAGTTTCCAATCTAGAAGCTGATATTGATGATATTTACAATATCCTCATCGATTTCAAGAATGGGGTTCAAGGAAATATGACGGTTGATGTCATTGCCAGATTTCCATACAGGCAATTAAAGATTCTTGGAGAAGACGGAGTAATTTTTGCTGATTGGTCAGAACGAATTGTGAGATATTATACCAAAGATACAGGTTGGAAGGAAAACGTAGTTTCAGACGGTACGATAGAAAAGAATTACATTCATGGGGACGGACCCTATGTTGAGGAGATGAATATGTTCCTAAAGTCAATAAGAAAGGAGATCCCCCCACCGTATACATTTGAGGATGATTTTAAAATACTTAAAATTCTAGAATCCATTGAAAGAAGTAGTGATACTGGCATAAGAGAGTCTGTTGGAAATTAAATGCCATTGTTTAATTATATTAAGCGTGACTTTTATCCATTGAAGAAATTGTGAGTTATTTATGAACAAAGACAAATCTTTTGACAGGAACTTGTTGCGTGAATTCGAAGACAAGAAGATTCTGGTCACAGGAGGTACTGGTTCCATAGGATCAAGTCTTGTCAAACAATTAATAAAATACAAACCAAATAATGTTAGAATCCTTTCAAATGATGAGAACTCGATTTTTGAACTGCGTAGGACTCTTCTTCAAAAAAATTTAACATATATGGTAGGCGACATAAGGGATGCAGATAGAATAAAGTTAGCTATAAGAGGTATAGATATTGTGTTTCATGCAGCAGCAATGAAGCACATTGATATTTGTGAACAGAATCCCTTTGATGCCGTTAAAACAAATGTGATTGGAACCAGCAATATGCTAGAGGCATCAATCCTAGAAGATGTCGAGAAGTTTATTTTTATTAGTACAGACAAGGCGACCCACCCTTCAAGCACTCTTGGAGCCAGCAAGTTGTTGGGCGAGAGGTTAACACTTGATGCAAGTTCATACCGCGGCCTTGGGAGGACAGCCTTTTCCATAGTAAGGTTTGGTAATGTGCTTGGCTCGAGAGGTTCTGTTTTTCAAATCTTTTTAGATATGATCAAAAGTGGCAAACCATTGACTGTTACAGATCCGAGGATGACCAGGTTCATCATGTCCATTTCTGAAGCCACTTCTTTGATTCTAAAAGTAGCGAAGATAGCAAAAGACGGTGAAATCTTTATTCTAAAAATGCCTTCCGTAAAAATAGTGGATTTGGCAAGGGCCATGATACAGGTTTACAAGACCAGATTTCCCCTGCCCAAAGAGCCATCCATAAGATTTACTAGTGTAAGAGAGCGAGAAAAGTTACATGAATTCCTGATTACACACGAAGAAACGCATCATTGCCATGATTTAGGTGACATGTACAAGATATCAAAAGAAGTAACAGATATGGAAATTTCTCATTCCAAGTTTAGCTCAGAGAATATGCCTAGAATATCCAAAGAACAATTACATATGGCAATAGGAGAAATTCTTGACAACTATTAGATACAGAAATTCTTGAGTATAGTTTTGCTGTGACTTGGAAATTCTCTTTTTCTAACTTTTTACTTTACGTTTTACAGATAATTTTGTTACATTATAAACAGGTTTGCAGGGTTTGCCATCCAGATATGCACCAATATTGTTTTCCTTTACAGCTTTTTTTATTATATTTGCTGAATCATTGAATGCATCCAAAGTTTTCTTGATGTCATCTTTTTCATGTGAATACGATATGTATTCCACTCCGGGATGCATGAAGATGCCTCGTTTTACAAGTTCTTGGATTACAAGGCTTCTTAGCAAAATCGAGTCGTTTCCTTGCGAGTCTTGTCCAATCAATTTCATTCTTACTGGATAGCCTGTCAATTTTACATTTAGAGAATTTTCTCTAGCTATTTGGTTGAATCCTTCCGTTAGAGCAGATCCATTTTGCCACATCTTATTTACTACAGGTTTTTCCTTGATTTCGTTAATTGTAGCCATAGAGGCAGCCAATGACAAGGCGTCTCCAGCGTATGTAGTTGAAAAAAAGACATCGTCGAATATCTTCATAAATTCAGATTTGCCTGCAACTGCCGATAGAGGCATCCCATTAGCAATTCCTTTCCCCAAAACCGCAATATCTGGCTCTACTCCAAAATATTCTTGCCCTCCTCCCGTAGCAAATCTAAAACCTGTTACGATCTCATCAAAAATAAGCACAGAATCGTTTTCACGTGCAAGTTTTTTGACTTTGTTTAGAAAATCGTCAGTAGGCTTCTCAAAGATAGTAGGTTCCATGAATACGCATGATATTTCTCCCCTGTTCTCTTCAAAGATGGTTTCTAATCCTTCAATATCGTTATAATCAAAGGGATATATGAGATCCCGATTGAATTCAGGCACACCTTGATTTCTGCTTATAATTCCAGCATACCAGTCATGCCAAACTCCACCAGAACCACAGTAGGCTATTTTATCCCGTTTGGTAATGGCTCTTGCCCCCCTTACTGCTCCAGTAGCTGCTCCCGAACCAGTCTTTGAAAATTTGACCATATCAGCACATGGTATTATATCACACAATGCCTCTGCTACATCAAGCTCAAGTTTGTGGGGTAGCGAAAAAAGTATACCACTTTCCAGCTGATTCTTTATGGCTTCATCTACTCTTGGGTATCCATAACCAAGAAGTATCGGTCCCAGACCACAAAGATAATCTATGTACTCGTTGTTGTCCACGTCGAAGAAATGTGAGCCCTTTGCTTTCATTGCATAAACTGGAAATGCACCTTCAACGAACGTATATGCTGCCCTACTGAAGGTTTGTGTCAATGATGGAATTAATTTCCGTGACTTCTCAAGATAATCAAAAGACTTGGGAAACTTTTGTCCCATTGGTTCTAATCACAATAGTCTTTTAATAAACATAGCCGTGTAGAAACCATCGATTTTTGACGTAATTGTGGATCAGATTTCAGGAAAAGATCCATAGCTGACGGGTTGCCCTTTTGATTATCTGCAACATGGTACGAGCCATCCTTATGTATACAGATGGCTTCATGGTACAGTGATTGTAAGGGTACCACCATGCCTCACAAAAAGTCCAACCATGTGTACAAGGTATGGCAGCATCTTGTCTTACTCGCACTGCGATAGTACGAGCACAAGAGTTACCGTAGGTTTGTTTCCTTCCTACATGAAGATATGGTATCGTGTAATACCTTGGGCTGCCAAGGATCAAGTAAAATTTGCAATAGCAATGGCAAACAGCCACTTTGAAGGGTTTTCTCCAGTTACCGCAAACAAGCTTTTGAATTGAATCAGTAATTACTACCATTCCTGTAGGTGTTTGGCCGCATGGAATTGACATTAATTCCTTGACGAACATGATTTACGCAGCTAATCGCAATTCTGATACGATATCAATCCTAAAGGGATCAAGCAACACTAACTCAGTTCAATCCTCGAGTCTCTTGGATAAAGCAAGCAAGAGATTTGTAATCCATTCCGGGTCTTTCCTTTGGATCTTGTAGGACTTGTAAGGTAAACAAATCTCTATACCATGAAATCTCGGACTAAATCTAAATCTATTAAGACAAACAAAACCGAATTAAGATTTGCAGGATCGAGACTACAGATTATCAAATTTGAAAATGGAATCTCAAGGACATGAGATGCCAAGAGCTTGAACGGAGTTTTCTACATGCAGTTTACCAGCGTTTGATTGTTGGTGTACATACTTCATAATTTGCCAAATATCTTGTGGGTATGTACTATACGGATTTGTACTCTGGTCAATTTGGTGGAAGTTTAGAACAAGGTATGTTTTATTTTTTATCGCATAGTCGATAAGGGGTTTTATAGTAGTAAAGTTATTGTATGCAAGTCCCTTACCAACGCCATAGTAGTGTATTGCAACAGGGAAGTTCCACTGCAACCCGTCATTACTTATTGAATATACTGTATTTTGGTGATTTGGATTGATTACTGCATAATTGTAATTATTTTGAATGTAGTATGAAGAATTGGTAGTTATGATGTCAAAAGGAGATTCATAACCTGTAATACAAAATCCATTACTTGTTAGATTTTGCTTGCTTTGAACTATCTCATACTGTAAAGTTGAGTCTGGTGTAGAGGAATCAATTTTCGGGTGTGTCATAGAATCTGATAATATCTGCCAACCGTTGTTCTGTAATGTCAGCAGTTGGGATATGCTTAGGTAGCCAGAATTGCCTATCTTTGTATACACTGGAGAGATGTTTCCCATAAAGTGATATTTGGTCAAATTATTCATAGCTTGTAACTGGCTTTTGTATGCATGTCCGAAAGCAAATGTGACTGTAGCGATCGTGCCATTATACTGTGTAGGTGTTATGGCTGCCGCATTTTGATTCAAAGACCAAGTGCCTGCTGGCAAGAAGAATCCTGAAAATAGTATTGTTACCAGGACTATACTGTAGAAAATTTTAGTTCTCTTTATTTTAAAACCTCTGTAATTATACGACAATTGACCTAAATCTATCAAAAAACCAACCTGCCTTCTTTGGGTGGAACTTTCATTTATTCATTACTCATCAAGGCTCTGTCGGGTTGACTAGACACAAATACAAAAATTCTTCAAAATTAGACCTTAGCCTTATCTCTGGATGCCAGTATGGAATCTTTTCGTTCTGTATTTTCTCTATTTTTCCAATATCAATTAAATCTGGTTTTTTGTGTACATATTCATCACATTTTTCACAAAAAATTCTAAGTTCTATTGGTTTGTTGTTTCCTACTTCCCAAATTGAGCAAATTAACGGTTGCTCACTGTGACATTGTGGGCATACTGTCATGTAATATGAAAGAATTTGTTTTGAGATTGAATTTTTTATTTCATTAAAGGTGTCCGGCATCTCAATTATGCGATATTAGCAAAAGCACATCGCAAATGTATCTAATGCATAAATGGTGGGCAAGGAAACCCCATAATGTAATTCATGATTACATAGAACATTATACATCAAAAGGGATTATTGTTTTAGATCCTTTTTGTGGAAGTGGTGTGACACCGATAGAAGCAATAAAAATGGGTCGTAAAGCGATAGGTGTTGATCTCGATCCCATAGCTACTTTCATAACTCGAATGACTGCAAGACCTATTCAACTAAAATCTATCCATACTATCTCCTTAGCCAATGACAAATAGTAAAATACGTTAAGCTTTCCTTTGCAGTTAAAAATATTGACAATCGAATTATTATTCTGTGATCTTGATTCAAGAGAAAATTCTGTAGCCATAATCCTAGCAGTGGCTAACCTCAGAAATTACATGTTGAATCAAAAGGAATTTTGTTCATGCCTCGTCAACCCGACAGAGCCCTCATCAATAAATGAGATAATCTCTGAAGATTTCAAATACATTTCAAGATCACTCTATTGCCTTGAGAAACTTGCGAATGTGTTCCTGCATAGCATACTCGCCTAGCTGCGTCTTGATAAGCTCCACTATGTTGCAATACCCATCCCCAAAGGTCTCAAGCAGAACCTTGCGCAGAACCTCAGGGTTGTGGTAGCAGTCCACAAAGTGCAGCGCATACTCCTCGTATAGCTTGTAGTATACCTCTTCGAGGGCAGAGTTGCCATAGTCGATGAGGGCCTTTTCTATTGCATAGGATACAATTGCCTCCCTTACATTGTTCTTTGAAGCCATACCTTGGTACATTGGAATCCAAGGTGGATATCACGTGTTTAGCTGGTACCACAAGTTCTTAGCTGGTACTACAAGCTTGGAATACATGCCTGATATACAATATCATACCATGTCTGAGATGTTTGAATTAGACAAGATACAGTCAAGGGCGTATCTTATGATAAACTGTGAGTCAGGCGCAGAAGAGCATGTGCTTGACGAGATTAGGACCTTTCCCCAGATAAAGGAATCAACGCTTACTATAGGCAAACATGACATACTGGCACTTGTAGAGACTGGCTCGGCTGACGAGCTAAGGGAAGTAATCGTACTCAAAATAAGAAAGATTCCAGAGGTTCGATGCACCACAACGCTTGTCTGTATGAGGAGTGCTTGAGATTGATCTACGAAAAAACCCAGTGCCAGTCTTGCGGATGCGATAATGCACTAGTGGTACCGGAGCCAAGATATCGAGGATTCAGGGGCAGGTGTCCTGACTGCGGCGGGGACTGGCCCGAGTCTTGATAATACCAAAATAATTTTGAAGATTATAACACAGGTCAATCAGGATAGATAAAAGGAAAAATAAATGAAAATTCCCTAATGTGAAAAGAAGCCAGAAGTTGGCTGGACAAAGTACAGGAGGATTTTAGCACTGCACAAGATTGCCAAACATCCAAACACTCTGATACCTCCATTTCATTCCCAAACAGGATCCTGGCCGCTGTCTTGAGTATGGTTTTCGGGTCTAATAATGCGTTCTCAGTATTGGAATACGTTTTTCCTTGACGCATTATAATAAGGAACGCGAGTTTGCACAGATGATTTGTGATAATAGAATTGTATCATTAAAGCAAAAATATGAGGCAAAAAACAGGACAAACGGGTTGTATCTTCAATTGCAAGAGCAAATTCTATGCGTGTAAGATGCTACAAGACTGGTCGCAGCAATTACAGAATGCCAAGGAATTTCATTTTTTGTATCTCCAGATGCCTTTTCATCTCTGGATTTGAAAACTCAAGAAAAGCATCTCTTATTTGGTTACAATATGGAGATAAAGATCATTGCCCAGCCTGCTCATAGAAGATAAATCATTTTTTGATTTAAAAAATTATGAATCGACCTTCCTACCACTCAAACCTGTATGCATCATATGCAATCAGGTTTGGCTTTTGCCAAGAAATCTCGGTGCGATCCTTGAGATATTTTACCTTGACAGCAGGAATTGCATGCATCTTGTAGCCTGTCTCCGGGTCCACCTTTAGCACCCTGTTTTTTATCTCCATTCCCTTTGGCGCAACAAAATGGTATTGTAACAACTTGCAGTCAGATGATACTTTATAGAAAAAGTTGCGCTCAGGCTCCTCCCAATCATACTGTAATGTTATCTTTTGTCCCTTTTGGTTTGGCTTGAGTGGCCTGTCAAGCTTTACGATAAACTCCTTGTGGTACGGCTTGTTTACGCCAAGTGATATAATCTCAAGCTCCTTTTTTGACTCGTCTGTTACCGTAACGTTCATGTCTGCAAAGTCTCGGGGCACATCACCGTCAAGGTAGTAAAATATGTGATCCTTTGGCTCTGGTGATATGTTCTTGATGTCCCACGTCCACCTGTGGCGCACCATCATTGTTTTTGGATTGGTCACTTCTACGCCAAGGTCGATTGCAGAAAAGTAGAACGTGCTAGAGTTTTTGAGGCCCTGCTCTGCCGCCTTGCTCTTCTGTACCTTCCACTTTTTTGGTGCGGTCTTGTTTCCAAACCCGTCTCCGTAAATGTTGTATATCAAGAGCTGCTCGCCATGCTTTACTGTATAGTCTCCAACAGGATGCGTTATTGCACGATATTCAGATGAGAGCCTGCGAATGTCGTCTGCGATTTTAGATGACGCAAATATTTGCATCGGCCCTCCAAGGTCCATCACTCGGCGTGCTGCAATGATTCCTGGACCCCAAAATGTCTTGTTGCCGTTTAGGTCATCAATTGTATATACGGGACCTGTATCGATTCCAACGCGGATGAAGAGCTTCTCTTTTGTTGTCCGAAGCTGGTTGTATCTTGAAATTGCCTTTTGGATCTCCATTGCAAGTCGGAGGGGCTTTTCCGGACTGTCAGAGAACCCAATTACCATGCCGTCACCAGTTGTAAGTACTACGGCAGAGCTTGGGTTACTCTGCCGGAAAGTCTCGGATTTGCGAATTAAATCAGTGAGCATGAGAATCTTGTGGGCCTGTTCCTTTGTTGATATGGCAGGATCTGAGCTTCCAACTATATCAGTAAAGAACCAATGGTAAGTCTTGGTTAAAGTGCGCACGTTCCCGATTGGAAACTCGTCATCCTGGAGAAGGCGCGATATGTGTGATACAAAGTTGCTAGGTGAGGCCCGGAGTATGTCGTATGCGTTTATGGGCATTACGCCAAGTTTGATCTTGTGTCTCCTTAGTTCAGCAAGGAGCCAGTCTCTACCTTTGCCCTTCTCTTCGAGTAGGCCCAGCACCTCGGCAATCTTTGCAATCTTGTTCTTACCCCTTCCCTTTAGCAAACAGTCTCTTGTGCATTACCGCGTCTATTAAGGAATTTTGTACTGTAATGTAGTTCCAGCATATTGTATTGCTATCTATTCAATGTTCAATAGTTGAGAACCCTGTCCCAAGCCTCGATCTCTGTGTAAAGTGTGGCAACAAGGTTTCCGCCCCCGCCGCCCGCTACAAGAATTTTTTTCTGTCTGCTCATGATATATCCAATGTGGACCGGACATATTACTTTGGTTTGCATTTACAGCTAACTATTTTCACTAGAAGCTAAATGGAACAAAGTACGATAAAACCCAAGGAAACAAGGCAAGTCGAGGTCTATCTAGCCTAAGACAGTCTCAATCAAATCATCCTAGATCATATTTGTGCGAGTCTTCCCTCTTTACAGTATACACCGGATAGCTGAACTTGAGACCAATACCGTACGACCCAAGCATGCAAAAATCATACCCCTTCATGGGTTTTACTATCTCGTACAAGTCCCCACCTATCACAAATCCGTTCGTTGTTGCAGCTCCGTTTATCTTTGAGCACATGTTTACTGTCGGACCGAAAATGTCCTCGCCTGCAGAGGTTGATTTTGCAACAATGCCATAGTCTGCAGAGACTCTAAAGTCAGTACGGGGTAGAAACTTTTCTGCCAGAATTTCATTTATGGTACTATGCGAGTCAATGATTGCAAGGCTGCACTCTAGCACATCCAGAAAAGAGTCCTTGTCCGAGTCATAGTCGGTCTTTGGAAAATAGTAAAGCAGGCTGTCTCCTATGTTTTTTACAACCTTTGCGCCAAATTCCTGTACTATGGTAGACATGGAGTAAAGAAAGGTACCATAGTACTCCCCCATCTTGGAGCTTGGTATGCGTGCAGTGTTTGCAGTAGAGTTTACTATATCGACAAGCCCGATGCAGTAGCTCTTGGACATTCCTGTAAATACTTCCTCACGCCTGATGCTTTCTTTCACAAGTCTTGCCAGCTCGTCTCTGCGAAGAGCAAGCGACCTACCCCCACGAACCATCATGGATACCATAGGTAACAATGCACTGATAATTGCAACTTAGCTAGTATGGCAACCGGTTAGCTTCTCACACAAACTGTACTGATATTCCGCAAAACAATCTTTAGATTGATGGCATACGTTAGCCAAATCGTGAGGAAGGGGTTAGATACTGTAGCGGCAGACTTTTTGGAGCTTGCAAGCGAGCAGAGGCTTGAGATTTTATCGATGCTGTACGAGCATAACCAGAAGGTCTCTGCAGTTGCAAAGGAGATAGAGGCTACCGTGCCCGAGGTCTTTAGAAACTTTGAGAGGCTTGCAAAGGCAGGACTCATATCCAAGGAGGCAGACGGCAGCTATTCCATCAGTACGGCAGGAAGGCTGATGTACAACCAGATCTCGCTTGTAAGGTTTCTCTCAGAGAACAAAAAATATCTCAGGACCCATGACTTGGCAGGGCTTGGCGACAAGTTCCTCCAGAGGATCGGTGCCTTGGAAGGCTGTGAGCACATCAAGGGCTTTGTCAAGGTGCTTGAAAAGTGGAAAGAGCTTTACGAGAATGCAGAGAGCTACATCTACAACGTATTGTTCGAGGTTCCATATACGGCAGATTTCATTGAGCCAATTGTAAAGAAGGCAAGCAGTGGAGTACGCGTGAGATCGGTTTTTTCAAATGCCGCAATCATTCCAAGCGACAGAAAGCAGGTCTTTGAAAAATACGGCTTTAGAAAACTAGTCGAGGAGGGAAAGGTAGAGCGTAGGATGAAGGATGTAAGTACAGTTGTGATACTAAACGAGAAAGAGGCCTGTGTAATGTTTCCTGCATCAGACAGAAGCCCCGACATGAGCGAGGGATTTTACTCAAAGGACCCAAGGTTCCACGAGTGGTGCCTTGACTATTTCACACACTGCTGGGAGAGCGCAGGACAGTTCTCTGAAAGCAAGCTGAAAAGCACGTAATCTTCGAAAGATTCTAGAATGATTGTATTTTAGCAATGTTATGAACATACTTGTACTTTCCCAGTTCTTCTCAACTACTAGGGGAGGGGGCGAGTATGTCTTCAGTCTGATTGCAAGGAATCTGGCAAAAGAGAACAACAAGGTGTTTGTCATAACAAACAAGATTGCAGGCGAGAATTATCAAGAGTATCATAACATCAACGTGACCTTTGTGCCCCCAACATTGCAGTACAAGGGAGGTCTCCCGCCGGGATTTTCAGACAACATCAGATATACAATTAATGCCATAAGGCATGGCCTGAAGATAATAGAGAGCAAAGACATTGACATCATACACTCTAACAATTTTGCACCTGCACTTGCAGGCTCTATCCTGTCCAGCCTGACTTCTAGGCCGCATATAACCACAGTACACGATGTCTTTTCCCTCTGCGGTAAGAACTATTGGAAAGAGTGGGGCAGACAAAGCGATGTCTCTAGGATGAACGTATGGCTGGCACCGTTCTTTGAGAAACTGATGATAAAATTAAGGTACGAATGCGTCCATACAGTCAGCGAGGCCACAAAGGAAGACCTGGTCAAGTTTGGAGCAAAAAAGCCGATTCATGTCATCCATAACGCAGTAGAGTCGACTTCGATA
Organism: uncultured Nitrosopumilaceae archaeon; assembly: GCA_964567715.1. Taxonomy (GTDB): domain Archaea; phylum Thermoproteota; class Nitrososphaeria; order Nitrososphaerales; family Nitrosopumilaceae; genus Nitrosotalea. Next base: position 35,376 of record CAZMNT010000003.1, on the reverse strand, counting down.
AACAATGCAACGCCTAATCCATTGCAGTTTGTCTATGTAGGAAGGCTTGTCTTCTACAAAAACCTCGAGGTTGCAATAAAGGCAGTAAACATATCAAGAAAGATCGAACCCCGAATTAGGCTTGTAATAATTGGAAGTGGTCCGCACAGAGAGACACTTGAGGAAATGGTCAGGAAATTGGGTTTGGAAAGAAACATAGAGTTCAAGGGATATGTCACCGCAGAAGAAAAATCAAGAACGATTGCCGAGTCGGCGGCACTCATCTTTCCAAGCTTGTGCGAGGGCTTTGGCTTGGTAATACTGGAGGCGTATGAACAGAAAAGGCTAGTCTTGGTATCGGACATCAAGCCAATGTCTGATATAGTATCAAATGGAGTTACAGGATGTGTCTTGAACCCACATGATGAAAATGCATGGGCACAAACTCTTCTTGACATAATAAAAAATCCAGATAAGACCAGAGTCACAGGGCAGAATGGGTATAAGAGATTGGCAACACAGTATAGCCAAGAGTCAATGTTTCAAAAAATTTTGAAGATGTACGAATCGGTAATACAAAAAACAAACTGACTAACAGGTATCAAGTCAAACAATTTCCAGATGCTGATAATCGCTCAACATAGTGTTGAAGATCATTCTTTTGTCATAATTTAACATAAAGAATGCCATTGTTTTGCGCACTTTCAGCAGCATTTTCTATCGTTGGCATGTTTCTTTCAGAAAGGGGTCCTTGGATACAAGAAAATCAAGAGAGATTCAGGCAAGTGCCATGGTTACAATTCCAGCTACTATAACTGCTGCTGCCTCAAAATATGTCCAGTCAATGTTTGCAAATGCAGTCTGGTGGTCATAGAACGGTACAAGAGGGGGAAACTCTGCATCCTCTACTGCAAATGTATCAAAGTAGAGGTACGATAGTATTACTACAAACACTGCTGCGCCAAGCTTGGCAATCCTTCTTCCAAATGACGTCATCAAAGATATCGCTGCTACTGCACCAAACGCAAGGAATGCTACATCCTTTGTAGTGCGTCAGCATGTGACAGTGTGATAAGATGTTCTGAATCAATTAACACGGCAAAAAGGCTGTGATGATTGCATACCTTGCACTCAGACTGCTCCTGTGACCAGGCCCCGTAATACATAGCCTTCACTCTCATGAAGAGTTAACTCACCACTTGGGTTTGGTAGGGAGGACTCATGGAAAAATCATTTCAACTGGCTATATCATACTACTAAGCTGAGAACTGTTTATGCTGTCTGTGGCACAAAGTTTTTTGGATTTTTGTTAAACTTGTTAACTATATACTGCACCTTGTCGTCGCCTTCAGGCAATGGATTTGCACATCTACCACACTTTGGCAATGTAACGGCTGCATCATATTCTATCTCGCCTATGAACCGATCGCATCTGGAACAGCGGACCGATTTCATGTCATATATGTTCATATAGTATTGTAATAATACGACATCGTTCCTATTAAGGGATCAGATTGATAGATCAAAATCTTGAGTGATTCCATTGATTTGAACAGAATAACTAAAGACTACCTATGATATTGTGATATTATTGAAGAAAAGTGCTGCTACAAAGCGACAAAAACGTACAAAGAGAGCTAGAAGTAATGTCAACGCAAACGATACAAAAGGAAGTACAAAAAGAGACGTACGAAAGAATCACGGAAGTATAGCCCCAGACGCCCTGGCATTGTCAAAAAATGACATCCTAGAGTTCTGCGACAGGGTCCTAAAAAAGTGGCAGCAAGATCCGTTAAATAACGCAAGAAACATTGCCGCAATGCTTGCTGTTAGAACAAGCGTCCTTTTCTCAGATGAGGTATCACTTAGGGCAATCTGGTCAGAGATAATATCATGGATCTACCAGCTGTTGTATGAGAATGCACAGGCCCTAGCAAGAAAGGAAGGTTGGGAATGGGCTCAAGTGTTTTCAAAGATAAAAAATCCATAAGAAATGCCGTTTCGCTTTTAAACCCAGAGATTGAAGGAGATTCGTTTGTCAGACAAGAAGAAGAGGTCGGAGCAGGAACGCAAAAAAGAACAAAAAACTGCAAGAACTTTTTCTATTAGGCCCCATCTTCTTTCCTGGGCAGTCTTTATACCTACAGTTGCCATAGTTTTCATCACACTCATTCCGGCAGTCTTTCCCGCACTCATTACAAGGACAACCAGTCCATTTAATGCCGAGATCTATTCCCCCAGTGTTATCAATCCGTTTACACCAGGCGTTCTTGCAGCACCGCTTGTTATTATAAATATCACAGTACTTGCAATCGGGATATCATACTACAAGAGATCAAGGCTCAAGACATACCTCTCAAGAATTGTGTCCTTTGAGATTACAAGAAACCAGGCACTCATTGGAGTGATTGCCATCCTTGCAGTCTTTGCGGCAATTACTGCAGCTACCATGTCAAACGAGGAGACATGGGTTGACTATACTGCAGTCAAGCAGCGGGTCCAGTCATGGGATATTTCGCAGTTTGGCAAGAGCTTTGAGCCGCACTTCAAGTACCTGCTCCTCTCCACATCTCTGAATGTACTTGGCAACATCAGGGTACTTCCGTTTGCCATCAGCATGGCACTGCTCTTGCAGACATATTTTTTCACAAAAAAGATTACTGGAAAGAGGATTGCAGGGGTTGTCTCCATGATACTTTTGTTGCAAAGCAATGTCTTTGTCTCTTACAGCACTACTGCAAGCTATGAGAATTCCTGGACCTTGCTCTATCTTTTCTCCCTGTTTCTGATACTCAAGTTCTGGCCTCCGTCCCCAGCGCCATATCTTCTATCACTTTTCTCAAAGCCCCTTACTCTGGCATTTTTCCCCATGAACATCTATTTTATAGCGCGCTCTACTTTGCCCAAGAGGTCCAAGATCTACTCCCTTGCCTCGTATGGCACCGTTGCAATTATTATTGGAGTTGCAGGGTCATCATACCAGTCAAATCTTGTGGGAACATTTATCTCATTTGGCGTCTCGGAGTTCTGGCAGGGTTTTGCTGCAATGACAATGCAGATGAGGTTTGACTATGTTGTGGTACTGTTCCTCTTACCACTTACGGTAATGCTCTTTTTTGCCTCAAGACGCAGCATACTGCATGCCGATTCCTTGATGTTCTTCATCTTTGTGACTCTCTTGACCGCACCATTCTTGACGGGATTTACCGAGCAGACAAACCAGCCTTACAGGTTTGTCTCGCTCTCTACCTTTTTTGCAATAGGTGCAGGAATTCTATTATCGGCAAGAACTAGGAACCTGCCGTCCTAACTATTGTCCAGTACGTAGTCATCTTATCGCCCGGTGCTACTGGAAAACCATCATGGTTTGCTACAACCAGCACCTTTGGCCCACTTGGAGTCTTTAATGATATGATGTTCAGTGATATTATTGTAGAAGATTGGAGCACTCTGCTCTCATTTACCTGCAGTATCTCAATGTCCTGACCCCCTACGTTGACTGGAGTTTTTTTGAACTGGTTTATGTTCTCGTCTATTATTTGATTGAACTGCGATGCGTCGTTTATTCTCATGTTTGATGTCTCAAGATATGATACTAAGTTTCCTGCCGAGTCCTCAACTTTTATCTGCGCATATATTCCAAGCACCTGTTGCGGTTCAGGTCCTGCAGTCTGTGCAAAAGCAACTCCCATTGTTGATACCATGGCACTACAAATTATAAAAGCAGAAATTAGAAAGTGCATAATTTTCCAAACTTTTTCTTTACTAATAAGCATCACGGCCTGCATCTTCCAATATTGCATTTAGTGTACCTCTAGCGTACTGATATAGCAGGATCAAGATGGTGTGTATGTAGCAAAGTGTCCATCCTTACCAGATGCATTTCGCAACGAAAAACACGAGAAGAAGCTTTGTCTAACATAAAAGATGCAGTATCAGGTTACCTGCAAAGCTTCAAAAAACACAACGAGCCTCTGCCGCATGTAGAAGAAGAACTGGTTGAAATAAGTCCCTAAAATTCCAATAGTTTCAGCCATTGAGGTTGTTAAAGCACATCTACAGTTGTGTACGATGCGGATCATCAAACAGGAAGTCACATTATTCTGCGACGTAGCGAAGAACCGCATCAAAGAATTTCAGTGCCAAATCATAGAGAGAACCCAGTATTTCACTAGTTTTTTGTTTTTTTATTTACTTAAATGTTGGTTCCTATCATTTAATCGACTAACATATTAAAGGAACAAAAATCAAGTTTCAGCGAAGCCCGGTAGTGTAGCGGTCAAGCATAGGGGCCTTTGGAGCCCTTGACCCCAGTTCGAATCTGGGCCGGGCTACTCATTTTGGCATATTATACCCTATCGGAATGATAAATTGTAAAAAAACAGGTTATCTAATTAGTTCTACCAGTATTTTCTTGAGTTGTTATAGGTTTCCTTGTTTATTTTTCCTATATTTTTTCTTACCAACTTCTTATTCACACTAAAGATTCCATCTACCTTGATAATGCTGTCTACAATCAATCTTCTATTTTCAAGATTTCGATCCTTTATCAAGATTAATCCCTCGATTTCAAATTTGTTGTGGGAGGGACTGGCAGCAAAATCCTCAAACCTTTTGTTGTATGAATCATTTGACAATACTACCACAGGTCTTACTTTTGAGGTCTACAAATCTGAGAAGGGAAATGAAAGCAAAACTGTGTCTCTTTGTGCAATCATTTATTATCACGTGAAAGATAATGGCTATCATATCTATTATCTTAATTAAATGTAGTTCATGTGCTGCATTGGCCCGGGCATAAGGTAAGGCAGGATTGTAATCCCAACAAGTATTGGTATTACAACCAGCAGGACCGGAATTGCAGCAAGAACTATTCCAAGCAAGAGACAGCTGCGTGCCCTCTTTGGATCATCGTCACGTATGACAAAGTAGGCTACTATTCCTCCAAGTATGTTGAAAACTATCGGTAAGAGAAACCATAGGCTGCTTCTGCGTCGAATCTGCATGATATGGTTTATACGAATTTTAAATTTAAACGGTTCTTTGCTTGTCTGGAGGTGTATAGCTAATACTCAAAGCCCAATGCTCTTTAGTGCTCCATTTAGCGCCTGTGATACCTTGTACACAGGAACAAAAGTGCTTGGATTCTTCTGAGAGATCATTCTTGCATATGGATTGCATGTAGTATACCCAGCAAATCCCGTAGTGTCTGGTGGAATGATGTAAGGGCCTCTGACATGCATAGTGGGTTTGTCATGAGCAGGTTGTGCCCTCCATTTGCTGCACTGCCTGTACCATTGCCAGACGATATCATGCCACTTGTGACACTTTCCGGAGTTACCGGCATGTTTCTTGTGTATATCGTGATAACATTACCAGATATGCTGTATGGTATGTTCGGTGCAGAATTTAGTACTCCGATGCTCCACTGTCTCTGGTTGTTCATCATTGTAAACTGTATTACCACATCTCACATCCCTTGTGTGTCTTGTCTGTTAGTTCTATCAAGCCAACATGGGTAGCAGTAAGGTTGTGGCGTTGTAGCACAGTAAATGCGGTTTGTACTGCACCCGCACTTACTCCCTGGCAGAAAGACTTGACGAGTTTCTCAAGACGCAGGAGTCGTACAAGATGGGCTATACAAGCCGAAACTAGATAATTGTTGATATAGTAAAAGAGTTCCTAGCCAAGTACGAGTCCAAGGCCGAGAAGCGTTTAAGGTCCAGGAACTAGCGTCAGATATCTATAACACTAGATCTCAAGTTTTGAAAGAAGTTTTGTAGCGATAGAAAACAGTACGATTGCTCCTATAACCAATATTATCATCTCATAACCTGTAACATCGCTAAAGTTTCCAAATATTCCCGCACGAACCACATCGACAAGGTATGTCAAAGGATTGAGATAAAATGCAGTTGAAAGTGCGGCTGGCGCCCCCTCTGCAGGATAAAATGCCGTACTTACAAATGCAAAGAACAGGAATACCGTATTTATTACTACATTGAATCCCTCGCTTGACCTGAGTCTGGTAGATATGATCGATGCAATCGAGCCAAAGAGTATGGCTCCAGTGATCGACGCAAAGACAACAAGCGGAACTGTCAGCAGATTAAACTCTACTGATTTGAAAAAGAGCGGATAACCAATTGCAGTTATCAATCCGGCAGAGACAAGGCCAATTATGCCAATTGTATAGACGTTTGATAAAATATATTGTGCACGGGTAAACGGCCCCACAAGTATCTGCTCAAACATGCCGTGTCTCCTGTCGTTCCATATGATTATACCAGAGATGAGTGTACTGTTCATTATGTTGAACCCTATCATTCCAGAAGAGATGAATGCTGGATAGTCAAGGTTCCTTTGGCCAAACGGCACACTGTGAATCAGTGCTGTATATGCAAAGCCTGCCACAAAGATGTAGATTACAGGAAATATCACATGCCATATCACAAAGCCCATGTTGAGCGATATGGTAAGATTCCTATTTACCAGACGAACTATTGGATGCATCAGAACTTGCTCCCGTAAGATTGTTGTTAGAGTTTTTCACAACTGTCAAAAAGATCTCCTCAAGGCTTGTTGGAACAACGCTTAGGTCTTCTACTGCAATGTTGTTGGAACTCAAGACCTGAAGGATCTTTACCAGTACCTGTTCAGAGTCTGCCGAGTGTACAGTGATTACTGTTCCCTCATCATGTGATATCTCATAGCTCCCAACTCCCTCCAGGATGGCAGATATGTCTTGTATCTTTCCTAGGTGAATCTTTATCGTCTTTTCCCGTCCAAACTTATTTTTGAGCTCGTCCGGGGTATCAACAGCTATTATCTTGCCACGGTTTATGATGGCAATCTCGTCGCACAGGTATTCTGCCTCTTCAAGTATGTGTGTTGTAAAAAATATTGCAAGGCCGTCGCGGACCTTTCGCTTGATGTAGTCAAGCAACCCCCTTCTTGCAGACGGGTCAAGCCCCACCGTAGGCTCATCAAGGAAGAGAAGGTCCATCTCGTGCATAAACTCGCGTGCCACCTGGACACGCCTCCTCTGCCCTATTGAGATGTCGTCGTTTTTCTTCTTTCGTATCTCTTGCAGGTCAAATGCAGAGAGAAGCTCCTCGACCCTGTCCTTCCTTGTCCTTCTGTCTACATCCCACATCATGCCATATTTTTCAAGCGACCTTTCCACCGTTAGGTTGGGCTCGTAGCTTGGCTGCTGGAGTACCACCCCGATCTTTTTTCTTACCTTGAGAGGGTCCTGCGTAGCATCCATCCCGAGAATGTTTATCGTGCCTCTGCTTGGAGGAATCAAAGTAGTCAAGAGTTTGATTGTTGTTGTCTTGCCTGCACCGTTTGGTCCCAAGAATCCAAATATCTCCCCTGATTCAACAGAGAGATCGATAGAGTCAACCGCTACAACATTTCCGTATGATTTTGAAAGCGATCTTGCTTCCACATATAGCATTGAGTAATGGTTTTCCTGTCCTCCTAATCTAGGTTCTGAAATTTTGCAAAATAAGGTACAGCTAGGATTGATCGCGGTTATTCAAAAATTCTTATTAACATACAAATTCTATCCATTTTTGATTTGTCAGAATTTGACTCATTGATGAATAAGCTGCTAGAACAAAAGCCCGAGCTGTCAAGAAAAGACATAGAGGAGATGATACAAAGAAAGAAGGAGAAGATTGGTGCCGGATATCTTACAGACCAGGGAGCCCTTTTTCTTATAGCATCGGACCTTGGAGTCTCGCTCAGCGAGCCCCTAAAGGTAGAGATGAGCCTCAAGGACATCTATGTTGGTGCAAAAGAGATTACCCTTGAGACGCGTGTGATGAATGTCTACCCGGCAAGACAGTTCTCGCGAAAGGACGGGACCCAGTTTATGCTGCGCAACATGACGGTATACGACGGCAACCAGAGGGCCAGGGTAAAGCTCTGGGATGAAAAGGCAAACCTGCCAGGCATTGAGAGCTTGAAGCCAGGCGACCTAGTAAAGATAATCAAGGCGTATGTCAAGTCCGACCTAAAGGGAAACCCAATAATCAACATAGGTTCAGGATCTAGTGTAGAGCCAAACAATACCCAGAGTAAGATCCCAAGTCTTGATGATATCACAGACGACGTATCGGATGTAAAGGAGAACCAGCAGAATCTGGTTGTTTCCGGCATCCTAGATGGAAGTATTCGTACTACAGAGTTTACAAACTTCAAGGGAGAGCAAGGCAAGGCATTGCAGCTCCGGCTCAAGGGAAGGGACGGCACCATAGTTCGAGCCGTGCTGTGGAACAAGGATGAGAGCTCGATCCCAAAGGTAGTCTCACCAGGTGCCAAGGGAAGGCTGATCGGGGTCAACACAAAGGCAGGCCAGATGGGCCTTGAGTTGCACGGAGACGAGGGAACCGTACTGGAGATCGATGGTACAAAGGAGATCGCGCCAGTTGTTGCAAGAATACTTTCTGCAACAAAGACAGACTCGGGAAGCAGGCTGCTTGTCGGAGTGCTAGAAGACAAAAAAATTGTAAACATTGCAGATGCATCATCCATAACAGCAGATCTCATCCCTGGCGATACAATAGAGCTTGTGCCTTCCAAGATGTACGGAAACACAATCACAGTTGAACAAGGCTCGTCTGTGAAAAAAATAGATAACCAAAACATTCCAACACTTGCAGCTGCAAGAACAAAGATAAGAGACGTCAGACCATCGGATGGAATCTACTGTATCGAGGCCATAATTCTCAAAGCACCCCAAAAGCGCGAGATACAGACAAAGGCAGGAGAGTCAGTCCTGCTTTCAGAAGCATTTGTCGAGGATGACACGGGCCAGATATGGCTCAAGGGGTGGAGGTCACAGGCAAGATTTCTTGAGCAGTTCACCCAAGGAGACATTATCAGTGTTACAGGTGTTACTGCAAAACCCGGACTTGAGGGAAGGACTGAGGCATTTCTTTCCGCCTATTCTGTTGTAACCAAAAAGAACTAGCCTGCTGAAAGGTTCACAATGGACAGAGGGATCCGTGGCTGTAAAGAAAGTTTTCAGGGTTCTGTCTGGTTATCGAGATCTATGGAGGGGTTTGAATGAAACAAAAATAGCTTCTAAACGATCTGATTTTTGCACCAGCTAATGTTGTTAAATAGAAAATTCTACTAGCTTTAAATTCAAATATACAAAAAAATGATTGGATGAATTTACAGTGGTTTTACTTCTTTTCTTGAACCATCTTTGTTATAGAAGTAAATTTTTCCAGTCTCCTCTCCGGCAGTCTTTTTGTGTGAGCCGTCACAGAAGGGCTGATTGCTGCTAAGGCCGCACATGCATATCCACTTGGACTCGCTTCCAACCTTTATCTCCAAGGGGCCTGTCGCATCTTTTCTTACGTATCTTGCCATGCAAGGTATTGTAATTGATTCTAATAAAAACTAGTCCCAGAACCCGCGGGTTGTGACATACTGCCTTTCTGCCTCGTATATCTGTCGGTACATCTCTTCTTCGCCCACCATGTTTCGCAGTATTCTTGCACCCGTGTCTGCACCAACCCCATATCCCGAGAGCACCACAAGTGCAGTCTTTCCAAAGTTTTCAAGTAGCGATGATATCTTCCATGCCCTGTTGAATCTATGATTCTCATCTACAGTGATCTTTTTTCCTGCGAGTTTTTTTTGCACTATCTTTGGCAGGTCATAGTCAGAATAGAACGTGGCAGCTACCTGCCTTGACTTGCAGTGCGGGCACACAAGTGTTCCGTTCATTTCGTTTGTCTCCACCACCTTCTCCCACCTCCCGCATCGCATGCATACAAGCCTGTGCCTTGTCTTGCCCAGCCGTGCCTTGACTAGTTCAAGTACTCCCTTGTCCAGGTTTGCAGGAGACGAATAATACTTGGAAGTGTGATCAAGAATTGGCTCGGCAAGCCTTGAAAATCCATCCACCTCACACCACCGCACCGATATAGTCCCATCCCTTATCTTTGCAAGCATGTCTGCTGCCCCCTCTAGGTCATACTTGTCGTGGAACAGTTCCCGCAGGGCTTCCTTTGCAAGTGGGGTACCAGAGTATCTGTCGTAGAGAAATCTTGCTGACTTGCGGTCGTATACAGCCTCCCTTCCCACTATGCCAAACTTTTTTGCAACACACCAAGTTCTCCAGTTTACATTGTGTGTCCCGGAAAGTGATGCACGAACAATTGATTCTAGGTCATACTGGTCCTTTAGTACTAACATTACCGAGTCCTCCCTCACCCTCCCGTTTGATGATACCATTATTCTATACGCATCAGACCTCGAGTCTACCAGATATCCACTCTTTGCAGAAAGCATTGCAGAGAGCAACGTAGAGAGTGTCGCGTTAATTCTTGTACCAAAGCAGGCGTGCATCACTATGGTGTTTCGCGCGCGCTGCGATTCCACAACAATTGTCTTCTCGTCAGGGATTGCGTTAATCTTCAAGTTCTCAATTATCTTGTTTGAGAGTTGTTCCTGCTTTGTCTTTGTTCTAAACATGCCTACCTTTCTTGCTGTGGTATAGTCTACCGGTATGTTCTCGCCCTCCCAGTATGGCACGTTGATTCCAGCAGACTGGACAGCCTCTACATTTATCCTAAGGGAGCTGTCGTCTACATTAAGAATTCGCCACTGCATCCCTCGAAGCACAAATACATTTCCTGGGTTTCCATAGTCTCCCACAAACCTCTGGTCTAGGCTTCCGATTATTTTTTTGGAGACGGTATCAAACACCTTGAACTTTAAAATGTCAGGTATTGTGGAGAGGTTTTCAAAGTAGTACCTAAACGAGCGTCCTCTCTTCTTGAATACCATCTCTTCCTTGTCAAAGAAGACAATAGAGCCGTTGTGCAATATCTCGAGCACTCCAGCAAGGTCACCAAGTGTTGTCTTTCGAAATGGAAATGCCTGGTTTATCAACTTCAATGCAAACTCGACAGGAACAGTTCCAAACTGCATTGTCATGCCAACCAAGTGGTGTGCCAGTACGTCTAGTGCACGATGGTGCACTATCTGATCCTCGATTGATTTTTCGCTTACGCGTTTAAGTATTGCACGGGCTTCAAATTCGTCGTCTGCGTTGTTTGTCACAATGAGGCCCTTAGCGGACGAACCCCTGATGTGCCGGCTTCGGCCAATTCTCTGAACAAGTTTTGAGACCTGCCTTGGAGATCCATAATGTATCACAAGCTCGACCGAACCGATATCAAGTCCAAGCTCAAGCGAGGAGGTACAGACCACGATTCCAGGCTTGCCTGCCCTGAGTGTCTCCTCTGTCTCTTCGCGTACCTGCTGTGAGAGCGATCCATGGTGCATCTCTATCTGGAGGCTGGATCTCTCCTTTAGGAGTGAGGCCAGATATTCGGACTCCCCCCGCGTGTTTGTAAACAACAAGACAGGCGAGTCTGAATGGTTTTTGGATACATATTCTATCACGAAATCAACCACATCCGTTATGGTCCCGTCGATGTATCTTACCTCAACGTCATATTTTCTAATAGAGTGGTCCTCGATTATCCTGCATTTTCTTTTTGTACCTACCACAAACTTGGCAGCCTCCGACGTATTTCCTATGGTTGCAGAAAGGCCCACCCTTGTTACCTGAAATTTTGTGTTTGCCTGCAGCCTCTCAAGGCTTAGTGAGAGCTGAGCTCCCCGCTCGTTTCCAAGCAGCTCATGCACCTCGTCAATTACAATCCATTCCAGCTCATCAAGTGCCTTGAGCATCGCAGGCTGTGTCAGCAAAATTATGAGAGTCTCAGGTGTTGTTATTAATATATCAGGAGGCTCTACGGCAATCTTTTTTCTTACTGACTGGGATGTATCTCCGTGCCTTATCTGAATTGATAGTCCTTCTTTTTCTGCATACTTGATGATTCTTCGAAAGACATCTCGGTTCAGAGCTCGGAGCGGTGTGATATACAGCGTCTTTATCTTTCCAGTTTTTTTTGACTTTGCAACCCTGTCAAAGATGGGCACAACGGCTGTCTCTGTCTTGCCCGAGCCTGTAGGCGCAATGACTAGTGAGTCAATCTTTTGGTATATTATGGGAGCGGCCTTTTTCTGGATCTCAGTTAGGTGTTCAAAACCAAGATTACGAAACTTGTTCTCTGACTCAGCTGGTTGTAGTTGATGACTCTGATTCCTTGGGTTCTCTTGTTCTAGATCGCTCGTATACCATTGCACCAACTATGCCAGCGCCAAATAAGATAACTGTGATAATCGGTATCTGATCAAAAATTCCTGCCATAAGTCACGTTACAACCACCGTGATAAATAGATTAAGGTGCCTCAACCACTCCATCTGGTGTTATACTGTATGCAATCTCTTTTTTTGCACCAAATGACGGCATTACTTGTGCAAGAAATGTGGTCCCATGCTTTTCGAGTCGAATCTTTTTGTGGGTAAAGATGCTAATTGATTTGTCAAGGTTCTCCCTTTGTTGATCCCCAGAGCCTCGTACAACGTTAGTTATTACAGCTGGAATCTTGTTCTGTATACATAGAAGACTAAGTGAATGCATGTATTGCATGAATTTTATGTGTTTTTCAAGAGAGTTTGATTCCTTTGAATATTCAAATGAGAACAGGTCGCTTATGTTATCAATCACAACTAGGGCAGGCTTGAGCTGGGATATCTTTTCAAGGTTTGCTATCTGATCTGAAGTGTTTGTGATTCGTGCAATTATCATATTATTCAAAAGTTCAGGTGCAGCTTTTTTTGCACGCATCATCTGAAGCATTCTTTCCGGTCGAAAGCTGCCACTTGTGTCTTGGTAAATTATTTTTTTGTTGATTGCATTGACACAAATCTGCATCGCAAGTTGCGTCTTTCCGCTTCCGCTGGGCCCAAAGATGTCGGTGATGACACAGCCAGCTACTCCCCCGCCTAACATTTTGTCAAGTCCATCAATCCCAGTTGAGATCAAATCATTTAACTAGAAAATACCTGAAATTAAATGGATCAAGTGATTATAAGGAAGGCTTTTATTTACGATTTCAAGCACTGGTGACAAGTGAATTAATGATTGTCACAAACGACTCCTAAGCGACCTCTGACAACACTTCAAAAGGGTGTCAACAAAAAGGTTGTAGTCAGACTAAAGAGTGACATCGAGTACAAAGGAAAGATGAACAACGTTGATTCTTACATGAATCTAATCATGACGGACGCCGAGGAGATCAGTAATGGCAAGACCGTTGCAAATTATGGCAGGGTTATAGTTAGAGGAAATAACGTACTTTTTATCAAACTAGAAAATGAGCTGTAATGACTCAGATAATGAACGACATGGGTAGAAACTATCTCTTTACCTCAGAATCCGTTACAGAGGGCCATCCAGACAAGGTGTGCGACCAGATATCTGATGCAATTCTGGACGAGTTCCTAAGACAGGATCCCGATTCCAGAGTTGCGGTAGAGACCATGACGACAACAGGAATTGTGGTGGTGGCAGGCGAGGTCACATCAAAGGCAAGGTTTGATGTCCAAGATATAGTTAGAAAGACAATCAAAGAAATTGGTTACAATGATCCCCATTACGGTTTTGACGCAGACTCGTGCAGCGTCCTAGTTTCCCTCCATGCCCAGAGTCCGGATATCTCGATGGGAATCTCTGCAAATGAGAACAAGGAGCAGGGGGCAGGAGACCAAGGACTGATGTTTGGCTATGCCACAAACGAGACTGCAGAGTTTATGCCCATGCCAATACTTCTTGCCCACAAGCTAACCCAGAGACTTGCGGAGGCAAGAAAGAAGAAGGAACTTCCTTGGGCAAGACCCGATGGCAAGTCACAGGTTACAGTGGAGTACGAGGATGGAAGACCAAAAAGAATTGAAACAATCGTGGTGTCAACACAGCACTCGCCTGACATCAGCAATGACCAGATCCAAAAAGAGATTGTTGAGAGAGTAATCAAGCCAGTCTGCGACAACTTATGGAACGACAAAATAAAGATTCATGTAAATCCAACTGGGCGATTTGTAATCGGCGGACCTCCAGGCGACGCAGGCCTTACGGGACGGAAGATAATTGTTGATACATATGGCGGAATGGGAAGACATGGAGGCGGCGCATTTTCGGGAAAAGACCCGTCAAAGGTTGACAGGTCTGCCTGCTACATGTGCAGATACATTGCAAAAAACATCGTGGCGGCAGGACTTGCAGAGAGATGCGAGGTCCAGGTTGCATATGCAATAGGAGTGGCAGAGCCAGTCTCATTGATGGTGAGCACTTTTGGCACAAGCAAGATCCCAGAGGAACAGATCGAAAATATTGTCAGAAAACACTTTGACATGAGGCCTGCCGCGATCATATCGCAGCTAAAGTTGAAGCGACCAATCTACAGAAAGACTGCAGCCTATGGACACTTTGGTAGAAACGAGCCGGAATTTACCTGGGAAAGTACAGACAAGGCTGACACCCTACGCAAGGCCGCAGGCCTCTAGCATCTTATCATATTTTGTGAATACAATTCCCGAAAGACTGGCAAGTTTTCTGTGGTTTCCAAGATATCCTCCAACAATTATGGCAAGATCGTCTACGCTAAACGGCGACCTGCCAATGAGAGCGTCATGATACGCCTTCTCAAAATCTACATGCCTTATCTTTGTTTTTCCAACAAGATCTCGCACAAGGCGGTTGTATGTTATAGTCTTTGGACCCACAAGATCGATTATTTTTCTTGAGAACTGCCTGCCGGAAACTGCGCTTGATACGACACGGGCCACGTCATGCACAGAGATTGGCTGCAGCCCATACTTGCCGGAACCGGGAATAACAACTGTGCCGAGTGCCATCTGAGTTGAAAGCATCTTTGTGAGCGGATCACCCCTGCCCATCATATATGACGGACGGAATATTGTATAGTCAAGGCCCGACTGAATGATTTCCTGCTCGGCCTTGTACTTTGAGATAAAATATCCAAGTGTAGATCTCTTGTCAACGCCAAGGCCGCTCAAGTAAATTATTTTTCCAATTCCTGCCTTCTTGCAAAGCGCTACCGCATTTCTTGTGAGGGTAACATTTACTGTCTCATAGTCATTCCCTACTGTCTGTCTTCCTGCTCCAACAAGATGCAAAAAGGCAACTGATCCCTTGATATGATTTGCAAGATTTTTTTCAGTCAGATCTTTTGTGAGGAGAGTCTTTCCAAAGCTAGTTCTTCCTTTTCTTACAATCGAGATAGTCTCAAATCCATTTGCTGCAAGAAATCTTGCCACGTTCTTTCCTACAAATCCATTGGCTCCAGAAATAGCAATCTTGTACATAATCAAGCCACCTTTCTCCGACAGATTAATTTTGATGTTTGTTCCAATGTCTATGTACTTGAAGCTGTCTGACTGTTACCAGATCCTAGGTGTGCAGAAGGGAGCGTCTCAGAAGGAGATAAAGAGCGCATACAGGCAACTCTCCCTCAAGTATCATCCGGACAGGAGCGAGGGCCACAGAAACGGAGAGAGATTCAAACAGATAACAGAGGCATACCAGCTTTTGCGACAGGAGAAAAAGTCAAGGAACAAGGTCTCAGAGACGGAGGTTGCCATCAAGTATACACAGTTTTGGAAAAAGTACGATGACAGTACGATGAACGATGACTTCAATTTTGGGCCCAACTTTGCAGGATTTAAAAATCCATTTGGAGCAAGCATGCAGGAAAACTATAGCCACTTTAGGGAAAAGGAGACTTCCTTTAAGAGCACACATCTGATACTCTACGGAGGCCTCGGGCTCATTGCACTGTGGATAATACTAGCCAGCATCTTCAAGTGACCAAATCAGATTAATACGCAATAAAACAATCTCACACATGGAGCCTGACTCAAGACCGAAAGGAAAGATGAGGACAGGCTACACCACGGGAACCTCGGCAACCGCAGGCGCAAAGGCAGGAGTACTTGCAATTTTAAATCAAGAAAAGATAGGTTTTGTTGATGTCACGCTTCCAAAAAGGTCCACCATACAGATAAAAATTTCAAGATGCGAGTTTGATAAAAGTTCGGCAAGCTGCTCTGTCATAAAGGACGGAGGGGACGATCCCGATGTCACACATGGCGCAGAGATACGGACCAGCGTATCAATAACAAATGACATAGGCAAGATGGAGATAGACGGGGGAGAGGGGGTGGGCAGGGTGACAAAGCCCGGACTTGGCCTCGAGATAGGTTCTGCTGCGATCAACCCCACACCAAAGAAAATGATAGTTGAAAACATTTCCGAAGTTGCACAAGACCTTCTCAAAAAAAACGGAATCAAGGTAGTAATATCGGTTCCAAAGGGAAGAGAGCTTGCCCCAAAGACTGACAACCCCCGCCTTGGAATCATTGGAGGAATCTCAATTCTTGGAACAAGCGGGATTGTTATACCGTATTCTACCGCATCATTTGCAGCATCAATCAGGCAGAGCATCGATGTTACCATCGCGATGGGAAACGATACTGTTGTGCTTACAACAGGGGGCAGAAGCGAGGATTTTGCAAGAAAGATAATTGATTTGCCAGACCACTGCTTTGTCCAGATGGGCGACTTTGCAGGGTATACTGTACAGCAGTGTGCAAAAAAGGGCATCAAAAAGGCATACGTTGCAGGCTTTATTGGCAAGCTTACAAAGATTGGGATGGGAGTAAGGCAGACCCATGTGAAAGGCTCCAAGGTGGATATGGAGTTTCTTGCAGGGATTGCACAGAGATGCAACGCACCTGACAATATAATTTTGGAGATAAAAAAGGCAAATACTGCAAGACATGTCTTTGAGATAGTCTCAGGCAAGAACCTAGGTAGAACTTACTTTGACCTTGTCTGCTCTCAAGTATACAGCCAGCTAAGAAAGCATTCCGAGGAAAAGTTTGAGATCGATGTCATAATGTTTGATTTTGATGGCAACACAATAGGGAGGTTTCCAAGACAGTAACAGATATGTTCGCTTGCAAAAAAGAACGTTTGTGGATAAAGTAGCAATAGTTGCGATCACAAAAAATGGAATAGGGATTGCCAAAAACTTGAAGGCCAAGTTTCTGTCTTGGCAGGTCTTTGTTCCATCAAAATTTTCAGACAACGATTCCAGGATAAACTGGTTTGAGGATTCTACCACGACAAAAGTGGGCGAGCTCTTCAAGAATTACGAGGCACTGGTATGCATATTTTCTCTTGGCGCTGTCATACGTCTTGTAGCGCCACACATGAAGGACAAGAAGACGGACCCTGCAGTGGTCGTAATCGATGACACCGGCAAGTTTGCAATAAGCACGCTTTCTGGCCATCTTGGAGGGGCAAACAAGCTGACATATGATATTGCAGAAGCCATTGGTGCAACGGCAGTAATTACAACTGCTGCTGATGTAAACAAAACTATTGCAGTAGATCTTGTAGGAAAGGAGTTTGGATGGCAGATAGATGATGACTCAAATGTTACAAAGGTGAGTGCATTCATGGTAAACGAAGAAAAAATAGGAGTCTTTCAAGATGCCGGTGAGAGAGACTGGTGGCTCCCAAAAAGAGAACTTCCAAAAAATGTCCAGATATACTCTACCATCGAAGAGATGGCAAGATCAGACTGCAGGGGGTTTTTGATAATATCTGACAAGGTTATGCAGGACAAGAAACTGCTTGAGCGCGCAGTCGTATACAGGCCAAAGACGCTTGTGGTAGGAGTAGGTCTACACTGGGATACCAGCAAGGATACAATCAGGGAAGGAATTGAGTTCTGCTTCTCAAGGTTTGAGATTAGCACAAAATCGATTGCCAAGTTTGCATCAATCAGCAAGGAGGCTCAGGTAGCTGGATTGCGGGAGCTTGCAGATGAGATGAGGATATCAGTAGATTACTATGAAAAACAAGAACTTGCAAGGATTACCATACCAAACCCCTCGGAGGTTGTTCAGACCTTTGAGGGAACCCCAAGTGTGTCAGAGGCCTCCGCAATCAAGAGTTCTGGAGGAAGGCTGATAGTTGAAAAGCAGAAATTCCCCCCCAATCTTACCATTGCAGTTGCGAGGATTATGAAATGAGACGGGGATTGTTGCTAATAGACAGGGGAAGCCTCGAGGACGATGTAAAACAAGAGCTGCGGTACATATGTGACAAGGTAAAGGAAAAGGGAAACTATCATGTTTCAGACTATTGTTTTCTTGAGGTTGTCCCCCCATATATCGAGGAAGGCATCATCTCATGCCTCTCTGCAGAGGTCGACTCGCTCACAATTGTGCCATATTTTCTGTATCCGGGAAGAAAGGTCAAGGCAGCGGTAGATTCTGCAGCCAAGTTTCAATCAAGAACCAACGTAAAGCTCTCCATATCAAAGCCCATGAATATGCACAAGTCCCTCATAACTCTTGTAGACGAAAAGATACAGAAGACACTTGGCAAGAACCATATCATTATGAAAAAAAATAAAGTCGATGTATTGTTAATAGGTCATGGAAGCAAGGACCCGGAGGCAAGATCTGCCCTAAAGTATATTGCAGACGGACTGGGACATGCATACAAAAATGTCATCTATTGCTTTTTGGAAATTGAAGAGCCCAACATAAAGCAAGGAATGGATATGTCTGCAAAAAACAACCCAGACTGCCTTGTTGTGATACCATATTTTTTGCACAAGGGAGCTCATGTAAAGCGGGACATTTATGAAGATCTCAACCCTGCCATCGAGAATTCCAGCATCAAAAGGATACTTCTTTCAGAGCATCTTGGTACAGATGACAAGATGATTAACCTCGTTCTTGAGAGAGCAATGGAGGTAGAGAGATGATCACCCAGAGGGGCCAGTCAATTGAGGACAAGAGCATGGAGATAATCGAGTGCGAGATAGGTCCCCATCCTTACAGCCAGGACGAGTGGACCATAGTCAAGCGTGTCATACACTCTACCGCAGACTTTGACTTTGCAAGAGCAAACAAGATAATTTTTCACAAGCAAGCAATAGAGAGCGGCATCAGCGCACTCAAGAACGGATGCAGCATAATAGTTGATGTCAACGGAGTGGCAGGTCTTCTCAATAAAGACAACCTAAGCAAGTTTGGGAATAATGTAGTTTGCAGTATATCGGATTCACAGGTAGTGGCGGAGGCAAAGAGATTGAACAAGACACGTGCCCAGACCGCAATGCGGCTTGGTGCCAAGCAAATTGATGGAGGAATTGTGGCCATTGGAAATGCGCCTACCGCACTACAAGAGGTGATACAGATGGTAAGAGAGAGAGTGGCAAGACCAGCTCTGGTAGTTGGAATACCTGTGGGCTTTGTATGTGCCGCAGAGTCAAAGGAGGAGCTTGTTGCCACCCAGATTCCACACATCACAAACATTGGTCGTAAGGGAGGCAGTCCCTGCGCAGCTGCAGTAATAAACGCACTCTACATAATCCTAAAGCAAAGATTATCTTCTTGACAATTTAGTACAGTTTTCAACAAAAGTCCTTGCCACACTTGGCTGTGCAAAGTGCATGTGCATGTATGATGCAAGTGTGTTGTACTGTACAATGCCGTCCCTTTTCTCGCCAATGCCTATCCCTATGTCCATCTTGTATGCAAACGTAGAATCTTTTGATACCGATTCTAGCTCAGAGAAATGAAATTCGTGTCCGTGAAGCGTTACGCCTGTCTTTGATACAATCGATTCTCTTGATGTGCTTGCCTTGGTGTAATTCAGTTTTAGTTTTTTCTGCATGGCAGTATCTGCCTCATAGAGTCCAATCATCTTGAACCTCTTCTTTCCATACCTAATAGACCGTGTAAGATACATCAGTCCTCCACACTCTGCATAAATTGGCATTCCCTGCTCTGCCTTTTCCTTGAGCTGTTTTTTCATGGAATTGTTTCTTTCAAGTGCATCTCCCTTGACCTCTGGAAATCCCCCGCCTATATAGAGACCATTGCAGATAGGCAACCGCTTGGCATGAATTGGACTGAAAAATTCAAGCGAGGCGCCCTCTCTGCAAAGAGCATCAAGATTTGCCTTGTAATAGAAGTTGAATGACTCGTCAAGCGCTACTGCAATCTTTGTCCTTTTTCTTGTTGTACTGCTTGGCTGCAGTACCGCAGGCAGGCTTGGAGCCTTGCATGATATCTCTATAATTTTTTCAATGTCGATATAGTCAGAATATGATTTTGCAATTGAGCATATTTTCTGTTCAAGCGATTTCATCTCGTTTAGGGGAACAAGTCCGAGGTGTCTTGATTCTAGGCTCTTGGAAGAATCTCGTGGTATTACTCCAACAATGGGTATTCCAAGTTTTGACAGTGCCTGCCTGCAAAGATCCTCGTGTTTTTTGCTGCCAATCTTATTTAGAATCAGGCCTCCGATTCTAGAGCTTTTCTGAAACCTGGCAAAACCAAGAGCGGTTGCTGCAATGGAGCGTGCTGCCTTGCTTGCATCAAGAACCAGGATCACAGGAGCTTTGACGATTTTTGATATATGGTATGTGCTTGCAAAGTTAGAGCCTCCGGCAAACCCATCATAGTATCCCATGACACCTTCTATCACAGATATGTCACTGCGCGAGTTTTGGACAAAGTCCTTTAGTACGCCGCGCTGTCCCATTAGCCACGCATCAAGGTTACGTGCAGGCCTGCCTGCTACTGCAGAGAGATAAGTAGGGTCGATAAAGTCAGGCCCCACCTTGAATGGCTGTACCGAGTATCCGTGTTTTTTCATGCCATGCATTATTGCTGCAGTAATTGTTGTCTTGCCCACGTCGCTGCTTGTGCCAGAAAGCACTATTCTTGGCATCTTCTCCTTCAAGTTTTATCGCAACCTACAATGATGACATACATATTAACTTCCTTGCTGGCTTACATTTTCTTTTATCAATCCAAAGAGTTGTCGCACTGCCAGTTTTGGATGGCTTGCTGCAAGTTTTATCATGTTGCCAAGCCCAAACTCTGCCTTTACAAAATCCAAAAATTCCTCTGCTGAAAGGTCGTCAATTATGCCAATCTCCTTGTCCCACTCTTGGTCGTTCAGGCCAAGCCATCTATACTGCACCTTTATTGCAGAGGCGATCTTTGAGCCAACTGCTTTTCGCATAGAATCCTCATATGGTTTAAGAGACTTGGTTGTGGTATCACCTGACTTGACTGCATTTGCAGCAACCTCCCCTGCCTTTCTGCCAAACGCTATTGCATATCTTATTCCCTCAAGCACCAAGGGGTTTGCCTGTCCTGCCGAGTCTCCCACCAATATGAGATTGTTCGCAACAGTTGAGGAGCGCAGTCCCTCGTTTGGAATTAGTCCATAATGAAACTCTACAGGAACTATTCTACCAAGCTCATCTAGTGGTCTTGGACGTTTCTCAAGCAGCTCCATTAGGCGCTGTGTGGCGTCTTGCTGCGACTCTGGTTTTCCAATGCCAACACCTATTCTTGCCTTGTTTTTTCCAAGCGGAAATATCCACGCGTATCCTGCAGGCGAGTAGTTCTGGCCTACCATGAGGTACCACGTATCCGGCTCTATCTTTTCCACATAGGCTTCATACTCTGCCCCTGCTCCAAATCTCTTCCACTGCGATGCCAGTCCTGCGGCCTTTCCAACCACAGAATAAAACCCACTTGCATCTATGACAACTTCGGAGTGAAAGATCATGTCTTCTTTTTGAGATGTTGCCTTGACCCCCTTCAGCTTGCCATCCTGAGCGATGATGTCATTAACATTTGTCCTCAGAAAAATTTCTGCACCTGCATCCGCTGCCTGATATGCAAGAAACTGGTATGTCTTTCTAACATCCAACACAGCAACCTCTGGTTCTTTGCTTTTTTTTACTATCACATTATTTGGTGAATAAAACACATAATTTTTGATAGGATTGTAATATTCAGAAGGAATCCCAAAGGAATTTGCCTCCTTTATCCATGTGACCCCACTTGTCCTGACGTTTTGGCCTATTGCTTCCTCCCTCTCAAGTATTGCTACTTTGGCTCCCTTTTTTGCGGCGCTCCATCCAGCCGAAAGGCCGGCAGGTCCGCCTCCAACTATAACAATATCGTAATCGTAATTTTTTGTCATTTGCAGTCTATTGGGCTTGGTCTAGCGTAATATTCGTTTTTTCGGCGCTGTATATAATTTCAAAGCGTCAGATTTTTACTGGTCACAATAAAACAACCCTCAATGGGAAAAGACGGCCTGGTCATAGTTTATACAGGAAAGGGAAAGGGAAAGACTACCGCGGCGCTTGGCGTGGCATTGCGTGCAGTAGGTTATGATTACAAGGTCTGCATGATCCAGTTCATCAAGGGATCTTGGCATTACGGAGAGATGACCTCATCGAAGAGATTAGAGCCAGAGTTTGAGCTTACTGCAGTAGGAAAGGGATTTGTGGGAATAATGGATGACAAGAGCCCTATCGAAGACCACAAAAAGATTGCACAAGAAGCTCTTGTCATTGCAAAAGAAAAGATTGCTTCGCAAAAGTACAACATTGTAATTTTGGATGAGATAAACTATGCAGTAAACCTAGGACTGGTGTCACTTGACGATGTGTTAAAACTGATAAAGACCAAGCCCTCAGATCTAAACTTGGTGCTTACAGGAAATCATGTCCGGGATGAGATAGTCGAGCTTGCTGATCTGGTAACGGAGATGAAGGAGGTAAAACACCCCTTCAAGTCTGGCATAAGAGCAAAAAAAGGAATCGACTTTTAGTCAGTATTTTTCTATGGTGCCGCTTACGCTGCACAAAAAACAGAAAGGTTCAGTACAAAACAATATCAACAACATTAAATTATGCACCAAAAGCTTGAAAGTCATGTCTACTGCGATGCAAGAATTTCCTGAAGTTGGAGAGATAGTGGTTGCAACAGTGACCAGAATCATGGACCAAGGGGCCTATGTGACACTTGATGAGTATAACAACATCCAGGGGTTCCTGCACATATCAGAAATTGCTACAGGATGGATTAGAAATGTAGAAAAGTTTCTCAAGACTGGCGAAAAAAAAGTACTTCTTGTAAAGCGCGTAGACCCCAAAAGATCCGAGATAGACCTTTCCCTGAAGCAGATCTCCTCAGATCAAAAAAAGAAGAAGCTTCTAGAATTAAAACGCAAAGAAAAAGAGAACGCCTTGATTGAGAACCTCAAGACAAAGGCCGGGCTTTCAAAGGCCGACACGGAGAAGATTGAGAATGTTCTTGTAGGCAAGTTTGATTCAGTTTATGAGGCCTTCAGCGAGGTTGCGGCAAAAGGTGTGTCAGCGTTGGAGGGCCTTGAGATACCGCAAAGGACAGCATCTGCAATCGAGGAGCTCAGCTCAAAGATGCAGATGCCATACGTAGAGATAAGAGGAGTGTTGGAACTTACAAGCATCAAGCCTGATGGTATCGACATCATCAAGCGTTCTCTTGTCTCAGCGATGGAGAATAAAAAAGTAAATGTCTCTATAACCTACATGGGCGCACCCAAGTATCGTCTAAGCATTACGGCGCAAAACTTCAAGGATGCTGAAAAGGAGCTAAAGCCAATTCTTGCTTCAATAGAACAGGTAATAGAGAAAAGCGGCGGCACGTTCAAGTTTACAAGGGAAGAATCAAAGAAGACCCGAGAGGGTTAGAGACATGAAGTTCCAGATGCGCAAGTGTCATAATTGCAAGAGATATACGCTCAAGGACACATGTCCCAAGTGCGGAAGTAAGACATCAAGTGTGCATCCGGGAAAATATTCCCCAGATGACAAGTATGCAAGATACCGCGTCTCTGATAGATACATGTAAAGATTACTTGGCGCTAGAAGACGCTTTTATTGTTATTATGCGGGCATCGTCTGGATTTACCGGCTGACTCTCGGCGTTGGTTGGAAGTGATGCGATCTTGTCAACAACATCCTGACCTGATGTAACCTCTCCAAATAGTGTATACTTGCCGTTGAGAAAACTTGCATCGCCTACGGTAATGAAGAACTGCGAGCTCCCGCTGTTAACATCCTGTCCCCGCGCCATCCCCACTGTATACTTGCTGTAGTTCAGGTCGCTAAATTCGGGCGTTATTGTGTATCCTGCGTCTCCCGTTCCCCAGCTATCCCTTGAGCTGTTCTTTGTGTTGGGGTCTCCGCCCTGAATGACAAACCCTGGAACTATTCTGTGGAAGAGTGTCCCGTTGTAAAATCCGGAATTTGCAAGCTTCTCAAAGTTGGCAACTGTCTGTGGAGCAACGCCATTGAACAGTTTTAGCGTAATTTCTCCATACTTTGTAGTAATTACTGCAGTGTCACCAGTAGCAGTAGATGAGCTATTCGTAATTGTAATAGTTGGCCGTGGAGGCTGTTTTGCAATTGTTGGTTGGGTACTGGTCTGCTCCTGGCTTGAACCCACCACATAGTCAGGATTTATTTTGTATATCAATACTCCAGAGAAGATGCCTGAGCTGGTAGAGTTGAGGCTGGCCGACTCGTATGCAAGCGTTAGCGGTCCCGTTCCGTTTTGCGGATACTTGATCTGTTTTGCATAGATTGCCGTGTATCCAGGCTGGTAGGTCTGCGACTCTTGGCGCGTGCTTGGATTATAGTATGTCACTGGTACGAATGGAAACATGTGTCCAAGCAGTGTATTTTGCCAAAAGTAGTCAGTCGGTGTAGCTTGGTCTGTTTGCAAGAACTTGGATTCATTCTCGCCCCCAATCCTTATAAACCACTGTTTCTTGCTCTCGTCTCCTCCACCGCCCAGTATGTACAAGTCTTGTCCACCCGAGCTCAAGTGTTGTCCTACTACATACACTAGAATATAGTCTGCACGCATGTCCCGCAACGTCTTCCAAGCATCGTCAGGGGAGCTCAAAAACATCCTTGCTATCTGTGCTATTTTGTTCGAGTCAATTGTGGCGTTGTCAACAAAGGTGGTTCTGTTTCCCAAGGTTTGTATCCAGTATCCATAGTCCCACCACGATGCTATGACCGAGTTTGGCGGAGTGTTGTTCTTTATCCAAGTCATGGTATCAGGCCAGTCGTTTGTGACAATTGCAAAATTAGAGCCCCCATTGAGTATGGTTGGAGGAGATTTTACCATAGTTATCCAGTTTGCCTGTACAGGAAATATGGTAGGTATCAGTAACAATCCTACTAGTACCGCAACAAAAGCTATTTTTGAGAATCTTCCAAGAAAGTCAGGCTGTTTTTTCTTCTGTGCTGCCTTCTTTTTTGGGTCTTTGCTTGGTTCTGCTACTTGAGGCCTGTTCTCCTTTTTGAGAATTTCCGAAGTAAGACCTGCAAGTCCTATAGACGCAAGAACTATGACTGAGCTTGCAGTAAGCAATTCCAGTCTAGAAAATGTCGATCCTGCATATGCGCCGACTATTCCAAGAATCAGCGCAAAAATGGTCATGTCATTTTTAATGTTAAATGGAAGAAAGCCGTCGCCGTTTTTCTTTCTAAAAATGAGCCATATCCCAAAACCAGCAAGTAGCATTAGAGTTGAAAAGTAAGTAAAGTTTTGGGCCAAGGTTGGAGTAGCATGTTCTGCAACTGAGTCTGTAAGGGGGTTTTTTGAGGTAAGGAATGGGTCTACTGCATTGAGGTAACGAAAGCTTGGAGAATTAAGAACACCTGAGGCAAAGATTACGCCGCCTGCAAGGACCAACGCACCAAGAACAAACAACCCATTGCGTATCTTTACCTCTTCCTTGCTGAACTTCTGGACGAAAATTATAATCACCATTAATATCGTAGGTCCGATAAGGGCAAAGCCCCTCTCACCTAGCACAAAGCTTGGACCCGGCCTTGCAAACACACCTCCAGATATGGCCATTGTTACTGCTACAAAAAACGGAATTGCCCACAGCAGAAACTTGTGATCCTTTCTCACAAATGGCAGCACAATCACGAAAATTCCAAGCGGTATGATGAAGAATTCTATTCCTCCCCATGCGGCAAAACCTACGGCCAAGAATCCTCCTCCACTAAAAAGTTTTGCTATTGCGACTCTACGGTTTTCAGATTTGATTCCGCTAAGAAAGAGATACACTCCTAGCATCCCATAGAACAGACCTAGAGGTTCTGACTTGAACCACCCTATTGTTCCCCTTACAATAACAGGCGGCGAGATTGCAAAGAAAAGAGATGCAAAAAGACCAGCAGTTGTTCCACCTATAATCCTGACAAGTGCAAATATGATTACGGCCGTTGCAGAGCCAAAGACTACTGGAAATATTATAGTAAAGTCATAGAGACTCATCCCTCCTCCAAAGATTTTGTACAGTATGGCATCGGTGAAATGAAGCGGCACCTGAGAGGTGGCAAAGACATCTCTTCCCTCAGGATACCAGCTCATGGTGTCATGCCACTTTACATATGCATCAAGGCCGTTGTTTACGAGATATTCTGTGGCCCTGTAGTTAAAGTAAGGATCAAACTCGTTTAGTTGAAAGCCGTAGTCTGCTGCCTGGGATCTTACCATTGCCGAGATGGAAAAAGATGCTGCAAGTATGCCAATAACAAGCAGGTGTCGTAAGTTGAAATTGCGATTTCCTACCATAAACAGCTTTCTGTCTTGAATCAACTTAGATTGTTGAATTTCCCTCTGCTTATTACTCTTTTGGGATGTGTAATGAATTATGATATACTCTAACCAATCTATATCTCATTTACAAGATTATGCAGGCCACGATGAGGTATATTGTTAATTTTTCTTACCAAGAAACCTTTGCAGCCAAGCTCTAACGCTGCAATATAGTCTGCTTCCTTGTCACCTATTACGGTACTTGTTGTTGGTGATGCCTTGTATTTTTTTAATATCATAGATATCTGCTCCTTTCTTTCAAGCGAGTCCTTTCTCGTTACGATAAAATCTATCAATTTATCCACTTTCATTATCCTTACTATATCCTCTGCCACCGGCCCCTGCATTGTGACTATGGATATGCTTTTTCTCTTGGCTTTGAGCTCACTGATAATTTTTACAGCACCATCCTTGATCTTCATCTTGTTAACAGCGTCACGTTCGTACCTATCGATTATTTCAAAGGCCTGTTTCTTTCCTTCAACATCCAGCGTCTTTACGGTCGGAAATATGTTTTGAAATTGTATCTTTATTGCGCCAGTGAGTTCATTTTTTAACGACTGGTAATCAATAGGTAATTCTATCAAGGTACCGTCTAGATCAAATATTACTATTCTAGAGGACTCTGGTTTTAGATCCTTCATTTGCAATTATCCATACTCCACAGTCCATCTGTCTTACAACGTGCAAATTATCCGGATAGATGTCATGTCTTTCCATGTCTGGCACGCTGCCGCCAAGTCCAAGATGGACATACAGTTGCGGCATGTTATAGCGCCAATCCATGTTAAGATTGTTCATGGCTATGTACCCCCAAAGCCCTATTGTTGTGTGAAACTTTCCAGAATCTATCTCTGTGACAACAGGGTTACTGTCACCATCTTCTTTCAAATCTACAGAGTAACAACCGTGTGGTTTGTCATCTATGACTTTGACAGCATTTTCTGCATAAATGTTTACTTTATTATCGTGAATTATCTTTGAAACGGTAGGGGTTCCAGTTATTCCTGAGGGTGTGAGGTGCTTGAAGGGATAGTCAAGTCTTTGCCTGGCAAATGAAGTCACAAGTTTTCCCTGATACCAAAGGCTGTCCCATGCCATGTCTCTCCCTGGAAGATATTGTTGGATCACAAAGTCGGACCATTCTGCTCTTCCCTTTAAAACCCACAGTTTTATCCAGTGGAGGATCTCTTCTGCTGATTCACATTTTATGCTCAGTCTGCCGCCTGCTCCGCTCTTTGCCCTCACCCAGAGAGGAAAGCCCACCTCCTCCACAGCGCTGTACATTTTTTCTTCAGAATCAATCGTTGCAAATCTTGGAATCTTGATGTTTTTTGCAGCGAGAACTTGATACTGCGCATGCTTGTCTCTGCGGATAACGGTGTTGGATGGAAGGTAAAGTGATGCGCCAAATGCATCCCTATGGTCTGCAAGAACAAGCATCTCCGACGTCGGTTGCGGATGCAAGAACTCTATTTTGTGATCTTCAATGATATTTTTTATAACTGTAACAAATTCCGGATCGGAGTGTCTTGGAGTATTGATGAGCCTGTCTACCTCCGGAAATACTGAAAAATATTTGCTAAATTCAGTACCTACCACAAAATGATTTGATTTGGTTTTAAGTGCTCTTACGAAATTTACGCCTGCAACGCCGCCAGAACCTGTAACCAGAACCCTTGACATTTACCCTCGCCTGCTTGTGAACATTGCGTATGCCTCAGTGCCAGTAACAATATTCACGTTCCTTTCGGATAAGATATGCTCCATGATTTCTTTGTACTTCCTTCCACCCTTCATCTTAATCGATGTATCATGCCACAAGAGCGTCAATAGGTTTCCGCTTTCCCTAGTCATTTTCATGGCTTCATCAACCGTAGATAGCAAGTTTTCTTCGGTGATTTTCATATACGTAAAAAGATACGCATCCATTATGGTGATTGGAAATACAAGTATTCCGTCATGGTTTTCAATTCTAGCATTTTTAGGATCGAGTTTGTCTCTGCTGTGGCAAACAGATGAGTCATACTTGAAGCCAATTTCCTTCATGTCACTGTACATTGTACTGTTGGTCCGTAGAAAATGCACTCTGCATCCATCTATTTTCTGTTTTGTTATGGCTTCCAATGTTTCTTTTTCATGTGCAATATTTGTTACATCGTTTGCGTGTAGACCTATCTCCCAGTTTCCCTTCAACAAATCCTGTATATCATCTTCATAGCTTTCCAAATCTCCGGTTTCATAGAACGGTCGAAAAAAAAATGTTGATCTTATGCCTAATTTTTCTTCTATCTCCATCAAATCAGGTATATTATAATAAAGACTGGTCTTCCCTTCTTGATAGCGAGCAAATTCGGTACCATCAAACCTCGTTCTTCTATTTAGGATGTGTTCAGTTGGAGGTCCCTTTTTTGAGTAATCGATGTCATGACTTAGAAAAACATTGACAGCAGCATCGTTAGATTTCACAAACAAAGAGATTTTTTAAGTAATTTAAGAGTCTTCTTGTTATGATGTGATATTTTTCACAGAAAAAATCGACGAGACCTCATTCTTCTTTTGAAAGAATCTGAACCTCACAGGACTTGACCATTTTCTTGAATTCCTCAGCATCATTTTTGCTTCCAACTATTGTTCCATAATGCATAGGCACTGCAACTTTTGGTTTTATTGCATTTACAGCTTGGACCGCTTCTTTTGCAGTCATGACATATGTACCGCTCACTGGTACCAGCAATACATCCGGTTGCAAGTTATTCATTTCTGGTATGGGGTCACTATCGCCAGTATGGTATATTGTTGTGCCCCCTATATTGATTAAAAATCCAATTTTATTGTCTTCTTTTGGATGAAATGGCTTTTCTGTATCAGGATTAATCTTGTCTATATTATATGCCCGAACTGCCTTTACCTTGACTCCATTGATTGTCTTTTCTTCCCCTGGCATAAGTGTAGCCTTTTCCTTGCATGCTATATCATCAAGCTTGTCTGAGCACTCTTTTGCTGCAACAATTGTAGTGTTCCTTGACGAAACTTTTTGGAGGTCGTCTGGGCTCATATGATCAAAGTGGTTATGGGAAATAAGCACCATATCGGCCTCGGTTGGTTTTGAGATTCTATATGGATCAATTACTATCTTGATATTTTTTTCAAGTACAAAACCATCGTGACCAAGCCATCTTATCTTGATACCGTTGTACTCAAACATGTTTTTTGGATCACCACTGTTAAAGTTAAGTTTTGTGTGGTTCCAAGACTATTTTATCATTTGCCAGCGACAGTACCGTTCCCCCATTTTCCTTTATCCTCTTCTTCAGTTCAATGTCGATAGTAGCTACGATACCGCCATTTTTCTTTACATGCGATACTAATGCATCGTCAACGCTTGTTCCAGAAATTTTAATTTTCTCAATACTTTGTGAAATTTCTAGCGCTCCATGTGCGAAACTTTTTTTTTACTGTTTCCTTTTGAGAGCCTTTCTAATTCGTCTACCACCAAGTTTGAGGCAACAAATTCCAAGTTTCCTATCTCAGTGTAAAGGCTTGAGATGTTTTTTATCTTTCTTGATGCAAGGGCAATTAGAAAACTCGTATCGCATATGACCTTAACCAACCACACCTGCTCCTATCAATCTCCATCTTTCAGCAAGCCTTCTGCTTATTGCAACCTTGCTGTTCTCAAAGAGGCATACGGGCCTCTTGAACTGGATCTCCACCGTCTTGCCTCTCACACTTGTTACCTTGGAAAGCAGCGGTGCGGTTCCTATGCTCAGCCTCAGTGACTCGCCTGTCTGAATTGATGATACCTTTATCTCGTCACCAGAGCCTACTGCGGTGTCAAAGAGGCTGACCTCCATCTTTGCACTGTACGAATTTTCAGGAAGTGTCTCCGGCTTGCCAATTACAGATCCTATCAGAGAGTCGCTCCTTGTCATGGATGGATCAAGTTTTGTTCCTATTGCAACAAGACCTCCGGGCTTTACCTCATCGACCATGCCAGCTCCCGTCCCAAGCGAAGAGATGGTTGTTGTTATCGGCTCGTATTTACCGGTTTTTTCATTTGCAAGTCCGGGCTTTATCTCGATCTCGTCTCCCACATTGAACGTGCCTTGGGTGAGGCTTCCCCCAATGACTCCCCCCCTCATGTCCTTTATCTTGGTACCGGGTTTGTTTACATCAAATGATCGTAATACATGCATGACGGTGTCTCCAGACTCCTCACGCTCTGGTGTAGGAATTGTTGATTCAATTGCACCAATCAGAGCATCAATGTTTAGCTTTGACTGGGCAGAAATTGGAATTATGGGAGCCTTTGCAGCGTTTGTTCCCTTGACAAACTTTACTATATCAGAATAGTTTGCCATGGCATCCTCGTACGATACGAGGTCTACCTTGTTTTGCACTATCACTATCTGCTTTATACCAAGCGTTTGGAGAGCAAGCAGGTGTTCTTTTGTCTGCGGCTGTGGGACCTTCTCGTTTGCAGCAACCACCAACATCGCACCATCAATCAGTGCAGACCCTGAGAGCATGTTTGCCATCAGGCTCTCGTGGCCAGGACTGTCAACAAAACTCACAACACGGGTAAGCTCGCTTTCCTTGCCGCAGTTGTTGCACTTGGGTGTAACAGAGTATCCCAGTGGAACCTCGCAGCTTTTGCATTTGTAAAATGCCGCGTCAGCATATCCAACCCTGATTGTAATTCCCCGCTTGAGTTCCTCGCTGTGCGCACTTGTCCAGACTCCTGTAAGCGCCTGAATCAGGGTAGTCTTGCCGTGATCAACGTGTCCTGACGTGCCAATGTTAACGCATGGTTGGTATCCATATTTTTTTACATACCAGTCAGGAAGAGTCTCTTTCCAGTGCACAGTGAAGCTAAAAACGAGACCTATGTTAACGTATTCCTTGTAGGCCTATGCCTTTTTTGGTTTTTCAGCGCTCTCTTTTTTTTCTGCCTGCTCTTCTTTTGGTTTTTCTTCTGTCTTTAGCTCGGTATCTATTGAGCAGTTTATCTGATAGACCTCTTCAGTTATTGTGTTTCCGCGTATCAATTTGCGTATTCTCTGACCAGTCTCTGCGTCTTGCAGGGCCACGCCTTTTGATAAAAGTATGTACTTGCGTGCTCCGCCATGTATGTCAGGACGCATGGGAACTCCCGACTTGTCACTTCCTCCTGTGATCTTTATCTTTCCAGCCTCGCCCACAAGTGTTGCATCAAGCTCGGAGCCAACTTGGAGTCCTAGAAATGGACTTGCGTCTTTTTCCTTAACCTCTTTTGAGATCGTCCTTCCTTTCTTGTCTGATATGTTTAGCTTGAATGTAGCCAAGTATGTGAAAAACGTTTTTTCACTATTATTATTCTTTGTGACTGTTTTGTTGTAGAATCTTTGTGCCTAAATCTTTTAAAATTTGAAACTCGCCACTGATATCATTGAAAGAGCGGATAAGATGCCCACGATGTGAGACTGTGATGACCTCGATGCAGGCGTGTCATATGATATGCACAAACTGTGGTGCACATCTTGACTGCTCCGACAAGGGTTCGTTCTGGTAGCTAGAACCCGCCAGGTCTGTCAAATTGAAAGTTGTCCACCATTGCACCAATCTTCTGTCTCATAAGATTTAGATAGTCTTCATATTTTGCCTCAAAACCGCAGTGAGGGCACTTGACATGTGTTACATCGTCGTCAAGGACTGCAACCCTTTCGCACTCGGGGCATTTTGCATCCATGTAATTACTTGACACTTAAACTATATAATGTTAGGGGGTAGAGTCACCCAAGCGGAGTTAGTCTAGCCCGGCATGACGTCAGCTTCCCAAGCTGAAGGCCGCGGGTTCAATTCCCGCACTCCGCATACTAATCTGTGAGTTCAAATCGCATATACAATTATGCCTTAAAAAGAAGACAGTCTCCATATGGCATGAAAGTCGTAGACGAGATATATGACTACCAGTACACTTTGCAAAATGCCTACAAATGTCTTGAAAAGTGCAAGATACCACAGCGTGACAAAGATATAATCAGAAGATTCATCGAACACCTCTCAAGCATGGGCGTAAGTAAAGGAAGGCTTGCTAAGTATCTCTTTCACCTAAAGAACTTTGCAGAGCACCTTGGTGTACAGATCGAGGATGCAAGACGTGCAGATATGGAATATTTTGTGTCATGGCTCAACAGCTCAAGCTATGCGCCACATACTGCATCAGATTACATCTTGGCTGTAAAGAGATTCTACAAGTTTGTAAGATCTGTGCTTTGTCGCATAACTAGGTCATGTAAATAAAATGTAACTTCATACCTGCCGTACTACACAAATTGGTTGTATAGCGCCATCTTCAATTGCAACTCTTTTATCATGTTCTGACGCTTGTGTGCCATAACATGCTCTCCAAAGATTCTCTTCAGTACCGAGAAGACAGATTCCACTATCCAGGTGAGTGGATGCGTGACAGAGGGGCAGGAGGCGTGGATTCCTGAAGATACATGTCGGTGTTGATGTCAATTCAAAAAAAGATTGTATCTGCCAAGATAACAGACGAGCGTTCACATGATGCGCAGCACCTGCCATGTATCGTAGAACAGGCATCGTGCCATGGAAAGGTAATCAAGGTATTGACAGATGCAGCATCGATTCACGCAACAACTTTTCGTACCTGTACCACAACGATATCGTACCTGACATCAAGGTGAGGAAGAACTCGTCTTTCAAATCGGGCGTATGTTACCCAAGAAAGGTGTCAGTCATATCGCAGCTTACCTGCTATCAGTACTGGAAAGACAGCGTAAGCTATGGAAAGAGGTGGGTTTGCCACCTTTATTCCAGTGGAATCGATTGCAACTACGAGCTCGTCGTTGCCAAGATTGGGATCTACCTTGATATCCAATCTATTGACTCTCTTGTGGATTATGGTATAATCGGGTATGTGTGGTATGGCATCACTGTATGTCCGAAGAAGGCCTTCTGTCTGACGGTATGGTAACCCAAAGTAGGCCTTGGGCGTATCCTGCTATCTTCATAAAAGAATCTGGAACTAGGAACTTTCTACCCTGTTTTCTACGATTCATTACAGCAAGTTCTTTATCCCAGCCTTGTAAAACATCCTCTGAGATGAGAATCTCACCTCGCCTGACCAATTTTTCATTGTATTGATGCCAATTAATCATGAGAATTGGTCAGGAGGCACTGATCCAAAGCTAGTTTGGTAGAAGAATCTAGATCTAGTTGTTAGTTATGCGACAAAGCAGAGGCAGGGAGAGAGGAGATATCGACCCTGTAAGCATAATAGACCGCGCAAGGCAGACAATAGGCGGTGATTATGGATACTCATCCGTAGAAGATTTTGTCAGGTCCAAGATCTCAGAACTTGAGGACACAGAACAGTACACAAGAAGGGCATGGGAAGACCAACCCCAGCATGTCGAGGCCTGTGACTACCTCTACGAAGACCTTGCCTATCTTGAATCTGAAAAGAATATCGCAGACCGAAAGAAGATTGATTTACTAACTACGATTCTTGCCAACAAGCTTGCAGTCTTCAAGACCAAGCTAAACAGAGAGTACAATGTTTATGTTTCAGGTGGAGGTGTGCTTGTAGATGAGCTGTATCAATCTTTTCAGGCCAAGGTGCACGATGATCTCAAGCTAGTAAAAGATCCTGTATATTCAAACGTGCAAGGCCTCTACAAACTTGGCAAGATGATTTCAGCTAGTACTGAAGGTCAGCAAGAGATATCCCATCTGAAATGATATCCCTTCTCTCCTTTTCTTTTGTTGCATGATTTACAGCTTCGATTGTAACCGTATCATCATTATTACTTTCTGTGATACCATCAAGAAATTTACTGTCTTTTGATACTACAAAACGATTCCCTTCAAGCTTAAAGTAGAGCTTGGTTCCTTTCTTTATTTGCAGTATATTGCAGATCTTTCTTGGTATTGTAACCATGAACGAGTGTTTTGGTTTGCGTCCCATCTTCATGACTCTTCTTGCATGATTTTTGATACCATGATACCAAAATGATACAATCAATAAAAGCGTCAAAAAACCGCCATATTATACGTATTTTATTTTTTATTTTGTTATCTTTGTGCAGTTTAGCATCCTGCTTTATTGCTCTTGCTTGAAAACCATATAGTTTTCAGTTATATCATTTTTCTGTTGTTTTGATATTTGTCTCTCACAATCTTCTTATCTCTTTATCACGAATTATTTGGTCTTGTTTTCCATTTAATTTCTTTTTCTAGTTCCGCAATTTGATCTCTTATTTTTTCTAATTCGTTCTCAACAAACTGCTTTAACATTCAACAAGTTTCTAGTTATCCGTTCAAATATTTTTTCAATGTTTGAATTGCTTACTCAAGTTTTTAATATGGAACTAAAAGCTAATACATTTTATGATTGGCTCGCCAGATACATTAAATGCCGTTGAAAATATGAGCTCGTATTAAACCGTGACATTCAACTTTGGCATCTTGAATCCTTCTGCATACACCTATATTTTTTATCTAAATTTTAATCTGTAAAAGAGAATTAGTGATGTGATACTTACCAATAAAACTGGAATTGCAAAAGGAAATTCTGGAGTCGCCGTGCTACTTTCCTCTGCATAACGTGCACCTTGTTGTTCGCTCACATTCAAAATTTTTGTAAGTGATGGATCCTCTGTTACCACAACATTTTTTATAAAGATTCCATTACTGCCAGTGATGGTAAAAACTACATTAACGTTTTGTAGTTTGCAACCATTAAAGATATTAAAAATACTGGCAAATTCGTAGGAAAATCCCTGAACTTTAGATCTTAGTTGGTCAGAATTTTCTGCAAGACTAATTGCTGTCAAATTATCATTTCTTACTCCATTTTCTCGTTGACAATTGTTCCATTCAATTGCCTGCTTTTGAATTGCTGTAGAGTTTTGGGA
>CAZMNT010000002.1:0-92642 GCA_964567715.1 uncultured Nitrosopumilaceae archaeon | reverse complement strand
TAGTTTCTCAATAGTTAAATATCAAACATTTAGAATTTCTGTATTGAATAGAGTCGAAGCCCAAGAGATTGCAGAAAGAATAGGCAACATCAGCCGCTATGTCAGATTTGCAGGGGTGATAAACAGTAGTGGCGGCTTGGTCGCATATGTGCGAAGGGAAGGTTTGAAGCCACTTCTCAATACGAAAAAGACAAGAAACCAGTTTTCACATCTTGCTACACAGAGAGGCATGGCAGTAGAGTTCAACAGGCAGCTTGGAAACGTAAAATTTCTTTGGGAAGAACGTGAAAAGGTTCAGACAATATCTTTTGGACTTGGCAAGAACACTGTATGGGTTTCAATTGACAAAAATGTAATTCGCTCCGAAGTACTCAGGATAATTGACAATTGTTTGCCAATAGTAAGACATTACCATAAGCTTTAGAGCATTTTTAAGATGAGTTTTGGAATTTTGCCGTAATCCAAATCTGTATTTGCGGATATGTACAATATGTCACGGTCTGCGATTGGAAAACTCATGATTATGACCTTTTCCCTTACCGACATTGCGAAATTAACTCGGCCAAGCTGGGAATCAAACTCTTTTCTCATCCGTGCGCGCAAGGCAACCTCGGTGAACAGCATCTCATCATCCTTTGGATCCTCAAGAGACTTAAGACCCTCTCGCAGTCCACCGGCAAGAAGTTTTCCCCGTTCATTGATTACTCCTACAAAACGTATCTTGGGGTCGAGATCCATTATCTTTTTGCAAGTTGAATCATAATCTTCGAGGTTTAGATTTGCCAAATCCCATCTCAACCTATTATATTCCATAACTAATAGATAATATCTTCGGTAAAACCAATCAAATACTAAATTCAGACAAATTTATTCAAGAAATGACCAATTTACTGTCAGATATAAGGAAACCAAAACAAGTTTTGATTTATTGCCAATGCGGAAAATTTAGTAATGAAATACCGTATCACCAATTGTCTTTTTCCAGTCTGCACGAATTCCTGGTCGTCCTTTTAGTTTCTCTACATGATTAAACGCAGAAAGCCCGGCATTTGCACCCCCTGCACATGCTGCTACAATCTGTTTGTACGGTATGCTTGTAGCATCGCCTGCAGCAAATATGGCAGGATGTGGTGTCTTACCACCTTCAGTTATCTCAATCTCTCCTTTTGGGTTAATCTTTACAAGATGTTTTACAAAATCCAAGTTTATCTTTGAGCCCATCTCAATGAACAAACCATCAACCTGAAGAGTGGTTTCTTTGCCGGAATTATCCACAATCGTGATTGACTGAAGGTTGTTTGTTCCCGAGATGGTCTTGATTGACGATTGTGGTACCAGTTGCACATTTTCTTTCTTTTCAATGGACGCAATCATGTCTCTGTCGCCCCCCAGTGTACCTCCCTTGTAAATTAGATACACCTTGGATGCCATTCTGGATAGCAGGATTCCGGATTCTAATAGATATCCGCCAACACCAACGGTTGCCGTGACTCTGCCTTGGTAGAATGGAGCATCACATTTTGTACAGTAATGAACTCCCTTGTTTGATAGCGACAACTCGTTTTCCAATCCGAGGCTGTTTGGTACTTTGCCCGGAGCAAGAACTATGGCTTTAGCTACATAGTCGGAGCGGTTTGTTTTGACTTTCATTCCAGTCTCAGTCTCTTCTATCATAGTTACAGTGTCATAGATCATCTCTCCGTTAAAGGAAAGAAATTGGCTTTCAAGCGTCTTTGCAAGCAACGGTCCGCTAGACATTAGCATGCCAGGATAGTTTTCAAGTTTTGGGATAAGGTTCATCTGCCCTCCCAAGTCCTTTGATATCAAAAGACATGATGTTTTTTGTCTCGCGATGAAAATTCCAGCACTCAGTCCTGCAGGTCCTGCCCCCACTACAATTACTTCGTATTCTTGGACCAACTCAGATAATGGAGATGAGAGAAGTGAGGTTGTTTATTCCGTCGATACCATGCAAGCCAACGTCTATTGTCTGTTTAATTTCTTGCATGTTATTTGATTCAAGTATGATCAGAACATCATATATACCATATGTGGTTTTGACTGATTTTACAGCAAGAAGTTTTTTTGCTTGTTCAATAATATTTTTTTGTTTTTTATAATCTACGTTTAGTAATACGTATGCTTCGTTCACACTGGTATGGATAAACCCTACTGTAATAAAGTTTAGGCATAGAAAGGGCCACCAAAATAATTTCTAATTTTCTCTTTATCTACCCGTGCTATGTGCCATTTTTATGGCCTGAATGATTTTTTCTGGATGCTTTGACTCTAGTAATATAATGTGGCCGTCTTTGAATTCTATTCGGATTCCGCGTCTTCCTCCAAATGAGTATGCTTTCCTTGATATTGCATACTTCAATCCAAGTTTGTTTTCCTCCTTTTCTTGTGCCATATATGGTTCACAGTTTTGTATGTCTGACAATGAAATTTTTTTAAACGAGATTTGAAATGGTATAATCTTGACATATAGGCCGTCATTGCGCACTTGGATCCTAAGCTTTATTGCAAGCAGCACAATTGGCAGTATAAGTCCAATTACCAAGAAGACAGAAGATGCAATAATTATTATCGTTGAAGGAGGTTTATCGCCTACGATTGCAAAGAGTTGTGGCAACGCAAAATATACACTACAAAAGGTAATGGAGATAACAACAAGCCATATCACAGAATTAGAAAAAAGGGTTACTTCCCGATACAGGATATTTTCCATTTCTTATCAATTGCCTTGAGCCTGATTTATATCATAAACTAGAATTGATTTGGGCAGATTTATCGTCGCTTCATCTTTTGTAGCTTGGTTGTGACCGTGACTATCTTCATTATGACATCATTGTTACTGCCCTTGCCTTCCATGAATTTACACAGCCAATCAATTTCTTCGTTTGTTAGCAGATTCTCCATGAATATAATCGAGTTCTGGTCACTATATTATTGCGGCTTGAGTGATCGTTTTAGTATCGTGTTAGCAATCTAAGGCCGGATTTTTTGGATATTGCGATAATAGACACTATTGCGACTGTGAGCACTAGAGCTGCTATTGGACCAAACTCTGGAATCACAAATGTTCCTAAAATCTCAATCTGTTGGGTACCGTTTGTGAATGGAATTGCCAAAGTCCTGTCAGTGTCGGTAGTCCTTGTTTCATTTGCTTGGCCATTTTGCTGTCCATCGTTTAGAACTATGAATTGATCATCAGTTCCATCTGACTTCTTTGCATCAATTAACGCTCGTGGCATAGTAATTGTCAACAAGCCATCACCAGTTGTCTGGATTGTTACAATCAAGGACTTGGACTGTGGATTTGCCTTGATGTTAAGGACCTTTCCGTTAGTAATTGTATAAGCAACCGAGTAATCAGTACCATCTACTTTGATTGTGCTTGGACCTGCAGTTGCAGCGCCTGTGAAAGTGAATGTTGTCGAGGCAGATCTGTCGGGGCTTCCATACTCTACTGTAACTGTGTATGTTCCTGCTGCCAACCATAGTGGACCAGTAGCTGTAAGGCTCGCAGAATATGTCTTGTCTGTTCCCACTTGGATTTGATCTACTTTGACTACATTTCCAATTGGATTTCTAACAATCAAAGTTAGAGGAGTGTCAGCCATGTAGTCTCTTGTTGATCCGGATATTGCTACTTTGTCTCCATCATTGTATGAAGGTTTATCAGTGGTAACAGTTACTGTAAGAGAGCCGGTGGAAGGAGTTCCCATGGTGGTCATGTTGGAGTTAATCATGTAAGAAGGAGGTGTAAGGCCAGCTGGTATGGTAGTGTTTGTCATATTCATCGTGGTATCAGCAAATGCAGGAACAGCAACTGCTGAACCAAATATTATTGCAAGTAAGAATAGTCCACTGAACTTTTTATCCAATAATTGAACACAATCTAACCGTTATATAAGCAATTGTAAAAAAATTATTAATTTTCCGATCATATGTTTTTGGCAAATTTTTCGAGGATAACAACCATTGATTCCAACAATATCACCACACGGAAAGCAAATTGCAGAAAAAACCAAATGACAAATCTTAAAAATCATTACTTGGCGGTATAAGGAAGAAAACCCGAAGTACCAAAACATAAAATCTTGGTACTTGTATGTCTGGAATTTTGGGTTTTCTTCCCTACAGTTTTGCGTTTCGCCTATTTAAGAAAAAGTCATAATTTTCTGTTTTGGAGAAATATTATCATTATGACAAAATTAAGCGATAGTAGCGTTTAAGCCTAGATTTAATTTGGCATCATCAGTATCTCGCCCACTGACTCTGAGCATCTTTGTGTGTGCTTCAACCGCGTTCTTAGTGTAAATGGAATTAATTATCGATTTTATCTTTCCTTTGAACACAAAATGCAACCCCCAACTAGTTCGGAGCGGGTTCCCTGCGTGGAACCAAGCACGTTTATCCCCTTGAAGAACGCGTGCCTAAGGTCGGTTTGCACCTCGTAACCAATGGTTGCCCCTGTAGTAACAACAGTTGCTCCATACTTCAACAAAGTCAGCTCCTTGTTCCAGTGCGAACCTCTGATATGTTCAAAGATGACATCAACTACAAAACATTTGTTCCCTTTTCTTTTGCAAGGTTTTTTGTTATTGCAAAGACTTGCTTGCGCCAATCTTCCTTTTCTATGATCCACTGCAAAGTCAGCTCCAAGTTTGAGGTATTGCTTAAGTTTATTGTCACTAGAAGTGGCAATTACATCACAACCGTATAATTTTGTAATCTGTATTCCAAACGTTCCAATTCCAGAGACTCCTCCCATTACGAGTACTGTCTGTCTAGCTTGGTGGGAAGAGCAAGGATTAACATGTGCTACGAAGTTACCAACCCCATAGAAGCACTCTGAAATCCCCAGATCTTTCTAATCTGTAGTCGTACTCTACCGTCCATACATGCAGTACAGACTCTGCACTAGAGGTTACTGTGTGACACAACTCTATCTCCAACCTTGATTATGGTTACATCCTCACCTACCGCTACAACTCCTGCTGCATCAGTTCCAGAAACATGTGGCATAGGTATCTGAATTGGTCTTCATCGATAGAACCTGTTACCATTACTACGGTATTAGAGTAATTTTCTCTGATCTTTTCTAATCCGTAGAAACCGTCAAATTCAGGCATTAACGCATCTACGAAAACAACATCGGGTTGATGTTTTTTATATAAGTCCAATACTTCCTTTCCATCGGTTCCAGTGAATACATTGAACTTGGCAATTTGAAGTAGTTCGGTGAAAACACTTCTGACGTTTTATCATCGTCTACAACTATTGCATTGATGCTCAAGTATCTTCTATATAGATTACAAAAATAATATTAGAACACGTTTGTACGGTATAAATGAACTAAGTTTAGCATGCTATATTTATGACGTTTACTAACGCTGTGACCTAAGATTATGGATAATTTGAGATCAGTCCTGCTTCTACATTGAGGATGCCACCTTATGCGGAATCAAAATTGAAGCGAATAACAAACGGATAACCTTAATACAAAATTCAGCATATAATTTAGGGTTGGCAAAACCTCTAGCTGGAAAAGTTGCTATTGTGACAGGTGCTTCACGTAATATGGGTCAAGCTTTTGCAGAAATGCTTGGGAAGGAAGTGGCGTCAGTTGTAGTCCATTACAATAATGCAAAAAACAAACCAGCCGCTGATCAGGTAGCTGCAAATATTACTAAAGAAGGTTCCAAAGCGATAGTTGAACAAGCCGATTTGACCAAAACTTCAGAGGTCAAAAAATTATTTGACCGTACCATGAAAGAATTTGGGAGACTAGATATACTAGTAAACACGGCGGGAAGGGTTCTCAAAAAGCCTTTTGCCGACATTACTGAGGACGAATACGACAAAATGTTTGCAATCAACTCAAAAGCTGCTTTCTTTTGTATGCAGGAGGCGGCAAAACGCATGGCTGAAAATGGGCGAATCATCAATCTTGGAACGTCTTTACTTGGTGCGACCACAGGTTACTATTCGGTTTACGGCGGAAGCAAGGCTCCCTTAGAAGATTTTACAAGAGCGCTGGCAAAAGAAATTGGCTCTCGTGGCATTACGGTAAATACCATTGCTCCTGGTCCTATCGACACCTCGTTTTTTCACGGGCAAGAGACTCCTGAATCAACGGCTTTTTTCAAGACCATGAGTATGGCTGGGAGACTGGGGGAGGTCAGGGATGTAGTGCCTCTGGTCAAGTTTCTTGCCTCGCCTGAGGCAAACTGGGTAACAGCACAAACAATTTTCATTAATGGTGGGTTTGTTGCAAGGTAGGAAGATTGTGTCCTATATTTGACACGTAAATTTGGCAGAATGTCAAGATCATGTTTTTCAATCAGAGAGTGGTAACGATGTATCATGCCCGAATTCGTAAAAAAGAACGAGTTTTTATCCTTTATAGAGAGGGAAGCAAAAATACACATCGACAGCTACATTGAAAGTGCAATCCATTTAGCCGAA
Organism: uncultured Nitrosopumilaceae archaeon; assembly: GCA_964567715.1. Classification (GTDB taxonomy): domain Archaea; phylum Thermoproteota; class Nitrososphaeria; order Nitrososphaerales; family Nitrosopumilaceae; genus Nitrosotalea. Next base: position 86,165 of record CAZMNT010000002.1, on the reverse strand, counting down.
GAAGTCCATTCTGGTGTAAGAAGGGAGGATGGAACTTCGCCATTTCTTGAAACACACATCTTTCCTGTTGCAATGAATGTAATACAACACTACAATCTTGCAAACAAACCCATGACTACAATCCAGATTGTCTCTGCAATACTGCATGACGTTATGGAAGACAATGAGAGGATATTGGACCTCTATGCTGCAAAGTCGTATGGATTTGACGCCTACTTTAGCCACAGGTTCGGCGAGTATGTCTACAAAGTTGCTACAACACTAAAGACAAAACCACTTGAGATCTATCCAGGGCTTGCCGAAAAGGAACAAGAACTGGAAAGGTTTCGAGAGTACTGCAATGCTTTAACAAAGGCAGACTATGATGTCAAGACAATCAAACTTGCAGACAGACTGAACAACATGCGATTTATCACAAAGGTTCCAGGACATGAAAAAATAGGACGATACCTCAAAGAAGCCGAGGACTTTTACATTGCGTATACAATCATCGAACCGAGAATGGATGACTTTTACTTGGAAATAAGAAAAGCATATGAAGATCTGCGGCTGCTTTCAAAAGAACAAGTAAAGATTACGGCCTAGTTGTATCGCAATTATTTTAGCCGTATTGGTAACTTATTCCCTTCTCTCCCGCAGGATGTTTCCAATCTGTTTCCTCTGAACAGGTACCGCATTCCACGCATCCTTCATGCTGTATCATTACGCCTTCTTTTTCCGAGAAATAACATTTTGTGGGACACAAAAATGTCATTTTTTTCATAAACTCACTTGTGGGTTTGAGCACCTTGATGTGTGATTTGCTGTCGTCATTGAACTTTAGATTGGCAACCCTTTGCGCTATGGTTGGGATGCTTGGGGTATACGAAGAGGACATGCTCTTGCCAAGCCTTTGCGCAATCTCTGTTGGCACCTTGACATATGTATCAACGGTCTCAATTACTGGAAGCAGTTTTTCATATCCTAAAATGTTTGCAAATCCAACTGCAAAACTTCGCAGTGTCTTGCTTGACATCATCTTTATTATCATGCCATATTTTGAGCTGATAATATCTTTTGGAACATCCTCTGCAGCATCAAGAAATATCTTCAGATAGTCTTTGTCTATGGACCTCAAATCGTGCGTATAAGGGCTCTCATCTACGGACTGTGAATAGTATTGGCCAAGATAGCCATCAGAAAAGTTGTTCTTGTCAAGCGCTCTTGAGACTGCATCTGCAGCTCTTACCGCATCATCAATTCCTACGTTTAATCCCTCTATTCTTGGACCCACAAATACTCCTCGCCCTGCGGCATCGCCTACAAATAATATGTTCTTAAAGTACGGCTTCTCCATCCTGCAGCGCTTTCCGTCTGGCACAAGTTTTGCGCTATATTCTGTCTCGACATAGTCTGTCACAAACTTGATGCCATATTTTGTTGACATCTGTTCCCTTAGAGAAGATAGGTGAATCTCCATCTCTTCTGCAGACGAATACTTTCCCTCCTTGACCATCTTCTCTCTCTTATTTTTAGAGTAATGCTCTTCCCTTAACTCGGTCCATGTCTTTATCATCTTTGTTACTGCAAAACGAATTCGCATCTGCTCCTCTTTTGTAATGTTCTTGTCTATCTCCACTCTTACGGGCACCTCGTCCTTGATGAGCTCACTTATCATGGGATTTTGCAACATGGTGTTTACAAGCTCATATGGCTCAACTGGACTTTCCAAAAGAGAATCAAGGTGGTATACTGCACCAAGAGACAGGGTATCGCGGTTGGTATAGAGAAAGCCTCCGCCAATGTGGTTTAGCGTTATATCTCCTGCAAAAAGATGTGCAGCACCTTCGTCTTCACCGATTGCAAACCTCTGGGCCATTATATCCTCAGGCAGTTTTACAACCACCTTGACGCCTTGGTATAGCTGGCTTGGTGAAAACTTTTGCCTAGCACCTGTCATGTATGCAATTTCAGAGTTTACCCCGTCGGCCGCAATTATTGCCTTGACCTCGATCTCCTCAAGCTCGTCGGTCTGTACGATGGTCTTCTCCCCTTCCCACCTTACTGAATTGACATGCACTCCTGTTACTATACCTCCACCTTGTTTTTGAGCAGCCTCTTCTGATTGTTCCAAGAACCATCTGTTCAGTTTTCCCATGAGGACAGAGCAACCAAAGTTTGCCTCATAGTTGTGTGCAGCCGAGAGATCGATGGAAAAAATTTTGTCTTTTGAGGTCGCATGCAAGATGTATTTTGTTATCTTTCTTTCAAAAGGTGCATCTGATAGAAAGTTTTCGTAAATCTCTTCTACGTTGTGTACGTTGCCTTTATTTGGCTTTTTTGAATATAGTATTCCCCCTGAGACGTTTTTTGAGCCGACCCTTTCTCCGACTTCTAAAAGAATTGCCTGTCTCCCAAGAGACGAAAGACGCTTCAGCGCCGCAAGTCCTGCTGAGCCACCTCCAATGATTGCCACGTCATAATTTTCCAAGTATCTTATCGACCTACGCTTGCACTACCTGCTTTTGTTTTCTTATCTCTTCTATAAAGACGGGAATGACATCTTCCATCCTGCCTTTCACAAACACGTCGCACTCGTCTCGAATCATAGCATTTTCGTCAGGATTTATTGCAACAATAAATTCTGCATCGCGCATGCCGGAGATGTGTTGCGTGGCACCGCTAATTCCGATTGCCATGTATACCTTGGGGCTGACCTTTCTGCCGCTGATGCCTATTACCCTGTCAGGTATTAGATATGTTGAGTCTATTGTTTGGCTCACCGAGAATGGCCTTTTGGAGAGAGGCAAAGTGATTCCAATCTGGGCATCAAGCTCAGATGCAAGTTCTTCTATCATCTTTATGTTCTGCTCAGGCGCGTCCTTTACTCCTCGCCCAAAACTTACTATGGCTTTATGGCTGTCAAAATCAATCTCGCTTTTGATGATCTTGCGATCAATTATCTTGACTCTAAGATCCTGTTCATCAAATTTTGGTGTGTACTCGATAACGATTCCTTCTCTAGTGGAATCTGGCTGCATTGACTCAAAGACTCCGGGTATTATGCTGCAGGCCTGTGGATGATAGTCTTTTTGCATCGCAGGGTTTTTGTTATCAAGGCAAAGTATGGTGGTCCACAAAAACCCAGAAAAGTCTGGCCTGTACATCTCAAGTGTCTTCTCATAGGTGAGAGACTTGCCGCCAGTCTTGTTTTGGTGAGTTATCTGAAGGTCTGCCACTACCAGCTTGTTGATATCTGATGCAAGACCTGAATCCAGTTCTGCCATGACTGTCGCAGAAAGATGCCTTCCTATGCTGTCTGCCCCAAAGAACATGTATCTTGGTCTCATGAACTGTGCGGCATATTCTGGTTCTACTTTTGCAGCAATCTCTCTGTCTTGCGCTATTTGTGATATCACCTTGGTGTAAATGGTACTTCGGACATACCTCAACTCTGGATTGTCAGCACATACAACTACATCCGCTCCGTATTGGATCAAGGCCTTTGGTATGTCTTTAACGTCATACCCGAGCAAGACTGCAACTATCTTTTCTTTTGAGGAATATTTTTTGTTAAAATCATTCATCATCCTCCTTGCCTCGCCTAACATCTCAAGGCTTGCTTGGAGTATCTTTCCCTCCTCGTGTTCTACCGTGATGTAGAGATGCCTATAGTCGCCCTCTGTCATTTTATCACCATTGTGGAAAGCGACTGCCTCATCCTTGCAACTACTTTGCGAATCTGTTCTAGGTCCTGTCCATCGATTATCTCGGCCTGCCTTGTGGCCTTACCCTTTGGTATGCGCTCCACTTTATAGACTATAGTTGGAGAGCCAGCAATGCCGATAAGCTTCGGATCTGCTCTTATCTGTGACGCATTGAGAACTTGGAGGTACTGTTTGTAATTTTGGAAGCGCTGTCTTGCCTCTTTTTGGTATTTTTCATAGGCTAGTCTTTGTGATACTGTATTGAACTTGGGTTTGTATGAAGGATCTATTGCAATAAAGACCGGCAGTGGCGCTTCTATCTCTTCAATTACATCATAAATTCCCTGCAGTCTGACAAATCTCTTGACCCTGACCGTCCTGTTTTCTGGGTTTATATCGTAATCAATTACATGCCCAAGAAACGTCATTCCAAGCTTCCATGCGGTCTGGGGGCCTGTCTGCCCCGTCTCCCCATCTGACGCCCTATGCCCCGAAAAGACAATGTCCATCTTTCTTGGCATCTTGAGTATGCCTGACTTGAGTACCTCTGCTGTGGCAAGTGTGTCAGCACCCGCAAAGATTCTGTCGCTGTAAAGATAGAGTTCGTCAGCATCTGACATCAACTGGGCTTGCTGTAGCATGGACTCTGCTGTGGGCGGCCCCATTGTAGCAATTGATATCCTTGCACCATGCTTTACCTTTGCATAAAATGCGGCGTTCACAGCTATGGCACTGTGCGGCCCGAGAATGTTCTTTGTCTCTGCCCTGTTGAGTGTTCCATCTGGATTGTAGCTGACGTTTCCCTCGGAAAAGTCGGGCTCTAGCTTTACAATCACTGCTACGTTAATGGACTCCATCGTTTCTAGATACAATACTTTGATTTTATCTATTGTGGTGATTCCTATGTGCATAAAAATGTAGGTCTATTTTTGCTCTTCGTTCCAACTTGGGTTTAAATTTTTCATAAAATACTGTTTCATACCATTGTATTTTTCAATAGTTCTAAATAAATAGCCGAAAATAAAATCGGGAGTGATATGATGAGCCATGAATTCTTTCTAAATACGCGGAACATTTTCTTCCTGTGGGACTACAATCAGCCGTGACCTGTATATGATGGGGCAGAATAGAAAATTACTAAACGTAAAAATAGCAACTGTAATTGTCATATACGGATCTCTGGTAGTTTTCTCTCTGGCATGGTACACTACCCTGCCAACATCAACTGCGACATCACAAAGGCCTTCCCCGCAAATCCTGTTAGGACTGGCTCTTCACAGGACTCTTCCCATGACTGCAGTGAACAATTACACTTCCACTGGATAAAGTTCTATGGCATAAACGGCCTCATCTATGTCGCCTCGCTAATTGTCTTAGTGCCAAGAGGAGAAACAGAAACTGAACTATCAAAAATTGTCGAGATATATCAACACCGACGATTGAGTGAGAATATAAACAAAATTTATAATTGAGAAACGTGCCTGTTTAGCTAAACTGAGAGCGGTTTATGAAAAAGATCGCAATAGTGACAATATCAATAATCTTACTTGTAGCATCAATATCTGTTGGATACTCCTTTGAGGCCTCGGCGCAGGAAAACTTGATACCAAACTGGATAAAAAAGACAACACAGTGGTGGTCGCAGAATCAGACAAGTGACTCTGACTTTGTAAATGCAATCCAATATCTCATTGATCATAACGTGTTACAGCTGGGGTCCGTTCAGACAAACAATGTGACCAGCGGCATGTCTGGAACTACAAGCCAAGACAGTCAACTTAAACAAAAACTGAGTGATCTCCAAAACAGATATGATGCTTTGCAGTCAAAATACAATCTCCTCTTACAGCAGGTAAAGAGCATAACAGCGCAGTCCTCCTCCTCTAATGTAAATACCGATTCTATCTTTGCTGTGGCAGTACGACCAGTAATCCAAAGCGATGGATTTTTTGAAACGACAACCTACCAGGGCTCTATACTGAAGATCATAGTGGAGATTCGTGACGGTTCAGGACTTGTTCTTGTAAACACTGCAATTCCAACCGGCGTCGACTTCCAATCTTCTGCACGCACATCAGTAATGGTCGCACAAAATGTAACCGGTATGGATCTGTCAAAAAAAGACATCATATTTTCTATCAGCTCTGCCAACAACGAGGATCTGCAGGCTGTTGACGGAGGAAGTGCAGGTGGAGCAATGACTGTCTTGCTAATTTCGGATCTTCTTGGAAAACAGATAAACCATAATGTGTTGATGACCGGTACTATACAGCCAGATGGCACCATTGGCCCAATAGGTGCTGCTGCAAACAAGGCAGACGCAGCAGGCCAGTTTGGTGCAAAGACCTTCCTTGTTCCACGAGGACAGGCAGTAGTACCTGTCCAAAACTGTAGCCAAAGGAGCGAGGGGCCTATCACATACCAAACATGTACTGTGGAACAAAAACCTCTCTCACCAATAATGCAGAGCAAATATGGTATGCAGGTAATTGAGATTGGAACTATACAAGATGCCCTAAAGTATTTTAATAATCCCACCTAATCAAGGTGTAATTAGTTGCAATCATAGTTTTCAAGTTTATTTTTACAGACGACGTAATGATAACACGATAATTACCTCTCAGGACCACGAAAAGCAAGACAAGATTCCAGCGCCGCTATTGAGGATATTGTCAGAGACAAATGCCATTCGAATTTTGCGCTCTGCCATCTCGTCGCCCAAAAACGCCTATCAATTAAGCCAGGATTGTGATGTCTCGCTTACCACCATATATGGGCAGATAAAGAAACTAAATGACAAGAAACTTCTTGTGGCATCAGGCTCGATAGATGAAAGTGGAAAGAAGCACTTTTTCTTTAAAAGCAAGAAGAGTGTTTACTGCAGATGTGCATGCTCCCACATAGACCTGTCCCCATTTATAGAATCTCAAGAACTTGCAAAGTGATATCATCATCCTCTTTCAAATGTCTTGTATAGTTTCTTATTAGGTAGATCATTTTGTAACTGCAATTTGACAAAATCACGCATACCGAGAGGTTTGGTAGTTGTAGCAATTGGAATAGTTTTACTTGTTATTGGTTCAAGCATTTTTGATAACTCTTACAACGTAGTAGAATCTGTAATGATTGACAAGCAATATCTAATTGATGGAAAAACTGTATTGCAGGGAGAATCGCTAAACTCTACAATTGCATGGCGTAAGCTTGCAGAGCACAGCATATTGGTAGTTGACGCCACACCCATCTCTAGTTTGGTGAAGTTGCAAGTGACCGAACATGGAGGTGGAGCATTTGAGAAAAAAAGCAAAAATGGATACGTGTATCACATAATAGGCAAGAATACGCAGAACCAAGGAAACTATTCCTTTAGCGTGTCAAACGAGGGCACTGAACCAGCAAGTATAGTTGTGATCTTGGGTGAGGACCCTTACCTTAGTGGCAAGTGCAGTTCCACGAATCAAACCTCATGCTATGCAATTCCTACTGCAATTGGTATCGTAATAGCAGGAATGCTTACTCTGATAATAGGATCGTTGGTTGCCATAAATGACTTTAGAAAAAAGAAGAAACCCACTACTACCTACTGATATTTTCAGTCTGATTTCAGACCTTGATTATACCATTGCTGATGAGGTATTGTATCCCTTTTACAAACTCGCTATCTGATATCTGGCCACTTGCCCACCATCCAGCAGAGTTTTTTATCCAAAGTGGAACCTGCTGCTGTGTTGGGCCAGTATTGTTTACTGTGGGAATCACTATGATTCTTTGCTTTATGAGGTACTGTATCCCACTCAAAAAGTTCTGGTCATCGATTGTTCCTGCTGACCACCATTTGGCATTATTTTTTACCCAAGGTGGAATCTTGGTCTCTGTAGGTGGCGGGCCTGCATAAAACGTATAGACTGACCTTTCAAATTCTGCCGCGTTTTGATAAAAGCCATTTTGTGATGACGCCAAGACAAGAAAGTACTGTCTACCGTCATTTAACCAGAAAGAAAATTCCTCTATTACTGGAGTGTTGGTCTTGTTTTCTGCCGCAACTGCTTGGATAGCAAACCCATCTGAAAACCTTTGAATGTTATCTTGATATACTGCATATTTCGAGTCATCAAATAGTTTTGCGATGGCTACCTTGAGAATCTGGGAATCTGGGGTTGCAAGTACCGCCTCCGATATTGGCTTGCCTTGGTAGTAGTAGATTGCAAAGTTTGCTTCCCTCTCAGGATTCTCGTTTGCAAAAACTGCCAACGCTGTATCGGACTTATTGCCTTGGCCAACAGAAATCCATCCGGTGGGAGGAAGTATAGAAAAGTTGTATGCTGGATTGCTGTAGGTATTAGTGTGTACGTTTGCGGTATTGAACATTGGGGTAGCCGCCGACGAGATGGTCATATTTTCGTCTCCCCACGCATAACCAGTTAAAGTCAAACCGAGAAGGAGAGAAAAAAAAATCAGTTTCAATAAACTCATTTTGGAAATCTGTTATAAGAAGTATGTTGATTCAATAGATTCGATTTTACAATGAACAAAGTTCAGAAATGGGCAAATTTTTATCATATTGTGCATGAAAGAGTCTGTGATCAGGATGCCTTTGACAGATAAGGAAACCTCTGGGTTGCAGACACTGACAACAACAGGATCCTAGAGTTTGCCACGACCGCCGAAAAGTCTGCCACAACTACTGTACTGGAATTTGGCCCTCTTGTGGTCATGGTACTTGTACTGGCAATTGTAGTAACCGTGATCGCTTCTAGAAGAACAAGATTGAGATTATTCAAGTTGTAAATATGGTGCAATTAGTTGCAAAATAATGCTATCTTCTTAATAATGACTGATATCAATTATTGGGTAGAAACTGTAGGATGTAGTTGGATATATGCCCAACCCCATCCATTCAACTTGCCTACAGTTTCCTATCTTCCTTTGCCTTTTTCTTCAAGCAGGATGCGAGGAAATTTTGCGGGACCTTATGAACCTTGAAAGATGTGTGGCACCAATAAAAGGCCACGCCAATGCCATGAAAACAAATATCCACCACACTAGGTAAATCTGGCCAAAATTATTTGCAAGTGTGTTTAAAGGAAACAAGTATTGCTCAGTTCCATATGGGAGATACTGTCCAAGCGCAAACATAATGGAATTTTGGAGTGCATGCCATCCCATAAACACTGTGGCAAAGAAGAGAACCGCCTTTTTTCCGACGTACTTTTCAAAACCTCGCTTTTCAAACCTTTGTAATCTCTCATTTAAGGCTCTGATCTCGCCATAAAGCGTGTTGATTATCTGTTCTGTATGCTTCTGAATGGATTCTAAATCTTGGGCGCCTAGGTACAATGGTATGATGCTCTCAAGATACTTTTGGTCTGACATAGGCAAGGCCTTGCCTTTGGTTATTAGTTCAAGGATGTATTCCAGTCTGCCCCTGTCCCCTCTGCCAAGCAAGATGAGCTGTTGAATTGAATTTACCAAGCTTTCAGACAACATGAGATAAGCGTTTTAGCCCAGATAAAAGCGATGGGATGAAAATCTACTGAAAAGATTTGAATTTTTTGATTGCATCTCGGGCCAATTCTTCCTGAGATCTTTTTGATATCTTGGTCGGATCATCGGAGACCAATGCCTTGTTGTATTCGTCCTCCGTTCTGTTCTCATCTTTTTTCTCTTCTGTCATGGAGACACTACTAGCATACACTTGATATTTCTTGCTATGAAGAACCCTGTCTAATTATAATATGATGGGCCTTTGTCCATAGGATGCAACTGTCTCGTTTATACCATACATGATGTTCTGGATTCCAGAATATTGGGATTTGGCCTCGGATAGATTATGTTTCATTATGCTTAGATAATGTAACACTTTTTTTACATATTTTGTTTTTCTAGTCTTTGACCAAGGGGCATTTTTCAAATCCTTTAGCGATGTTGAGATATCACAAAGCTTGATCAACTTTATCTCTATGGGAGACTCTTTTAACTGCTTGATGTATTGCCTGTCTATCTTGTCCTTTGGAATGCTACTGTCTCTAAACAATGCAAGAACAAGAACTGCTATCTTGCTGCCAAACCTCTTGTCTATATCATCAAAGGCTGTCCCAGTCTCGTTCATGATGCCGTACAACCACGCAGAAGCAATAATGTCCTCGTCTGATATGCCAAGGCTTTTGAGCCGTGTTACTACTCCCCTTAAATGATCCAAGTGCAAAACACCGTCCCCTCTCACGGTACCACTGTATCTTTCCTTTGCAAACAGTTCTGCCGATTCTGCTACCTCCATCATCATTCCTCTACCTTTTCAAGTTCCTGACAGAGGTTCTTGTAGTCTTCAATGAGCTCCTTGAATGAAGAAAATATCATATTGATATTTTTTTGTGCCGTCTCAAAGCGCATTGTCTTCTCAATAAGGTATGATGAGTCCTTTGGGTCAAGGCCTGTATCCTCCCAAATAGCCTCTGTCTCGCTCATCAATCGGTGGAGACGATCCTCGTTCTTTCCTATCTTTTCTTTTAATTGTTTTATCCTAATTATATCTACCAAGTCTTATACTGGAAAGGCAAGAAAGATCTATAATAACGTCAATTAAAATTGGAACTACACCAAATCCACTGTTCCTTGACTGTTTCTTGGTTGTGATACAACGACAGAGACTGACACATTTGAGCCTGCATATCCAGCAAAGGAAAAATATAAGTCAATGTCAAACCTCTTGTGCGCTGGAAACTAGCAATTATTATGACTGTTGCATTGTGGTCTTTGGCAAGCTCATCATCTTCTGCGCAGCAGATGGATAGCTACACGGTCAAGAATCCGCAAGGTGGTGAATCTTACAATGTGAACTATACCATAACCGGTGCGACAATAAGCGACATGCAGATCAACATGCATGACACCTCACTTGTAATCTTGATAAATTCGGCAAGCAACGGAAACTTGGTAATTGATCTACCGCGTGACTTGATCGACGCAAAGGCGGGAACAAGCGACGACCAATTTATCGTACTTGTCGATGACACATACACTGACTTTCATGAGAACAAGACCGATACAGATAGGATACTCTCCATTGCATTTGGAAGCGGTACTTCGAGAATTGAGATAATAGGAACCCAGGCAGTGCCAGAGTTTGGCCCTCTGCCTATTGTGATACTGGCAGTATCAACAATAGCTATTGTGGCAATCTCTGCCAGAACACGACTTGGTGCCAGTATAAAATCATGAGAAATGTAATCATCTAACTAAAGCCAGCGCCAAACTCATCTCCATATTGTAGAGGGTCTATCGAGTCAGAACTTTTTAGCTTCAAGTACAGGAATGCCTCATTTACCAGTTGTAAGGCAGACTCGTCTTCAAGATGAAAGCGTTCCTTTACAAAATCATAATATTTTTTCAATTTTGTCTGGTCTTGTTCGTCAAGAGATGTCTTGTCATTTGTAATCATTTCTGCAACTTTTTCAATTCTGGAGTTGTGTTCCTCGCTCAACGTTGTATGTTGAAAAAGTCCACTTTTAAGTGATTGTAATAAATGATTCTCTGATGCATGCTGTTTGCAGTGACAAATGTCAGTTCTCAGTTTCTATATCGTCTTCTTCAAACTCTTCGTCAAGATATTCCACCTGGGTGTCGTCTTCTGTATCTTCGTCGAGAAATTCTTCCTTTGTTTTCTTCTGCTTTTCTGCCACATTCAAAGTTATTAGATACACTACATGAATATTGCGAATCTCAATTATATCCATTTAGCTATTTTTGCAAATACTCTTTCAAGAATATGGCATTGTTGTATTCTAAGTCCTTTGCTGCATAGAGCAAAGTTATCTTCTTCTTTTCTTTTTCAACTAATCTGAGTTTCAAGACAAGATCCTTTTTTGTATCAAGTTCCGCGCGGTATCTATTTTTAAACTCGCTCCATTTTTTGGGATCGTGTGAAAACCGCTTTCTGAGCTTGTCACTTGGCGCTATATCCTTTAGCCAGAGGTCTATTTGCGCAGACTCTTTTGACAACCCCCGTGGCCAGAGCCTGTCTACAAGAACTCTGAAACCGTCTTGGTCCGAAGGAGATTCGTAGACTCGCTTTACCCTTATCAATAATACTTGAGTTGATTTACTTGGATAAAAAGTCAAGCACTAGTTTTGAGAATTCAGTAGGCTGCTCTTCATATGGTATATGTCCACATCCATTCATGATCACAAACTTGCAGTTTGGAATGGACGATACAAAATCTTTAGAATATTCAAGCGGAATCATCTTGTCTTCGCTGCCCCATATGAGCAAGACTGGAACCTTGATGAGACCAAGTTTTTCTTTTAGGGGAGGAGAGTTTTTCATCCCTAAAAGGGTGGAAAGAAACACCATCTTTGTATTGGGCCTTGACATGTTTGAGATGAAATTCTCAATAGATTGCTCGCTAATCTCTCTGTCTTTTCCAAGCATCATCTGGTATGCTAACCTGACAGACTCGTGGTTAGGATATAGTGCGGCCATCGTATATGCATCAAGTGCGGGGGTGGACTTTTTCATAATGCCGGCAGGGGAGACCATTACAATTTTTTTTATCAAGGGGCTCTGTGCGGTGACACACTCTGCCACTATCTCCCCTCCAAGCGAGGTACCGAGCATGCAGACATTTTGTAGAGACAATGTCTCCAAAAGACCAAGCGTTGTCTTTTTGAAAAGCTCTACCGTGTAGTCTATCTGCGGCTTGTCACTCTGCCCATATCCTAACAGGTCCAGTGCTATGACACGATACTCTTTGCTCAGCAATGGAATTATTGGCAGCCATCTCTCTGCCATCCCGCCCAAGCCGTGAAGCAAAACAATTACATCCTTCGAGTCTCCGTCATCAAGATACCGTATCTTGTTTCCATTTACTGTAGCATAATTTTCTTGCATGCTTGAGTTGTTGTGATATATTGTAAGATAAGGTTTTGTCAGTGGGGGTTCACTAATATTGGCACCTTACTTGATACACGATTCATATTTTCATACTCTTGAAAGTGATTAGGATCTTTTGAGTACACCAAGCGTACCTGCAAGCATCTTTGAGTAGTAATCAAGCATCAGGCGTATGTACTCATCAGATGTCTTGATGGCCGATATCTGATTCTGCAGAAATGTCTTTTGGACGTTGTTTGCCATTTCAATTTGAGAAATTGTAGCCTTTGTCACTGCCTTGGTATAGTCTCCAAATGACTGCAGAGCTTTCTGGCTTATTCCCATCTTTGAGAGGATCTCATTTTCTGCTATGTAACATGCTCCGAAAAGGTCCTGCAACGAATGGAGATATTCTGTGTAAAAATCAGAGTACATCTGCATATTTACAGGCAAAAGAGACTCTAACTTTTCAATTACGCTGTTGGCACCGTCATGCATGATATCACAAACAGATATTGTAGTTGACGCACTGCTTGTGGTGTCTGTCTTCTCTGACTGGACTCGCTTTTGTGCCATTACTCATAATAGTACAAGGTTTCTTTTAACGATTTGTAAAGATACTTCCACTAACTTATCGGGATTTGACTAATTTGAATACCTCGAAATTCTCTGCACTAACTTTCGGGGTTTGACCTTGGACCAAAAATAAACCGCTGAATAATAGCAAAAACATAGCCTACCGTTCCGCCTACAGCGAAAAGTAATGCATCGCCACTCACTTTGCCAAAATAAGTTAGTATCGACATGCCACCAATTATGGCAATCAAGAAGCCTAGAGCAAAAATGATTTTTTTATCATGTTTTGATGCAGTTTCAAGGTATTTGTTTTCTTTTTCAATCTCCATTTCCTTATAACGCAAATATTTGTCTACAAACGGTTCTATCACAGCACCAAGCCTTTCGATTGTTTCAGGGGATAACTCATGGTTTTTGTTCCAATTTTTGAAATTCTTTACTAATTTCCTTTACGTGTTTTTCTTTATCTTCTATCGTTTCGTGAGATTTAGTAGCATCTTTTGATTCGCTCAACATTTTCAATTATTTAATTGACGTATATGAAGAATCTGGTGCTAAATTTCATGGCTTAAGCAACCAATGCTGAGCATTTCTTATGTCTAATTGACATTAGAGTATGCTGAAACCAATTAACTTTCCATTGTGCTTCGGTCATTGGTTTGAAATTCTTGTTACATGTAGTGGAAGTGTAAAGATCATGACAAAAATCTTACAAGAAAAAGCTACATGACAACAAATTATGGTGAGGTGTGGTTGCATCAACTTGAGACCTTGGCTTGCTATGACTAATTTGATGAGACGGTACGTCTCAAAACCACGCCATTGAGTAATCCCTATAAGTTGAGAATACTATCAGAATGTACTTTATGGCCTCCTCAGAAGATTATAAAAAGTCTCTAGGGTATTACAAACACGTATCATTATTTTGGACTGACCTTCTATCGCTGATGTCTAGCAGGCCACACTCGCTAATGTCAACAGGCCCACTAAGAAAAGTTGGCGTAAACGCAAAGAAGGTAAATACAGAGATGATAGAAATAAACCAAGAACTAGTGGAATTCAATGCCAAACTATCAGAATACTACAAACAACTCATGGATACATGGAACGAGGCACAAAAACAATTTAACAAAAAAGTGCCCGAGATACCCACCGACACGGAACACGTTGATTCCACAAAACGCATCTGGATAGACATATTTGAAAACTATTTTACACGGCTTTTTGACTCTTCGGAATTTGCAGAGAACTTTGGGAAGATGGTCTCAAGCGAACTTGAGCTTGCAAAACACTGGAACAACATAATCTCGCTCATGCTGGAATCTGCTAACCTGCCTACCAAGAAGGAGATTGACGAGCTGTACAAAGAATTACACTTGTTGCGAAAAAGAGTTGCCAAACTTGAAAAAATAGCCAGTATTGAAGGAAACGGAAATGGAAAGTGAACTTAGGATAGACCCCAGAATAATTGAGGAATTTCTCCAGATAAACAAGAACATTTTGGATGCCCCAAAGCTTGTTGCGGCACCAGACGAGATCAGTTTAGAGATGACCCCGTATGAGGTCGTCTACTCTGAGGGAAAGATGCGACTCTTACACTTTAACTCAGACAAACCAAAGCAGGTGAGGACCCCCCTGCTAATTGCATATGCGCTGATAAACAGGTATCACATACTTGACATTCATCCGCAGAAAAGCTGGGTTAGAAACATGCTTGAGCAGGGACTGGATGTATATCTGATAGACTGGGGGACTCCAACCAAGATGGACAAGTATCTTGGCTTTGATGATTACGTCAATGGCTACATGAATAACTGCGTCGACTTTATACTAAACGAGTCGTCGGTTGATAAGGTATCATTGCAGGGATACTGCACGGGCGGCACACTTGCCACTGTATACACAGCACTGCATCCAGATAAGGTAAAAAACTTGGTTCTCACCGCACCTGTAATTGACGGAAGCAAGGACAGCACAGTCGTGGCAAACCTTGCAAAGCACATGGACGTTGACAAGATGGTGGATGTCATAGGTAACGTGCCACCAGAGTTCATGTATTACGTGTTTTCCATTCTTAAGCCATTTGAGCAAGGACTTGAAAAGTATGTCCAGTTCTTCAAAAACATACACAACAAAGAATATGTTGAAAATTTCATCCGAGTAGAAAAGTGGCTAAGCGATACGCCCCCTGTATCAGGTGAGCTCTTCAGAGAGTGGGTAAGAAATGTATACCAAGAAAACCTCTTGATAAGAAACCAGATGCACGTGGAAGGGAGGCTTGTTGACCTCAAAAACATATCCATGCCTGTCTTCACCCAAGTGGCGGTGGGAGACCACCTCGTATCTCCTGAGTGTGGCATGCCTATACACTATGCTGTATCCGCCGAGGACAAGATACTTAGAATTTATGCTACAGGCCATGTTGGAATGATAGCAAGCTCGTTTTCGCAAAAGAAAGTGTTGCCAGAACTTGGCCAGTGGATAAAAGAAAGATCTGAAAAATAAAAAGAGATTAGATGCCAGCTAGTTTCTTGCTGGTGTCCATGCTGAGAACCATGACTGCAGTATGTTTGCATTCATGTCAGAAAATGCTTTTGCATTCTCGTTGAATGTCTTGACATTCTGTCTTACTGCATCTATTGCTGCAAGCACTGCTTTGCTTTGAACTGAGGTTGTCTTTACTACCTCCTCTGTTGCATCGTTTATTGCCTTGAGGTATGCTGATGGAACGTTTGTAGATATGCCAGTTCTAGAAGCGTATTCCTGCTGCACTGATATTGCATTCTCGATTGTGTTCTTGCATGCTGTTGCATACTCCTGCTGTAGATTGGTTACTGCTTGCAGGTATTGCGCAACGTTCTTTTCAGTCTCGTCAAAGTATCGGTTGACATTCTGCTTGTATACTGAAAAGATCTCTTTTGACTCTGCTGCTTTACTCATTATTTCACCTCCTCTTTTCGTCCTTTTCTTTCGACCGGAATCACAATAACCTGAACCAAGTCGTCCTCTCTGATCCCAAGAGCTTCTCGTTCTGCTTCTGGAATCGAGATGCGACCGTTACTTCCAACTGATGTCTTGAAGGTTGCCCACGATAAAAGCGAGGGTAGAAACTGCGATGGGTTGAATAAGTTGAACATTCCGCCGGGGTTGCTCATGCTTGCGATGTTCTGGACAAACTCGGATTGTGCCTTTGCCGTCTTGCTTGATATCTCTTTGAGCACGTATAGGGGATTTGGTTGGTTGCTCTTGCTCATCATCTCGCCAAACGTCTTCATGAAATCCATCTGTGCCTTTCCGCTTCTCTGTATCCACTCACGAAACATTTCAGTCGGATCATATTGGTTATTATTACCAGTCATTGGTAACATTAACCATTATATGGTATTTAACTTTATCGTTCTTTGGCCAAGACAAACCTTGAGCTAAGAAATTCCAGTATCAAGCCAGAGAAGATGTCTGGCTTTTCCACGTGGGGGAGGTGACCGCAATCCTCAATTTCTAAAAATACGCAGCTCTGAATCGAGGAGACAAACTTCTCTGCGTATATTATCGGTATTACCTTGTCCTGTCTTCCCCATACAAGCAACGTGGGAACCGCTATCTTCCGAAGGCTGGCCTCTACTGTGGAATTTTTAATGCCAAGCACAGCAGAGATGAACGCAAACTTGGCATTTGGAGTGGACATTCTTTTCACAAAATCTGATACGGTAAACTCGTCGACCGTTCCAGAGTTTGACATCATCTCAAATGCATCCTTGGCACTTGATTGGTTTGGGTATAGTGCTGCCATCATGTAGGCATCAATTGCTGTGGTAGTGGACTTCATAGCTCCAGAGGGTGCCACAAGGACTAGCTTTTCTATGGATCTGGTGGTGCTGGCAAGCTGTGCAACAATCTGTCCTCCAAGGGAGGTGCCAACCAGTATGGTAGTCTTCAAGCCTAGACTTGCAATGAAGGCGGAAAGAAACCTAGCAAAAAACTCTATGGTATAATCCTCTGACGGCTTGTCGCTGTATCCAAAGCCTATCATATCTGGAGCAATGACCCGATAACTTGTGCTAAGACGAGGGATGACCTTTATCCATCTCTCTGCTGAACCGCCCAATCCATGCACTAGGACAATTGTCTTATCCGAACTTCCATCCTCCAGATATCTTATCTTATGCCCCCAAACTTCTGCAAACTTGGTTTGCAACTAGACTTACGAACAAGACACCAATGTTAAGTCTTTTCCTCACAAACGTTTGACATTGTGTAAACTGTAGTTGGGTTACCTGTCTGTTACCCGGGTGAGTTTGGCCAGAGCATTTCTGGCGTCTTTCTCGCCCTTGTTTATGAGATCCTTAATGGTGGCAACTGAAAAGTCTGCATCCTCAAAGAGGAAATGGTGGTGTTCACTGCGCTGAATCCTGACTATCTGGTTTATTATTCCTCCACGCTCTGAGGCAAGCTTGTGGTATTCCTGCTCGAGGTGTTCAAGCTTTGATCGAGTTTTTTCGTCACTTGCAGAGGAAGTGATGACCTCGTGCATCTCACGAATCAATTTCAGGTAACGGCTGATTATTCTTGACATGTGTACGTTGTGCTCGGTCTTGTCCGTATACATGATGTCCCTTGCCCTGTGCCAGACCTCACACATGTTGTTTGGAATATCTGCCTGTATCTTTGGAAAGAGGTCTACGACAAAGACTTTTTTGTCATGCTTTGGCGATGCGTTTATCACCTCCCGAAGCGGAGTGTTACTCAAAAGTGTTCCATCCCAGAGATATTTGCCGCTCTTCATGGTCCATGACATGCCATAGAACGGGAATCCTGCGCTGGCAAGTACATGCTCTGCCTCAATCTTGTCATACTTGCTGTCAAAAACAGACGGCTTGGCATTCTGTACATCGGTCGACGTTACTATCAACCTTGGCCCTTGCGGGCTTTGGATCTTTTGAAAATCAACATACTGGTTTAATGTGTTCTTGAGTGGAGTTATGTCGTATAGATACTGCCAAAAATACGGCATGAAATAATCTGTGCTTGGATAGAACCATTTTGGAAAGAATACCTTGAGATTTCCAAAAATTGCAGAGTTCATTGCTGCAAAATAAGGTCTTATTTCATCTGGCAGTCCTGGTGGTGTGACCATCTCTGCCAGATCAAGCCAAAAGTCTTCGAGCGTTTTTGCAGGTTCGTCACTCTTGTTTCCTACTATGATTGAAGCATTGACTGCACCAATTGATGTTCCTGCAACAATATCAAAATCGATTCCATGTCTGTGCAACGCTTTGTACACTCCGCACTCGTAGGCTCCAAGGGAGCCACCTCCTTGCAATATCAGAACTGTTTCAAATTGCAAACTCTGTTTTTCACGGGAAGGAAGTGATTGCATCTGGTACTAGTCGTCGTTCAAAATATTAAAAGGTTCAAGATTGCAAATTACTTGATTGCACTATGGAGACTTGATTATATACTAGATTCTGTTTTTATTCTTGTATGACAATTACAACAATTAATCCTGCAACTGAGCAAGTCCTTGCACAATATGATGTGATAACAAAAGACGATCTGGACAAAAAGATAGAAAAGGCAAAAAAGACTTTTTCTGACTGGAAAGTAGACATCAAAATAAGGTCCGACTTTCTCAACATCTTTGCAGACGTATTGCGCAAAAACAAACAACAGTTGGCACTTGTTGTAACAAAAGAGATGGGAAAGACAATCAAGGAATCCATCTCCGAGGTTGAAAAGTGCGCATGGGTGATGGAGTTTTACGCGGACAACGGCGCGACCTTTCTCCACGACGAATCAATAAACACTGATGCAAGAAAGAGCTTCATTGCGTTTGAACCGCTAGGTGTGATTGGCAGTATCATGCCGTGGAACTTTCCGTACTGGCAAGCTCTGAGGTTTGCCGCACCGTCTATCATGGCAGGAAATACCATTGTACTAAAGCCTGCAAGTGCCACAATGCAGTGCGGAATTGAGATTGAGAACATGTTTCAAAAGGCAGGACTGCCAGAAGGCGTCTTTCAGACTGCGATTGCAGACTCTACCATGGCAGAAAAACTAGTAGACTTAGTCAATGCAGTAACGTTTACCGGCAGTAATGTAGCTGGCTCAAAGGTAGCCCAGCGTGCAACATCGCAGGTGAAAAAATGCGTCTTGGAACTTGGGGGAAGCGATCCTTTCATTGTCTGCTCTGATGCCGATGTAGAAAAGGCGTCTAGCGGCGCAGTAAAGGGACGTTTTATCAATTGCGGCCAGAGCTGCATTGCATCAAAGAGATTCTTTGTTGCAAAGAATCTTGCAAAAGAGTTTACTGAAAAGTTTGTTCAAAAGACAGAAAAAATCAGGGTGGGAGACCCAACATCTGATAGTACCGATATGGGACCTCTTGTAAATGCCTCAGGGCTTGAAAAGATAGAAGAGCTTGTCAAGGATGCTGTAGACAAGGGAGCGGAAATACTAGCAGGGGGAAAGAGGATTGGAAGCAAGGGATACTTTTACACTCCTACCGTACTTGGAAGCGTTACCACAAAGATGCGGATTGCCCAAGAAGAGGCATTTGGGCCTGTTGCCCCCGTGACAATAGTACAGGACGAGATGGAAGCCATACTACTTGCAAACGAGTCCCAGTATGGCCTTGGGGGAAGCATATGGACACAGGATCTTGCCAAGGCAGACAGGCTTTCAAGAATGGTCGAGTCTGGAATCATAACTGTGAATAATGTGGTCGCATCTGATCCAAGGATACCATTTGGGGGAGTGAAGCAGAGCGGCTTTGGGCGAGAACTGTCAAGATACGGCATGCTGGAATTTGTCAACATCAAGTCGGTTCGATTCTATGACAACCTCTTGGTGCAGCACCATGTCGAATGATCTGTACTTGTGACTAATGATTTTGCAATTTAGTGCGCAATAATGCGCTCATCTTTTAGCATAGGAAAACCATCTATATGATATTATGAATGAAAAGGATCTGGAATACCATCTGGAATCGTTACTAGAGTATGATCTGGAATATGCAGGAGCGATAAACGCACAGGGTAGAATAGTTGAACATGTATCAAAACGACTTCATCTCAGTCGTGAAAAACTTGAGATGCTTTGTATGGGGATATGATTGCAGCACTCAATGCAGTCTGACTATGATGAAGAACTTGATACTGTGAACTATATAGTAACTCAGGAGGCAATCTAAAGTTCATATCTATGCCAATCTCTTCAAATATACTTCTTGCCATTGCAAAAAAAGAAGTGGATCCTCCCCACTAATCAAAAGGTTGTACTCAAAACAGCTTACAGATACACTAAAAAGCCAACTTGACAGATACAATGTTGTAGATATAAAGGGATAGAGATGATTTTCAACCTGTTTGCGGTGTTATGATGACGCACTCGTGAACCGGGTTACGTAATATTAATCAGTACGCATATAGCAACACTGCACAATGGATGATGAATCCGTAGGCGAGAAGAACAAGACGGTTACATTTAGGATTGACAAAGAGGTTCTCGACAAGATAAAATCACATGCCTCATTTGAGAGGATAACACTCAACGCACTTGTCAATCAGCTCTTGACACATGCAGTAGACTGGGATCTTGTGGCTCCAAAATCAGGGTGGATGCCTGTATCCAAGGTTTTGCTCATGGCATGGTTTGACAAGCTGGATGAGAAAGTGATTCAAAACGTTGCCGAGGAAAAAGGAAAGTTGATCTCAAGAGATATGTTGTATGCAATGAAAGGAAAATACGACGTATGGGAATGGATATCAATTCTGCGTGGAAGGGCAAAGGCAGCAGGGTTTAGCTTTACTCAGCTGGAGGACAAAAACGAGATCAAGTTTATCATGCGACACGACATGGGAACGAAGTGGTCAAAACACTTCAAGTACTTTTACGAGTCTGCCTTCAAAGAACTTGGATGTGCGATAAAATTTGATCATACCGATAACACAATTGTATACAGACTTGACAAAAAATATGCTGCTAGTGAAGAGTGAAGTTATAGTTATTGCGTGATTAGCAAATGATACACGACAAGAACTCAAGAAAGGCAGTGGAGTTGCACAAGAAGCTCAAGGGAAAGATTGTTGTTACAGGCAAGATAAAAAATCTAAAATCAAGCGAGATAAAACTGATCTACACTCCGGGTGTTGCAGCTGTGTGTGCGGAGATTTATCGCCATCCTGAAAAAAAGTATGATCTTACATCGAAGGGAGACAACGTTGCAATTGTAACCGATGGCACCAGAATACTTGGGCTTGGAAACATAGGGCCATATGCGGCCCTCCCTGTCATGGAAGGAAAGGCAGTATTGTATCAGGAGTTTGGCAAAGTAAGCGCCTTTCCAATCTGCCTTGCTACTACAAAGAAAGAAGAAATTATCACGGCAATTAGGGCAATCGAGCCTGCATTTGGTGCAATAAATCTGGAAGACATTGAATCCCCAAAGGTGCTTGAGATATCAGACGAGCTGGAAAAATTATTGTCAATACCGGTATTCCACGATGATAGGCATGGCACTTCTGTGGTGGTGCTTTCCGCACTCTTGAACTCATTAAAACTAGTCAAAAAACAACTCTCCTCAATACGGATAGTGGTTGCAGGCGCAGGGTCCGCAGGATATGGTATATGTAAACTGCTTACTGCTGCAGAGTGCAAAAATATTCTTGTCACAGACTCTGATGGCATAATTTACAGGGGAAGACGTAAGAACATGAACAAGTACAAGAACGAGCTTGGCGCCATCACAAACCCAAAAAGAGAGAAGGGCCTGTTAATTGACGCCCTACGGGATGCAGACGTCTTCATTGGAGTCTCGGGCAAAAGTAATCTGATGACTCCAAAGATGATAAAAGAGATGAAGAGGGAACCGATAATCTTTGCACTGACAAACCCCGACCCTGAGATAAAACCCGTGCTTGCAAAGGTATGTGGTGCAAAGATTGTAGCTACTGGAAGCTATCTGTATCCAAACAAGGTCAACAATGCGCTGGTCTTTCCGCACTTAATGAGAATAATACTTGATAGGAAAATAAAACCGATAACAATGGACCTACTGATTGCAACTGCAAGTGCAATTGCAATGTCAGTGCCTGCTAAGAAGCTGCATTGCGACAACATCATGCCAGACATGTATGATAAACAAATCCAGAAAAACATTGTAAAGGCAGTCTCAAAACTGCCAAATTAACAATTATTTGTTTTCACTACCTTATACTACTCAATGTTTTCAATTACAAGTAAAGTATTTTGATCCTTCCATGTTATCCTGTCAAGATCATCATAATGGTTCATTATGTTTTGAGCAAACTTCTGCAGAGATTTTTTAAACTCATTTTTCTTGTAAAACTTGAAAGTGGAATGGTGTTTTGATCTTGTAGGCGCGTATATACGAACAACTTACCATTGTGTTTTAGTATTCAGACGATTCCCTGAGAAAGTTTGATAGTGAAAAGTGGTGTGTTGCGTTAAAAGAGATGACGCAGTCAAGCGAGTCCGTCTGCAACGGTATCTTGTGAGAATCGTTGCGCAGTGGTGTAAAATTTACAATATTGTTTTCAACAAAGTATCTTTTTAGACTTCGTAGCATCCCTATGTTTATATCGATACAGAACAAATGGGACATCTTTCTCCCAAATGTTCGACAGTCTTGAGGCTGTATCTCCCCGCACCGCATCCAATGTCTACGGCCTGTATGTTTTGTAGGTTGTTTAACTTATTTGTAATAAATATGATTGGTTCAAGATCTGTAGTTCTAAGTTTTCTGTATCACGGGGCAATGTGCAAAAAATGACCATGCATTTTATTTAGCATTGATATTTTTTTGACACCGGTTTGCATTAGACAACTATTGGCTTCATAATTTTTAAATTTTTTCTCTAACAAATAAGAAGTGTGAAACAAAGAAACGAATTGATTCGAATTGTTTTTCTGTTTCTATCTTTTCTAGGAAAAGCAGGCAACTAGGCTTTGGCATTGGTATGCTTAAGTATACAAGAAGATAACCCTATTACGTGATAGACCACGAGGTTCAAAAAACAAGAAAGCCTGGATATGAAATTAATTCTGACATACAAGAACATGCAGAGCGTGCCTATTCTGACTAAGATGAGTTTGGAAAATTATAACCTCATAACCTAGAATACCTTAAAATAGAAAAATTTTACATTTTGTGTTGATACATGGTAGAGTTTGAGAAGGACTGTCCAGTGTGCAAGAAAAAGTTTACGAGTCTTTTAGAATACACAACACATCTTGGAAAAGATCATCGTGATATCCCAACTGAGAGTATACTAAAGATGGATAAGGAAGACAAGTGGAGTATATCTGATAGATGATTGCCTACTTGCTCATCTTCTCAATGAACTCCTCAATTGGGTGCTCATACTTGAAGTTTATGAGAAATTCTCCAATCGAGTTTATTACCTTGGTATGCGATTTGCCGAAAACCTCTTTTAGTATCTCGCCTAGGTATTGTGGATTATCATAGGCATCCATTATTGTGCATTGGTATCTTTCATGAAACAGATCCTCGACTCTCTCAAATACCGTCCTGCCCATCTGCAATAGCGTCTTTTCGATGGCTAAGCCCACAAGTATTCTCTCTACCTCCCTGCTATTCTTCTCCACGTCTGGTATTGCCTTGATAAATACTAAAGAATTGTGGAAGAATGATATCTGTTTTGATTCCAAGTTGGAATGCATACTAAAGCCGCCCTTTGCAAAATCCAGTCTATACATCATTGGTAAAAATTAAAAATTATGCACAAGTTGTCAGTGAAATATATCACCAAGAAATTTTAAAGGGTGAATGGGTAGGAAATAAGTAGTGTCTGAAACTGATAAAGAGCCAGATCTTACGGTAAAGCCTGAGGAATACCTTGAGGTAATCAGCACTGAAGATGAGCGAATCAAGATAATAGGAGAAGAGCTGGCAAATGACACAGGCAGGGCAATCTTTGGAAAGATATCGCAGGGAGTGACAAGCTCAAACGAGCTTGCAAAGGCACTTGAGATCTCACTCCCTCTTGTTAACTGGCACGTCAATAGGCTCTTGAATGTTGGGCTCATCAAGGTGGAAAAGGTCGAGATGAGCCAGAAAAACAAACAGATGAAGTTCTATGCGCCTGTCAAGACAGCACTTGTAATAATACCGCCAGAGAGTTCTGGAAAAAACTCGACTAAAAAGGAAACCGTCCTTATGAGACTTCGTCACTACATGGCAGCCATTGCATCTTTTGTTGTGGGAGCTTCTGGAATTTATCTTGCTGAAAAAAGCCAACGCCCGCAAGAGGTGTCTTATACACCACAGACCGCATCACAGCCTGCAATGAATGCTGCAAGCAAGGCTGCACCATTGGCCGCACCAGTACCGCAACCGGAACCATCTGTCTTTGCAAGCGAACCGATGATGATATTGCTTGCATTGATTGGAGGGGCGGCCATGTTCTGTGCAGTCTTTTTTGGAATTAGACTAGCAGTAAAATCAAGAAACAAAAAATTACTGCAGCACGCAAAATAGATTTGTTCATTGTTTTATGAAAAGATAAAAAATATAACTTGTAAAACGCTTTTACAATATTTTTTTGCATAAAATTATGTTAAAATGAAATTTAATCAAAACCTATAAACACTGCCATGCAATACAGTGCAATGACAAATCGAACAGCGACAATCTTGGCAGTCATTGCTGCTATTGCAATTGTATCAACAATAGTGTTCTCAGTAGAACAAACCTCGGACAATGCATATGCACAACAAGTTCCGTACTATTTTCCACCAGAAAAGAATACAACCTCTGTGACTGGAACTGCAACTAGCACCGTATCGCCAGACCTTGTTATTATACAGCTAGGCGTTGATACGCAAGCAATGTATGCAAAAGATGCAATGGCACAAAACGCCAAGGCAATGAACGCGACAGCAACTGTGATCCAAAAACTTAACATCACAAGCTCTGAAATCAGCACCACCAACTTCTCGATACAACCTGTTTACAACAACACAGGTCCGTATCCTCCGTACAACGAATACAAGAGCGTATTTGCCGGATACAAAGTGTCCAACATACTGCTAATCAAGACAACCAAAATCGGGCTGACAGGAAACATACTTGATACTGCAGTTGTGGCCGGAGCAAACAGGGTAGACAGTGTATCGTTTACGCTCTCGCCTGCAAAACAGCAAAGTATTCAAAATAGCCTGATAGGTGATGCCATATTGGATGCTCAGTCCAAAGCCCAAAAAGCACTTGCTCCACTTGGGCAGAAGATAATTGGCGTTAAATCCGTGAACTTGTCGAGATTTAGCTTCCCCGAACCAATGCCTGTCTATCGTGCCTATGATATGAGTGCAGCAGCACCCTCTGTCAAGACGCCTATATTCACATCAAACCAGGACATAACTACCTCAGTTGATGTCGTTTTCTTGATTGGAGCAAAGTAGCTCCTAACTTTTTTATTTTTACGGTACAGCACCTACTGGTACAAATTTCATATATATTATAATTGCGTAATATTATGGGTTGGAGACGGCATATGTGATGATAAACTGTGAGATGGGGTCCGAGAGTTCAATCATAGAAAAAATAAAGCCGATCGAGGGGGTCAAGGAAGTCGTAGGCGTATTTGGAAATTATGACGTGCTAGTCAAGATCCAGTCTCCAAACGTTGACGAGATTAGCCACACGATAATTGCCAATATTCGTAATCTGGACAAGATTCGATGTACAACTACACTAATGTGCGCAAATTAAAGGCATCCAGAACCGGGAAAAGATACTACATCGTAAGATATCTTTGATAAATAATACGAACATCTTTTAAGGCATACGCTGTAGACAAACCCATGGAGATAATGGGAAGGGGCATCAGACAAATAATGCAGGAGACCCCCTCATATGTTCACATATTTACCAAATTTGCTGCATACAAATTGTTTAACAAACGCAGTCCACTTTACGGGTCGGCAGACATCATAAACGTGTGTAACCTTCACTGCGAACACTGTTACTGGTGGCTCAACAGAAAGGAACACGAAGAGCTCACAGTAGAACAGTGGAAAAAAGTAATAGATGAGAAATTCAAGAAAAACCATGTCTTCATAATCACGCTTGTGGGCGGCGAGCCAACTATGAGGCCTGATGTCATTGAACTATTCATAAAGGAATTTCCAAAACGCATATGCATAGTCTCAAATGGTACTCTACCGCTAAAGAGATACGAGGATCTTTACTTTTACTGGATATCAATTGACGGGACTAAGGAGATTCATGACAAGATTAGAGGAAACGGCGCATGGGACAGGACAAGAAAGAATGTCACTGAATATGTTGAGAAAAATGGCGAGCTTGCATACAAGGACATTTGGATAACCATGACCATAAATGCGATAAACTACAAGACGGTACCAAAGGTTATCGAAGAGTGGTATGACTATTCAAACAAGATTGGGTTCCAATTTCATACTCCGTTTATGAAAAACGACACACTCTGGTTTCCCTTTGGCGAGGAGAGAAGAAGGGTTGTTGATGAAATCATATCAATGAAGAAAAAATACAAGGACTATATCATAAATCCTGATAGCCAACTTGAACTGATGAAGAGAAACTGGGGCGGAAAGGGTACCACACCCATTGACTGTCCTACATGGGCAATCATATCAGTAGATCATCTGGGAAGAGAAAAGATGCCTTGCTGCATAGGAAGTGCGGAGAACAAATCCATGAAGCCCATCTGCGAAGACTGTGGACTTGGATGTTACTCTGTCTTGGTCGGCTATGGCATGAAGGGATAGCTCTCTACTTGTAGACTCCCATCCTTGTAAGCGATATCATCAATCCAAATACGATTACAAGTACTGCAAATGGAAACTCGAGCACTGTGTACCAGCTGCTCTAGGCGGGGGGGGGGGTGCTTTCTTTTACTCTAAAAGTTCACTTGACCTAAAAAAGAGTCTAAAGATGTGAAAAAACTATACGCCTGATCTAAATTGTAGGATGTGACTAGGTTTGTTACATCTCAATCACTATATCTTAACAGGTTCCTATTGTAAGCATGCAGTGTTTCTGGCCAAGGAAGATGATGCCATTTGAGATGTAAAGGAATCCGTGGCAGGTTCGCGGCAAAGAAACCACTTGATGGCTTTAGATTTGTAGCAGGCCAGAGACCGTACTCTGTCTGTGGTATATTCATTGATGTCGACTTACACTCAATACAGCGTTGTCCATGTTGCACCAACAAGTTGAGGTTAAACTCGCGAAATGCCAAGTCAAGGAAAAACAGATTGAACATGATATACAGGTCTATAACACACCTCATGGAGTGGCAGGAAAAAGTAGCAATCCTGCCTACCCTTAAATAAGTAAAAGGATCATTATGGTATTAGACAAGATGAACAAAATCGAGGATAGCATAGAGGAAAATACAACAGAAAAGGAGATAGCGCTAGACGAGAAGCTGGTGCAACTTGTAATAGATGATGCCCTTGTAGTATCACTTGACGATTTTCGGGAAAATGACAAAAAAATCCTATCCGTATTGAACCAAGACAGTGACTTGGCAGACAACCAGTACACGTTCAACGGTTTGGCAAGAAAGTTGAACATGCACCAACAGAGCCTATCAAGGTCGTTGCACAGACTAGAGTCATCTGGACTTGTAGAAAAAGGACAGACAGGATACAGACTAAGCAGGAACCTCAGGTCCATACTAGTTCAGAAATCAAGATTGGATCTTGAAGACCTTTCAAAAAAGATCTCAAAACAGCACATGCAGTTTGTCCAAGTGTTGCAACTATACATCCCTACTACTGTCAAGGTTGAGGAAATTGTAAGCAAGCTTGTCGGCAAGTGGTTTGGCGACCTTCGCTGGATAGGATTGATAGAGGGTGACGGTGGATACGTCTTGCAATGGTCCTGCTGTGACAAGTTTCAGATAAACCTCAAGATAGTATCAAGATATGCGATTGTCGAAAGCAACGCATTAGGAGAAAAAGACAAGGTAGAATCCATGGTGAGCGCCTACAGGATATTTGAACAGATAACTAAGATATTCCAGAAGACAAGACTTGGCTCGCAAAACAGCCTGGACTTTTTTAATCAATACAACTAGAACCTCGAATCCGTTTTAGGCAGAAGCAAAATTCTCATCTGGTTATCACAGGGTGATATTTTTCTCCTTAGTATAATTACGATAAATCCTTGATAAATGATATATTGAAAACATTAGGGGTGTCGTTTGGCATCTGTTTCACCATAGGTGGTTTCCTGCAAGCCTTTGGGGTTGAGCCAGAAGCCATGGATTGTACTGAAAACAATCTGGCATTTCTACAATAATTTTAGAAAAATCATAATTCTTACCTAATTTGATATGTATGGAATTTCTTCTTTTGGTAATACCCATGGTGGTATGACAATTTCTATCTTAGCAGATTGTAATTTTGATACAGATATACTACCCAGTATAATTTCTGGTTTATCAAATTTTGTTTAATTGTTTGGTCATAGTAGCAGTTCGAATCTCAACAGACCACTATTGTTAGACAGTCTCATTATTTGTTAGAAAATTAATAATATAATCTTCATCAGATTGTCCATAACAATCAAGGTCTGAACCGATTTCCAACCTCCGATCCTTGATACAATAGCATGATTATGCCTATCCTATTCCGCCAGCAATGGGCGCCATATTAAAAGCTAAAAAGTTGCTAAAGAGTTTCATTTTGTTCTTGTTATGAAACATTTCCTTGAAATCTAAATATTACAGATAAAATCATCAAGAGTGTTTTTCATGTTCTGATATGGTCTCAAGGGCGGCTCTCTTTGCAGCCAAATCTGCGGTCTTTTTGTCATTCGCACTTGCTACTATTACCACATCCCCGTCTTCAGGACGCAGCTTTTCAATCACTTCAATTGTTAACTTCTGATCCTTGATTGAGATGTCATAACTCTTGTCTGAGGTGAAGAGTTTCTTGTTTCGAAATACCAGAGTAGTTGCGCCAAGCGCTCCTATCTTTATTGCAGCATCTCTCTGAGCTATCCCGCTTCCAACATCTTTTGCTAGTCCCTTGACTAGAATTGCATGATTTGATCTGCCTATTGTGATTGAGCATTCTTTAATATCGGTCTCTGTTGGTATGAAATCGTTTAGTTTAGAGCATAGCGCATTTCCTTTGTTTGTCAACATCATTCCTGCCTTTGATGTAGCAACAAGGCCATTCATCTTCATGTGTTTCACAAGTGTCTTGATGGACCCTTCCCCAAGCCCAAGCTCTTCTATCAGAAGTGCCCTGCTTGCTTTTGCATTTGTGTGTATGACTTGGAGCACCTTCAATATATGTGCAGGCTCAAACGATAGCATCCTGCTTGGGTAGTAGCGTTCTGCTACATTTCCGAGCAGCTTGACAACATTATGCATTTGTGATTCATCGATCCTAGATTTTATTTAATATTAAATTGTGCGCAAAGTCTGAAGATTTGGATTATTCAAATATTTGTGGTGTCGATATGGGGTTGAACCTTTTTCCAGAGCCATCCAAGTATTAGTGCATTTGCGATCCAATAGATGGTCATGGTAATCGCAGATACAGTTCTAAACCCATTTACGAAATCCATAGATATCGTAATTTTATCAGGATATGGTGGCATTGCAAAAAACACTACTGTGATAAATGCCACATATCCCAAAAAAGCGAGATATTTTTTACTCTTCATCTTTCTGTATAGAACTGAGAAGCCGAGTGCCCCGAGTCCAGACATGGCAAGAAATCCAATGTATAGCTGGGCTCTGAGCATTATTGTACTTGGATCTCCTATCGTGGGTGGGTTTGCAGGATACTTGAGAAACGGGATGAAAAAGATTGTTGCCCACATTATGCCTGCAAGCAAAAGGGCTTTTTTCATCTCACTTTGTGTAGGCAGCACATGGCGAGAGTAGGCAAATACTGGGCCAAACAATGCTCCTGTGGCAATTCCAAGCATTGCGCCAGCAACAATCGATCCCTGTTTTTGCCATGTCCTGTAATCTGAAAACTTTTCCCAGAACTGTGGCGTGTCTTTTGCCTCACCGTCTGCAAACATGCGCTGGTTCTCAATTCCTATGGCAGTGTCAAGGTATGGCTCGACAAGAACAATATTTGCAAACCCATGAATCAATCCAGCCAATAAACCGGAAGCTAGGACGATAGCAAGAAAATGAAAGGTTTTCATAATAAAACTAGGCTAGTGGCATGGAAAACCTGATGCATGTCGCATGTCATGGGTCATCTCATGCAGGTATATCTGCCCGTAGGCCTCCTGTCCCTGTACGAGGCTGAGGATCTGGCCCTGATCAAAGCCTACTACAAAGAATCCTACTCCAAATATTGCAAGCAGAACTGCTGCAGCAACAAATGGAATTTTGCCTTGCGCTTTTGTTAGTTGAAATATTTTTGTCATTTCTGTTTTAAGGAGATTTTGCACTTATTTAAATCATTGGATAGTTTATCCAACAAAAAATTGTAAAAAAATAAAAAAAGTTAGTTTTGCTTCTCAAGCGGAAGCTTGTGGAAATTGTTCTCGCCAGCAAGCAAGATACCTGTTTCCACAATTGGTTTTTCACCCAACGCTTTTTCCATTGCTTTTTTTACAAGTTCTACTGCCTGCTGTTGGGTCATGTCCGCATTGTATCCCTTTGTGATTACATCAAGCGCCGTCTCCGAAGCTTGGCCTATTGCAAAGCCAGATCCACGAAAGAAAGTCCCGCTTGGATCTACCTGATACAACTGTATTCCGGTCTCGTCCGCGCCTGCAATAATTATTGATGCAGCCTGAGGCCTTACCGCATATGTTGTATAGTTATGCAGATATGTGCTGAGGTGCTTTGCAAGCGAGTCTGTATCGATTGGAGTCTCGTACGTCAACTTGTGCTTCTGGGCCTCAAGTCGTAACGTGTCGATGAGCTGTAATATGTCACCAATATATCCTGCGCCGGTGGCGCCAACATGGTAATCTATTCCAAAGATCTTCTCAGACGGCTCTATGAGTGGGTGTGTTGGCTTTATCTGGCTTGAGAGTATTGCAAACTTGGGTGTCTTGATTCCAATGGTGGTCGACCCACGACTTACTGCCTCCAGTGCGCTGTCTACAAGAACCAGCCTGCCCTGCGGTCCATAGAATGGAAACCTTCCAACGTTTGAAGGTTCGGACATTTTACACTGCAACCTCCCTTGATATAATTGGGATTGCAAGTACGTCTATGCCATTACCTGAACCAGGATCACGCTCCATGGCTGCAGAAACCGCACGCGTTGCAATTTCTTTTGCCTGCTCGTTTCTTATCTCCTTGTTGTATAAGCTCTCAAGAACTCCATATGCAATAGGAGAGCCAGACCCAGATGAGGCAAAATCTTCTTCTGTAATTGCCCCGCTCATGTCTGCTGCGTATACATGAGAACCGTGCTGGTCTACACCTGCCACGAGCAACTCTACATAATATGGTTGGTAGTTTCTAAGACCAGAGTAGGCTAGGTTTGCAATCAATCTGGCAGACTCTTTTACAGTAAGGGGGAAGCCCCTCCTTAGCTCCATGAGTCTTCGCTCTGCCTTTGCCACTTTTATGATGTATTCGGCATCGGAGAGCTGGCCTGCGATTGCAACAGCTAGCGTCTCGTCTATCTTTGCAATCTTTTGTACTATCTTTGAACCGATGAAGAATCCCTTGCTTGCTCTCTTGTCAGAGCCCAAGACAACTCCATCTCTTGTCTTGATTCCAACTATTGTTGTCATGATATCTATATGGAAGCAGGGGATTAATTGACTAGCAATGGTATAAACCGGTCACAAAAATGAGGGATCAGGGCATCAAAGGCGCTCCACACTTGGAACATGTCACGTGATACATCTTGAGGTAGACCTCGCCCTTGGTATCAACATCGATACACTGCTTGCCGCCTTCCTTGCAAATGTGGCAGAACTCTTTTCTCATGTGAGTGATATGACATCCAAAGTAATAAAGCTCGTTTTGGTGAACCCGACTAACACAAATCTTATAATTGATAAATTGGAATACTATGACCAAAATTATAAAAACGCCTGTTAAGCCCCTGAATTGTCTTTTATAGGGAAACGGAAAACACCTATTTTACCAAATTTGAGCTCAAATTTTACAAAAAAGCAATTAAAAGAAACCTTGCAGTGGAATACATTATGCGTGATATCAACAAGATAATGCCGAAGATTCCAAACATGAGGTGGGGAGCCCTGACCAACACGTATCCAACGAGGGATAAGGTGCATGAGATGAACAGGCTGTTTCCTCACGATGGCAGGTGGCACACGGTATTTGAAGAAGAAAAGCAAGTCTTTGTAGAC
Organism: uncultured Nitrosopumilaceae archaeon; assembly: GCA_964567715.1. Taxonomy (GTDB): domain Archaea; phylum Thermoproteota; class Nitrososphaeria; order Nitrososphaerales; family Nitrosopumilaceae; genus Nitrosotalea. Next base: position 53,689 of record CAZMNT010000002.1, on the reverse strand, counting down.
GGTGTCCGCATCTGGAAAAAAGATCCCCACTGTTGGACCTAAAGTTAGTATTTTTGAAATATTACTGAGCCATCTATATCTACTTGTACGGCATTTCCATAGAATTAAATTTACTTTCCAAAACTGTCATCCTAAGAATTGACACAAAGTTTCAAGCAGATCGACGCATACATGCAGGTACTTGGATTGGATAACACAGTTCGTTTTGTAGGCAGGATAAAGGATAGAAAGCTGATCTCCTTTGCCCGACGCCCAAACACCGCGCCTCTGCTTGATGAAGAGCTTAGCAATATGGCACACTACCAAGCATCAGTCAAGGCATCATGGGAGGACATGTTCAACGAGACGCTAGGCAAGACAAACTGGATGATAACATCAAAGGAAAAGGTCAAGCTAATAACTCTATTTTTAGACGATGGCCTGCTGATACTGTCTACTGAGCCAAACTCCGATCATGATTCCATAATTGAAAAAATAAAGAGCCTCAACGTAAGGTTATAATTGTTTTCGAATTTTTGTCATAAAATCTAACGCATATGCTATATCATAAGACAGAAAATAATCTGCAAGGGAAGCTAATTTTCTGACAAATCATCTAGGCTTGTGATAACTAAGCTTTGATTGTGAACGAGTTCTATATGCAGTGATGTGGAGGTAATACTGAAGGTTAGAACCAAGTGATTCCTTTTTTTTGCACTGGAATAGTGTCTCTTAGTCAGTCGCTTGGCAGGCAAGTAGCTTTCAAATTGGAGAGGACTCCTACCAAAGGCCTTGGTCTGTCTAGGCATTATATGTACAGCAAAACATTTTCAATTACAGTTTAGAACAAAATTTTACACTTGTAAAGATTCGTATTAATATAGGTGATAATTTTAAGATCCACTATGTTTGAGAAACACTGCCAGATCTGTGGGATAGAAGTAAAGAAAGAAGTCGCTATCAAGAGATTCGGTAAATTTTTCTGCTCCAACGACCATGCTGAAAGGTTCACACAGCAAGAAATGGAAAGAAGAGAAAGAGAGCCAAGGCACAGTGGTGGATGCTGCTAGCATAAATTCGGATGAAATTATGACCAGCGAAACCCCACGCAAGATATCCTTGGATATATCAAAGGGCACCATAGTAATTGGTGCGATACTTCTTGTCCTAGGGTATTTCATAGGAAACTCCATTCCTCTTGGAACCAATCTTCAGTCAAATCCTCCATATTCTACAGTTACAAATACGGCTGGAATCGGAGACCCATCATCCAAAAAAATTTCTGGTAGTGTAAATTTTGATATACCTTCCTTTGCAAAATTTAGGGGCAGTGATTCGGCCAAGATCAATATAGTTGAATTTGGAGACTTTCAGTGTCCGTTTTGCGAAAAATTCTTCCAGGAGACAGAGCCGCAGTTGAGGGCAAGCTATGTGGATACAGGCAAGGTCAAATTCTACTTTTTGCCTGTAGCAATAGTTGGACAGGATTCCATCCCGCTGGCTGAAGGTTCCCTCTGTGCGTACGACCAAGAGAAATATTACGAGTATCACGACAGCATATATTCAAACCAGGGTCAAGAAAACTCCGGCTGGGGTACACCTGACAAGGTAAAGGCACTAGCCGCCAACATACAAGGACTTGATACACAAAAATTCAATTCTTGTCTTGATAGTAAAAAATACGAGTCAGCTGTACAGCAGCTTACCTCGTTTAGCCAAAATATTGGACTGACTGGCACACCGACCTCGTTTGTTGGCAATTCCGAGACAGGATACGTCAAGATAACTGGTGCACAACCCTATTCGGTATTCAAACAGGTCATAGATCAATACACTCAATGATTCCGTCGGGAGCGGCATCTATCTAGTCCTGCCTTGGCTGTCACTACAAGCCTTTTGGCGTTAGTGATCTTCACACATATTGAAAAACTAACGATACATAAAAGGTAAAAAGGCTGCTACTGTTTTTGTCATATCTCTAGAAAATACGGTTAGAAACATTGCACTTTACAATTGTAAAGAGTATGCTTATACATGAGATGCTTTCTACTTCATTTTAGGCAAGAAGATGATCTATATTCCATGTCACTATTTTATACAAGAATTCCTAAGGCAAACTGTTTGTTGTGTTAGTTATGGTAGATACTAAAATTCTCAAGGCAGCAGCTATATCTGGAATAGTCGCTGTTGCATCAGCTATTGCCTACTCCATCTGGGGCCTTCTGCCTAATTATGTTACAGAGTCTGTGACTGTCATGACGTCAGACAGTTCGGGATGTATTGTAGAGACAAGCGACAAGTATGATGTCAAGATTGGTCCATGCCACGCAAAACCCGGCGATGTAATAACTGTCACATATGACGCAAAGATAAAAGAAAGATACCAGGCATTGCAGACGCCTTGATTTTTTGAAAATGCCAACACAAACATAACTTGTGATCGAGTCTGATATTCTTTGTCTGTTTTTTATTTGTTCTACTTGTTTAGGTTAATACTGCAAGTAACATAACAAGACCGACGCAGCGAAAAAAAGGCTAGAAGCCCCATCTGCCAGTGCCGTGGAGTGCTTGCTCTATCTCTTGCAGACGCCTGATGCGTTCCCCTAGAGGAGGATGGGTAGAGAAGAACTTGGCGATTGTGGAACCTGAGATTGCAGGTATAATAAAAAAAGCATTTTGCCCTTCGATCCTTCTGAGCTCTTGCGTCGGAGCAGCTCTTACCCTCTCTTCGATCTTCGTCAGTGCGTGGGAGAGGTTCAGCGGCTTGCCTGTAAGGTAGGCACCGCCCCTGTCTGCTGCAAGCTCCCTGTATCGTGAAATGGCCCTAATTATAAGAAAACTCAGAAACCAAACAAGGGCGGCCACAATCAGGATAAGAAATATTCCGCCGCCTTGTTGCCTCCTGTTGTCATATCCATAGCCGCCCCACATCGAGCCCCATAGAGAGGATTGCATGATATACCACGCAATAGTGGAGAAGACGCTTGCAAGTGTGATGATGGTGACGTCTCTATGTCTGATGTGGGTTACCTCGTGGGATAGGACACCCTCAAGTTCTTCTCTATTTAGTATCTTCATTATTTCAGAGCTTACCACCACCACTGAACTTTTTGGACCCTTGCCTGTAGCAAATGCATTTGGAATATTGCTTTGCATGATTCCCACTCTGGGCTTTGGGAGGTTTGCCTTTTGCGCAAGATTTTCCACTATTTCGTGTAATAGTGGTTGTTCATCTCTGGTTACAAGCTTGGTTCCAGTGCTCCAGAGAACAATTCTATCAGAGAAGAACCACTGGGCGCCTATCATCACCACGGCAATTATGGAGATTGGAAGAACTCCCAGACCAAAGTATACAGAAATAAAACTCAAAAATGCAAGATAGATCAGAGTCAGAACTAAGAAGCTGATTGCCAATCGGAATGTTAGTTGCCAGTCTCTCTGCATAACAAAACCCATATTGCTATCAACGCTTAAAACTTGATAACCAAATTATTATTATAAGAAAATGACTCCAAGCGTTTGATTATCCAGAACCACTTTGAAAACACTTGGAAAGTTCCAGTTTGGTTTATTTGGTGATGTGAGAGATTATCTGACATGTTTCATGACATTCTCTTGCTTGGTGGAGTCCATCGCTTCAGGAGAAGCGAGCTGCTTGTAACGGAGACCGAGCTTGCAGCCATCGCAAGGCCGGCAAGGGCAGGATAGAGAAGTCCAGCTCCTGCAATTGGTATCAAAATAGCATTGTATACAAACGCGTAAAAGAGGTTCTGCTTTATCTTGGATACTGTCTTTTTGCTAATTTCTATGGCAGCAACAACATCCTTGAGGTCGTCTCGTATAAGAACCACCTTTCCTGCCTCTATTGCAATATCGGTACCGCTGCCTATAGCAATTCCAACGTCGGCCTGAGTGAGGGCTGCTGCGTCGTTTATGCCATCTCCAACCATCGCAATTTTTTTTCCCTGTTGCTGGAGTTGTTTTATCACCTCAACCTTTTGCGATGGTACAACGTTTGCAATTACTCTGTCAACTGCAAGATCTTTTGCAACTGTCTTTGCAGTCCTTTCATTATCGCCAGTAAGCATAACTATCTCTACGCCCATCTTCCTCAATTTCTGCAGTGCTTCCTTGGAGCTAGTCTTTGGAGTATCAAGCAATCCAATTATTCCAACAAGTTCTTTGTCAAGCGCAACCAAGACACCGGTCTTTCCCTTTTCCTGTAATGACATCAATGAGCTTTCTACCCCTTTTATATCAACGCCGTTTTCTTGCATGAAATTCATGTTTCCAACAAAGATACGGTTTTTGTTGTAAACTGTTTCTACTCCTTTTCCTGGAACTGCAAAAAATTCTGTAGAATCATCGACTTTTAGTCCTAGTTCTTTCGCTTTCTGCACTATCGATTTTGCAAGAGGGTGCTCGGAGTTGTTTTCAGCAACTGCTGCAAGCTCAAGCAGTTTGTTACTTGCATTAATCATATTTGCAGTCTTTTCTGATGCTAATTTGGATTGTTCAATAGTTATGATGTCGGTGACATGGGGTCTTCCCTCAGTCAGAGTCCCAGTCTTGTCAAAAACTGCGACTTTTATCTTTCCAAGCGTCTCAAGCGCCTCTCCTCCCTTGAATATCACTCCATTTTGCGCACTCTTGCTCATCCCAACCATGACGGCAGTAGGTGTCGCGAGGCCTAAGGCACAGGGGCATGCCACTACGAGTATAGCAACAGCTGGGATGAGGGCTGCTGCAAGTTGATGTGTATTATCCGGCGACACAGCATACCATCCCAAAAACGTAGTAATCGCGATTCCAATCACTATGAAAGCAAAATATCCTGCAACCTTGTCAACGAGTCTCTGCATTGGAGGTTTTCTGCCCATTGCTTCTTCTACAAGTTTTACAATCTGCGAAAGCATCGTATCATTGCCTACTTTGACTGCCTTTACGACAAGAACCCCTTCCTTGTTGATGGTTCCACCAACGGTTTCATCTCCTGACTTTTTGTTTACAGGCATTGATTCCCCTGTGATCATGGACTCGTCCACCGCAGAGTTGCCTTCTAAAACAACGCTGTCTACCGGGATCCTTTCGCCCGGCCTTACGACTATCACGTCGCCAGGCTTGAGAATTTCTATTGGGACATCAAGTTCCTGTCCGTCTCTTCTTATTCTTGCAGTCTTTGGCTGCATCTCTAGCATCTTTCTTACTATAGACGAGGCTTTTCCTTTGGTCTTGTTCTCAAGATACTTCCCTAAAATTATAAAAGTTACAACAACTGCAGATGCGTCATAGTAGATGTTATGCCATGTTGGAGTTGGAAATGTGTTAAATACACTGAAGAGGTATGCGGCAGTAGTGCCTGTAACTACCAGTGTGTCCATGTTCGCAGACTTCATCCTTGTAATTCTGTATGCTCCAGCGTAGAACCTGCCACCAGTTACAAACTGAACTACGGTTGCACAAGCAAAAACAATGTAAGCGGCAGTTGCGCTTCCTGCAAGAGGAATGAACTTCAAGTATTCTGGATATCCAAAAACCATTACCGGAATGGTAAATGCGATTCCAATCAGGAAGCGCCTCTTGAGCTTTTTTGCTTCAATTTCTTCTGCCGATGCAGACAGGTCCTCGCTTAGTATCTCGTAACCATTTCTGTTGATAACCTGCCTAATATCAGAAAGGGAAAGCAGGGTCTGATTATATTCTATCAGGACCTGTCCATTGCCAAAATTCACAGAAGCACTCTTTACCCCTTCAAGTTCTCTTAATCTAGTTTCCAGCTTCTCAGCATCGCCTGCATCCGTTATGTTACTGATTTTTACTGACAATTTTTCGTAGACTACCTTGTATCCTGCCTCCTGTACGGCATTTTCTATGGCATCGAGATTTACTGCCAAAGGATCAAATTCTAGAGTTGCCTTTTCTGCTGCCAAGTTTACTTCGCATTTTTTTACTCCTTTTAGTTCCATGAGATAATTCTGAATAGAATTAACACAGCCTGCACAGTGCATGCCGCCTATCTTTATGGCAGTCCGTTTTGTCTTGATTTCTTGCATGGACGTATTCTCAACCACTTTTATCTCACCATAAAATAATACCCAAACCGCATACTTGAATCTGGTACTTTACAATTGTAAAGTGTACAATATAGATATGTCCAAGGTTATTAGAAATCATGCCACTCAAGTTGGATGATATCGACATTGCCATATTGGAGTCACTGATCCAAGACGGACGAAAATCGTTCCGCCAGATATCAAGGGAGATAAAGGTAAGCACGCCAACTGTAAAGGCACGTTATGAGAGATTGGTCAATGTGGGGCTCATAAAGGCGGTAGTGCCTGATATTGATCTTGGAAAACTCGAGTCAAAAACGGGTATGACACTTGATAACGAGCGCAAAAAGGTGATCAGGGGGCAGACAATCAAACTTGACAAAGGCATGCTTGTCAAGATTTTGTGTGATTACTGCAAAGGGCCAGTTCACGGAAAACCATTAGTGTTCCAGTTTGCAAACATGGAGAGGTTTTTTTGTTGCACGTCATGCAAGTCACTTTATAGGGAAAAATACAAGAAAAGAATTGAAAAACTAGAATAAAGTTAGCACTCATGTAACATCTGTATGTCTAGACAATGGGAACAATCCTAACAAAATCTTGCCGAAACAGAATTATTTTTATCTTGGAATCATAAAACAACAGTAAAACAGAAGACCTGTTTGAAGGATGATTTGCCATGGATATGAAATTAATACTGAGGGGGAAGACGATCGAGGATGAGCCTACAGTTGATGCCATATTCAAGATTCTTGGCGATAAACATTCTAGAAGGATACTTGAATCTCTGACTGACTCGCCCAAGTCTGCCCTTGATATCAGCAAAGAATGCAAGATATCCCTGGCACTAGCATACAAAAAGATAAAAAACCTAAAGAAGTGCGATCTGATACAGGTCCACACGTCTGTTATAGTTGAGGGAAGAAAGTATTCCGTATACAAGAGCAAGGCACACCCAATCATGGTGCTCCTAAACCACAAGTTTCCGTCTCAGACCATCGTGTTTGACTCTGACAGCCTCGTAAACTGCCTTGGATGCGAGTCACTTAACTGTGGTGTGTACTATGATGAAAGATATAATGGCGTGCGAAGTATCTGTTATTCCTGTGGTGCCAACTGGCCAGAATCATGATATGTTTTGATACACTCAGGTCCACTGCTTTTTCTTGCCATATTCGTCAAGCATCCCACGTATCCTCATAAAAGAATCCTGGGACATGATCTCCTGTTCGATGGACCTGTGAACGATGCTCTCAATCTTGATCTGCTTCTGACGTATCATCTTCATTATCTCCTCGAACAATCCATTCAAGACCTCAGACTCGTCCTGCTCTGCAGTCATGGCTAATTGTTTTACAGACAACGGGTTAAATGTTGTGAATCTTATGAAGTATGAAAAGTAGACAGTGTCAGAACTAAATATCACGACGACGTATAGATATCATGACAACTGCATATGTCATGATCGCATGTGATTATGGGCAAGAAGAACAGGTGCTAGAAGAATTACGTACGATAGATAGAGTAAAAGAGGCACATGGCACGGAAGGTCACTATGACATTGTAGCAGAAATAGAATCCAAGTCAACAAATGAGATAAACGACACAGTTTCTGAAAAGATACGACGAATCAACGGCGTACGCTCTACCTTGATACTTTTGGCACAGTGCTAATTTCCACTAAACGCGTAAATACTTTGAAACACATTATTGCACATGAGCAAGGAAAGTCCAGAAATGGATACGAACTTCTTTGAGGGCCTCGTTGAATCACTTTCTGACAAGCACTCGCAGCTTGACATCAACTTCCAAAAGACTCGTATAAAGTTGCTAGGCATTGAAAAATCGCTGGAAATAGACGGCCTTGTCACGCTCTCTGTTCATGTAAGGGAGCTTACCGACGAGGAAAAAAAGGCGTCATTGAAGAAAAACGTCGTGCTGATGACACCAAAAACCTAGATGACCTTCAGTATATGCCTCAGCCTCAGCGGGTTGAAGAGCAAGCGCGGACCAAGCCTAGAAAGGCCTCTGGTGGTAAGTAGACGTTCACCCTTGTCATATAGAGTAAAACTCATCCCTTTTTTACAAATTTTTTTTACAAGACGAGACGATTGAAGAAATATCCTTCCCCTGCTTGTCTTTGTCACAAACAAATTGGATATCTTTAGGTTCATCTTTTCTAGACATGACATCTCAAGCTCTAAAGACTTGGCGTCTGTATCAAGAGAGATGACGGGCTTGCCATCTATGCTTATCGTTACCTTACCTTGGTTTATGGTATCACGCAGCCTCTTGCCAATCAATTCTGTATAAAATATGGCTGCATTTGATTTAACGTTTCTTGAACATGTGAAAGCAGGATGAATGTCTCATCAAGAGTTTTTAGTAGGTAACTGTAATTTGTAAAACGTGAGCGCAAACACAATCAAAAAAGCAAAAGCTCTGGCAAAAGACGGTGTGGTAAAGGTGGAAGAGGACCTGTACCAAGTAAGGTCTTCAAGCGATGCGACAAAATCTTATTTTGTAACGTCTGAGACTTGCGAATGTGAGGGGTTCAAGAATTTCTACAAATTTCACCATGACAAAGGCTTGAAGGCAAACTGCTCGCACCTTGAAGCAGTACGAATTTTTAAAAAAATATATGAAAAGCCTGCAAAAGAAGACTAGTCTTTTTTTACAGATGATTTCTGTTATCTTTGTAGAGAATTTTCATCTGTGCCGTTTGAGTTTGAAAAAGCTATGAGCTTGTCCTTATCTCGTCTCTGATGAGCGGAAAATATGACTCGACCAGCTCACCAATTGACAGGATCTCGTCTGGCCTTGCCTCTCTATCATGTATTATCTTAAAAGCCGTAAGACAAGTTCCAAGCATCTGACCAACTATACAGCCGTACAGAAAGTCAAACTCGTTTTCAAACTTCCAGTCGCTCTTGAACCTTGGATACTCTTTTTTGAGTGTGTGAATTCCAACTATGATGCCATGAATTGTGCCCTCGAGATATTTTCTAAATTCAGGGCTAAGAGGCACAATGGTACAATCTGATGATGTGGTATTAAATTAATTCAGGAGGTATCGTCTAGTCATAGATTATGGGGCTCATGTAAAGTATGAGATGCTCGTTTGGATTTTCCCTCTCCTTTTTGGCCTTGAGCGCGTCTTGGTATCTCTCATAATGTTCTATCAAATAGAGTCTTCTGCCAAGCGGCTCAAAGTAGTCAATGCCACAGAGGTTAAAGCCGCTCTCAGGTGTGAGGGTCTTTTTCTCCTCATCGGTGACGTCTGCACTCAAGTTAACCTGCAGTATTTCTCCTGTCTTGTAAAAACCTAGTGTGATAAATTAGATGTATTCCAAATCAGCTGTTCTCTAAAATTATCTGCTGGAGTTCCTCTGGCCTTTCTACGATATAGTCAGGATTTGACTTTTGCAGTGCTGCTTTTGTATTGTATCCCCATGAAACCCCTATTACTCGTATGCCTGCCTTCTTTGCAGCCTCTACATCACGTATCTCATCGCCTACATAGATGGGGTCATCGTGCGGTATTGTCTTTTCCTTCATCAGTTTTTTGAGCAGCCTGCTTTTACCATAGACTGCCCTGCCTGTATACACAAAGTCAAACAATTGCAGATCATTATTTTTTAAAAACTCGGTAACATTTTCTCTAGAGTTTGTAGTAAGTATGCCAAGAACGCAGCCCTTCTTTCTCAGGTTCACAAGGGTTTCTCTGATATCAACTGCAGTCTGTAGATGTGCTATCTCATCGTTCATCTCAAACCTTATCTTTCTTACCACTATGGGCAGCTTGAATATGGATATGCCTAGGTGCTTTAGAACCTCGCTTGGCCTTTTTTCCCGGATCTTTGGTATGTCGCCAAGAGGTATCTTGCGATACCCGTAGTGATCGGCAAACTTGTTTGCTATCCTTATCACTACAGACAAGGTATCGGCTATGGTGCCGTCAAAGTCAAAGACTATGGTAGGCATTAAAAAATCAGCTGTCCTAGTCCCTTAAAGACTGTTGTGAATCGAGAAGATTGGATTTGATGGCTTGACAAATTAAACCTAGCATGGTTCCGGCTGCACTGGAGAGGTATATTTGCTATATTGCAAGAATGAACAGGTAGTATATGGCCAAGTTGACTGCAGTGACTATGGCTCCAACCTTGAGAAACTCAAGAAAGGTAAAGGACTTGATGTTTCTTGATTCTGACGCCTGAATTATTATGATGTTGCTTGCAGCAGCCAAGATGGTAAGATTTCCTGCAATAGTGCTTGCAGCCGCAAGCATCATCCATGAAGAGACATCTGTACCGGTAAATCCGTTTTGTATCATTACATAGTGATACAGTGAGACAAATGGCACGTTGCTGAGTACTTGGCCAAGCAGGACGCTGGTAACTGATATTATTGCATAGCTCTGCACCACGTTACTTGGATTTGGCACCGGAATGTACTTCATAATCATAGGTATCGCACCAGAGGACCAGACTGCCGCAGTCACAATGAACATTGCAGCAAAAAATACTAGGACAGAATAGTCGACATTTTGCATTATCTCTTTTCTGTCACGGCTTACAATGTAGAGCACTGCTGCTCCCATGAGCGCAACAAGGCTTAGACTAATGTCGGCAACTTTGAAGAACTTTAAAACCTCGGAGACGAAAAATCCCGCAATTGTTGCAATCAGTACACCAACTGAGATCCTGGCAAGGCGCATGTTTGTGATGGTTCCGTTCTCTAAAGTTGCATTTTGCAAGTTTACCTGTACCATCTCTTTTTTGAAATATACTCCAAGTATGTAATAGGTTAGAAAGAGGTTGATGATTGTTGGGATGGCAAGAAACTTGACAAAATTTGTAAAAGGCAGATCAATTCCGCTCTGCAGTGCAATCAAGAGATTTTGGGGATTGCCAATCGGGGTCATCACACTTCCTACCGTAACGCCAAATGCAAGTGCTATTAGCAGCACTGCAGGTCGCAACCCAATCTGTCTTGATATGTATGCTACAAGAGGGACTCCCATCAGTGCAATTGTATCATTTACAAGAAACGCTGAAAGTGAACCCATACCAACTACAAAAATCAGTAATATTTTGTTTGGAGTCTTGGCCCTTGACAACATCTTTACTGCAACAAACCGGAGAACACCCGACCTGTCCAGCGCAGAAACTATGCTGAACATCCCAAAAAGAAACATTATGACATCAAGCTGGACAGACTTGAAGGCCGACTCGGGACTGATTACCTGAAAACCAATCATAAGAGCTGCACCTATTAGCATCGAGGTCCAGATTGGAATCTTGAACTTGATTCGGCCAACTATTAGTACATAGACAAAACCAAAGATTGCAAGAGACACGTATTCGTTCAACAATAGAGAGGCTCTACTGGCAGTATTTCTTCATTGATTTACTGGATATGTTACAGAAGAGGTGCAGGTGTGTAATTTCTGGCTAAAACTAGATCCCATTCGAGCATGCAAATTAGGTCTGTCTCTTCCAGCCAATTACTGCGGTTGCCGTTCCAATCGAACCTATGTCGTCCTGTTATCAAATTACGATGATCAAGGAGCCCACAGACAGACCGCATGGAGTAGATTCACATTTAAGCCAGCTCCAACATGCAATTGAATCACTCAAAAGTAGTGGCATTGCTACAGCCAGCATTATTTCCAAATTATTAAAAATACTCTCGAGTTGTACTATTTTATTTTCAGTGATTTGAAAAATTTTATGAAAAAATCTTCCATAAGAATTCTATGAAATCAATAAATAGATAGATTGTGATTATGAAGTTTGAGTTGGATGTGATAATGAAAAAAGCATGGGATGCAATGTAGAAATGTCTATTCTGCTGGAAGATAACCACCGGGTAGTAAAGGTGCAGGTAGGATTCTTGTCACCAAAGATAAAACAGGTAAGAATTGATGCAAAAAGCGGCAAAATAACTCAGTGTGTATAATCTCAAACGATTCGTCTTATTTGAATATAAAAAGAGTATCTCGATCGCTTGAAAACTTTATTCAAGGAAAAGTCAAACATATCTTTCTACTAAAAGATAAATTCTTGAACTTGATGATATAAAAAGATGAGGAACTCTTCTCTTCTAAATGAGGCATACGATCTCTGCCAAGAAGGAGAGTACACGCTCGCACTGGAATACTATGACTTGGTACTGCACAAGGAACCCTCAAACGTGACTGCACTAATAAACAAGGGTGTCACACTTCAAAACTTGGGCAAACTCAAGCAGTCGATCAAGTGTTATGACGTTGCCATATCAATAGATCCAAAAAATATCGATGCCCTAGTCAACAAAGGCTCTGCACTCCATACATTGGGCAGATATCACGATGCAATTGATTGCTATGACAAGGCACTCAAGATTCAACCAAGATATGCCATGGCAATAGCGTACAAGGGATTGTCGCTTGGGGAGCTTGGCCTGCTAAAGGATGCCATCAAATGCTTCAATTCTGCTCTCAAGATAGATAAAAAATACAACGTTGCGCTAAACAACAAAGCACTTGCCCTGGAACTGTTGAAGAAAAATTCCAAACTAAAGCCAAAACTACGCAGAACAAGCTAGTTATGCTGCGCATACTCGACAAACTTGTAAAATCCGCCCTCAAGTGCATCACTAATGGAACTATCTGGTACAAAATTTAACATCCACGAGAGGAAACCCGATGTCTTCAAGTCCAAACTAATGTTAACCTTTGTTCCCATATCGGGCTTACCGTCAAAACCCCATGTCTTGTTTAGTACAGTTATCATTGTCGTTCCTTTTAGATCCCCTGAGACCACCTCTACTAGATACTTGCCATCTGGAGTTTGCTGGTATTTTGCCTGAGTGTCAAAATAAATGCCGTTTATTCCGGCATTCATATCTACTAGGAAGATACTTGACAACAAGACCTTGACATATTTTACATTCTCAGGAAATATCTGGGGATAATCCTGTAGATTTGATATTGCAGAGATAAGCGAATTTTCATTTACGTTTGCAACTGTCTGAAGACATTACGCGATCTGCGTATGACATTGGGATGGTTGGAGCAAGTACAATAAACGATATCAAAACAAAAATGAATCTTTTTGATCTATTAGTATCTCTCAAATGATTCTCTCTCGATTGGGCCACTGTCCTTGTACATTGGAATGAATTCAATGTGAAAGTATTTAACTTATTTGTATACAAATGATTTGTATACAACGTAATATGTGATACAAAACATGCACAAATTAGACTTGAAAAATAGTGTCGGCACGCTTGTTGTACTTGCATCAAAATCAATGGAAAGAGCAGGCAGAGTATGAGATCAAAAATAAGCTGGGATTGACATCTGCTCAATGGAAGGTCATCTTGGCGTTAAATCTTTTTGCAGGTCTAAGCCAAAGAGAACTTGCCGACAAGATCTATGTAGATAGCAGTACACTTGTACCAGTAATTGATAAAATGGAAAGAAATGGATTGATAGAAAGAAGACTCGACCCTGATGACCGAAGACACAACAGGTTGTTTCTTACCAAAAAGTCTGAATCTTCAGTTGATTCTATAATTGAAACAATAACCCAACTTCGAAAGGATCTGTACAGGGGTATATCACGCGAGGAGCAGGAATTGATGCGTATGTACTTGAAGAAGATAATTGATAATGCAGACAGGATGTTGAAAAAACCAAAACTTGCATAGGAAAACCTACCTTGATCCTATCTCCGCACGTCTTAACGTTTAGAAGGCTCGTAAGGCGCTGGTCGTCACATGCAAGGACACGAGATGACCTGCACTGGTCTAATACTGTTGGTATCTTTGACTTGCATGCGTCCATGCTCCACTGCCCGTCCTGACTGTTCTATATTGGTAACAAGATCTGCTGATTGCTCTGCCGCCGTATAAGATCTACCTTTTGGTTGAATGAGAAATGGCCTGCAAAGACCGCGATTCCAAGTATCGCTATGCAATAAAGGGAATTAGGCTTGCAAGTTTCATGTTATTTCTACCTCTAGTCCAATACATCGAAGTAAAACGACAGAACGTTGTCGAGCCTCAACATAATTAATTTCTGAAAATCAACTTTTAACTCTCATTATCATAAAATTAAAAACTTGTGATACTAGATGCCAAGATCAATCATGAGACATGGTTATACATTTGATATTGTAACATGATACTGTGAAATACATCATCTTACTGCTCTTGCTACCAATATCGATCAGTTATGCACAATCTGCAATGCCAGGCTCCGTTCTAACATTTTATATCACAGACGAGAACTTGGTAACAGACCACCGGGGGGTGATGACCATACCAACTGCAGGACTAGTTGATTTTACAATCAATGGCATCCCAATAGGTGGTCCTGATACCATGGTAGAGACTGGAATAGGCACTGGAGTATTCCAACTGCAACTTACTCTACCCTCTTCTGTCAATGGCAGACCATTACAAAACGGCGATGTTGTTCTCATGACGTACCATCAACGTGCAGATTATTCTGGGCACCCGCAAACATTAACCCAGTCAGTTGTGTTGAATTCTATTCCAACAACAACCGAAGGAACGCCAGAGCAGAGCGTCAACATTGGTCAATACTACACACTTCGTCTTTATGCGCCAAACTTCAACCTTGATTCACAGGTTCCAGACGACATTCCACTAGACCTCGTCGAGGTTCACATGGGTGGAGTCAGTACTACTCTTGCAGACTCTGCTTTTGATATGGGAACGGGTGTGCTCAGGGAGACAGGGCCAAACACAGACATTTTTGCAGCCACATTTAAGATCCCAAGAACCATTGACGGATTTCCAGTAGAGATTGGCTCCACACTAGAGTTTAGGGTTGTAGACAACTCGCAGCTGATTCCATCTGAATCAAGCATCTTTCTTAGGATTGGGACCCATTACCAGCCCACCGCCCCACAATCTCCAGCTGCTCTTGCGCCAAGAAACATCTCTGTCCAGACTGCAAGCACATCAGGTACAGCTGTAAACTTTATCAACTCTACTGTTCTGGAGGGACTTTTAGGCGCCGTATGTTATCCATCATCGGGCTCTGTCTTTCCGATAGGAACAACAACAGTAACATGTTCAGCAACAAATCAAGAAGGTACGTCCGTCCTACGGTCGTTCTCAGTTGTCGTAAGCCATGTGGAAAACCCAATGCCTCACTGGGTGAAAAATCTGGCAGGTTTTTGGTGTAGCGGTAGCATCCAGGACAGCGACTTCAAGGTAGCGATCAAGTTTCTCGACTCTAACAAGATAATCTTGGTTCCGTCATCGCAGAGCCAGACCTTGTCTGTAGACAGGGCAGGCATCTGTGCATGGTCTGAGGGAAAAATAACTGATGACCAGGCACTGCAGCTACTCTATCCGCTTATCCGATAGAATTTAATTCCATCGCGGAAAAATAAACTCATGATGGCCACTTTTGGAGCCGGATGCTTTTGGTGCGTAGAGCATGAGTTTAGAAAAGTAAAGGGTGTGAGCTCGACAAGTGTGGGATACATGGGAGGACACCTAAAGAACCCGACATACGAGGATGTTTGCACTGACGCTACAGGACATGCTGAAGTAGCACAGGTAGAGTTTGATCCATCCGTTATTTCATATGGTAAAATTCTAGATATCTTTTGGAACTGCCACGATCCGACAACTCTTAACCTACAGGGACCTGATGTGGGTACACGGTACAGGTCGGTCATCTTTTGCCACGACAAGGAACAAGAAGAGGAGGCAAAAAGATCAAAAGAGGCTATGCAAAACTCTGGACAATTTAAAAGGAAGATTGTAACTGAGATACTTCCTGCCACAGAATTCTACAGGGCCGAGGAATATCATCAGCAGTACTATGCAAAATGTGGAATAGTTTAACCTCTTTTCTAGTAAATTGATTTTACAACTGCATGATCTTAGGCAAGATGCATTTTATATCTGGCACTGATGAGTTGGGTATCATTGAACTGGAAAAGACTTGGAAGATTGGTTCTGTTTTTTGGATTGATTGGCATGGGAGCGTTTATCTTCCTAAACTTGGACCTTGCACACCGCAAAAGAGATCTGTACTTGCTTTTTGCAATATCGCTAATCTTCTTCATCTCAGGATGGGTGGGACTTTTCAGGTACACTAGGTTCTGGGCAATGCTGGAATAGGAAAAATCTAGTAACCAATTAATTCTTCTGAGAATTCGTCTTAGATTTTTATAATTTATTGGCACTTGTTTTCTCAATGAGCTAAATGTTGGTCTTGGCTTTTGTTTCATTGGTACCTTTCTCGCACTGATTAAAAATAAATTCAGATCGTCAGAAAATTAATCTGTAAAAATGTTGTTTGAAATTTTTCAAACTAATTCTTAAATATTAAGGTGTAATATTATACCAATGCTAGTAGAGCCACAAAAAATGGCTTGACTTAGCGTGGTCCCGCAGGAAACAGAATGTGAACAAACGCAAAGGCGTCGTTCAAAGGAGGTGTTCTCCAAGCGGCCTGCAAAAGAGGACCACGCCTCAGTTTTAATCACAAGTTTTTTCTGTAACATTAGTTTGAAAAATTACTTTCTGCAAAATTGTAACACACTGTGTATCTCGTTTTAAATACAACTTTGACGCATACTGAAATTGAAATATCTGAAAAGACAATTGGCATAATTGTAGGCAGATTTGCAACAGGAGTCATTGCAATCTCGGTTGATATGCTGACTGGATCTTCATGGCAGACACCGGGGACATGTGTTGGAGAGAGCAATGCTGCTCAAGCACAACATCTGCGCAACAGTTGCAGTTAATATCTGAAATTTGGTCTTGTTCGCTTATTGTAAACCAGAATAGCTATCACTATGCCTCCTGCACCTCCAGCTCCCGCAATGACCAAATATATGAAGATCGATGTGTACAAGCTAAGCGTAGTAATATTGAACTCGTATGAAGTTACGGTTCCTGTACTTGAATCAAAGAGATCAACCTTGAAGACATGGTTTCCAGCTTCCTCGAACAAATAATCTGCATCCCACGATCCAGGATAATTGGCAGGAGGTAACTCTTTTAGCATCTTATCATTGTAGTAAATCTGTACACCCATTCTTACATTGTCCACTTGGTTTCCATTTTTGTCCAACACTAGAAAGTGAATCTTTGTATTTTTTCCAACATCTGGCACTGAAGGTGTAGTAGTTATCTGCACTTCATAGTTGCCAACCTTTGCAGCATCCCTGCTAAATGGCGGGTTTAGTATCTCATATGTGACAATCCCTAGGAAGAAACCAAAATAAACTATCAAAAGCAGATACTTTGTTTTCATTGTATGGGTTAGATAGTTTTACTATATTACGTTTGACCATTTTTCCAACTGTTTCGTTTCGGTATATTTCAAAACCCTATTGTGATCATGTGCCAGATAATCGGGAATCGCCGAGACACTAATAAGGAAAGTAGCCAACCATTCAATTTCGGAGGCTAGTTTGATGTCAAAAAAGGCAGCACTCATAGTAGGAATAATACTGGTTGGTCTTGCCTTGTAGTGGCTTGCACTTCAAAAACTCATCATACCTCCAGAGATTGTAAATATCTCAAGCCAGATCTATACTGCAGGAATACTCACTACCTGACTTATCCACTCAATATGGTCACAGATCCACATGACAGCATGATACTGTGGTTTTCCGGGTGGAACACGGACAAGCTTGGAAGAATTGATGGCCATGTAACCCTGCCTTTCTCCATATCTGCAGATATAAACAGGATTGTTCTAAAGCAGGATGCCTCAAAAGCAGTAACTGTAAACTTGACGATTTATGGTCAGAGTCCATACAGTGAAAACTGAGTTTACCTCAGCACAT
Source organism: uncultured Nitrosopumilaceae archaeon (assembly GCA_964567715.1). Taxonomy (GTDB): domain Archaea; phylum Thermoproteota; class Nitrososphaeria; order Nitrososphaerales; family Nitrosopumilaceae; genus Nitrosotalea. The sequence goes on along the minus strand of CAZMNT010000002.1, from coordinate 35,823 downwards.
CAAGCTAGATGGCGCTTGCTGTAGGATTTGGAAATGTCGATGCCTTGCTGACACCAAGCACACCCGACCTTATATCTGCTCGCATCACACAATTGGTGCTACGAAACTATTCTGCCTTTTCTGACAACATGCTCTTGGAGTAAGCATATCTGATGGGATGGTTACAAAAACAATATTTCTTGATCTAGTGGTTCCGCATGGATGATATCATTAGGCTATATCTCTGAAAAATTCTTTTGCCACAATCTTGTTCTTTAGTGCATAGTTTTTTATGTAAGACAGCCTCAACTCGTCTGTTACAAAATGGATATAGTCTTCTTTGTATAGCGGTAATGTCTTTTTGCCTCCGTCCGTAGAGCCTGAATATTCTTCGATTGGAGGCTCTCTTCCAATAAGCTCATTGCATAATTTTTTCAACTCGTCAATGCTAAATTGCTGCAATAAGGTGTATTTTGCAGGCAACTCATTTTCAAAGATCTTGTCCTCTTTTTCGATCGCTTCTTTAATTTTATAAATCTCTTCCATGTTTTTGGTTGGAGCATCGGATTTTTTGTGGTCAAATATCCTTCTAAAGTTCATCTTCCACGTGAGACTTTTTTCTTGGAAAATATAATCCTATGAATTCACGCCAGTCTGTACCTGTCTCACTAGGATGTGTGACTATGAGAGAAAAATATCTACATGCTAAAAAAACTATGCCCTCTCAAAAGAACTCTGTAACATATGAGAGTAGCTATTCCAATTGACAGCATCACGACTCCAACCAGCAGCATCCAGAATCCATAGTCTAGGCTTGGCACGAGGTTTAAGTAGTTATTTGATGCCTCTATGTATGCTATGATGAGGACTCCAACTGCTATTATTAGCAAGTCTATGTTATGGTTGCACCAGTCAGCTAATCTTCCTCTCTGAACGCCTATCATCTCTCAATTCCATCTCGTTGAGAATGCCATAAATCACATCGTGAGGAATCTCCGGGCCTTCTTGGCCGTACTCTTGTACTCCGTACAGGTATAGGACTGTCATGGTTAATATTTCATGTAATGATTGATAACCTTCACTACCAAATTATCAGTAACTCTTTTACGGTACAAAGCGCCTCATGTTCTTGCAAATTTAAATAAGATTCTGTCGTATTGGTTACCATGTCTCAACTAATTGAGGCAGAATACGACGACTTCTTAAAAGATATACAGAACAAACTACAAAAAATCTCGCCCGAACTTGCAATGCAAGCAATGTACTATGAAAGAAAGTTCACTGACGTAGACCCTCACGGAGAGATTGTTGTAGAGTACAACGCTGGCGTTGACCCAGACAAGAAGAGATTCGAGCTAGGCCAAAAATATGGGTTTGAAATGGCAGTAAAGGACAAACATGAGCTGATGGTTGTCGGACTGATGACCCTTAACACCATCTACGAGATCTCAAAAGACACAGACGTGAAATGGATCAGCGGAACAGTATCGTGTGCCTCATACTAGGGATCGGATAGGTATCACCTCCACCTACCGTACGGTATCCTTTTCCCTGCCTAGAATATGTAATTGGTATATATAGTATGAATTTATACCCTATCCAGTGCCGCAAACAAAACCGATTGTAGATATTGTAAACGTTGTTGCCTCCGCGTCAGTTGATCAGAAAATCGACTTGGTGGAAATAACAAAAACATTTCCAGATGTAGAGTATCATCCGGAACAATTTCCAGGACTTGTCTTTAGACTCAAATCCCCAAAGACTGCTACACTGATATTCAGCTCAGGCAAGATGGTCTGCACCGGTTCAAAATCCGAGGATGCGGCCATCAATGCAGTAAGAACTGTAGTCCAGAAGCTCAGAAAGGGAAAGATAAAGATCAAAAATGATCCTGAGATAACAATTCAAAACATAGTAGCCTCTGTAAGTCTTGGAGGAAAAGTGCATCTTGAGAGAGCCGCACGAAGTCTTCCAAGAAGTATGTACGAGCCAGAACAATTTCCAGGCCTGATACACAGAATGCTTGATCCACGTTCTGTAGTGCTAATATTTGCATCGGGCAAGCTCGTTTGCACGGGAACAAAGAAAGAGTCAGAAGTATACCGAGCGGTGCACAACTTGCATACTCTACTTGAAGAGAAAAAACTAATGGAATACGAATAGAGACAAATATTACTCTAGTTTATCATAAATGCAAAAACCTATCTCTGCCTTGTTTTTGAGGCATGGATCCTCTTTTCTATATAGCTCCCGCCAAAGGAAATTGCTACATTGATGGCAAGCGATATCACTGCAATGTAAATTGGTCCAAACAGAGTGCCAAAAAGCGATGTTGTAAGTGTACCAAAGCTATTTGCAGCCTCTCCCATGTATATGCCGGAACCTATGCCGAAAAGCAGCCCTATTATGAGCGGAGTCTTTTTCAGTGACTTGACATACAGGCCAAAAAATACAGCAGGCAATATCTGAGCAATAAGTATTCCTCCAAGAAGCTGTAACGATATCGCATACGTCGCCGGCACCACAAACACAAAGCCCAGAGCAATGAACTTGAAAACTGTCGATGAAATTTTGGTAACGCGAATCTCTGAGATGTCCTTGATGTTTGGTTTGAATTCTTTGATTATGTTTCTTGTAAGCAGATTTGCTTGTGCCATAGCCATGATTGCAGCAGGCACAAGACCCCCAACAAAAACTCCAAGAAGCGCAATCCCAGAAAACCAGCCAGGCATGGTATACAGTATAAGCGACGGCACAACAAGTATGCCACGTGAACTTTCCGGAAATCTTGAGAGAAAATTCATGGCGTCTGGTACTGCAAAGACTAAGATGCCCATCAGTGCTAGTATGGCAAGTCCTACTCCATAGAGTGGAAGCAGCGCCGTACTTTTTCTAAGCTTCTTTGCACTCTCTGAACTGAGTACACCATTTATTGCATGGGGGTAAAGGTAGAGTGCAAGCGCACTACCAAGTATCAGAGTGGCATACGCTGGTACAAGAGACGAGGAGAGAGTAACATAGTTTGGTTTTACCTGACTGAACGCATTGCCAAATCCCCCAATACTGATTGGAACTGCAACTATGACTACAAGAACCGTAACCCAGATCAGTATGTCTTTGAAGACTGCAGTAAGTGTGGCACCGCGCAAACCACTCGTATAAGTAAACGCGGCCAAAATTATGAAAGCAATCAAAAGCGAGATCTCCTCCACAATCTGGGCGTTTGCAGTGCCTGCAAGCATCACTGTAAGCACTGCCTGCATGCCAACTATCTGGAGAGCAATATACGGAAGCTCGGCCACTATGCCTGTGATTGCTATCATTATGGCAAGCGCACGGCTGCCAAACCTGTCCTTTACAAAATCAGAAGCTGTGATGTACCCTCGCTCCCTTGCCAGCGTCCAGAGTCTTGGCATGGTGACAAGTGCAACCCCAAAAGTGAGCATGACATAGGGAATGGCAAAAAAGTAGAGAGAGCCCTTGGCAAAGACACCAGAGGGAATTGCAACAAAACTGTACGCTGTGTAAAGGTCCGCACCAATTAGGAAGAAAACCAGCGTAGTTCCAAGCTTCCGTCCTGCAAGCGACCACTCATGTACATGATTTAGGTCTCCCCGCCTCCAATACTTGCCGTAGAATCCTAGGACTATGAATAAAATGAAAAGCACTACAAATGATATTGTTACATCAGAACTAATCATGCCATTTTCCCTTTAGGTGTGTAAAGACAAGGTAAAAGCCTGCTGATGCAAACAGCCACAAAGTTTGGAACCAGTAAAAGAATGGCACGCCGAAAAGTTCTGGCAGGTCCCTGTTATAGATTGGAACAGCAAGATTCACAAATGAGGGAATCAAGATGAGCAACGCAAGTATGGCATATCTTGTCTTGGCCTGCATCTCCATGTTGGGTTCGATGATGTAGATTTAAGCATTGAGACTTGGAATGCTACTGGTGGTATCTCTTTGCCTTCTTGCCTACTGCAAGGATGAACATGACGCTTTTGTTGCTTGCATGAGGTGAGAAAAACTCTGTCATCTCATCGTCATAAAACGTAAGGCCAGTGGCTCAATCTTCAGGACATATGCAGCACGATACATCTTTCCTGCAGTAATGCTTGCATCTAACTGTGCTACCCCATATCCACGATTGCCAAAAATTTTTAAAATTCTGTCAAGGTCTACCATGAAAAATATTGTAGATGAAGCGTCATATGGTAAGCTCTGGTCAAGTCCTAGATAACCCAATACGTCACGTAAATTTCCTTGTTGTAGAATCTCAAGCAAGTTTTCCTTCCTGTTGTAAAAATATGCCCCTCTTCAAGGCCATCTATGGCATTAACAATCAAGTAAATGTCATTGATGGTATCGTTTTCCTCAAAATCTGAGATGATGCCACTCGTCACCCTCTTCAATATGGTAGACAGCGGATCAAGTGATATGGAATCATGGGAAAAGCTGCGTATAGAGCCGCGCCTGATTATTGTATGTTCCAATCTCTCATTGCAGTCAATACTATTTCCAAGCTTGATTTATTTTGAGGTTGGTTGATAAACTGTTGGACTCATCTGCCTTCTCCATACAGAGACTTCCTTTGCGTTTAAAAGAGATGAAGATCTGTGAATCTCATTTATTGCTGCAATATCCAAGTTATATTCCAAAGGTTCTGACTTTGCAACTTTGTCTAGAGCGGGAGACTGAAGTATCTTTTTTTACATGGCCAAGCGACAACATTACCAGCGCAGCTTCTTTTTTCATCAAGGCCTAAAAGCTCGTTTATCTTGGAATCAACAAAACCAAGTATCAATTTGTATGGCACTTGGTATGCGCCTGTCATTGCAAGGGAGTTTGCTACAATTGTACCGTAATCCCAGAATGCGTGTCTGTACTCCCTTGCCTGATACTTGATTGAGTTTCTTGAAAATATGTCGGTATAGACAAGCGTTACGGGTGCGGCAGAAACAAAAGGTTCGTCTGCAATGCAGTCTGCTAGAACCCTACGATAGTCTCCTATTCGCAGTACGGTCAGGGAGTTATTTTTGGGGTCAAAGTAGTATACACCTGCTGCAAGTCCTGAAATGTCAGAGCTTATAACTACATCTCAATATGATAGAGGGCTCCAGTACACGACGCAGCTCTAAACTCCACGTTGTTTATCCAGTTCAAGTCTGATTTGAGGCATGTCTTTGTAAATCTTGTAAGGTATGGGTCTATTTGCCGGGTTGTATGTGTGAAATCTGCTTAGCAATGTTCCGTTTGGGTGCTTTGTTCCGTTGTGATAATTCCAAGCTGATTCTATATCATAGTTTTTCAATTATGTTTTAGCCATAAAACATGACGACCCAAAAACTTTGGGAATTTCTTTTTTATCAGAGTTGCAAGGTAAGCGTCATTTTATGAACGATGGTTACAAGATTAGGTATACCGCATTATCTTGTCTACTTTTAAATAAAATAATAAGAAAATTTAATGATTGCTTGCACAACAAACCAAAAAAATTTCAATAGTTGCAGCAATTGGTGCTACTGTTGTAGGTATTCGGTATTTGTGGCTTTAACTATGGGGGGGCGCTCTTGTGACTAATGGTAATCAAGCAATACAAAAAACTACCATCTCAAATATGGAAGGCACCGGGTGTTTGAGTATCAATAAGTTTTGAAGCTGCTAGAATCTGTTCTTGATCCACAAGTTGCCGGCTAAAGGGCAAGATTATTACCTCTATGCTATAGTGTACATTTTGTGCAGGTAAACGAGGATATCATGTCAAAGCTAACACAAGATGCAAGCCTGAGATATTCAATGCATGTTGACGAAAAAACATTCCACCTCGAGAGTGTCTCTATAGTAAAATCCAAAATTCCTGTCCGAAAACCTACCACAAGAGGTGGTGTGTACTTTACTGATACAACAGCTTACAAGATAAAGGCAACAACAAGCGATATGTCAATACTCGAACTCTTGCCAAAGATAATGCTTGGGCCAAATACAGAGTTCAAACCAGTTGAGATTAATACCACTCTTGGAAAAGATGCCAAAGAGATAGTTCTTGTATCGCACGTGGCAAACACCGTAAACACAAAGAAGAGGGTGGAGCTAAACATGATAGTGGACGGGACAATTCCGTGATTGCTTCTAAAATCAAAACTATCTTATAATGCGCGACAAAGTGCCTTGTATGCAAAGAACTGTACTTGCCCTTTTAATGATAACATTTTGTATACCTGTATCAAGTGTTTTTGCAGAATCCAATGGATTTACAAATGCTGTATCTATTAGCTCACCCAACGGCAACTCTACGATACCACAGCTACTGGTCTCAGGAAACAATGTGTACGTTGGATGGATAGACAACTCGGCCGGCAAGTTTGGGGCCAAGTTTGCAAAAAGCAGCGACGGAGGAACCTCCTTTGGAAATGAAACCAATCTGCGAACAATCGGAGGAGCGCCTGATAATATCAAGATTGCAGAGTTTGGGGGGAAGATAGGTGTTGTCTGGCAGTCTTTTGCAGCAAATAGGTCAAGCATAGCATTTGCAAAAAGTAATGACAACGGGACAACCTTTGGTACGCCTATTAGAATCAGCGATGCCTCAAAGGACTCGGCATTTCCTCAGGTGGCAATGTACGGCAATCACGTCTATGTTGCATGGCTTGAGAGAACCGCGGGAGATGTGACAAACGTACTAAATGCAAAAAGTGATGACGGCGGTAAAACGTTTGGCTTACCAGTTGACGTGACCAGCCACAGGGGAAATTCTGGGATCCCAAAGATCTACGCAAACGGGAACAATGTGTATCTGATGTGGAGGACAATGGAGTAAAAAACTATGACATATTCTTGAGTACAAGCAACGACTCTGGAAATATGTTTTCCACTCCAGTCAACATAAGTGTGAACCAAGGCAATTCGGGAGCTCCTCAGATGGCAGTAAATGGAAACAATGTCTATGCAGTATGGATGGATGACTCTTCTGGAAACTTTGACATATTTTTTTCAAAAAGTAGTGATGGAGGGCAGACATTTGCAACTCCAGTAGACATAAGCAGGACAAAGCTAGACTCTGGATACCCACAACTTGCTGTATCTGCCAATAACGTTTACATTGTATGGACTGAGATTGTAACTGACAAAAATTATGAAATCTTCTTTGCAAAGAGCACTGACGGTGGCAAGACATTTGACCAACCACTTGACATAAGCAACAATCCAGGTGCGTCTGGTTGGCCTAAGATAGCTGTTGATGGAAACATCTACGTAAGCTGGGTTGACAATACGCTAGGCAACTATGATGTCTACATTGTCAAAAGCACCGATAACGGGAATAGCTTTGGATCTCCGGTAGAGGTAAACAATGGCACCAACAATTCGTGGTATAACCAAATGGGCGCAACATCAAATGCAGTATACTTGACATGGATAGGAGTAGGACAGTACAGTGATGTGATGTTTGCAAAGAGTACAACCTTTGTTCCAGAGTTTGGCCCCGTGGTGTCCTTAGTCCTAGCAGTCTCAATAATATCTATTATATTGTTATCTCAAAGATCACGACTAAAATCTTTCTAGCTTCTGGTTTTACTTCATGTTTTTCAGATGAGCTAATCAATCCTTTTGATACATATCTCATGTCCACATCTTATACATGAGATGTGGTTTTTCATGATAATCTCGTTTATTGTTACCTCGGTAAAATATTTCTCATTATACCTTCCAAGAATCCTCTTACAGCTGAAACAGTATAGTTCTTTGAAGGCCGTATAAAAGTTGTAACATGAAGATATAAAAATTTTTTACAGTCTGGAAAAGACAAGAACTGGATCAATTCACAACTACCGCATCCTTTTTCTTTGAGATCTTTCCAATGTCTATTGTTGTAATAATTACAGTGCCAATTATCACAATAAAGGCAATCTCGGTATGGACCTTGGCATGTGGAACTGCAAACGGCAGGGCAAACGTAGCAAGCACCGCAGCTGCAAGTCCTCTGGACCATGGCCCTCCCTACTATTCTATCAAACTCAGGAAATCTTGAGGTAAGCAATGACGCGGCAATCAACCTTCTTGACAGATAAAGTACAAGCGAGATTATGATTCAGACTATGAGGTATCTTAGCTGCCCAAACTCTGCAATCAATCCCACTAATACAAAGAAAAATGATCTAACAAGAAATATTATCTCATCGTGGAATGTGTCCTCCATTGAGATCTCAGGCATCTCAAAACTGAGATTTCTTGCCAATATCTTTCTGTTACCACGCACCAAACCAAAGATCAATGCTGTCAAGGCGTCTGACTCACCGAGCAACGTGGCAAGGATCATAAAAACATGCTCGATAAAATCTACTTTTTGGTTTCAAGAAATTCGACGAGTCCGCAGTTTGTGTTTTTTAGGTTAAGGTCCACAAATGCGATTCTTCTATCATCAAAGCCCTTCTCTGTTGCCACAAGAAGTGTTGCACCCTTGCTTACCATTGCATCCACCTCCTTTTGTATGTCGTCTACCTCAAAGCAGAGGTGGTGAATCCCACCACCCCTTGATGCAAATTCTGAAACGCCCGAGTCTTCAGATGTTGGCTCTATAAGTTCAAGAAACGGCTCGCCTATCTTGAGGAAGCAGACGTTTACCTTTCTTGTGGCAACAGGCATTGGCAGGCTTACACTTTGAAAGGTCATGAATCCTTTGAGCTCGCCAAGCGAGTCCTCTATGTTTGGAACTACGACCCCTATGTGATGTAATTTCATGATATCCTCAATTATGTTGCAATACAATAACTATGCCATAAAACTTGAGTTGCTGTTGTATCCCAAAGTTCTAAATTTTGGATCAGTGCCATATCTTGTATATGGTTCAAGAACAGTACAGGAAGGGAAAAAAGTATTATTTTTGTGACAAGTGTGGGTTTGGGTATGCAGAACCGTACACTGCAAAAGAATGCCAGAACTATTGCATGAAACACAACAAGTGTTCCGACGTAATAACAAGAAAAGCTCTGTTCAGGTGAACCTGTCTCTAGTTTTATATTGGTACTGAAATCAACAAAGGGCGTGCTAGAAAAACTGGTCAAGGACTCGAAGGCTCTTGAGAGAGCAATAGCAGGCGAGGAACTCTCATACAACGATGGCCTTGACCTGATGTCATATGACAACCTCTACATGCTTGGAGCCGCAGCAGATCTTGTCCGACAAAAACTTGTTGGCAATACCGTAACCTTTGCAGCATCGTATTATCTGAATTACACAAATGTCTGTGCAGCAAGCTGCCAGATGTGTGCATTTTACAGAAAGGGAAATGAAAAGGATGCCTATACACTGACACCACAGGACATTGAGGCAAGAGTAGGCAAGGTAAAGGAGATGGGCGCAACCGAGGTGCACATAGTGGGCGGGTTTCATCCTGATCTGCCTTTGGAATACTATGAAGAGATGTTTCGCACAATAAAAAAGAGCCATCATGAACTTAACATAAAGGCGCTTACAGCAGCCGAGATCTTCTTCTTATCAAAACTAACCAAAAATTCTGTAAAAGAGGTATTGTTGCGGCTCAAGGCAGCAGGGCTTGACTCTATGCCGGGCGGAGGAGCTGAGCTATTCCATCCTGATATTCGAAACAAGATAGTTCGAGGCAAGTGCTCGGGCCAAGAGTGGCTTGATACAATAGAGCAGGCCCACAATCTTGGAATAAAGAGCAATGCAACAATGCTCTTTGGCCATATTGAAAAGCCAGAACACATTGTAGACCATCTTGTAAAGTTACGCGATGTACAGAAAAGGACCAAGGGATTCATTACGTTTATCCCCCTCAAATTTAGCCTTGAAAACACCGAACTTGAAAAGGCAGGGCTTGTCAAGTCAGAAAGCCCCTCTACATATGACCTGAGAATTATCGCAATATCAAGGCTGATGCTTGCACAGCAGCTCAACAATATCTCTGTCTACTGGGTGGCACTTGGAAAGAAGCTCTCGCAAGTGGCACTCACATATGGTGGGAACGACCTTGTTGGGACTGCATTCTCAGAGGAGATTTACCGTGCAGCAGGCAAGGGAGCGCACTCTTCTATCATGGAGCTTGCAAACTTGATAAAAGAGATTGGCAGAAGTGCCGCGCAAAGAGACACCTTTTTCAAGATTCTAAAGATATTCTAGGTCTGGGCAGGCTTTTGCGTGATTGACTTTCCTCCATCGCCCCTCTTTCTGCGCTTCAGTCCTATGCTGATTAGTGCAATGAAAAACCCTAATCCTGCCACCATTCCTGATATATTTTGCAGTCCCGTGTTCCATGCAACTGCCTGATAAAATGCGCTAGTCTCTTCCTCTGTCATTCCGGATGTGACCATTGGTTGTGTGTTGTTCAAGTAAAACCATGATACTCCTCCAATTACCAGCATCGAGACGCCAAGCAGGAAGATACGCTTGTCCATTGTTGCGATTTGGTCCTCTCTCCTAATTAACCGTTAATTGTCCGTCTTGATTTTCTTGGATTTAGGCAAACTTTGGCTCCAAATAGGGGACAAATCCCTTCTCTATTCCAAACTTGAATAGCGTCCTGATTGCCTGCTCGCCTAGCAAGCCCATCTCGATTGTCACGTCATTTACGTACATGCGCACAAACTTTTCGATGAGGTCTCTTGTCTGCCCCCTGCTGTACTGCATTGCATAGTCAAGTGCATCTCCAACGTGTGCCATCCCATGAACAATTGATTCCCGGAAAAACCCGTCAAATTTTTTTATTGTATCAGAACCGAACTTGTCACTCATCACGTTTATCCCAAGAGGAACGGGCAGTCCTCCTGTGCTGTTGCGCCACCAGTCGCCCGCATCAAGGATTTTGGCTAGGTTGTTTTGCACATATGTTATCTGGGTCTCATGTATGATAAGCCCTGCCTCTACCTCTCCCCTTGATACTGCATCTGGAATATCGCTAAACTTCATCTCGACATAATCAAACTTGCCGATCATCAATTGCAGCAGTAGAAATGCAGACGTCATCTTGCCTGGAACTGCTATTTTGGAGCGGCGCAGCTGGTCTGCTGACATCTCTTGTTTTGCAATAACTATTGGGCCGTATCCTTTGCCAAAGCTTCCTCCACTTCTTAAAATCGTATAATCTTTGATGTAAGCACAAGCATGTACAGAGACTGCGGTGACGTCAAGTTCGTGGTTCAGTGCGCGCTTGTTCAAGGTCTCTATGTCTTCTACAACATGCTTGACCTCAAAGTGTGGAGATTTGACCTTTCCTGTAAGCATTGCATAAAACATGAAAGCGTCGTCAGAGTCAGGCGTGTGACCTACTGTTATTTGCATAAATAGGATTTTTAGGTCGATTATAAATATCGACTTTAAATTGATCTCTGGAGAAGAATCATGCAAAAGATTTACTCAAAGATTGGTAGCAGACAATCTAGACGTATCAAACAAAGATTACATATTATTTCCAAATTCATAATACTAGTAGCAAAAAAAAGAGAATCATACTTTGCCCAATATTCGGGGAGAGAACCCAAGAGGACAAAGAATATCGACGAAAATTATGGTGTAGTTATAAGAAATCAATGGACAGAGATGTTGTAGCTACCATGAATATATCTTACAAGGTGATGCAAAGGTTCTGCATTCCTAAAGGTGATACAAATGAAGCGATGGTACAGGAATGTGGTAGAAAGGAACCATTAGTCCTGAAAGTCGATGTGTCAAAGTTATTGGTGGCGTGAGCCATAAATTCAACGTACCTAAATATCAAAATAATGCACACCATAGCTGCACTAGAAAAAGAAATTATGATGCAGCTCGACTTTGTACAAAAGTTTGTTCCACAAAAAACTCTCTCTGCAAGCAAACAGAGGAAAACAATATTTTGTGGCACCGGGGACTCGTTTGCATCGTCACAGCTTGCCAAGGTCTTTTCCAAGTTCAGGGTTCGAGCACACGACCCTCTGGATCTGATAAAAAACAAGGAAATTTCTGCAGGAGCAGATCCTGTTTTACATATTTGTTTCAGAATTGATTGCGTTATACAAGGCAAAGAAGAAAAAGAGGAAGACTGTTTCTTTATTAAAGAAAATCAATTGCAATGCCAGTTCTTCCATGATCTACTAAATTATCATGCAAATCTCTAAACGCTTAATAGAGGCTAGAAAAGGATTTAGCTAAAACATGAAATTCAAGGCAACAGAACAGATTCTCAAAATTATCGGATACAAGAAACACATCAGAAACTTTGGTGTGATAGCTCACGTAGATCACGGCAAGACCACAATGAGCGACAGCCTTCTTGCATCAAGCGGTATTATCAGCCCATCAGTGGCAGGCCAGGCCCTTGCACTTGACTCCATGAAACTAGAGCAGGACAGGCAGATGACTATTGTACAGGCAAATGTTACCTTGCTGTACGAAAGGGACGGCGAGGAATATGTGATCAACATGATTGATACTCCAGGACACATTGACTTTACAGGTCGTGTAACTCGAAGTCTAAGGGCAATAGACGGTGCAGTTGTGGTATCCGATTCTGTAGAAGGAATCATGACCCAGACAGAAACTGTAACAAGGCAGGCACTGGAGGAGAGGGTACGACCGGTTCTTTACATCAACAAGATTGACCGACTGATTAAGGAGCTGAGGCTGACTCCTGACAAGATGCAGGAATGGCTGCTTGAGATTATAACCAACTTTAACAGGCTTATCGATATTTACGCCGAGCCCGAGTACAAGGACAAGTGGAAGGTAAGCATCCAGGACGGAAGCGTATCGTTTGGTTCTGCAAAGGACAAGTGGGGATTTAACGCCGACGTGATGAAGAGAAAGGGAATATCGTTTAAGGACATTTACACTGCATATTCTGAAGGCGGAGACGTCAAGGCACTTGCAGAAAAAGCTCCTCTATACGATGCCGTGCTAGGAATGGTAGTAAAGCACCACCCACCTCCTGATGTTGCACAAAAATACAGAATTCCAAAGATCTGGAAAGGCGACTTAGAATCAGACATTGGAAAGGCGCTGCTCAACTGCGACGACAATGGACCTGCTATCATGATGATAGTAAACATGACAGTCGACCCGGCTGCAGGACCTGTTGCAATCGGCAGATTATTTTCTGGGAAAATAAAAGACGGTGACAAGGTTCACATTATAGACAGCAAGCGCGAAGGAAGGATCCAATCTGTCAACTTTTTCATGGGAAACCAGAGGGAGATGGTAGGCGAGCTTGCAGCAGGAAACATACCGGCACTATTGGGGCTTGAACATGCAAGGGCGGGACAGACGCTCTCCACAGTAGCTGGAGTGCACACATTTGAGGGAATCCAGTATGTGTCAGAGCCTGTCGTGCAGATTGCAGTAGAGCCAAAGCATCCCAAGGACCTGCCAAAATTAGTCGAGGTCTTGAACAGACTCACAATAGAGGACCCCAACCTAGTGGTAAAGATAAACGAGGAGAGTGGGGAGACTGTAATTGCAGGAATGGGTGTGCTGCACCTTGAGATTGCAACCGCACTTATTGCAGACTCCAAGATAGAGATTGTAACATCGCAGCCATTGATCAACTACAGGGAGACAATCCGTAGTACAGCAGGGCCAATCATGTCGAAATCTCCTAACAGGCACAACAAGATATTCATGAAGGTAGAACCGCTGGACGACAAAGTTGCTGAGATGATAAGAAACGGAACACTAAACGAGTACAAGGACAAAAAGGAGGTTCAGAAGATACTCAAAGAAGCTGGGTGGGACAGCGATGAGGCAAAGCGCGTCATGAAGTTTGACCCAAGAGGAAACGTTATAGTTGATGGGACAAAGGGTGTCCAGTTTGTACAAGAGTCGACCGATTCCATACTATCAGGATTTGATGATACCATGAAGGAGGGTCCTCTCACACGAGAGCAGGTGAGAGGATGCAAGTTTACATTCCACCACTTTGTCCCGCACGAGGACCCAGCACACAGAGGTCTCTCACAACTTGGCCCTGCATCAAGGCGTGCATGCATGGGCGCAATGCTTCTTGCAAACCCTGTACTGCTAGAGCCAACACTTGGAATTGAGGTAAGGATTCCTCAGGAACTGATTGGAAACGTTGCAGGTGTGATATCTGGCAAGCGTGGAAAGGTGCTAAACATGGAACAGAAAGGTGTTGTAAATATCGTAACAGGTGAGATACCGGCATCTGAGACATTTGACCTCTCAGAGGTAATGCGCGGACAGACAGCAGGAAAGGCAATGTGGAACACTCATTTCAAGGCATGGACTCCGGTTCCAAATTCTATCTTGGGTACCATAATATCTGATATCAGAAAGAGGAAGGGTCTCTCACCAGAGCCTCCTACAGCAGACGAGTTTATCGATAAAGAGTAGAATTAACGCCCGATATCTCTCTTGCTTATCAGCTAATATTATGATAAATCAGCTAAAACCCTGAATTATAGTAATCAAGTAATTCAGCTATAATTAGTTTTATGCGTACATCGCAAGAGATGATGCTGCCTCTCCAAACGGCATATGTAATGGTCAACTGTGAGGCCGGCTACGAAAGTGACGTGATCGAGCATCTGAGTTCAATTGGAGGGATCAAAGAGGTCGTTAGAACGACTGGCCATTACGACATACTGTGCAGTGTAGAGACTACAACAGTAGAATCACTGCGAGAAATAATAGAACAAAAGATTCGCAGGACATCTCACTTGGTATCTACAACAACACTCGTAAAGTCTTACTAATTTTTTTGCAAAAAACCTGATTTTGTAACATCGCAATACATTTCTTGTAAAAAAATTAAATTCAAAAAACCAAAACAACACAAAAAATGAAAACAAACCATCATTGTAAAAATTCTATCTTTTGTTTTCTTGGATACAAAACATATTTTCTAAAAATAAAATAATAAATTTTTAACAAGAAATTCCGAAATCAAAAGTATGTCTTAACCATATCTCTGTTCAAAATATCATGATAATAGATTACACCACTACAAATGGTCAAGTATCCATCAAATCGGGCATTCTTGTGAGACACGATTCAGAATATGTAGAACTTGAGAGTATTAAGCCTGAACCACGAGGATTAAAGGAACCCCAGTTTGCAATAGGCGTTGTAATCCTTCTGGTCTCTTGTCTTATCACCCTCTTTGTACTGGTTCCAGCATACATAAGCGCTTCCCAGACAAATGCCGACACAAACCCTATCATAAATGAAATGGCTGCACTGATTAGTGCATCTACCGTCGGTTCATTTGTAGGAATAATATGGAGATCTACGAAGGGATAACTCTTGTAGAATCTATCTTTTTATTTTGATCTTCCGGGTTGCTTTTCAAATCGGTCATTCAATAAATTGTATCAGTACACTGTATACAGAATGCAAACCTTTAAGATCAATACAAATTCTATGACTGTATGCAACGTGGTACAGTTATAATGATAATAGGGCTTGCCATGCAGATAGCAAACTGGATAATCTCATCAACCATGTCAAATTCTCCAGCCTTTCAACTATACAAGGGTACCTTGGGAACCGTAACCATCTTTGGATGGATTTTATTTTTTGCAGGTTTTGCAATTAGATACTTTGACAAAAAGAAATTGCCAATAAACGACTCTAAAAGAAAACCAAATCGAAAGTAATGATAATAGAGAAAACCATAGTTTCTGTCGTAGAGGAAAAACTATGAATCTCTTGCCTAAACTTGTTGTATTCTGTATCATTATAATCCTTCTTTCTGCAAGTTTCATATCGCAGTCGTTTGCAGACGGATTCCAGCCTCCTCTGTTCAAGTGGTCGTACAAGCCTACAATATGCGTCTTTGAGCAGTCCGACTCGCAATTTCTAGGTCTTGGACAAAAGATGTTTATTGAGACGAAGAACGCGGTTCTTGATTGGCAGACAAAGCTAAACGGCGGAAATGCAAATGGCCCATGGAACCTGAATCTGGTTGACATTCCCTATTTGCAAACAAACTCGTATGATGCAACAAACTGCGATATCTCTGTATACTTCAAGCCGTCACCTGAAAACTCTGATGAAAAATTCAACGAGGCAGGGGTTACAGTATACAAGAACTTTCCAAAGATATCAGTTACTATATACTATCTTGGAATCGGACTGAAAGAACAATACAAGACATTTTGGCAAAATGGCACACTGTACTATACATACGAACCAATACCCTACTTTACTGGATACCTTGCAAGCCAGCCGCAGCTTGACATGACAATCAGACACGAGCTTGGACACGCACTTGGTCTTGGACATTATATCGTGACAGACCAAGAGCTTACGCGGATAGTGCAGGGCTCTCAGGACATGCCGTCAATCATGGTGACAACTGTATTTACCTATGGGGTGACACACTTTGATATTACGCCTCTTGACGTCAAAGAAGTCCAGTCGATTTACGGTACTGCAGGAATGCCAACAAAACCTCTGCAGCCAATCACATACAATCTCACTAGAAACATCATTCCCACCACAGTCTACAATACGACACAACCAACTACGCCCCTCACGCCAACCGCAACACCAATTCCATCGCAACTTCCTGCATGGATAAAAAACATTGCAAGGTGGTGGTCTCAAGGACAGGTCAGCAACGGCGAGTTGGCAGGCGCAATGGGGTATCTCATACAGAAAGGAATCCTGAAAGTACCTAGCACTCCAATTACGATTGCATCAAGCTCGATACCATCATGGGTGACAACAAATGCTGGATACTGGGCAGAAGGCAAGATATCAGACTATGAATTCATTCGTGGCATCCAGTATCTTATCAGCGCGGGAATAATCAAACTGCAATGATCTATTGTAACTTTGGCTTTCTCATCTTATCTAATATCGTCACAAACATGTCTATCCTAAGAACAATTATACTCCACTACTGACAATATTCTGCTGGTTGCCCCAGTCAAGTATGTGATACTGTGCATCTGCCATCATCGAAGAGCGTGAGGGGTTGGCTGCAGGTATGCTGTCAATTATCCATGGGGGGATGTAATGGGCAAATAACAAGCATACACACACCACATATCGTGATGCCGTATCCGTACCTCATGGTACCATTTCCTCCAAAGGTTGATTGGTAAATATCATGCGGTATCTCACCTGCAGAAAACGGACCAAGGCTGCAATTCAAGTCTTGCATGGTTTTTGGTGCCGTTCATCAAGTTTTGCGGTTTTCGATCAAGCTACTTCTTATGAACTCAAGGGTACAACGAAATACGATGGCAAAATTTGCATGCGCCGATTATGGTTTTGAATGCAAATATGAAGTAGAGGGCGAGGAAAAAGAGGTAGTCAGCAAATTCATGCAGCATTCGTATGAAGAGCATGGAATAGAATATTCGTATGGCAGTCTCAAACAGTTCTTGCTTAGAAAGACTGAATCTGTGCCGGTGCAGACGGGATTCCATTTGGAAGAGGAAGATGCGAAAACAATAATCTCTATCCTCGATTACGCCTCAACTTTCTTGCCATTGGCAACAATTAGTGACGGCAAGATAGACAATAACACAGCGCAAAGACTTGTTGGAAAACTGTCAAGCTGTTTTCCGCGTCCAGTTGCTCCGTAATTATTTGGTTTGAATCTCTTTTATTGCAGCATCCAAGAATTCGATCTGCTCGTCAGTTCGTTTTTAATCTCTTTAAGCTCTCCAAGATCTATTATTATTGATAGTATCTTATCAGTATGCTCACACACTGGAATGAGACCAAACTGGTTGAGGGTAGATGAAACAAGATTTGTCAGGTAAAGCGACCACTTGTTTCCAAGGTCATGCAAAACTATGAACCTGTGTTGTGTTCCTTCCACCTTATACGAGTATGGAAGTCCTGTCATGCGCAACCACTCTTCAAACGTCTTGAGCATTGCAAATAAATCGTACTTGTTTGCAAGTCGTAGGACGGTATCCCTGCTCTTTGTCTGTGCCATGTTTTCGGCGATGGAACGTATCTCTGCATGTGTAAACCTGTCTAGGAATTTGACAAGCAACGCCTTCCTTATCGGGATGAATTCTGTATTGTGAAGATTCCATATGGTATAATTTTCAAGCGTCTTGTTTATCAAACTGTTAACTGAGACGTTCTGCTTTTTTGCCTTGTCTCGTAGCCTTTCCAGCACCTCTCTGGAAAGTGATACACAACTTTTCCCTTCGCTTCAATATGTACGGGTACTGAATTTGGCTAATAAACCCGTTGGAAGATGGGAGGGTTATCTGTAGCCATTCTGGAATCTTGGACGTGGCTGGTGTTTTCCATCAAGGAATTTATGTTGTAGAGGATGCGATCTATCCAGTCGTGAAAAGGTCCACAGCATTAATTATTTCAATGATATTGGTGGTAGCAGCAGCAACGTTTGTCATGCTGTATCATTCGGAAAAAAGGCTCGAGTTTGCAGGGCTTGCAATAGGGAGAGTTGACGCTTCTGGAATGGACATCTCCTTCCTAGTATGCAATCCATCTGTCGTACCAATAGAGATACAGGGGCTTGAAATCAACCTCGGTGGCTCTTCGGCAAGGTATGGCTCCATTGCGATTGAAGGCAAGACCGTTCCTACCATGTCACAGGAGACACTAGAAGGAAGGATGGATTTTGCCGATTTTACATCCATGAAGTCCTTTGTTGACATGGCTCTGAACAACCAAACCAACACAGACTTTAACGCAACACTTCTTGTCAAGGAGAAACTTTTTGGGGTAATACCGTATTCGTATGAGAAAAACTATAGTCCAACAGAATTTACAAACCTTGTATTTGGAAATGTACAATGGGACTGCAAGACAAAACCAAATCATGCAGATGATATCAGGCAACAACTAGCACTAGCCCAGGCAAGAATGTCTACTGCAAGCCTTCTTTATTCAGACAAGATTGGGATGGTAAATGAGACCAATTACACCAAAGACAACACCACTGTGCCGTGACTTCTTAGTCCATTTTTATCTGACACTTTTTGGCATACTGCATGATCTCTGACTGGTCAAAAAAGCCAACGATGTATGGAATGAACCGCTTTTTTATTATGTTATAGTCTGTTTCCCCAAGAACAACCCTGTCTCTATAATCAATTGGATTCATCTCTCTTTTGTATTCTCGACAGAGTTCGTGTAGCTGTTCCAAAGTAAATTTCTCAAGCAAAAGTTTGTTGACCTCGTGCTTTTTCATAATTTGTATCAACGACGGTCACTTATGTTTCTTGATTACATTCTGTAACAAAGTTCTAAACTAGATGTATACATTTCAGGATGGTGTTGTGATACTGAGATGTCAGTCTTCATCTTCGGATATTATGTACTCGTTGGTATACAATACGAACGCCTTTCTGTACAGGCCTCGCCTTTTGCTGTGAAGCACGAAGCTCATGACATAATATACAATGCCATAATTTTTGGGCGTTTCTATACCTTTAGGCGTCCTTGCCTGTGTGGGTAGGGATCGTTCAGGCAACGGTGGGTATGCCAGAGTTCCTGTTTTTCACAAACAAGGAAGGACCGCCTATCTCAAAGATGTTTTTTCGTTTATTAGTGGTCGGACGGATTTATGAACAAAATTTTTATATTATTGGATATACCGTAGATTTTACCTATAATTAGCTCGAATCTAAAATAAAAAAATATTAGGTTGAGATCTAAAACTCGATCTTTTCCTTTTCGTTTAGCAAAAACTTTTTTGATTTTTTTGCTCCCTTGAGATCAAACCAGCTTATCTTCAAAGTAACCTTCTTGTCTTTTATCTCGTCGATAACTATTTTGTCTGCCATCTTGACAAGTTCGTTTATTGTTTGATTTACCATTTCCTCTGGCTGGAATATTTTTTCAATTTATTTCTTGAGAATAATTTTTTGATACTTTGAGTTAAACAATGTTCAATAAGATTGCAAGGCCTGAAATATTGATAAAAATTGCACAAAGATAGATTTTTTACACTTATGCCAAGAGAAAATTACTGATGTTGTGTTGGAATCGCATAACTTGTCAAGTTTTCACAAGTGATACCGATCTTGACGGATGGTATGGGAAATGAACCTATCTGAATACTATCAAGTTCTTGGGCTCAAGCCCGGCGCATCTGTCAAGGAGATACGCGAGGCGTACAGGCGATTGGCATTAAGATACCATCCTGATAAAAACTTGGAAAAAGATGGGGACCGGTTCAAATTGATAACCGATGCATACCAAATACTCAGAAACCAGCACAAAATAGAAGCAAAAACCAGCACAAAATTCTCCGATCTATATCCGGAAGACGCTGTCTCTTGGCATGATCAGGCCGAGGTACTCTATGCAAGGAACAAGTATGATGAAGCGTTATCACTTTATGAAAAAGCCACTGACCGCCTTACAAGATACGAGAATGCATGGCTTAGGAGGGGGCAGTGTCTTTATAATCTGAAGAGATACGATGACGCACTTTTCTGCTACAACAAAGTCTTGGAGATAAACCCAGAATCTATGACTGCGTGGAATCTCAAGGGAGTGTGCTTATCTGACCTCAAAAGATACGAACAAGCGTTAGAGTCGTTTGATGAGGCAATTATCTTAAATCCTAGGCATGAGGCAATATGGAACTTTAGGGGCGTATGCCTCTATAACCTCAAAAGATACGAACAAGCGTTGGACTCGTTTGACAAGGCAATAAATCTAAATTCTAACTTTGCACCAGCCTGGCGCAACAAGGGAAACCTGTTGCTTGAGATGGGAAAGAAAAACGATGCCAAAAAATGCATCGAGCGTGCAAAGATGTCATAAAATATCTTATTTGGAACCTGATGCAATATCATGTATGGCAAAAGGTATGAGCTACAAAAAGTTCCGGGAAAAAGAAGCCGCATACTATACATCAAACCAAGGAAGGCTAACTAGGGCAGAGGTCATAAAAAAACTAGAGTCGTTTATTGTTCAAAAGGAAGGGGAAAGCCAAGACTTTTTCAACAAGTACGAGATACGGCAGGAGCGATGAGAGTTGGTTGTCAAGATAAAAGATTTAAAACCCAAGATATGCAAGAAGGCGGCGGATCTTACTCCATTGCATGTTCAGCATTGGGAGTATGTAGCACTGGCAAAAATCTGGATGATGCCAAAAGGAACTATCTCAGGCAATCAAAACCTCATTATCCCTATTAAAAGAAAAAGATACTGAATCTATTATAATTTGAATAATCTTTCATTAACGCTTGATTCAACATGAGATTCTAATGCATACATAAAATACTAAAAAACTGTGGCGAATCCTTAGATACTGTGAAATGACTATGCAAAGCGGTCTACGTATTTGTGCATTGGAACTACTGGCTGTACGATTCTGTAGGCCGCTACCTACTAACTGTTATTATGATAAAATTCTGGCTTAGTGTTTTGTCCTAAGCCTGTCATGAATCTGTGCTAGGATCAGCTCTGCCTTGTCCTTGTTCTCAAACGGTTCCTCTTTTTCGTCCATTATGGCATCAATTTCGTAGCTCTTGTCAACCAGAACGTTTGCAACGTGATCATCTAATGTTCCATTTCCTATCAAGTAGTAGGCAAATACAGTATTCTTCTGACCTATCCTGTGAAGCCTGTCTTCTGCCTGCCTGTGAATTGCAGGGCTCCAGTCAAGCTCTGCAAATATGACATACTTTGCCCTGCTTAGGTTTATTCCGACGTTTCCTGCTCGCAGTCCTGCAATCATTAGCTTGGTCTGACCGTTCTGGAATCTGTCAATGTTGTCCTGTCGCTCATTGTCTGACTGTCCACCTATTATGGATGAAGGGGAGTACTCGTGTAGACTCTTGTGCAAGAGTTCGTGGATTGCCTTGTGGTGGCAGAATACCACTACGCTTTCCTCAATCTCCATGATGTTTTTTACAAACTCTATGACATGTGGAAGCTTGGCGGCACCGGCTGCCTGCCTCTCGCTTTGTATCGCTCTCTTGTATGATGAGAACTTGTCAAAGGCAGACGTTGCAGTCTTTTGTTCTTCTTCTAGACGCTTCCAAATCTTGTCAAGCTCAGAATAGTAATAATTGATATCAGAGTCGATAAACTCCTTGTACCTTACCTTTTCTTTTAGCTCCTTTAGTACGTCTGACTTTTTGCGCCTAAGCATTACATGTTTTCGCAATTCCTCGCCTAGGCTTGCACGCTTGTTCTCAAGCACTATTGCTTTTCCTTTCTCGTTTACATAACAAAAGTATTCACAAAACTCTTCAAAGCTTCCAAGGAGTCCGGGTCGCAGTATGTCAACTATAGGCCATATCTCAGAACCACGATTGTAAATTGGTGTCCCCGAAAGCCCAATCCTGTACTTGACAGATTCCAGTGCAGCAAGTTTCTTTACTGCAGAATATTTCTTGGTTGATTTTGAACGTAGATGTTGCACCTCGTCGCATACAAGCGTCTTTATGTTAAGCTTTGAGAGGTCATCGAATCTCTTGTATAACAGGTCATAATTTATGATGTAAATGTCATGCCTTACAATCTCATGTGACTTGCCAGTGCGAATCAATACCGATGATGGATATTGGTTTTCGACAATTCTGCCATTCTTGCTTCTTCTTTTTAGAAACTTTTGAATTTCTCTCTGCCAGTTGCTCAGTGTAACAAGCGGTGCAACAATTAGAACCGGAAATGTTTGCTTTTCTGTTGCAAGATATGCCAGAGTCTGGACTGTGTTATGGGTGATTATTCCATTTGCGATGTAGTTATGTGTTTCAGGAACAGAAAGATCATACACATACCCTGAATACGGTTTGGTTTCAATGGATTTGATTGTATTCCAGTTGATTGATTCTAGAGATAATTCACGCAACTGTTTAGAAAGGTCATATTCGTGAAGTAATTCTAACTTGTAAGAAACATCAAGTGCTAATTGTTTGCTCATGCCTTGTGTATGTTTGTACGGTGTGTACAAGTTAAGCGAACGCAATGATATGCCAGTTTCTGCAATTTTTTGAACAAATTTTTGTGATGGTATGCCTTCGATGTTAGTGTTATGTTTTTTTGATGCAAGTTTTTCTAACGCTTTTTGTTTGTATTCAGTAAGAAGAGTGAACTGGTTATGGAATTTGGCTAACGAATTTCCACCGAAAGTACATGTATAGTATTTCCATCGTATTCTTGTCCCATTTGTTGCCAATTTTCCCACAGTTCTACTGCGAAGACAGATTCCAAAGTGAAGGAGAATCTCCCGTAATGCAATGGCGATTGATTTATTTGCAGTAGTTAACTCACAGTATGTTTTACCTACATGACCTTCTGCATCAAAGACAGCTTGAACAAATGTCTTCTGTGTTTCTAATGGTGCCTCCAGTATTGCTCTTAGAACAAACTTGTCTTTAGATTTCTTGCTCCACTCGTAGCTATATTTTGAAAATAATTTGTAAAATTTCGTTGTAGAAATAACAAAAGCTGTTCCCCAGGACGAGAAAAGATAGAGTTCTATTCCTTGTTGGTTGGCCGATTGTTGCACTCTAGAAAGAATTTTTGGATCCGAATTGTAAAATCTGCCATGGACATACTTTTTGCCTTCAAAGTATTCGTATCCTTCTGCAATCTGCCAGCCAATTAACTCTTTCACATCTGGAGATAAGGAATTTTTTCCTTCATGCAACGTCTTTGAGGGTATAGCTACTCTGTCGTCAATAGTTAATTTTCCTGCTATCTTCCAGCCTGTAGGGGTAAGGAACTTGTGGCGCTTGGTACATTCTATTACTGCTCCATCGGAAAAAGTAATCTTTGTTATGTCTTCATCAATTTTTTGTCTGAAAACACGAGTAACTTTTTTTGGTACGATTTGACTTCCATTGAAGGTTTGTATAGTAATGGGAGTCTCTAGCCTTCCCCATTCTTCATTCCCATCTTTTTCAATAATTGTTGATTTATTCCAAATCTCTTTTATTGTAATTTGACCGCTAGTAGTGCTAATTAGAGAATCTGATTTAAGACACTTGCCCAAACCCATCTCGTCAGCTAACAGTGCATTGCCAGAAGATTTTAACAAAAAGTCTAGTCCTTCCCTCTGAAAGTTAAGTAGCATTCCCCTGAACTGCTCGCCGGGGTTTGCCTTTCGAAGCTTCTCAATTCTCGTCCATCTTCTCTTTGGAGCCTTCATATGCTTTGTTTTTCGCTGCCAGATGTTTCTGGACTTTATCTCAAGCGGATAGGTCTCCATTATCCACTTGATCTTCTCAACGTTTTGTACTGTATCTGGCACCATTGCTTCTTCGGGACCCTCTCCATACCATGCCTGAGGTATAACACGAGCAACCATGGAGACCGCCCTTGAGCCGGTAAGTTTCCAGGTCCAGTTTTTTGAGTAATTGTCCAAGACATACTCTAAGGTTCCAAATTCTTTCATGACTAGTAATTCTTCGAGGGTTGGTGAATTCGATTTATGAACCTTTTACTTTCGAGAAAAATTAGAGATATTCTAGTTTTATATGGTGTTTGCGTCAAAATTAACAGAAATGATCTAGTTTTTTATAATAACTAACCTAGATGGTTTTTTAATCTGTAAAAAAGACCAAGAAATTTAGCCCATTGTGCTATAAAACAGCACACTGCATAAGGATTCTAAGTACAACAGCTCTGGCTCTTGGACTAGTTTTACCGTGTTTTGTGATATGTGTTGGACGGAATCTACGTTGAGGTGTGCTCTCATTTATATTAGTTACAGTTGTCTTTTTACTGTTCTGAATTGAAACGGTTATGAAATTTGAGTCCCTTTTACAAAAAATGCCCTACATAAAATCAATTTTGATATGTAAACTACAAACTGGCAGAAGTGGTATCTGATATTTTACAAATAGGCGTATATAGATCAAAACGTCCCAAAATATCATGATAAAGGCAGTAAGCATTGCGGGTTTTCAAAACGGCACCCCTTTCAAGAACCCATCTGTGGGACTTGACGAGGTTGCACAGGTTATTACTGTAGGTAATCTTGTTTGGATAGAATGTGTAGTTGACAGCATAACTGAGGAGACTCAAAAGATTCTAGAAAAACTTGGTGTTACAATGGACCCCTCTGTACTTCTTTCTGGATACGTTTCAAGCTATGAAGACAGGGGTGAGACTCTGGGACTGATGATTCCATTTGTCGTGCCTGGAAACAACACAACTCAAACAGCGCCGTTGCTGATATTTGTGAAAAAGGACTTTGTTTTGACCATACATGACGACTACGGTGGAAAAATTACTCGCCTGTACAACTATGCCCCCACACTTTTGCGCAAGCTTCCAAAAGATCCTGAACAATGGGCTGACAGACAGACACTCTTGCTTGCAAGAATAATTGACGAAATCAGTGAGGCCAACTTTTCAATATTGAGACTAATTGTAGAGCGTGCAGAACAATTCGAGATTGACCTTGCTGGCTCAAGGCAGGTAACACGCGATATCTCGCGTGAGCTCTCAAACATGAAAACTGCTCTCTTAACATTTCTAAACGCTATATGGGCTACCTACGATACAGTTCACAACCTCAAGTATGGCGATGCAGACATGGTATCAGATGATGAAACCATTCTTGCAAAGTTTGAGGTCATACTTGGTAGGCTTGACAGGCAGATACAAATGTCAGAAAATGTCATGCAGATGGTTGCCACAGGAGCTAATGTAATTCAGACAGAAGTGACCAACAAGGTAACAATACTCATCATCTGGTGGACAGTTGCCGGAACTGCAGAGCTTGTGCCAAACACAATTGCAACAGTCTTTGGTCTTTATCCAGCATATGAGACACGGTTCTGGCCTATACTTGGTACCATTATCGCATCAGCAGGACTTGCTAGCGCAGTAGCATATTTCTATATCAGGCGTTTCTTTGGAAAGACGCTAGGAATGGAAAGACTACGAAAAATACGAAAAAGATTCAAGAAATCCTAAACTTTTTAAAATTTTAAAAGATGTTCTATAACATAATTTCTAGATGTTATATCTGAAATCAGATAAATAACAGTACTCTGAAACCAAGAAAATATCATGAAAGTGCTGGTCGACGAGATGTATGACGGAATGGATGTGCGACTAAGAGAATTTGGCTATGATGCGTTTAGTGTAAAAAAACTTATCATGGAGGGCAAGAAGCTCGCAAGCGACTATTCGGTAATAAAATATGCAGAAGAGAACAACATGGTGATGGTAACAGAAGACATTGAGATAGGAAAGGCCTGCAAGGAAAACAGCATACCATGCATACTGCTAGACACCGAGACACTCTTTAAGATAATTCTAGAAGAGCTTGGAAATCTCAAGAACCGCTAACTTTGCGCCTCTTCCAGTATATGATTATGCTAATGATTACTGTGACAATTACCAGTATGGTGAAATAATCTGAATACTTTCGGATGCTGTACCACTCCTCGCCCAGTTTTATGCCGATATACGTGAGCGCAGTATTCCATATTATGGAACCTACCAGTGTAAAGACTGCAAACCTCTTCAGGTTCATCTTGGCAGTGCCTGCTGGAAGCGAGACGTATGTCCTCACTGCAGGCAAGAGTCTGCTGATGAAAGTTGATCTGTCACCATATTTTCGAAAATAAGACTCCGCAAGCTCAAGATGGGACTTTTTGAGCAGGACATACTTGCCATATCTTAGCACAAAGCCCCTCCCAAGATATACTCCAACAAAATACGCAATCAGCGAGCCGACCAAGTTTCCAAGTGAGCCTGCAGCTATGACTAGTACAACATTGAACTTGCCAGAAGATACAAGATAACCTGAAAACGGCATGATGACCTCGCTTGGTATGGGAATGAGTGCACTTTCTGCTACCATGAGGAAGAAGATCCCAAGATAACCAGAATCTGATATTGTTTGAATTATGAAATTTGTGAGACTTGAAAGAATCTCTAGTATAACCAACTTCTTCTATAGCTGTGGGACTGCTGAATTATATGTATCGCACAAACTACCACGTGCCGCTTGTGGTAAATCCAGGCTCGTCAAACTTTCGCTGTAGTGCATGTTTGTGTGCCTTCTTCATATGCCTGTCAAGACGTATTGGGTCATTTAATTCAAGACCGCACTCCTTGCATTTTGTCTGTGGTTTTTCTTTTTTCTTAAGCAAGCCCATGATTGGAGTCATCTAAAATGTACTAATATTCTTTTTCCATCTTTTATCCGAAATATATTTGAGGTAGCAGGTACAGTGTAAATATCTTCTCAAGGAACTAGTATAACCTTAAGTTAGATTTCTTCAGTGAGGTTTCATCTGCTTCATAAACTCTCCACCAGCTTTTCTTATCTCTTCCATACTCATATCTTTTTTTCGTGTAGCGATTGTCCATACGTGTCCAAATGGGTCTTCTAAAGAACCAACCCTGTCACCCCAGAAACCATCCATCATGGGCATCTTGGGTTTTGCACCTGCTGATACCGCCTTGTTGAAAACTTCGTCGGAATTTTGTACGTACAGGTAGATTGCTCCACTTGAGCCTCCTCTTGATTTAGGAGAAAGGACTCCCATCTGAGGCATTTCATCAGAAAGCATAATTCTTGAATCGCCTATCTTGATTTCTGCATGCATTATGGACTTGCCATCTGGTCCAAGAAATCTGTTGGTCTCTTGTGCACCAAATGCTTTTTTATAAAACTCGATTGCGTCAGCAACTCCTTTTATTGTCAAGGCTAGAGTTACGCTGTGATATCCATCTGGTATTGGTTTTGTCATGTAAACATTTAATGAAAATAAAGTTTAAACTTTGCTTCATTTTCTTTTGGAATTGATAAAAATGGCACCTGCGTAGAAATTATGCTACGCAGTTGGGCACCAGAATAACTGGTATTACAATATATGCTCTGTCAATCTACAAGATAAGGCTTTGTTTGTGGTTCTGCGACAACTTTTAAAACTGCATAGTCTATGGTTCCGTTTTTCGAGACATTTTTCATCTTTAACAATGACTTGAAGAGAATCTTCTCCACATACGTTGGATATCTCTCAAGTATCTTTGATCTCAAATATTCTCTGTTTTTTTCATAATAGTCTGCAAGAGGTTGGTATACCTTTGAGCCTATCAGATTTGCAGACTCTATCTTCATACCAGAATTTTCGATAGTGTCTTTGATAGTCTCAAGTGAATAGTGTTCAGACGACCATGTAAATGACAAAATACCAAGGTTGAACAATTCAAGCGACTTACCGGTTCGCGTCATAACAGGAATGGCTATGGCAAGAATTCCTTTTGCCTTGAGGATTCTTTTGCACTCGGCCACAAACCCTGAAAAGGACTTGAAGTGTTGGGCAGATTCCAACGCAATTATTCTATCCATAGACTTTTCGACAAATGGCAATCTTGTAGCGGTGGAGTTGACAAGACCTATTCCTCTTGGAAACATATTGTAATTTTCATTGAGAATCTTTGAGGCTGTCGCAAGCTGGGTCTGGTTTACATTCAGGCAGGAAATTTCTAGATGAGGAAAATCTCTTCTCCAAATTGTTGCAGGCTCGGAGAAACCGCTTCCTACATCCAAAACGTTCTGTGCCGTACCGAGTTCTGCCATGTCTCCAATAATCTTGCATAGAGTCTTCTGCGCCTCAACTGGACCTGTCGTGGTTCCATCCCAGTATCCAAAGTTGAGCATGTTACTTCCTGTACAAATCTGCATAAGAGAAGCAAGTGCGTCGTAAAGATTTATGACATCAGTCTCGTTTCTGCGAAATGTCCAAAAAAGAATATCTAGCGGATTTATGGATGTTATCCTTTGATCTTGGCTTGGCATTTATCTACATGTGGTCAAATTTGGTTTAAAATTCTTTTATGTTATATGATTTCAGATTTTTATTTGGGTCAGACAACGTGATATCATGGATGTGTGTGATGACAGAACTCGAGCCTACAAGAACGACAAGACATTTGACCAATGCAGAAAAATCGCAGAAAAAAACTCTTCGAAACTTGCAAAGAAGGTGGAACAGACAGGCGTAGTGCAATGGAGCGAGATCCTAGAAACCTCTGATCATGACGAACTTGTCTACAAGCTTACTCTCAAATATCTGAGGCAGAAAGGCTACAACATTGGGGACTGGAAAACCCCGCAGGTAACAAAACCTGCTGTTTAGGCTCTAATACACAGCTACCGTTTTGTGCCTTTCTAATCTTTTTCGCCATGATGTATGGAGTGGCAACTAGAATGGGGATTGAAAGAGCTATAAATATGGCTTGCAGCTGTGCTTCATAGCTTATCAAAAACGATGTTACGCCCCTTGCACTGGCTCCACGACCAAAAAGCATTGTAAACGCAGTTCCTCACATGTTGGGCATCCTACATAGTCCTGTCAGCGCGCCAAACGTGCCAAACTTGTCTGTGCTCTTGGCTGCCGCAAAGGTGGTTGCAACAAGAGAAAAGTTCAGTCCGACAAGAAAAGACATTACAAGAAGAACCAAGTTTAGCGGAACAATTTGTAACTCCAATACTCTGTAAAGAATGCAAAATCATAGGCATGTATCTTGGTAGATCACAGTAGGGAGAGAGCTCGATGTGTGGCGGAGTCGGAAATCCATAATCTGTTACATTAATTTCAGGTTTGTAAAATATGATACCTGAGGCCCGACCAAAGAAATTCCTTATCCTGTGGTACTTATGACAAAGATTCTCTTTGCCCTCTTCTTGTTTATGGTGTTGGAAATCATTGAGCAATTGACGAGTCGGGAAACTCTATCTCTGCCTTGTAAAACTTGTAAATCGACCATCCAATGACTCCAAAGGAGGTAAACAATATGACATATGTGGCAACTGCCATGTTCTGAAAAGCTGGTATGGCAGCCAGTGTTACTATGATCTGATTGTTTCTTGCATACGCAAGAAATGATACTGCAATGACCAAAAATCAGACAA
The DNA here is from genome assembly GCA_964567715.1 of uncultured Nitrosopumilaceae archaeon. Lineage (GTDB taxonomy): Archaea > Thermoproteota > Nitrososphaeria > Nitrososphaerales > Nitrosopumilaceae > Nitrosotalea. The sequence goes on along the minus strand of CAZMNT010000002.1, from coordinate 6,053 downwards.
TTATCAATACTCTGCGTGATCTAGGAACTATGCTCTGCTTTTCCAACTAACAAAACGGTGAATGGGAACATTAAATCCTATCTGTCTTTCCCAAAGGAGAAATTCTTACAAAGTATTTATCTTATGATGAGCCATAGAGACCTATATTATGAAGATAGATGAACCTCAGGACTCTGATTATGTGACGACCACGATCACACATGTGGGCTTTGTCGATCCATACGGAGTGGAAGGGCTTGTTGTTCTAAAATCCGATGACGACAAGGAGTTTCACATGCGCGCCTTTTCAGGCGAGGTTGCAAGGCACATCTCAAATTTCATAGATGGCGATAGAGGTGCAATTCCTACCATATACAACATGATCGAAGAACTCTCTGAGATAAACGGGCTTGTGCTTGTAAGAATAAAGGTGTACGAGAGCGGCAGCGTGTTGCGAGCCAACCTCTACTTTACCGGAAAACACGATGTTGTGATGCGAAACTATAGGGCGTCTGATGCAATAGCTCTTGCAACTTTTTACAACGTGCCAATACTTGTCAGAAAAAATCTCTTAAAAGAGAAGATGGAGGCCTAGGTTACTATCTGTTCTAGCTTGTCTTCTTGCTGGGCTTTGTGTAATTCCATTGCAATTCTTCTGCCAACTCCAAAGGTTGTTCCGTACTTGTACTTTGTATAGGGACTGGTAGTGGCAAGAATTGGGTTGCCTGGTACTCTAAGTGAGACATCATACACTACAATCTCAAGGTCTCTTGTGATCACACTTTGAAGGGAGAACGGACCGATGATTCCGGGAGGGTACACTTTTTTGACTGCTGACACAAACTTGTCTCCCGCCTCGATGACCTTTTCAAGTAGTGACTCTCGGATGCTGGCAGGGGTGTGGCCCACCTCTATGTTTTGAAGCTCTATGTTTGTCTCAAGCTGCTGCTTTGCAGGAAGGGAGACAAAGTCATGGACGTTTGTCTGCAACCTTCTTTCTATTCCAAGAAAGTCTACCTCGTCGGATATTGGTGTGTGAAAATAGTTGAAGTTAAAGTAGGTCCCGACAACAAATTCCTCAATACCTGCAATCTTTAGTGCATCACGCGAGATGAGGCCCTGTCTTATTTTTTGTTCGGTCTTGTCTTTATAGTCTGCATAGGATGTTGCCATGAAAAAGGCACGCTCTAGCTTGCGAGACTTTTCTTGCACCTTTACAATTACGGGCCTGTCTATCTCTTTTGGGTCCTTGAATATCTTGGGCAGTCTTATCTTGGCCTTTTGAAGCAAATAGTATTGGTTTTTCTTATGCGAGCGTTCTTCTGCCTGGAACAGTGCACGATTTCCAAAGAGCGGAACCTTGAACCTGTTTTCTACCGCGTCATATCCAAGATATGCAGTAAGGGCCCTGTGGGGAACTATGATGGTGTTCTCTGCCATAAGTTTTGACTGGATCTTGGGTAAGAGCATCTCTTTGAACTTGCTTACTATGATTATCTCGTCTGCAATTCGCGAGAACCTTTTGTAGGGAACCTCTCTTCCCTTCTGGCAGATTACGCAGGTTCTAAAGTTTTCGTCCTTTGCGCCGTCCATGATTTCAAGTGCAGAGTGGCTGCCAAGTGTGCCAATTGACAGATCAGAGTACCCACTTGCTATCTTTTGAATCTCTGATCTTTTGATCATGCAAAATCTATTTTTGAATGGGTAAAAAAGCGTTCGTTACTTGAGATCTTCTTTGTCCTTGAATTCCTTTAGCTCTTTTTCGGCTTCGATTCTGCCTTTCTCATACTCGCCTTTGGCCTTGCCAAATGTTCGAGCAAGTTCGGGGATCTTTTTTGCTCCAAAGATCAGTACCCCTATAATAACGACAGCAATTATTACATTCTCGTACGCCATGAGTGCTATTAATGCGGCAGATTAAGATTTAAGTGTATCAATCTGTCGTGCCTTTCTCTCTGAGAGGAACATGCCCATTAGATATAGTCCTATGAGAGGTCCTGCCACAAACCACATTGTAACTCCGCTTCCATCAGGGGTTATTGCAGCGCCAAGTATGACTATGGCAATGACGGCCCACTTTATGTTGCGCCTCCAAAACTTTTCGTCAACCATTCCTGATGCAGTAACTGCATACATGATGAGTGGCAGCTGGAATGATATTCCAAAGGCAAGCATGAATTGTAATACAAATGTGATAAAATCAACAATATTGAGAAATGTCAGCAGACCTGCAGACACGCCATACTTGTAGAGAAATGCAAGCATGTATGGAGTGACAACCGTGTACGAAAAGACGCATCCTGCAACAAAGAGACCTACTGCAGGTAAAGTGATTGATTTTATTATCTGGATCTCTTTTTTGGCAAAGGCAGGTGAGAGAAATGCTATAAACTCTCTTACTATTACAGGCATTGCCACCGCAATTCCAAGCAAGACTGCGATATAGAACTGAGAAAAAAATGCCTGCCCTGGCGCTGTCTGGATCAGCTGTACTTCTGGTGGAAGCAAATTATGCTTCATTGATACTGTGACTTGAGCTGCTATGTTGTCAAACGGACTGAAAGTAGGATAGTAGAGATGAACTCCATTGTAAACAAACGGCGTAAGATGGAACCCTAGGATGAAAAAGGAGACAACACCAACTGCAATTACCATCCTGAAGAGTCGCTTTCTTAGCTCCTCAAGATGTTCCATGATTGTCATTGACATATCAGACATATCCAGAGATCTTTTATTACGTGAAAACCATAATTAACAGTATCTTCAGGTAGTAAATTCGGAGTTTTGGATGAACGTATCTATGTCTGTCTATGTCATTGATTTACACCTTGGGATAACTGTTGACTCAAAATAGGCTATTTATGGTAGCTCTGTATGAAGAATTTTGTGCGGGTCGCATAGTATGGAATGCGAGCGTCTGAAAAACGCTGATCCGTTAGCTCAGATGCTTGGGTTTAAATCCCACCCGGTCCACCTTATCATTCCTTTCAGACAGGTCACTGTCCGCTACCATTTTTCTCCACTACTGCCTTGTCTTTTGGCAAAGTTGCAACAAATCTCCAACCTTGGGAGATTAGTGTCTCTGCTTGTTCAAGTGACACAACCATCTGAGCTGGTTGCAAACTGAATTTTGTTTTATTTTCTTGTTCTTCCTTTGTTACATTGTTTTGCATCTCAAGGTCAAGCAATTCCTCACTTCGTCTAAATGCTTGGCGCATTTCTTCAATCAATGCATCTGGCAAGAGTCCCTTGTTTGTTGTATACTTGGCTTCCATGCTTCCCTTATGACCCATGAAGAAGACGCGAAAGTCATGTTGCAATTTTTCCCCCTGATTCTGCCATGAGAAGCTGTGTGTCAAAGTATGCACGCAGTACATATGGTCTCCACCCAAATCTTGGTCGCTGTATCTTGGTAATCTCTACAAATGTGTTATAGAGGACTTGCTTCAGAAGCGAGTTAAAGTGGATGCTACTGAACACACCACAGTGATAAAATTCTAAATCTACTATCAGACGCTTTTTTTACAAGAATAAAATTAACGTGAAATTTACAGTGTATAAATTCAATATGCTTAATAGTGATACAATATACCATAAGCGATGGCAAAAGCCAAAGCAAAATCAAAAACAAAGACTACATCAAAATCTAAAAAATCTAAGAAATAAGAACCGTGACCTGAAAAATTATCCGGTCACTTTTTTAATACAATCTTGTTTTCTTTAAGAGAAACTGATAGTATAGGTTCTACAATATTTTGTATATTCAAGGATTTTTTCTTTAACATGTAGTAGAACAGATTTATCATATTGGAGAATTATCAGATATAATAAAAAGTTAGTTTAAGCGTGTTTCAGCTTAAAATCTTCTTTCGCCGCGATGTTTTGGTAAACATTCGCGACAATACACCGGTCTTCCTTCTTTTGGTTGGAAAGGTACTTGTGTCTCTTTTTTACAGTCTGCACAAGTAGCAGGATACATTTGTCTGTCTGACGACATGTTTTTTGATTATATTCTTATCCAATAAGAACTGTTGATTGTATAAAATTTGACATTCTACATGATATTCCATCATTTCTAGATATTGTCCGGTTACAGTGTTCGAGATTAATTTATTGAATATGTAAAAAATAGATTGAAAAAAATTGGTATGAAACGTGTTTTTGAATAAACGTACTTATTCAGACGCAGTTGGTGAAGAACCTTCTACTATGTCAGCAGATGCAAATCTCTGACCAACCTGTGTGATCTTTACTTTTGCATTCTGACCTGCTTTTCCGTCTTTTACAAATATAACAAAGCCTTGCACTCTTGCTATACCGTCTCCTTTTCTGCTAATTTCTGTTATGGAAACATCGTATTCCTTTCCTGTTTCGACTGGTTTTGGTGTATTATAAAATTCTCGTCTTCCAAAACCTCTGTCTCTACCGTATCCTCGGTTAGATCTTCCATAACCACCGCTATAACTCATTACTGTACCTCCTTTCTTATCATCATACACCACACTTCAATAAGAATGGTCTGATTGTTTAATTTCACAATTTCTAAAATACAACCATTCTTATTGCATGAGAACTATATCTATGCGACTTTTTGATGGTTTTTCAAAATCATGACGGTATACGCTGTAACCGCTGCGGAAAAGGTACCATGGTTACTGATAACTCAACTGGAGAGAGATTTTGCGCGGGATGCGGCATTGTTATCAACGAGCGAATTGATGATAATTCAGAACCAGAAAGGCGGGGATTTTCAAAAGGGGAACACGAGGATAGGGCAAGAACCGGTCTGCCATCGTCTCTTGCAGTACATGACATGGGGCTTGCAACGATGATTGGACATGACGATAGGGACGCCACTGGAAAACCACTCTCAGTATCAATGAAAAGCACAATTAAGAGACTTAGAAAATGGGATGGCAGAAGTCAAATTCACGAGTCTCAAGATAAAAATTTCAGACAAGCATTTAGCGAGCTTGACAGAATCAAAGACAAGATTGCACTGTCTGATTCGGTTGTAGAAAAGACGGCTTACATATACAGAAAAGCTGTAGAGAAAAATCTTACAAGAGGGAGATCAATCTCTGGAATGATAGCCGCAGCTATATATCTGGCATGTAGAGAAACTGGCACTCCAAGGACTCTAAATGACGTAGCCTGCCAGATCAACATAAAAAGAAAAGATGTGTCAAGATGCTACCGATTGCTCCTAAAAGAGCTAGATCTTACAATGCCGGTGGTGGATCCTATTCGCTGCATATCTAGAATAGCAAATCAAGTCAAACTAAGCGAGAAGGTAACACGCTATGCTATTACAATTCTGGAAGATGCAAACAAAATTGAGATTACTGCGGGAAAAGATCCTATGGGCCTTGCAGCCGCGGCACTCTATCTTTCATGTGTAATAAACAACGATGTGGTAACGCAGAAAGTTATTGCCATGGCAGCAGGAGTCACAGAAGTAACAATAAGAAATAGGCACAAAGGACTGCGAGAATTACTAGACATCAAAATCCCTTCCAAACCAAATGTGACGGAAAATGGAGAGATTAGAAAGTTTGGGCCTCCAAAATAGAACCTGAAACCAATCTCCACAAAGGTTTAGACGAGGCGGGAAATAGCATAATGAATGGTAGAATTCAAGAAATGTAAAAAGTGTAACGCAAACAGAATTGGCTTTGAATGGATTCAAAATAAGGTACGTGAAATGATTCTATCTAACAAGGATCCTAGGACAGGCTCCGGAAGCCATAATATTTTGAATACGCTGTCAGCGACACACTCACGACCAGAAACCAACAAAGACGGAAAACCACCCTGTTCTATGTGCCTATCTGAATACGGGCAGGTGATCAATGACGCTGTTTATTTAAAAAAACAAAAGTAAAATTAATTCAAAATAAAAAAATTGTGGTAAGATTTTGTTTCACCCAAATCACCTTATGATTTTACGTAGCGGACATACCCTGTCTCAAAGATCTGTGAACCGAGACGCCAACCCACTCCGGTTTGACTCTATTTTTGTTCTAGAATCTAATCAAAGTGTCGTTTAGTCATTCAAAAACGATAAATGAGAC
>CAZMNT010000001.1:53500-101650 GCA_964567715.1 uncultured Nitrosopumilaceae archaeon | reverse complement strand
TGTTTGGCATTAAGAAAAAATTCTCCGAGCTCAAATAATAAGTGTTTTGTTGCAAACTTTTGTTAATTTTGAAGCTGTTTGTTTATCGTGTTAACTAACGGCTGTTTTGTTTATTTTAAGAATTTTAATGATGCAAGACAATAATCACATATCCACATTACTTGATCCTTTACCTTACACTTTGTTGCTTTATGGACATCATTTTTGCAGTGGTCACATCGTGTAAAACTATGAATAACATGATCAGTTGGTTCTATGATTATATTACTTGAATCTTCGATTTTTTGAGGTTCGAATTTTGGATCTCGAATGTCTTTAGTTGACTTCATTAGGTCTTTGTGAGTCATTTCTTATCTTCATTATTTCTACTATAAGTTAGAAAGTATGTATTGAAATGGTACAAACGTTAATTCTTTTTCTGTAAGGCTAGTTTTATTAAAGATTCAATTTTATTTTGACCTAAGTCTAGCTTGATTCCAGCTTCTTCCGCAGGAGTTTTCTTAATACTGCCATGCTCTCTTACAAAATTATAATGAATCCTAAAAGCTTCAATGGTTTTCTGAGCTGATTCTGCATGATCTAGCCCATGCATTACCCTTTCTCTATCTCTAAATATTCCGTTCAATCTCTCTACCTTTTGGTTTAAGCCATTATGTCTTACGCTTACTGATCGGATGTTTCTTGTTCTTGGGCTTGCCATTGTATGATATTCCTTTTCAAAAGCTTCGTTGTAGGAATGTAATCCATCATGGATTATTGCTAAAGGTTTTGGACTTTTTGATTTTGCATCCTGAAATACAGCCCTTGCATCATCAACCTTTCTAGTCTGAGAAATCTTTGAACTAATCCAAAATCTAGTGGTATTATCCATTAGATTCCATAACCATTGATAGTGACCTTTCTCGTTTGTTTCCTTTCTAACATGGACTGCCATTTCGTCAACATGATAAACGCCTGAAACATCTTTTGGATTCATTTGGTCAACATAAGGCTGTACAACTTCGCCAAATTTTCTAATCCATTTGTAAATAGCAACGTGGGTTATGTTAACTCCATAGAATTGAATTAAATGTTGTTTGATTTGACGTAAGCTTACTCCTTTGAAATACAAGTCCAAACTTGCTGTAATTACTTTGGCAGAAACCTTTGATCTTAATCCAATGTTATTACAAAACCATTTACCACAATCTAAGCACTTGTATCTCTGAATTTCACAAGCCTTATTCCTTCGTACTCCGTCTTTTTTGAAATTCTTTGAACCGCATTTGCAAGCAAATTCTAGGCTTGTTTCTATATCGTCAATGTCTGAATTTGCTACGATCTTATGTCGTAATTCCTTTGAAAGATAGACACTTTCAATATGCTTACAGTCAAGCTTTCTGAATATGTGATCTAGGCATGAGCAAGTCCATTGACCGTCTTGCTTGTATGGATGTCTTACCTCATACCAAAAATCTGAGGATTGGCTTTTTACCTTATAGAATACTGCTGTAATTCGTTTTACTTGGTTTAGTCCTACGATCGTTAATGCTTTCATTTTTCTTGTTTCTGTTTGCTGTCTATTGATTACCATTTCTTACATTAGTATTAGGCGCCTACTAATATAAACATTTAGGCGCCTACGTTTATTAAGGTGTGGATGTATAGAATAACGTAATGAAAGTACAGAAGCGATTGAACCGTAAGGTAGGCAATAAAGAATACGCAAAGTGGGAAGTAGACATACCACCATCAATCATAGAAGAAGTAGGATGGAAAGATGGAACAGAATTAGATGTTGATATTAAAGATCGTAGTGTAGTTTTAAGACCGAAGAAAAAACTTAGTTCTTAAAATTGTAAGTTGGCGATAACATCTTTGAATTTATCTATTTGATTTCTAACTTCATTTATTACATCTTTTTCCTTTCCATCAAAACCTGTGTATCTTCCAAATCTTCCATCTGTTGTAACTACTCGATCATCTGGTAGTACACCTTCTTCCATACCAACACCACTATCAAAATGTAAATCCTGAACATAATAAATACAAAAATATGCTAGTTTTAGTATTTCCTCTATTCCCATATCTTTATTCCAAAATTTTTCTAAAAATAAATTTACATAGCTTGCACCACTACCTATCGCATAATAATCCAGTTCTTCCTCACTACCATCAAAATCAAGATGATGTAATCTTGCTTTCTCATCGGTAAATAAAACAGCAAGTGATTCTAGGTGTGGTCTAATAATTCCATCCTCTCCTGTACATAACTTGCGTATTAGGTTCTGAGAATCTTCTAAAAAGTTCTCCATAGTGTAATAATAAACTGGCGACATTTCATCTCTTTTGGTCTCTTTCTCATTTGATTTACTTTCAATTTCCCCTTTGTCCAAAGTCTTATCCTCATCATCTTCTTTTTCGGGTTCTGAATATGTCAAATTATGTTGCTTGAAAATTGCCCTGTTTTTTAATTCAGTTTCTCTCATATGTTCAGATACAATCTGTACAATTTTTCGATTGAATTGATCGTATTTGTGTTTATAACCAGTTGCACCGAAGTATATGGGACTATTGGGGTAAGGTTCTTTTAATTTTATGTCATATTCATCTTTTGAAGAATCTGAATTTGTGATTTTTCTATCCGAAATTAAGATAACACCATCTTTGAATTTTGCACCAATAACTAATGTCATTTTCTTATCTTTCTTTTCTTTGGGTAGGCGCCTATTAAATAGATCATTGAAAATTGTATGTGGTTTGAGTGAAACAGCCGTTAGTTAACACCACCAAGAAGCAGCTTTAAAATTAACTGCTCTATGTTTCATCAGTACTCACTTTCCCTTTTCCAGTATGACTTTTTTGCCATCAATTCTTGCACGAATTTCTTCATTAGGTTTGAATGGAAAGGCACTATCCAAGACAAAACTACTTGGTAAGTTAATGCTGTGTCTTGATCCGACTTTGTATATTTTAACCCGAGCTTCACTTACCATGTATGTACCAAAATACGTCCCTTTGTATATAAAAATATATATACATACAATAGTATATACTATAGTATGTCACTTGACAGACAACAAACAGATAGGAAAAGTGTAACGAATGAAGAAACACGAATACAAAAAATCCATCCTATCAAGACAGGAGGACAATAAAGGTGTTCAACTAGATTTGACAGCCTTTTTCCAAACCCGTGAACAGCTTGCTGTACGTATTGCAACCTCTGGTGATTCCATAGTAAAGGTAACAAAGAATTGGTACAGGGTAAGATCACAGTCAGGTAACGGCTGGTATAATGTGAAGAGGTTATCGAATGCCGATGTTTGGATTTGTGAATGTGCTGATTTCATGTATCGTTTGAGTCGAAACACTGACAAGAAGTGCAAGCACATCATAGCTGTTCAAACACTTCAAAAGACATACGAAGTTGAGAGTAAAATTGAACCAATACAAAGGCCGAAGATTTGTCCTAGATGCCAAACCAATAAGATTGTAAAAGATGGATTCAGAAAGGTCAAGAATCAAACCCTCAGACAACGCTACAGATGCCTGCAATGCAAATACAAATTTATCTTGGGTGAGAATGGATTTTCAAAGGTAAGTTCTGATCCTCATATCATTGTGGAAACCATAAATCTCGTTATGGGAGGTATGTCATATCGTAACATTGCAAGGCATATTTTGAGCATACATGAAGTAAAGCTTAGTCACGTTTCAATATTGAACTGGGTTCAAAAATTTACTGGACTTATGAAAGAATATGTTGACAGCAAATTTCCAGAATATCAAGAAGTCTGGTCTGTTGATGAGATGATGCTTAATGTAAAAAATACAAAAGAAATCAAAGGAAAGGGCTTCTACGACTGGGCATGGTCAATCATAAATCCTCAGACAAGGTTTGTTATTGCTACAGAGATCTCAAAAAGGCGCGATACAAGAGACGCTAGAAAAGTCTTGGAAGTTGGCAAAAAGAGAGTCGAGTCAAATCCGTCATACATTATCACTGATGCTTTGCATACATACGAATCTGCCTTTAGAAGGGAATTTGACACAAGAAGAACAGCCCATATCAAGACAAAATCTCTATCTGAAGGCTTTGCAAACAGACCTATTGAGAGATGGCATAACGAAGTAAGAGAGATTACAAAGACAAGACGAGGACTGGGCAACGACAAGTCTGCCCAAACCTTCCTAGACCTCAAGAGGATAGAACATAACTATCTCAGACCTCATGCAGGATTGAGTAACAAGATTACACCTGCCGAGGCTGCGGGCATTGATTTAAAGCTAGGAAATAACAAACTAAAAAATCTCATAATGCAAAGTGCCGAAGCCAAGGAACAAGAAAAAAGAAAAGATAGCTTTGAACTTCAGCTAGGAAAGAGAATCAAGTATCTTGAGATCAAGCGTGAAACTGATTGCATCTCATTGAAACCCAAAGATTGGTTACCTAAAGCAATATGGCGAGAGATTAACGATATTTTATCTATCAACGATTTTAGCTGGCTAGAGAATAGAAAAGATAGTTCTTGGATAAAGATGTTCGAAATACGCAAAGAGGATCCAAACATGAAGAGTGGGAGTGGTTTGATGTAGAGACGCATCCAGCCAAGATGATCAAAGACTTGCAAGGAATCTTTACGAGACAAAATATCAGGTATGGAAGAGGCACAATATTTCGGAATTGATAGAAGAATACAAAAGGAGAGACGAACTTACGGAAATTTTGAAAGGTTTTGCAGGGAATCATTTGGTAAAACCATTGAATACCCTTATGATTAGTTGAAGAATTCAATTGGACGCAAATTTTGATCCTACAAAGGCTTATAAACTTACGCACTTACTATAAATTGATAAATAATGACCTCTGAAATACGAAAAAAGATAGACGAAGCCATCAATATAGTCAAAGACGTTCCGAAACCATACCACGATCTATCTTTCGAGGTAGTTTTGGGACATCTGCTTAATTCAGGTACTCCTGTGCAAAAGATTAGTCAAAAACGTCCGATACCAATTCCACAAAAAGGAGGAAAGATCGGAATAGACGCTATATTAAGATCAGATTATGATTGGGCCTCAACACAAATTCCAAAACTGAAACCAATCGGGCAGAATCTCTATGTTCTCAAAATTGCAAGTGATGAATTTAGTATGGACTCTCTTTCTCCAAAAGATATACAAATTATTTTATCACAGAAGTTTAGGTTATCTAAAAGTGCAAACGCGGTTAGCATGTCTTTAATGGAAACGGTGGGCAGATATGTTGACAGAATTCAAGAGGGCAAGGAATATCTTTACAGGATAACAAGCAAAGGAAGAGAACATCTTGATTCAATGATACAACAGTTAGGGGAGAAACATAAATGAAATTAGATAAGAAAAACATAAAGGACAAAATCAAAATTGCTCTTGATGCAGTAGAAGATGAGAAAGAACCCTACAGGACTGCTGCGTTTCAAGTTATTTTTTCAAAACTTCTAGAGGAGGAAAACATATTTTCTACTGACGAAAGTGCACCAAAACACTTGCAACATAGAAAAACAGAGACTCAGGTAGTACCAGAAGTCGATAAGCAGATTTTGGAAAAAATCGATGTAAATAAATTACCATACATGAAATCTCTAAAATCTGTCCATGATCAGTGTCTTGCTCTTTTGGCATATGTTTCAAAGAATGTAAGAGAACAATCTGGCCTAACGTCAGACGAGATGAAAGAAATTTTTGCAGAAAAATTTGGCCTAACTACCATTACAGTGAATAATATTTCTATGTCATTGAAAAATGTCACAGGCAAATATGTGACACGAAAAGAGATAACTGTTAAAACCTTGAAAACTAAAATTAAGAAATATCGTTACGAAATTCTCCAAAAGGGCATGGAATACATAGAGAGCAAAATTGCTAAAAATCAACCAGCGAGGTAATACTTATGACAAAACCATTAAAAGCAAAAATTAGCATTACAGATGAAAACGGCCAAGTTTATGAGGGTGAAATTGAACTTACCAAGGCTGGCGACACAAAAAGAACAAAAATTGGCTTAACATATACCGGTTCAACTTGGTATAAAAAAGGTAGTACTATTGAAAAGGTAATTGGTCTAATTAATGAGAAATTTTTTGATAAAAATAGAATTTTAAACGATATTGTAGAACAACTCAAAACAAAGGATTTTCATTTGAAACCATCGGATCTTACTCTCCCATTAAGAAAAATAGTAAGAAAAGGCCTTCTAAAACGTACAAAGGATCTACCAGATGGAACCAAATCTAAACAGTGGACATACATCAAGTCCTGATTATTATGAAAGACCAGATCATAAGTATACTATCTCAACAATTGAATCCGGATCTTGTCAAGGATTTAGTTAATAGTTACGAGGCTGTGAAGGATTCCTACATTAAGGGAGACCACGAGATAGCCTTAGTAAAGTCAGGAAAATTTGTAGAAAATGTATTCAGAATACTGAAATTTATTCTAAACAAACAAGTATTAGCTGAAATCAAGTCAGGTGACTTTAATAAAATTTCTGATGATTTAGAAAAAGCCGATGGCTCAAAATTTTCTGAATCTGTAAGATTGTTAATTCCTCAAATAGCAATATCAATAATTTACAAACCTAGAAGTAAATTAGGAGCAGCGCATCAAAAACCAATTAACCCTGATTATATTGATGGAAAGTTATCGGTTGGTACTTGTGGTTGGATAATGGCAGAATTTTTAAGATTGTACCATACACGCGATACCGAAACTGTGGAAAAATTGATCAAAGACGTAGTCAAGGAATACATTCCAGTAATACAAACAATAGGTGACGAAAAATTCGTAAATGCACAGGTTGCATGCGATGATGAGATTTTAATCAGACTATTTGACGCAAGCAATGATGGTTTATCACGAAAAGACTTAGGCAATTCAATGAAACGACATTTCAAGCCACCTACCATAACAAACGCAATAAGAGATCTTGAAGAAAATCGCGATATTCATCTTACAAAAGATAACAATTATGTTATTTCTGAACCTGCTAGAAAAAGTATAGCCTCTAAAATCATTGAATTAACAAACCATAACAACAAGGAAAGTTCTTAAATTGTACGACTTGATCCGTATCTTGTAAATTTGGACCTTCGCGAAAATAAGCCATTATCACTAGAAGAGAGAGTTGCTCGATTAGAGAAAATTGTGTTAAGTGAAGAATATTCAAGTAAGAAGGGTGGCAATGTTGAAAAACTTGTAATTGATCATATCGATGACGTGTCTACTCAACACCTTGTAGTTATCGCATTATTTTTGAAATCTAAAAAAACTAAGCAAGAGATTAAGAAGACACTACAAGATTGGGGAAAAGCTGTAGGCAATTGGTTTCAAGGAGGTAACATGAATAATAGACTCTTGAACGAAGGTATAATTAGAAAAGATGGAATTAATGATAAGAAAGAAGATCTTTTTTCCCTTACTGGAAAAGGAGAGAACGTTGCTAAGAAACTCATAGAAAAAATAAAATCGAAGCAATGAAAGAACCAGTTTGCCCATTTTCCTTTTTTAGATTCGCGTTGCAATTCATGCAGTACTTCTGGCCATTGGGATCGACGTCATGGTCTTTCTTTGGATGACTGCAAATTATCTTTGTAAGATGCTGTTCCGGCAAGAGCTCTTTCTTGATTCCCTGTAACCATTCGATGTCGTTTTGTATCATGCTTACGAACATCTTGGCGTTGCGATTCATGACATCTTGCCCGTCATAACCCCATTTGAAGAGAAGATCCATTATTCCGGATTTGAATTCTTTCTTGTTCTCAACCAGAAGATCTATGAAGGTTATCGCTTTCTTCACTGTCATGATCATAACAGGAAAAGAGGTTTCAGACAAATTGCTGGTAATTATGAAATCAATAACGCGCTTAAATTATTCCTGTAACAGTTCCACAAATTCGCTGTCTGAAATTATGCAAATATTGGAGAAAAGATCCTGCGGTGCTTTTTCAAGATCCTTGACTACTTTGGTGTATCTGAAAACCCTCCTTAGACTTTCCATGGTCGAATCGTTTGCAATCACGAAACCGTACAATCCCATCATGCTCGCGTTTGTTATGTCACCAAGGAGAACCTTTTCCGACCCACTGAATTCGATTTCTATTGCCAGCGTGCACCGCGGGTTTTGGTTTTTCCCTGACGTGTTGGACTCGATAAAATTTTTCAATTTTTCTGGTGTGTCCCGTAAAAAGGTGCTTTCTATCTTGTTTTTTATATTTTCAATTCCTACATTGAACGGACCTACTGCCACATCAATTCTGGGCGTGTATCTGTCGCTGTCGGGTGAAAGGTCGTCGGTAGCTTCTAGAGAAACAGGCCACTCGTCCGTAACCTCATCGAAATGATCTCCTAACATTGTCAATATTTTATTTTGAAACAATTCGGTTTCACTCATGGTACAACGTTTGTTTTAACAATATTTAACTAAAAATTTCATCAGCCTAACTTAACACTTCATCACCCTAATTGAACAGCACATTGAAAACTTCCGAACTTTGAACAATGTAACAATTAGATATCTTAATCAGGGAGAATAGGAGTCAATCACAAGGAAGACCATTGTTATTATGAACGCTCCAAAAATGGACCCGATTGCAATTGCAAGTACTTTTTTTCTGCTCAACTTAACCCTCGCTTGGGTTCTGGGTCTCTTACTATATTATTCATTCCGAGTTACATCAACCACGGGAGAACATCGTGGTTAGATTTTAAATATCCAGCCGATAAATCAAGACTGCATGAGTGAGCAACCGAGAACATTCTTTAATTTTTCATTCTTCAAGGTTGACCCCAAATGGCGCTGGATGGCAGACCTTGCAAAGGAAGAGTCTGCAAAGGAAGTGGAAAATATCCTGAAAAACTCTCAGATTCCTTACAGGTCATATTCTACTCTGGGATTGAGAGATGATGCAGAATTTTTGCTGTGGTTTGCGTCCGAGTCAGTCGAAAAGATACAGGATATTGTATCAAAGTTGTACCTGACAGTGTTTGGGAAATATATAACTCCAACACACGTCTATCTCTCCTGTACCAGGCCCTCCGTATATGTGAAAAATCCTACAACACACGGCTGGCTCGGAGGCGAGGAGCAAAAAAAGTATGTCGTTGTATATCCATTCATCAAGACAAGAGAGTGGTATCTTCTTCCGCTTGAAAAGAGAAAAGAAATGATGGCAGAGCATATAGCCGTAGGACAAAAATATCCTGATGTAAACCTGAATACCACATACTCCTTTGGGATTCACGACGAGGACTTCATGCTGGCATTTGAGACCAACATTCTGGACAGGTTTCAAGACCTGATAATGGATCTCAGAGAGACACGAGTCAGTGGATATGTACAGGTTGATACCCCGATGATTGTTTGTGTCAAAAAAGACCTTATCTCTCTGATAAGGAGCCTAGGATGATGAAGGCGTTAAAGGAATGGGCAACCGTAGTTAAAGCACTTGAGAACGGAAACCAGACTGTACTACTAAGAAAGGGGGGAATTTTGGAGACGGCATCTGGATTTAGAGTAGAGGCAACAAAGTTTGCACTGTTCCCAACATATGAGCACCAGGACAACGCATTTCTAAAATCGCAGTATTATGGATATCTTGCAGATGCGAGGGAGAGCCAACCAAGGGGAGGCTATAACAGAATCACATCAGTTGCAGAGATGGTAGAAGAGCGTGACATATCATCCATGGAAAAAATTGAGCAGCTCTCGCAGTTTCACATATGGAGTGACTCTTACATCGTGGAGAGAATGAACTGGATGCCGTCAAAACCAATGAAGGCAATCTTCCTTAAGGTCTACAAGATCAAACCTACCGAAATACCCGTGCTGCCAGATTATCACGGATGCAAATCTTGGATAGAATTAAATGTAAATTCGGAGGCTGGGAAAGCTGTTTTGAGCGATACCGAACTTCAAGCACAACTGTCAGAATTTAGGAGAATTGTAAATTGAAATATCGAACACTAGGCAAAAGCGGAATCAAGGTATCCGAGATTGGATTTGGAGCATGGACACTAGGCCTTGATTGGTGGGGGAAAAAGATTGAGGATGACGAGGCCAAGAGACTGCTAAAGCGTGCATATGATTTAGGAATCAATTATTTTGAGACTGGAGACATCTATGGAAGGGGAAAGAGCGAACATCTGATTGGCGAGGTTTTTTCCGGCATGAGAAACGAGGTTGTAATATCAACAAAGTATGGCTATGACATTTACAGTGCTGAGCAGATAGACCACAAGGAACTTCCGCAAAAATTCACAACAGAATTTACCGATTTTGCTTTAAAAAAGAGCCTTGAAAGGCTGCAGACTGATTACCTTGATGTTTACGGGTTACACAACCCAAAGATCCACACAATACGAGACAAAAAGATCTTCGATCACCTCGACAACAAAGTAAGGGAAGGAATGGTCAGGAGCTACCAAATAGCACTTGGACCGGCCATTGGGTGGGCCCAAGAGGGACTAGAGTCTATGGAGCACACCAATGCTACTGCGGTCCAAACAGTATACAACATACTGGAACAAAATCCTGGAAACATACTGATAGAGCAGGGAGAAAAACACAATGTCGGGATTCTTGTAAGAGTTCCTGACGCATCTGGAATACTGACAGGAAAGGTAAAGGCAGACACAAAGATCAGCGAAAAGGACCACCGCTCTGTTAGAAGCGGAGACTGGGTAAAGCAGTCGCTGCAAAAGGCTGAGCAACTAATGCCTATTGCGAGGCGATATGGGTGGAACATTACAGAGCTTGCAATCAAGTTCATTCTTTCACACAAGGGTATATCATCTGTTCTTCCAACTGTTGTAAGTGAAGAAGAGATTGTAATGTTCTCACAAATGTCCGACGGTCAATACCTAAGCTCACAAGACAAGAGGGAGATAATCGAACTCTTCAACCAGTGGCCTCCGTACGAGCTCAAGGCGTCTGTACAGACAGCGTGAGTAACTTGAATTCTCAGATATTGACAGATTCAGAGTTAAGGAAATGATGTAAAACAATGGTCTTAACTACAAAAAAGACATCAACCATGACATTTCGAATCGACGAAGATGTGCTAAACAAACTTCGTGCAGAGTCTGAGCACCGAGAGACCAGCCTGAATACGTTTGTCAACCAGATCTTCAAGAGATATGTGGAGTGGGACATGTTCGAGTCAAAGGTTGGGATGGTACCAATTGCCAAGCCAATAATTGTTGAACTTTTTGGAAAGATGTCACAAGAGAATATAATAGACATGGCAAACAGGATTGGGAAAAATGTTGTACGGGATATTGCGCTTTTTATGAAGGGGGATATCAGCCTGTCCTCTTTTCTGTCGTGGTTTGAGGCAAGGATGAAGGCCTCATCAATTGAGATAAACCACAACATGAAAAACGACTATCACACATTTATTGTAAAACACGATCTTGGAGAAAACTGGTCCTTGTATCATAAAACTGTTCTTGAATTGATATTTTCAGACATGCTTGACAAAAAGATCCAGTTTGACTATAATGCAGGCATGATCTCGTTCAAGTTCAGCGACTAGATGTTTGCAATTGTTTGCACATAAGCACATTCTAATCGCCCTTGTTATATTGTCTCAAACAAAACGCTACCTGTACGAGTAATTCTTTTGGGCAGGGAGGTAGACCAAGAAAATATTCGAGCAGTACTAAAGATAATATCAAACGAGCAAGCCATGAAGGTGCTCGAATATGCAATGGACTCGCCAAAATCCGCATATGAGATAGGAATTGCATGCAACCTTCCTCTCACCCAAGTGTACAGGTAGGTCGGAAAACTACACAAGCTTGGTTTTGTCAAGATCTCTGGTGCTACAAACACTGCAGGAAAAAAATACTTTATGTACAAAAACAGGGTAAAGACTGTTACTGTTACACTTAACGCAGTTCCTAGTTCGCAGATAGAGATATTTTAAAACTTCTATCCTGTCTTTGGCATCTGGGCAGGAACGGTCTCTTCTATCCTAAACTCATGCTCTACAAAGTATTCTACACGCGTCTTTTTGAATTCTCGTGAGCTGAACAGTATTTTATACTCACGAACATTTATCTGCCCCTCAATCTCTTGCGCAATTTTTTGTGCCTCCTCATTTGACTTGCAGTGTACCATAGAAAATACGTTGTATGGCCAGTCTGCATAGACAGGTCTCTGGTAGCAGTGGCTGATCTGTGGGAATGCGCCAAGCTTTGCACCAACCTCCTCAATCCTTTCCTCCGGAACCTTCCATACTATCATGCCATTTGCTACAAATCCTGCCTCCCGGTGCCTAAGGATTGCTGCAAACCTTCGCATGACCCCAATCCCTTCGTAATACTTGACCTTTTCAAGGAGTTGCTCCTCAGTTATACCCAGATTTTGCGCCGATTTTAAAAAGGGTCTCTCTGTTATCTCAAGATCTTTCTGTAGTTCGCGTATGTACCTCTTGTCTTCTTCGGTGGCAACAAACTTGACCTCTGTTATCTTTTTCTTCTGCTCGCTTGGTTTTACCTCCGCCTTTTTCTCTTCCAACATCTCAAGCTTTACCCCAATCTTGAAGAGATTAATTGTGGGAAGCATCCTGATCTTTTTTATTCCATTTAACTTTGAAAACTTGTCAATCTCAGACTTGAGATCAGAGCCAGGAGGAACTGCGAGTGTGAACCACAAGTTGTACTCGTGATTTCGTTCATAATTGTGGCTTACACCTGGATGTCTGTTTATCTGACTTGCAACATAGTCAAGCCTATCTACATCAATTGCCATTGCAACAAGCGCACTTTTGTAACCGAGCCTTCGAGTATCAAAGATGGCACTAAGCTGTCGTAATATTCCAGACTCTTTGAGTGATCGCAATCTTTTCATCAACTCTTCATCTGAGATTTGAAATTTTTTTGCGATCTCAGAATACGGTCTTGGAACCAGAGGAAACGTCCATTGTATCTCATTTAGAATTTCCTTGTCCATCTTGTCCATGTACACCAAAAACAAATCGTAATTACAATTAAAAATGTTACCTAGATTTTCATGGAATCTATAAATATCCTGCAAAGACAGCGAAATTATTGATAGTTGACCTCAATCTGAAGGGAAATTTAGTAATAGTTGTAGGGGGAGGAAACGAAGGTCTAAAGAAGGTCAACGCCTTGCTGACCCAAGACTGTAAGATTCTTCTAATCAGCGACTCGACCAACAGGCAGATAGACAAGTATGTAAAGCAAAAAAAGATTGAATTTAAAAAAATGAAGCTTGCAAATGCTGATTTTTTAAAGAAATACAAGCCATTTGCAGTTCTTGCCACTACCGATGACAGGGATCTAAACAGGAAGATAGTAGAGCAGGCAAAGAAGATGCGGTGCTATGCGTATGCCGCCGATGACCCGGAGGTAAGCGACTTTGCATTTGGTTCTGTCATAAACATACAAGACACGGTACAGATAGCAGTATCTACTGGTGGACGAAGCCCCGCAATGGCACGGAAGCTGAGAATGCAGGCCGAGAAGGTCTTCAAGAAACTAATCAAAAAAGAGGACATATATCAAATAAAACTACAGGACTTTGCTAGGCGTGCTGCAAAGACAAATCTTGGCACATTTCCAGAACGCAAAAAGTTCCTCTACAGAGTCATGAATGACAATCGTATCAAACAATTAATAGCTGACGGAAATCTAAAAAAAGCACAGAAACAGGTGATCGAGATGCTGGGTGATTTGGATTGACAAGCGAGGTAATCAACGCAAGAGTTACCTTTAGAAAATCCCCAATACACATGCTTGAAAGGTTCACCTTTAGGGATCTTGATTCTGCGTACGAGTCTTTCCTGAAGCATTCTGGGCTGCAGGAGTGTGTCTTACTGCAAACCTGCAACAGGGTTGAGTTATTTGGATTTGGAAACGGTACCAACCTTGCCAAGATAAAAAAGACATGGGCCTCGGTCTCTGGTCTTGAAGAAAATGCATTCAAAGAAAATCTAGAGATAAGTGAGGGGACTGATGCCTACCACCACTTGTTAAAACTCACTTCGGGGCTTGACTCGCTTGTTGTAGGCGAGGAACAAATTCTGGGACAGATAAAAGAGTCAATCAATACAGCGCGCCAGATGAGCGCATCAGGTACTGCGCTCAATACATTATTTGAAAAAGCTATACGTGTTGGCACAAGAGTGAGACAGGCAACCGGCATTGGCAAGGGAAGCGTCTCTATTGGCTCCATGGCAGTAAAACTTGCAGAGGAAAACACTGATGATCTAAAATCTAAAAAAATATTGTTGATTGGAACTGGTGAGGCAGCAAGCCTTGTAGCAAAATCGCTCAAAAAGAGAGGAATAAACTTTGACGTAACAAGCAGGACATTTGAGCGCTCCAAGTCGTTTGCAGAGACGGTGGGAGGAAAGCCTGTCAAGTTCGAAGAATCCATTGCAAACTTTAAGTCGGTTGACGTCCTTTTTGTAGCGACGGTGGCGCCATATTTCCTAGTGACCTATGAAAGGATAAAGGAAGCAATGGAATTGCGCAAAAACGGCATGATGATAATGGATCTCTCAAACCCTCGCACTGTGGACGAGAGGGTATCTACTATAAAGAAGATAAAGATGATGAACCTTGACCAGATTGCCGAGATGGTTGACAAGAACATGCGCACAAGGATGGGTGTGGTTTCTTCAGCGGAGGAGATAATTAACGAGGAGTTGCCAGTAATGGAAGCAGCAATGAAAAGGCTAGAGGTAGAACCAATAGTAAAGAATGTCTTCAAGGAAATTGATCAGGCTCGTGTAAAGGAACTCAAAAAGGCACTACAGATGCTTGGAGAAAAAGACGAACAAAAAATTAGAATCATTGATCAGCTAACACAGGCAATTGTAGAGGATATCATATCAGTACCGATGAACAACCTCAGAAAGGCGTCAGAGCAAGGAGATTCTGAGATTCTCAAAACCGTCACAAAACTCTTTGACTACAAGACAAAAGAGTAACAAGTTATATTGCTAGGAAATCGTAATTTTTGTAATGTCCTATCCCAATGTCCGTCTTCGAAGGCTGCGACAGAGCAGCAAGATTCGTGAGCTGTTAGAAGAGGTTAGGTTATCTCCAAAGGATCTTATCTGTCCAATATTTGTGCAAGAGGATCTCAAATCAAAACTTGAGGGAGAAGCCATGCCGGGATTTGAGAGGCTTCCGTTAAAAGATGTAGCAAACGAGGTAAGCTCTATTGCAGATCTGAATATTCCGGCAATAATGGTTTTTGGTATTCCATCACACAAAGACGACAAGGGAACTTCCGCGTTTTCACAGAACGGCGTTGTTCAAAAGGCAATATCTGAATTAAGGAAAAGTCTTGGAAACAAGATTGCCATAATGTCGGATGTCTGCCTCTGTCAGTACACTAGTGCGGGACACTGTGGACTGGTAAGAGGTGACAAGATTGACAATGACTCTAGCCTAGAGGTGCTGGCAAAGACCGCTGTGTCACAGGCCCAAGCGGGAACTGATGTGGTATCGCCATCTGCCATGATGGATGGCCAAGTCAAAGCAATAAGACACGCTCTTGATGATGCAGGATTTAAGGATGTGGCAATCATGTCACACTCTGCAAAGCACAGATCATCTCTTTACTCGCCGTTTAAGGACATGGCACACTCTGCACCACAGTTTGGAGACAGGAAGACTTACCAGCTGCCGTACACTAATCCCAAAGAGGCCATGCGAGAAGTAGAGACAGACATTGTCGAAGGAGTGGACGTTGTCATGATAAAACCCGCACTGGCATACCTTGATCTTATTGCAATGACAAGAAGCAGGTACAACATACCAATATCTGCATACAGCGTCTCTGGCGAGTACGCAATGGTAAAAGCAGCAGCAATGCAAGGATGGATTGACGAAAAGGAGGTCACCCTTGAAATCTTGACTGCCATAAAGAGGGCAGGGGCAGACATGATAGTAACATATTTCTCAAAGATTGCCGCAAAAGCCCTTGGCGAAAAATGAGAGACGACGAGGGCTTTGAGATAGATAGGGCATTTGACCTATTGCCACATGTTGTGGGAGCAAGCTGGGCAACAATATGGTTTAGGATGAATAGGATACGAAGACCAAACATTGTGGAATTTAGGAACAAGGTTGTGGAATATTACAAGATGCTTGATCCTCTAGCTACATGCTATTCTAATGATAAAAAACTTGCAGACATGGACAAACACATCAGAAGAATATACCGCCAAGAGATGGAAAGAATACTGCAGGGAAAAAATCAAGAGATAGAGAAGAGGTTCAAACGATACATTGACTACGGTTAGATCTCAGACTTGAGCTCATGTAGAAACTGTCTCATTACCCTTATCCTTCTTCGTGCCTCAAGCCTTGCACTACGCATGTTCATATTTTTTTCTAGGGGCAACAACTTTTTGTAAAAATGATCAAGCGTCCATTTCTTATCATCTGGGATGCGGGTCTTGCAAAAAGGATCTTTGTTGTTGTAAAACTGTCTTCTTTCTGCACCGCCGACAGAAAATGCCCTTGCTATTCCTATTGAGCCAATAGCATCCAACCTGTCTGCATCCTGCAATAATTTTCCTGTGAGTGTACTAGGTGTTGTTCCCCTTGAGAAGCTGTGGTCGCGTATTGCGTCTGAAATTATCTTTATCTCGTCTTTTGTATAGCCATACTTTGGAAGAACCTTGCTTGCCTGTGTAGCACTCTGTTCCGAAGAACTTTTGGACCTAGGGTATGACTTAGGGTATGATATGATATCATGTAGCAAGGCTGCAGCAAGCACAAGCCTTGTGTTTCCATGCTCTTTTCTAGCAAGTCTTTTGGCGTTGTTGTAAACCCTCGTGATGTGTTCAAAATCATGCGCAGGATCGTTTCTTGCAACCTTTCTTCTCACATACTCTTGCAATTTTTTCATGGAATGAATCTCAAGCACCTTCTCTCCATATGCAAACGTAGGACATAAACTGGTTGTAAGACAACGTACCTACTATGCATGTTTGAAAATTTCATGATTTGCTTGTCATTTTTGAATTTCGTAGAACAATATTCCAAAAGAATCTCCTTTTTGTAAGAAATAGATGAATCGTTCAATATACTTATAAACAAAAATTGCATAAGGGTATCGTGAGCTCAAAGGCGTGGAAATGTTATCGTTGTAATCTTGTTTTCACCAACGAAACCCACGCCAACTTGCATGTCGATCTTTCAAAACACAGGGTAAGAGAGATTGACATGATACGAGCCTGACACGATAATCTTATTGCAGCATACTGGCAAATACAATTGATGTCATACTCCAACCTCTCAAAGATGACCTTTGAGATCTCCGAAGAACAAAAAAATTTTCTAGAACAAGTTGACCACGCTTGCAGATCCATCAGAGAGCATGAAACAAGATGCTATCTTGAGGAAAAACCAAATGACATGATAGTTCCAGCGTTTGGAAAGATCGGGATGCTTGGATGTCCAATCTCAAAAAAGTATGGCGGGCTTGGATATGACATACTGACATATGCATTTGCCCTTGAAAGAATAGGAAGGGAGGGAAACTCGTTGCGCACATTTTTCTCTGCACATGTATCAATCGGTCAAATGGTATTGCAAAACTGGGCAGACGAGGAACAAAAAAGGGAATATCTTCCAGATACGACATCTGGAAAAAGTATCATGGCATTCGCGCTCACCGAGCCTGATGCTGGAAGCGATCCTGGTTCGATAACTACAAAATTTGAGGAAAAGGGAGACGACTTTATCCTAAATGGGAAGAAACACTGGGTGGGGAATGGAACCTTGGCCAAAGTCCTTACTACATATGCAAGAGGACATGATGGTAGAATATCTGCATTCATCGTGGATACTGATTCCAAAGGGTTTCGTGCAGATGAGATGAAAAACAAGATGGGACTGCTCAGCATAAAAAATGCGGAGATAAGATTCGAAAATTGTATCATCCCAAAAAAGAATCTCTTGGGAACAAAGGGAAAAGGCCTAAGCATAGCCTACAGTGCCTTGATAGATGGGAGGCTTAGTGTGGCAGCTGGGGCAATTGGAGTAATGAAGGACTGCCTTGAAGAATCAATCAAGCATTCGCAAAAAAGGCAGCAGCACGGCGCAGTTCTTGCCAAAAAACAATTGATTCAAGAGCATCTGTCATCAATGATAGTAAATATTGAAAGCTCAAGATGGCTTGTCTATCGCACAGCCTTTGCACGACAAAAACTGCATGATTACGTAGAAAGCCTAAAGGAGAGGGATCCGCAATGGCAGGAAAAACTAAATCGAGAGGACAAGGAATATTCAACACTGCGGGAAAGGGCAGATAGGCTTGCCGCAATAGCCAAATTGCATGCTACAAATGCTGCATTTGACTGTGCAAACAGGGCAGTTCAGATATTTGGCTCCTTTGCATATCAGAAGACAAGCAGGGTCGCAAGGCACTTTTTGGACTCACGTGCGATAATAATTTACGAGGGGGCAAATGAGGTCTTGAAACTAAAAATAGCATCGCTTGAACTTGGTGACAAGTATCAGGCATACTGATTATAGATTGATTATGCACACACCTTATTTCAGGTGTTTGAGGCACGGAATGTTATTAACTGGGAATAACTGAAGTTCCTCTCCTACATGTATCGATTATAAAAATTGCGGTACATTATTCCTTCGTTAGACAATGGATTATAATCTGATTATCTATACCTATGGAAGATAAGCCAAACTTTAGTTAAAGACCACAAATTATGATTGTTTTATTTGCAGCTGCTGCCACCACACGGTGATTGCAGGAATATTGCACCTGATGATGATCCCAATGTCGATTTCATGTGAGATTGATGAGAGAGTACCATTTCTAGTAGGTGGAATCTTCAGGTTTTCTGGGCAGTACCAGTCATAAAACGATGGGGCAGAATCTGGCAGATTATTGGAATTGCTGGAACCATAATATTTACTGCACTGTGGTTTGCTACCCATACGCATAATCTCTTTGTAGGTGCACCTGCTGGACAGATGCCAGAAGGTGTTTCATCTGGAAACATGTCCCATAGTGGGCCCAAACAGGGTTGTGCAAACATGACACATTTTCCGAGGGCCACCGTCGAGAGGTATTGCAAGCATTCTCAGATCAAGTTCTTCCAGATTGCATCTATAGGCCTATACTCGGTGCTAGCCCTCATGATTTCAAGGAAACAAAAGATTACTGGCAAGGAACAATCTGGATAAAAAAATAAGGTTGGAGTTTTGATGGAGTATGGGTTTATCTCCGCCTTCCATGACACCATATATGAGGCGCAGGTGGAACGACTCAAAAAGAGAATTGATGCCAATTTCGGACCCACGATGGACAAGGTTGCAGATGTAATGTTTGAAACCGCAAGCATGTTCTATGTCACATGTTTCTGATTCGCACCTCATGTTACTTTCTTATAGTCACTATAGAAAGGTAAGTATTTAAATTGGAAAGTTTCTATATAGAAATTGGATGAGACGATGGTAAGTTGACAGATGAAGAATGCAAAATCGTTCTTGATTCTCTGAAGGCATGCCCTATTGATAATACGTTTAAAATTATTGGAAAAAAATTCACCATTCACATAATTCGCAACATGGCACAACTTGGGCAGCATAGATTCAACGAGTTTTTGGAATCAATTGAGGAAATTAATCCAAAGACATTATCTGCTCGCTTGAGGGAGATGGAGAAAAATGGCCTAATTGAGAAGCGAATTTACCCCGGCACGCCTGTTAAGATAGAATATTCAATGACAAAAAAGGGGCTAGCACTAAAACCAGTTTTGGAGGCAATGGCAGCGTACTCGATGCAGTATTGTGCAAAAGACGTATTCAAAGATGGTAAGCCCAAAATTTTAAAAGAAATTTATTCAAAGCCAAAGGAAGCTGTCTAGAATTAATCCAATTATCACGATAGAACATGAACATTACTTACCAAGAGTTAATCTGATATCCTTACATTAACTTGATATCTTAAATACTTTCGAGTATATAGTAACTATACAAATGAAAGTTAGTAATAAAACCCACAGACAAGAGTTTGTATTCCAGTCAAGGGCTGATGAGAAATGCCCTGCTAGTGGTAACTTGCATGGCCCACTAGTAACTGATAGCATTCGCGGCGAGATCCTGTGCGCAAGCTGCGGTTCTGTACTTGCTGATAAAGTCGAAGACCTTGGTCCTGAACAGAGATCATTTACGATGGAAGATTATGCACAAAATTCTAGGACTGGACTTGCATCAACACTTTCCATACATGACAAGGGGCTCTCGACGGTGATTGGAAATGCAGACAAGGACGCTTCTGGAAACTCGATATCGTCCTATATGAAGTACGCTTTCAACAGACTTCGAACATGGGATAGCAGAAGCAAGGCAAACTCGTCAGAGAGAAATCTCAGGGCAGCATTTGTAATAATGGAAAGTGTACAGTCAAAACTAGAGATCTCTGATACCATTGTAGAAAGAGCAGCATATCTGTACAGAAAAGCGTTAACCAAGAATATAATCCGGGGAAGGACCATATCGGGAATGATTCTTTCAACACTCTATGTTGCCTGCAGGGAATCTAACGTGCCAAGGACACTACAAGATATCGCAGAAGCAGGAAATATCTCGTTTAAGGATCTCTCGAGACACTACCGGGTGCTTGTCAAATCACTAGAATTGCAAGTAGAGTCTTTCAACCCACTGGAATTTGTATCAAAGATAGGAACGATGGTTGGTCTCAGTGAAAAGGCAAAACGAGAGGCAATAGACATACTCAACAGAGCACATGATAAGGGAATAACAGACGGAAAAAATCCAGTCTCTCTTGCAGCAACCGCTGTCTTCCTGTCTAGTATAATAAATGAGGAAAAGGCCACCCAGAAGAGCATAGCAAAAGCATCTGGTATAAGCAGTGTAACAATTAGAAACGTGGCAGGGATACTGAAAAAACAGTTAGGGATAGAGATTCCATGAAGACACTCCTAATCCATTATACTCCACGAAACGAGAGATCAAACACAAAAAAGCTAGTAGACGCATTCAGGTCAGAGGTAAAGAATTCGGAGATTGAGGAGCTGAACCTTTCAAGGGATGTTCCAGACTTTTTCTTAGAAGAAAACTTGGCATCATTTGTGATGTACTGGAGAGTTTTGGGATGAGTTCGATTAATTTGAATTGACGTTTTTGCAGTAGGCATAGAAACTAAAATTTGTCAATGACTTTTTTAATAGAAAAATAATTCATTCTAGTTTCTTGACAGTACATGATTCATTATTGAAAGCCCTTGCTCTACCTGCTCTCTTGTTATGACAAGGGGCGGTATTATCCTAAGAGACTTTTGTCCTGCACCCAGAGTCAAAAGACCGCCCTTAAACAGCTCTACAATCTTTTTTTCTCTGCGAGCTCTTGTGTCAAACTCTAGACCAATCATAAGCCCAATACCCCTCACATCAATCACTCCTTTTCTGCCTACGAGTTCCTCCAATCCCTTTTTCAAAATATTTCCCGTCCTAGTCGCATTCTCAAGCAGCCTGTCACGTTTTATGACCTTGATTGTCCTTGCTCCAATTGCCATGTCTATCCTGCTGCCACCTCCCCATGTGCTAGACAGTGCTGATCTCTCGTGCGGCTCTAATTTCTTGTTGTAAAATGTAGCTCCAACCTGCAAAGCCTTGGCAGCACTCATGATATCGGGTGTTACACCATAATGTTCAAAGGCCCACCACTTGCCTGTATGGCCCACTCCTGACTGAACCTCATCTAAGATCAACGGCACGCCATACTGTGTTGCATATTTTCTCAAGTTTTTGATGAACTTTTTGCTTGCAACGTTGTATCCGCCCTCCCCTTGTATGACTTCGGTCAAGATAAAGGCAATCTTGTTTTCCTTGAGTAGCGACTCGGCTGCTTCAATCTCGGGGTCATTATCTCTTGTGCAAAACTTGATCCTCTTGACTGGAAACTCGGGAAAGTTGTACTTGTGCACAGGCTTGCTAAAAGTGAAGCTGAGTGCCCCAAGCGTTCTACCATGGAATGCGCCAAGACATGAGATTCCAGGTAGAGGTCCAATCTTCCTGTAGGCAATCTTTATTGCGTTCTCCACTGCCTCTGCGCCGCTGTTAATAAAAAACGACTTGAAATTTCTTGGCAATGTGGTAGCTACTGCCTCTGCTAGATCTGCATGTTCCTTTGAGTAAAAGTCCTGTCCCGCAATCTTATGAGTCCCATTTGTAGAATATTCTGCTAGTATCTCAAGCACATCAGGATGAGAGTAGCCTATTGGGCATGCACCTATGTTGGAAGTAAAGTCAAGGAACCTGTTGCCGTCTAGATCTTCAATTATACAGTCATGACCGTTTGCAATGACAAGTGGGTACATGAAAGTGGAGTCATACGTGTACTTCTTCATCTTGGCTATGACATCTCTTGAGTTTGGACCCGGTAGCTTTTGGTTCATGATTAGATCAGATGGTATACAATGGAAAAATTTTTGTATTAAACACTATCATTGATATCTATGGGAGAGAATCACCGCGGTTTTGACGAGTCAACACGCAAACAGAGGCAAAGAAGGTCAAAAAGGATGCAGAGGGAGGGATTTGAACCCCCGAACCCCTGAGGGAAAGGATTTCCTATGCCATAATCTTGAGTCCTTCTCGGTTAGCCGGGCTTCGATACCTCTGCAACGAGTGGTTTAATCATTGAATATATAAACTCAAACTGGAAGTTTTGATTCTCGATATTGTTTTATTTCTCGATAATTATCTTTTCAGATAGAGCAGGCATTGTATAGAAAAACTCATCTTCAAAAGCAAAGTCCTGTTTTCCTTGCTTTCTGAGTGAATCAAAATACTTCATACAGTCTGCATAGAAGTCGTTTGATTGTTTCTCTTCTGACATGCTGTAATGCTTTCAGAAATAGAGTTTCTTTTGCTATGTAAGAATTTTTAGACTAGGAACTTGACTCGTTTGATGTGTCTTGAATGCCAAGCCACGCATACCCCTTCTGCTCTAGTTCGTCTGCAAGTTCCTTTGGACCTTCCTTTATCATCTTTCCTTGTGCCATTACATGCACATAATCAAGCTTGTCAAGGAATTTGAGAATTCTTGCATAGTGGGTAATTACAATTACTGTTGCATCCTTTCGTGAAACTTGGCTTATTGCTTTTGCAACAGCTTGGACTGCATCGATATCAAGTCCTGAATCAGGCTCGTCTAGTATTGATATCTTTGGTTGCAGTACTGCCATCTGTAAAACCTCTGAACGTTTCTTTTCACCGCCAGAAAATCCCTCATTGAGGTATCTTGAAAGAAAGTCTTGTCTGAGACCAACTTGGTCGAGATTTTTTTTCAGATAGTTCTGAAACTCTCTTACTGTCAAAAAGACTTCGCGGTTTTGGTCTCCAAGTGATTTGCTTAGTGCATTGTATGCTGTTCTTAGAAAATGTGAATATCCTACACCTGAAACTTCGGTTGGGTACTGAAACGCCAAAAACAATCCTTTCTTTGATCTTTCGTCTGCAGTCATATCCAGAATGCTTTGGCCGTCAAGCAAAATGTCTCCACTCGTCACCTCGTATTTTGGATGACCTAAAATTGTATAGGCTAAAGTACTCTTTCCTGATCCGTTTGGACCCATGATAGCGTGAACCTCACCAGGACCCGCCTTGAGGTTTACTCCTTTGAGAATCTCTTTTCCTTCTCTTTGGGCATGAAGGTCTTTGATTTCAAGTATGGCCATGCATATCTCCAAATGCCTTTTCGATATATAATCTAACAAAAAATTAGATGAAGCTAACTGCGACTTTTAGTCATTCCAAAAAATTGGAATAAGGTTTGATGCCCTAGGGCGTAGATTGGAGGAACCGAAACTTGTACTATCTGTCCGGCTAGTACATCATTTTTGTCTTTGTTACTTGGTCTTGGCTTAGTGCTCACCCTCTTGCAAAAGGTTTGGTCGCAGTATGTGGAGTAACACAAGCAGGCGATGCATCGTATGCCTTGAGAACTAGCTGAAAGCTTTTTTTTGCACGATACATCATGTGCTCCACTTCCAGCCTTCATTTGCATTCTTGGTGGAAGATGCATATTGGTTACCATCACACACCAGTCAACACCTGCAAGACACAACTCGTTATCGGTACCATTCTTATACCATTTAACATAGTATTTGTTGTGTCAGTCTTCATCATGCTTATGCTGTTTTACATGGTGCCATTAGAATCACTGCTCGCATGATACCTGTTTGAAAGTATCAGCAAAACAAGATCTAATGATGATGCAAGTAGTGTTTTTCTTGACATGAGGTGCTTGAAGCGTAAACTGGTATAACTGTGAACAGAACCATGAATACATGAAATAAACAAAAAGGAAAAGGGGTTAGTTTTTGGCTAATGCTGGTTTTAGGATAACCTTGATCTTGTAGGTTGTCAGAATCTCCTTGCACCTGTTTCGTATAGTGACCTCTGTGATTCCTGCCACGCTTGAGACGTCTCTTTGCAAGATGCTCTGCCCAAGAAGCGTTGATGCTATGTATAGATATGCAGCAGCAAGGCCATTTGGTGCCTTTCCGTCGGCTAGGTTGTGATCGTCTGTCTTTTCTGCAATCTCGGCAGCAAGTCTCTCTACCCGAACCTCAAGCTTTGCCAGATTTGCTATCTTTGAGATGTATTTCTCAAGGGTTACAACTGGAGCTGTCTTTGACCCAAGCTCCATCACGAGCATTCTGTAGTATTTTGCAGTGAGTTTTACGTTCATTCTTTCGTCTTTTGTGCTCCCAGTGGCAGCGCAGATCTCGTCAAGTGATCTTACGACGTCGCACTGCTTGCATGCCATGTATATTGTAGCAGCAGACATGCAGGCAACTGACTTGCCTTTTGCCTCTGCCTGTCCTTCAAAGTTTCTGTATATCATTGAAGCTGTCTCAATGACATTTCTTGACAATGCTAGTGATTGGCAGGTCTCGCCTATCTTTGACAGAATGTTTGCAAGCCTGCGTTCTCTTGGAGATGAGACTCTGATTCGTGTCTGCCACTTTCGGAGATTGTACATCTGAAGTGCCATGTCGCTTGAAATTGTTTTTCCACTAAAGTCTTTGCTTCCTATTGCGATCTCAGTCCTAATTCCAAGGTCATGTTGTGAATATGTAGTCTGACCTGTTGCTCTTGCAGTTCGCATTTTTTCTTCTGGGTTTGTTGCTCTTGATTCTGGGCCATAGTCTGACATCTGTTCCATTGCGACCAGTCCGCAGCCAGAACAAATTTTTTCTCCACTGTGAATGTCGTCAATTAGAGTTGAACGACATTCTGGACAATGTGTTTGTAGTTCTGTTACGTTCATCTTCTTTTTCCTCTGAATCTTTTTGGTTTTATTGCAGGAGATTCGTCAACGATGTACACGTGCTGTCCGATGTGCCTTTTGATATTGTTGGTAAGCGGAATTGCTGATGCGTATGGTGCATCAACAGGACCTATCATTTCTGAAACTTTGGCGACTTTGGTTCCAGATATGTCTACAATTATTTGACCATCTCGTAACGGTTTAGAAAGTCTAATCACGACCCTTCCGCTACTAGCTAGATGCAATACTTCGCCTACCTCCTGCAATTAATGGATCAAGTCTATTACTCTTATCAATAGAGTTCTGTCAAAATTACTTTAGCTGCAAGCTAGATTAGCTCTTTACTTGGTCTGTTTTGCCCTTCGCGACGTAAGTTTTTCTGCGATGGCAGAAATTATTTTGGCCTTTGGCTGTCCCTTTGAAAGTACGATATAGCCGGACCTGACATACGGTCTTCTTGGAAATCTTACCTGGTCACTGGTTTCGGTTGGATCAAAACCGGCTGCCTTGGCAGCATCTATCAATTCTTTGAGCGAAGGATCAAAAACGCTTTTTTCCCGGGAAACCCGCCTGCCCATTTTTTTTGGAAGTGTCTTGTTGAAATAATCAAGCCAGATTACGACATGTTCGTAATCCTTCATTTTGTGATCACTTTATCAAAACTGCATTTACTGCGCCATCCTGTCCAGGTCTTGAAACTACCCTGCACTGACCATCTTCGGTTTCTAGAATTGCGCCTTTTGAAATTACACCACGTCTTTCATAATCGCTGCTTGCGGGATTTTTCAGAACTTTGACGATCTTTACTTTTTTCACTTTGCCGTCTGGTATGGACAGGTTTACAAAATCTGTTGTCTTAAGCGAAGTCTTGATGTTTCTTCCGCGAACTTTTCTTGTAACAGTTACGTGCGGACCTGGTATTGCTTCGACAGAGTATCTGTCTATTTCGTATTTCCTTCTGGTCCTCAGGGGATACCTTCTTCCTCCTGTTATCTTACTTGTGGCAAGATTCTCTACTGCCTTCTTCATAAGCAGACGATAAAGTAACTCTAATTTATACCATCTAGAGCAAATGTCAATCCAAGTATTACTGGGAAGGATGTGTGATTGTTTCTGTAGTCTGTTCTACTTTAGGGAGAAACGCTTGGCTTGTAGTGCCTTGGTTTGACGATCTGACTTTTGTGAAAAGTTTCTGTTTTAGGAGGTCCTTGTCTCCTTGTATTCCAAAATATTTCTGGAACTTTTCCGTCGTGTTGTATATCTTGAGTCTTCCAACATTTTGATGCTCAATGTATGCAAGTTGCTCAAGAAGCTTGAGATGCATGTATACTCCAGAACCTCTGACTTCAACCAGTCTTTTTGACGAGATTGGCTGCATGTATGCAATATATGATAACGTCTTTAGAGTCGCAGTTGGAAGCAATGGCTTTGAAGCATATTTTCTAATCACTGTATTGTATTCTGGTTTTAGCTGAAAGACATACGAGCCATCTGGAAGGGGCGCAATCTCTATTGCCTTAAACGCAGACTTGGTCTTTTTTACTATGGCTGTCATGAGAGCAAGAGTCTTGGTTCTTGATTCCGTGCCTGATGCCTTTATCAACTCCTCCATTGAGAGGGGCCTTCCTGCAGAGTATAGGGCAGCCTCTAGTCTGGCAATTGCCTCATCATCTTCTACTTTACCCATCTATACAAAAAAGGAGGATGGAAGATACTTAAATCAAATTCCTACTGACAGTTGATCTGCTTGTAAACCTATTTTGCGATTGACACTACGATGTCGTCTTCTGTCTGTTCAAGGTCTACCTTGAGGTCCCTTGCCAAAAAGAGAATTGCAAAGAAACACCTAACACTGTCTATCAACTCAAGCTCAGAGGTTATGTTCCTAAAGGAACCTGAACCTGTTGGCCTGATCTTGTTCATTATGAGCTCCTCGTATTGACCGATTATCTTCTCAAGCGAGATGAAATAGTCATCAAAGTTGGGGACTTGGACAGGCTCAAACTCCATCTGCCTCCTGCTTGAACGCGGGTTTGCTATGGTTCCAATAAGATTCTCAAGCACCAAGAGCAACTCGTCTAGGGTGACTGGATATGTGGATTCGTGCCTGTACGGCATGTTTATTATCTCGATATCGACGTCTTCTCGCTGGTTGAGTGGCTTTTTCTCCATGGCTGCCCTCTGTAATGCAAATATGCTTTCCACCTTCATCTTGTGAATCATGGCAGAAGATAGGGCTGCAATTCCTGCCACTCGAAGATCCTTCTTGTCCGTCTGGTTTAGGATCGATATTAGCATCTGCAGTATGCGAGTGATATCTATGCTCCAGACATCCCTTTTTGATATGTCAAGGGGTGTAAAGAGAATGTTTACTGGAGGCTGGGCAAGTCCCGTGCTAGTGTTTTCCTCAGTCACTGGGTACCAGTCGTATTGTCTTTATAATATCTGTTAGATTTGTTATTTTGATTGTAAAAGTCAAGAAATTTACCGTCACGGTGCAAACTCAAAAAATATAATCTTGTATGGGGTTATCTGTGTGTTGGACCAAGATCTTGAAAAGTTTGACTTGGCGTGCACCTATATGCGAAATGATCAAAACGTTTCAGCCTACAACCTGTTCATGACTCTGGCACAAAAAGAGATGAAAAAGGACAATCTCAAGGCTGGAATTTACCTTCTCCTTGCCTCTGAATGCAAGACAAAACAAGGAAAAGACAACAAAGAAGAGTTTGACATGGCAGCAAAGTATTATCTCTGGATTGCAAAAAAGAACTCCACCAAGTCGCCCTATGCATACCAATGTGCTGCAAAATGCTTTCTCAAGGCAGGCCAAATAGACAGGGCAATGAAGGTAGCCGACGAGGTAAAAAAATATGTTCCAAAGGTTGTGGTGGAAAAAAGACCGATTGTAATAGTAGATGACAGTCCTGCAATCACGTTAAGGCTTAAGAGCTATCTTGAGCGGCTTGGCTATCGTGATATCAAGACTGCAAATGATGGAAAAAGCGCGTTGTCACTTGTTGCAAAACTTATCCGTGACTCGCAGAATCCAATAATATTGCTTGACATGCAGATGCCAGATCTTACAGGTGACACTGTTGCAAAAAAACTTCTCGAGAAAAAGCCTGATCTCTCAATCATCTTGATAACCGCTGATGAAAAAAGCGAGCCGCGAGTGCGAAAGACAATTGGGTTTGGCTCTACAGCATTTATTCAAAAACCATTTACAATAAACGAATTAAAAAATGCACTTGATGTCACAGAACAGAATCAGATCAGGTAAGCAGTACAAGTGACATGTTCAGGCGGTTAATATCTTTTATCTGAACGCTGCTTATTCTGTAGTCTGAGATCTGCTCAGAAAACTTTTCAACTATTTTTGATGTGGGATTTTTTTCTGCACCATCAAGTCTCATTACTATGAGCATGTTCCAATCGCCATCTATTGTTGCAACAAAAAGATAGTTTGAAAAAGTATTTGCAAAATCTTTTATCGCTTCTATCTGAGTGTTAAGGGAACGGGCAATCTTTAATTTTAAGAACAATGCCTCAAACCCCTCCGTAACAGAAACTCCGCTGAGCACTGCCTTGTATCCCTTTATGATTCCACTTTTTTCAAGTCGCTCAATTCTTTTTCTAATGGTCCTGTCAGAAACATCTACTCCGGAATTCCTAAGCTCGGATGCAATCACCTTGGAGGGGGTTCTTGCATTCTTGTTTAAAATTGCAATAATTTTCTGATCTACCTCGTCCAGCGCAGACCAGCCTGAATCTTCTGGCACTGCTAGTATAGTAAATCCAGTCTTTTTGAATTTTATGATATATTATGGTCCCACGCGCAGGATTTGAACTTGCGACACTCCGGTTTCTGTAAGCCTGATAGGCTGATGACGGTTAGCCCAAAGCCAACCACTACAGCCGGAAGCTCTACCAGGCTGAGCTAGCGTGGGACCGATTTTCATCAGTTTGTTCGTATTAAATAATTATCGCTGGTAAAAATACTCTGCATTTTCCAAAATTCGAAACAGATCGCAAAATTTTGGGCACGACCAAACTACATATAAGAAAGTAGGATGATCCCGAATACGTGTCTGGTGCCGTGGTTGCAGAGGGAGGATATGTATGCGCACCATATTTGCATAATGAATCCTCTTTAAAATTGAAAGAATCGCTAGAAAAATCGGAACATGTTGACAGTATGTATTTTGCAACTGCTACCTTTTCAGAAGATGGCAATGCATATTTTCCTTCACACACAAACACGTACCTTCTTGCAAGATTCAGTGACCAGCAACTTGCACTGGATCAAGTTAACAAGAACAAGCAGGACAGGCCTACATTTGTATTTTCAAGGTATGATGAGTTTTTTGAGAGATTTACAGACCAGAAACTCAATCTCATCTCGGTCTATTATCTA
This sequence comes from uncultured Nitrosopumilaceae archaeon, assembly GCA_964567715.1. Classification (GTDB taxonomy): domain Archaea; phylum Thermoproteota; class Nitrososphaeria; order Nitrososphaerales; family Nitrosopumilaceae; genus Nitrosotalea. Next base: position 71,892 of record CAZMNT010000001.1, on the reverse strand, counting down.
GACTATGGACACTCGGAATCTGATCTTTATGATCTTGCACTCATTGTGGCAAAACGCAATAGGGTAAGACGGGCAGAATGTGGATCTCTGCACGTGTCTTCAACTGAAACTCCCAAGTTTACTTTTCCATACTATGACAACTTGGTTGTCTTTGAAGTCTCAAGCGACAACACACACCAAAGCGATAACAAGTACTGCGAAAAAACAAGAAAAGAAGTTGCAAGAAAAGGGATCCGACTGACTAATCTGCTAAATCTCTCTGTCATAGAAAAAATAAAATAAAAAGGTTATATAGTCTACAAATTTCTGTTTTTGTGATGAGCAAGCCTGCCGAACTTGGTTCTCTTAAAATTGGATCGTACATCTTGCTCCCGGTAGATAGTCCAAATCAAGAACCATGCAAGATAGTGGAATATGACACAAGCAAACCTGGAAAACATGGAGCTGCAAAGGCAAGAATTGTAGCCGTTGGTATATTTGACAAGAAAAAATATCCGCATGTCTCTCCAGTGAGCGCACAGGTGCAGGTACCGCTAATTGACAAGAGGGTAGGCTCTGTTATATCAAAGACAGATGCCACTGTACAAGTAATGGATTCTGAGACCTTTGAGGTCTTTGACGTCTCACAGATAGAAGATGAGGTAAAGGACAAGATTGCACAGGGGCAAGATGTTGAATACTGGAAGGTAATGGATAGAACTATTATAGTCCGAATCAAAAGCTAGATTCGGATGCTGATGATGACGAGAAAAGCCAACTGATATTATGATGATGGTTATGAGTACGTGAGGCATCCAAGGCTTTCTCGAATGAATTATACACAATGACCCCATATACAATACGTGAAAGGTCTATGCCACGTCTGTCTTGCATCAAACATGAAAGTAACAATAAAGGATCATCTTTCCCTCTGTGAAGGCTGTCTAAAAAAAGTAACCGAGCTGGAAAAAAATTAATTGAAATAGAATCGTGCAAGATACAAATTGAAACTAGCGGCACTTTTTTCTGGCGGAAAGGACAGCACCTTTGCCATATTCAAGTCCAAGTCTGTGGGACACACAATATCATGTCTTGTTACCATATTTCCAAGGTCAGAAGAGAGCCACTTACTACACCATCCAAATATTGAGATGACAGGACTGCAGGCAAGGCTGATGAATGTTTCACAAATCATAGCCGAAGTTGACTCCAACGAGACAGCCGTAGAGGTAAATGAGCTAAAGAAAACATTGGAGAAAGCAAAGAAACAATTTGGGATAGAGGGAGTAGTACACGGTGGAATAAGAAGCGTATTCCAGAAAAATCATTTTCAAGAAATTTGCTCTGAACTAAGCCTTGAGGTTGTTGCTCCTCTCTGGAATATGGACGAATTAAACTATCTGCGTGAATTAGTTCAATCTGGATTTCGTTTTATTGTGACAAGTGTTACAGCTGAGGGGCTTGATGATACTTGGCTTGGAAAAGAGGTAACATTGCAGGGCGTGGAAAAATTAATCACAATCTCATCAAAACATGGACTTAACGCATCATTTGAGGGTGGAGAGGCTGAGACATTTGTAATTGGCTGTCCCCTCTTTTCTGGACACATCAAGATAGTAAAATCAAACAAGACATGGGATGGGTATCGAGGAAGGTTTGAAATAACCGAAGCAGTTTTGGAAAAACAATGTTAGATAGCCTTAAGACAGGACTTAGAGCAGCACTAAAAAAAATAGTAAATTCTTCTGCCATAGACGAGGCTTTAATCAAGGAACTTTCAAAAGACATTCAGAGGGCACTTTTGCAGTCTGATGTCAACGTAAAGCTTGTTTTTCAAATTACAAAAAATCTGGAGGAGCGTTCGCTCAAAGAGACTCCGCCGCCCGGCCTCTCAAGAAAGGACCACATTGTCAAGATTTTGTATGATGAGCTGTCAAAACTGTTGGGAACAGAAAACGAGTATTCCTTCCAGCCGGGTAGGATGAATCGTGTACTCATGCTTGGAATTCAGGGTAGTGGAAAGACTACCATAACTTCTAAAGTTGCAAAATATCTTGCAAAACAGGGATATAGGGTATGTGTGATTGGCGCAGACGCCTACAGACCGGGAGCGCTGACACAACTCAAAACAATGTGTGAAAAGGCAAATGTCGAAGTCTACGGTGAGGAAGGTAACAAGGACTCGCCTGAAATTGTAAAAAATGGATTAAACCACTTTGAGGGAAAGAACTTTGATATCGTATTAATCGATACTGCAGGACGACACAAGGAAGAAAAAGATCTACTCGATGAGATGACACGAATAAGCCAAGTTGCAAAACCCGACTTGGCACTCCTTGTAATAGACGGCACAATAGGGCAGCAATGCTACAATCAGGCAGAGGCGTTTCACAAAACAATCCCAGTGGGGGGTATAATCATAACAAAACTTGACTCAAGCGCAAAGGGCGGAGGAGCTTTGGCTGCAGCAGCAGCAACTGGTGCGAGGATCATGTACATCGGCACAGGTGAGCGAATTGATGACTTGGAAAAGTTTTCGCCAACCAGATTCGTAGGTAGACTTCTTGGAATGGGGGACATTCAAGCATTGCTTGACATGGCAAAGAGGTTGGAGACTGAGGGAAACGAGGAGAGGCTCAAGAGAATATCACACGGAAAGATGAACATGGAAGATTTTTACTTTCAAATCGAAGAAGCGACAAAGGCGGGTGGCCTGCGAAGTATAATGGAGAACATGCCAGGCTTTTCTGGTATGGTAAAAGAAGACCAACTGGACCAGCAGGAGCAGCGCATGGAGAGGTGGAGATATGTAATACAATCTATGACAAAGGAGGAAAAGGCAGACCCTGATCTGATAAACGCATCAAGGATAAAGAGAATTGCACGCGGTTCTGGTTGGCCAGAACACGAGGTAAAAGAACTGCTGAAGGCATACAAGAACTCTAAAACAATGATGAAGGCATCCAAGGGGCGCCAGATGCAGGGGATGTTGCGCAAGATGGGCCTTGGATAGAGGAAAAAATACGAATGGATCTGTAAAGCCTATATCTCAAGAAAATTATCTTTTATAGTATAATGAACATCCTCCCTTCTAATTCCCGGCAAAACTGCAATCACACGAATTGTTTCACTGTTCTCGATGACATCTATGAGCGGTTCTATGTTTTCGGGACATTGCCCATATCATGTTGTACCATACACGTATTCAAGCTGCCCTTTGCTAGGCGTCTTAAACGGTATCTTGGATGCAGTTGACCATGATTCATCTACTCTTAGAAAAGAATCCACAGTGAAATCGTTCTACAGTACCGTATTTTTGTCTCTGATTATCTTTTGCCAGCTTTCAAATTGTATTTGATATCCTCTGAATCAAGACTCATTATTACATCCCAAGGAGTCACAACACCATCTGAAAGCAATAGATATGGTGATTGCATATCATACAATAATTTGCATCCTTCTTCCAGCAAAATATCATCAGAAACCTTTCTAGCTTTATCCAGTTGAAATGTGCCCCCTTTCATCTCTAAGAAATTGTCTTTGCATTGCAAGCATTTCAGATCTCGAGATATTTTTTGAATAATTATTCTGTCACTTATGAAATCTGACGTACCTTCCAAGATTAGCTTGCGGGTCTTATTCTTAAACATGGACTCGATTATTTCTTTTACCGTTTGATCTTTTCTAAAAGTGATTATCTTTTTCTTTGATATGTCTCCAACTTTTAGATTTGTCTTACATGACATTCCTACCTCAAGAAGTCTCCTTGCAGAAATTGCAGAGTAACCGTGATATGCATTTGGCATTATTGCAAATGCTCTGCCTGTGTCTTTCCACAGATTGAGAAGATAACCAAGCCTTGTACCTATATCTAATATGATAAGTTTTGTACTCATAATTTCTTTTATCCTAGTTTTCCCAAAAAAATCGGCATTTGGGTTTTTCAGTACTCCTTCAATTATCTCCAACCCGCCCACCAATCCTACCGGCTTTTCTCCTTGAACTGCTACTAGCGAGTCGGTAAAGGTTTCCAGATAACGTGGAAGTAGGTTAGTTGCTTCTGTAACAAAATCTTCTGTTGCTACGCTCACAGCGGGAGAAGACAATAGTGAGTTTTGTAAAAGATCTTGCAATATATATTGTGAAAGTGGCGTATTTTCGATATTATCATGTGAAGAATTGTACTCGCTCACATCCTATATTTTAAAAATGGGTATATTTACACATCATATAATTATCAGCAGTGGTTTTTGTTAATCTATTGCATTATGACTTGATCAAGACAGCATCTGAATTTCATTGGTGAAAATCAGCATCGGGATTATTAGACATATTGGTTACCTGTAACTGGTACAAAAAATAAAGAAGATACTTGTTCCAATGGATGGCTCAAAACATTCATTCAAAGCACTTGACATGGCAATAACACTGGTAAAACAGTTTGACGGCTCCATTGTCGGTCTTTGTGCCATTCCACTTGAACCTCCAATATACATTCCAAGGATGGTTAGCCGTTTCAAAGAAAAGATTACCGATGGAGCAAAGAGATTCCTAGAAGCCAAAAAGATCTCAGGGCAAAACTAGGTGGAATTCAAGTATTACATAGTTTATGAGAATCCTACAAAGTATGTGCCTGAATTTGCAAATAATCGCGGGTTTGATTTGATTGTAGTAGGGTCACATGGATACGGTGCAGTCAGGGAATTGTTACTGGGTAGTGTAGCACATTCGACGGTTCACAGATCAAAGATTCCCGTCCTTGTTGTAAAGTAAGAGCTTACTATTTTTTAGGATCAATATGCTGGCAAAGCAGAATAAATGAAGATTAAAACATCATTATCATTTTTGGTAACGATGGTTTATTGTTATATAACTTGGTAAGAATACATTATTGATGGAAACGCGGGGTAATGGCTCTCTACGTATATACTTCGGTATGTAACGTTTACACGTTTCCGTCATTTATTATCACAATAGTTAGAATAACACTGAGACTAATATCCTGAGTGTATATCAAAAATTAGAGTGGACGTAGATTGACTATCAGTGAGATGGCTATTTGTCATTCATGAAAATAAAAAATGGATTTGTTATTGCTTAATGTTTACGAACTGCTGTCCAGACGCCTATGCCTGTCATGACACCAATCACAGCAAGGTTCAGCATGGACTTGTCACAATTTTTGTTTTTGGTTCAACTGCCGCTGTTACCACCATAGAATACGAATCCGGACTGCGGGAAGACTTTCCGCGGATATTTGGAAGGGTAGCTCCAACAAATATTGAATACGAGCATCAAAAGATGTGGCATGATGGAAACGGTCATTCTCATGTTCGAACGTCCTTGATAGCCCCAGTTTGACAATTCCAATAAAGGATGGAAGTATGACTTTGGGAACATGGCAGCAGCTAGTGTTGGTGGAAATGGACATAAGACGCAGACAACACCAAATAATATTACAGATAATCGGAGAATGATTCTGTGCGAAAATCATTTTTAGATTTTGTTATGATGTCATCCCACAGGTCCTTTGGTACAGGCATAACAGAAAGCCTTGATATCTTTAACAGCTCCCAGTTTTTGAATTTAGGATCCTTTTTTATCTCGTCAAGTGTAACAGGTCTTTTGAATCTAGATACTGGCGTAACATCTACTACCACAAACCTCTCATCGTCTTCCTTTGGATTTGGGTATGGATTGCTTGCAATCTCTATTATGCCAACTGCTTGTTTCTCGTTGCCGGTATGATAGAAAAATGCCTTGTCTCCCTTTTTCATTGCACGCATGTGCTTGAGTGCGAGATTATTGTGAACACCGTCCCAGATAGTCTTTTTGTCTTTTTCTAGCATGTCATAATTATATGTAGAAGGCTCTTGTTTTACAAGCCAGTAATTCATTGATCTCGTCTTGGTATGACAGATTATAGATTTTTCTTTAATTCTTTTTTCATCAGATAAAACAGGACCTTTTATCCAAAAAGATTTCATCAAGCAAAGTCTTTTCCTGTGCAAAGACCTGAATTCTTTCGCAGCGCATCTCATGTGCCTTGTTTTGCACATATCTTAGAATCTCTACCATGCCTTTCCTTGTGCCTGTTACATATCCAAGCTGGAGGGTCTGCGGAAAATCGTTTGACTGACTCCATATGCCTAATGCCGTTGTCTTTCCGTTTTCAATTGACACCAAGACTCTGCCCTGTCGTACAAGTCTTTCTGTCTCTTTGCTGTCAAGTGGCAGCCACCTCCATGAATCTGCGTAGGTATCTGAGCTAACAAGTCCGTCAAGTGATGTCGATATGGTCGCAACTGTAGCATGCGAACCCTGTCTTTCTGGAGTCATGGAATAGAGCCTCCACTCTTCTTCTATCTCATACCCCACAGATTTTACAAGATGTATTGACGGAGTGTTCTGGCTTTCAATTACAAGCCTTATTGTTCCTCTCTGCATGATAGACTCGGCATGAGACATCATCTTTGTGCCAAGTCCCTTTTTGCGATACTCTGGACGTACTCTCATCCCTTCAAGCCACGCCTCTTTTTCAAAAAAGGCAATGTGATACATGCCTACAACTGTGCCGTTTTGTTCTAGTACATAAAGTCCGCCATCTGACCTCCACTTGTACCACACATCAACAATATAATCACCCCACGAAAACGTCTCTTTGCAAAATTCCAAGACGATATACTTGTCGTTCTCTTTTGCAGTGCGTATCTCCACGATATCTCTACACATCTTCAATTATCTAACTTTGTCACACCAGTTTTGCCAAAAGCAGAGTCGAAAGAATATAAGCATCTAAAAGAAGATTTCATCATGTCATCAAGTTCTATAGGTCAGCGCTATGTCTTTACTAGCTTTGGTGAGAGCCATGGCAGTTGCATAGGGGCCGTTGTAGACGGCTGCCCTGCAGGTCTTGAACTTGAGGAAAGGGATATTCAGAAAATGCTTGACCTGCGCAAGCCCGGCCAATCAATTGTAACAACCCAAAGAAAGGAAGAGGACAAGGTTGAGATCCTCTCAGGCGTCTTCCGTGGATACACTACTGGTGCCCCGATTGCAATGATAATTTGGAACCAGGACCAGCGCTCACGCGATTATGAAAACTTGGCACTAAAACCAAGGCCGGGCCACTCGGACTATCCGGCATACATCAAGTACAAAGGATTTAATGATTACAGGGGTAGCGGAAGATTCTCGGGCAGACTTACTGCAACGTTTGTTATGGCGGGCGCAATTGCAAGAAAGTTGCTTGCCCAAACTCTTGAGATTGACACGTTTTCGTATACATGCCAAGTTGGAAAGATAAAGATGAACCGCCAAGCTACCCCAAAGATGAAAGGTTCCATCTACAGCAACGAGGTGAGGTGTCCCGACTCAAGGACAGCAAAAAAGATGCGCGCTACCATACTTGCTGCAAGAAGGAGCGGCGACTCTGTTGGAGGAGTTGTCGAGTCAATAACTACAAACATTCCGGTAGGTCTTGGCGAGCCAATCTTTGGTTCCCTCGAATCGGATCTTAGCAAGGCCCTCTTTTCAATTCCAGCAGTCAAGGGAGTCGAGTTTGGCTCTGGATTTTACGGTTCTACACTTCATGGCTCAGAAAATAATGACGAGTTTACAGTAAAGAACGGAAAGATTGTGACCAAGACAAACAATGCAGGAGGAATACTCGGCGGCATATCTACAGGAATGCCGCTTGTACTTAGAGTCGCATTCAAGCCAGCATCGTCGATTGCAAAAAAACAGCATACAGTAGACATCAAGACAAAAAAGCCAGCGTCACTTGTTGTACAGGGCAGACACGACCCCTGTGTTGTTCCAAGAGCTCCCCCTGTAGTGGACTCGCTAGTCTCTGTTGTGCTTGCTGACCATGCACTAATGGCAGGCTTTATTCCTCCAGTGATTCGATGAGAAATGTCAGACATTGACAAGCTTCGCTACAAGATAGACAGGATTACATTTGACATTCTAAAGTTGCTAAAGGAAAGAAATGATACCGCAAAGGAGATTGGCAACCTAAAAAACCATCTGGGTCTTGGAGTGACAAATGAGGAAAGAGAAAACCAGCTTCGAACAAAGGTGCTTTCGTTATGTAAGGAGATAGGCCTTGATGAAAAGACCGGACTCGCGGCACTCAACTTTCTGCTAAACGAGTCAATCAAGGTCCAGTCAACAAATAAACAGACACATCTCTCCGTGTTTTTAAAAGCAAAAGAGATGGAAAGACAAGGAAAGAAGATAATTCACATGGAAGTAGGAGAGCCAGACTTTTTTCCCCCAAGTGAGGTCAAGAATGCACTCTCGCAGGTGTATGACAAGGGATACACAAAGTATGGAGATTCAAAAGGAATGTCAGACTTTCGTCAAGCCTTGGCAGGTCACATCACAAAATTGTTCGGCACAAAGACAGACCCTCAAAACATCCTAGTCTCCCCAGGTGCAAGGTTCTCAGTCTTTCTTGCAATCTCTACTCTCCTAAATCCCGGAAATGAGATAATTGTCATCGAGCCTGCATGGCCTGCATATCGAGACAATGCGCTAAACTCTGGAATCAAGGTAAGAACAATACACACAACTTTTGAGAACAGGTGGGAGCCCAAGATAGAGGAGATTGAGGATGCAATCAGCCAGAACACAAAGATGATAGTACTAAACTATCCAAACAACCCAACAGGAAAGATACTGCCAGAAAGACTGCTTGACCAGATAATGGAAATTTCCACAAAAAACAACCTCTACGTGCTAAGCGACGAGATCTATTCCTCCTATGCATTCAAGAAGTGGAAGAGCGTCCTGTCATACGAGTACAGCAAATCAATTGTTACCCAGTCGTTTTCCAAGTCTCACGCCATGACAGGATTCAGGATTGGGTACGCAGTCTCAACCCCCGATATAGTAGATAGGATGTCAAGGCTACAAGCACTTGCGCTCACAAATGTATCTGAGCCAATCCAGTATGTTGCCATGAAAGCTCTCCAGTCCGACACAACCGATAATACTAAAAACATCAAGTCTAGACTGGATCTTGTGGTAAGAAGAGCAAAGGAGATCGGATTGGAATTTATAGAACCGGACGGAGCAATGTACATTTTTGCCAGACCAAAAAGGGCACAATTTGACTCAGTCGAGTTTACAAACAAGCTTTTAGATTATGGTGTTGCTATAGCACCAGGTGAAGGGTTTGGGAATTACCAAGTGTTCGTCAGGATATCAGCTTGTCAGCCAGAGGAAACACTTAACCAAGGAATGAAGACAATACAAGAGGCAATGATGAAGAAAAAATGAAAAAAAAGATAGCAATAATTGGTTCAGAAGGCCAGATGGGCAAGTGGTTTACAAAATATTTTCTTGAGAAAGGCTTTGAGGTGATTGGCTATGATGCAGAAAAAGAGGTACAGAACAAGGCAGTAACAAAGGCACAGTCACTAGTTGGCGCCATACTTTCTGCAGATTATGTCATTTTATGCATTCCAGTAAAACGCACGCCTGAGACCATAAGGTTGATTGCAAAAGAGATGAAAAGAGACTCTTATCTTATAGATATCTCGTCCCTCAAGCTAAAGACTGCAGCAGCACTGTCAAAAATTCCAGACAAGGTCATCCCGATTTGTATCCATCCAATGTTTGGACCTGGAACCAAGAAGCTGAAAGGACAGAACATTATATCGATTCCAATCCGCGATGCAAAAAAAGAGATCAGTGTTGCAAAGACGCTCTTCCCTGAGGCAAGTTTTGTCCAGATAGATGCAACAGAGCACGACAAAAAGATTGCAATAATTCTTGGGATGACACACCTAGTTAACTTGGCACTTGCAAACATCCTTGCAAAGGAAGAAAACTTTACACTGGTCGAGAAGATGGCAGGAACCACTTTCAAGGCACAAAAGCTCCTCACTGCAGGAATAATGACCGAGTCTCAAGAACTCATTGAGACAATAATCTCAAATCCCGAGATTAGAAAATATGCAGAGGAGTTCTGGAAAGACATTGGCAGGATGCTCATCCTAGTTCAGGAAAACAGGACAGAGGAGATTCTCAAGTATGTCGCAAGCGCAAAGGAGAGGCTTGCAAAGAACATTGACATGGAAGATGCATACAAAAAACTAGTATCCATGGTAAACGCTGTTGAAAAATAGTTGAACTCTACAAACATTGTTACAGTCTTTTTGACTCACGACAACAAGTACCTCATCCTAAAGCGTAGCAACAAGGTAAAATCGATGAAAAACCTCTGGGCAGGAATTTCCGGAATCATAGAGGGAAGCGAGGACTCGCTATATAGAGCAAAAAAGGAGATACTGGAAGAGACTGGAATATCAGAAGACAAGCTGATACTTCTCAAAAGAGAGCAGCAGATGAGGGTAGAGTCCCAGTATGCAAACCACGAGTGGCTTATTCATCCCTTCCTGTTTGCAGTAAGAGATCCTCAAATCACTCTGAATTGGGAGAACCAAGAGTATGCATGGATTGTACCCTCTGATCTTTTAAGATACCAAACAGTGCCAAGCCTTGACAGAGTCCTATCTTGTCTGCTCTAGTTTTTCCTCTTTCTTTACCTCAGGTTCTGCATAGCGCTGCTGTGGCAACATTATGTAGACACATGCACCGCCGCACATTGTGCACGGTACAGTGTTTCCCTTGAGCTGGCCTGTTCTTGCATGTATTCGTGCAGCCTCCTCTGGATCGATTGACAGCGCAATCTGTTTTTCCCAGTTAAGCATTCGCCTAGCTTCGGTCATCTCCATGTCCCACTTGATTGCCTTGTCGCGCAGCTTGACCAAGTCTGCAGCGTGAGCCGCAATCCTGTATGCAATAAGCCCTGCCTTTACCTCTTCAGCATTTGGCAATGCCAGATGTTCTGCCGGAGTAAGATAGCATAACAAGTCCACCCCTTCGCTTGCAGACACTGCAGCGCCAATTGCGCTGGCAATGTGATCATGTCCGGATGCCACATCAGTAACTAGCGGACCTAGCACGTAATATGGAACATCTCCAATCAAAGATTTTGCAAGTCTGACATTTGCAGCAATCTCGTTTAGAGGCACATGGCCTGGACCCTCCACCATGACCTGCACGTCTTTTTCATGCGCCCTCTTTGTAAGCCTTGAGATGTTTATCATCTCTTGGATCTGCAGCTCGTCATGTGAGTCAAGTATAGAGCCGGGCCTCAGCGCATCACCCAAGCTAAAGGTTACGTCATATTTTCTTGCAAGCTCTATCAGATAGTCAAAGTGCTCGTAGTATGGGTTCTCCTTGTCATACTTTAGCATCCATGCAGCAGTAATGGTTCCGCCTTTGCTTACTATGCCCCCATGCCTTTTTACTGCCAGGATTCTCTTTGCAATCTCTTTTGTTATGCCAGAGTGTATGGTGGTGTAATCAACACCATCTTTTATGTTGTTTTCAAACGCGTTGAGATAGTCGTCTTCAGTAATGTCAAGCGGATTCTTGTGTTTTTCAACCCCATAGTTGTAAGCCTCGTATACCGGAACTGTTCCAAATGTTATTGGTGCTGCCTCAAGCAGGGTCCTTCTGAAGAGACCAACGTCCCCTCCGTCGCTGAGGTCCATTATAGTGTCAGAGTGATATTTTACCGCAACCTTGGCCTTTCTTACCTCCTCCTCCAAGTTTTGATTCAGTGTAGAATTTCCAATGTTGACGTTGACCTTTGTCTTCATCCCTTTGCCGATTCCAACCACATGAATCTTTTGCGGCCTTGCATTGTTGTGAGGAATTATGATTGAGCCGTTTGCTATCTTTGGAATAAGCCAATCAAGACCGACGTTCTCGTCTCTTGCCACAGTATTCATCTCTTCTGTGGCTACGCCCCTCCGGGCAGCGCTCATTTGTGTTCCCAAATTACTCTTTTTACCAATCGATTTAATTTAAAGCTAGTAGAATTTCCTATTTAACAACACTAGGTAGTGCAAAAATCAGATCGTTTACAAGCTATTTTTGTTTCATTCAAACCCCTTAATAGGTCTCGATAATACGACAGAACCCATTTCAGCATTCTTTATCAGATTATTGAACTGCGTTTACGTCAAATTGAATTGTGTCATTTATTTCGTGGAGAAAAGTTGTTTCATTAAGGCTTAGAGTTAGTGTTAGCGTTACATGAAAAATCCCTGGCTCGATTATTTTGTAAACATATACTGAAGACGGAATATCAATAACTGTCTGGTTCGGTTCTATTACATCACCAAAGTCTGCTCTCTGACAAGAGATAAAGTAAATATTCTCTAGTTTTGAAGTCGGAGAAATGGTGTATTTTAAATCAGGATTTCCACTACACCCTGCAAATCCGTAAATTGGTCTATTCGAAGTATTTTTGTAAGTTATACTAAATTGAGGTGTCTCTCCGACTTTTAAGGGGTTGGGGGACATACCTACAGCCAGTATTTTTGTTAAATTCGGATCCGAATAGTTAATGATCATAGGTTCACCGAGTGACGGCAAAGGCGTCGCAGAAATTGCAATGGGACTAGGCATTGGAGAAATTGTAAAAAATTAATCCTACTACCAACACTATCCCAAGAACTCTCAGGAGCATATTTTTTTTCAACATAACTCGAGTATTAACATTACTATGAAATTGTTCCGTCATATCCCTAACCTTATTTTGTAATTTTCCAGGAATAAACAGAATTGATGTTTTCATATGATAGTTCATTGGCGATTCTCAAATACTAGTGTCATAAACAACCCATATTGATTTAATTTAAAGGCGAGTTTCCTTGATACAATTCATTGAATGTATTAACCATGGCAGGATCTGATCCGTCTTCTGGCGCAGGCATTCAGGGAGATATAAAGACATTTGCAGCTCTTGGAGTGTATGGACTTTCTGTAGTTACTGCACTGACAAGCCAAAACTCGTCCGAGTTTTTCAAGTTAGAGCCTGCATCACCTGATATCATCAAGAGTCAGCTAAGATCAGTCCTCTCAGATTTCAAGATAGATGCTATCAAGATAGGAATGGTCTACGACAAGAAAACAATTCAAACAATTTATGATGGGATAAAACATGTCAAGGCTCCAATAGTTCTTGATCCAATCTTTCAATCAACGACTGGCGGCATCTTGCTACAGACTGACGCGTTTTCACATTTCAAAAAACTTTTGGTGCCACTTGCGTATATCATCACTCCAAACATACCAGAAGCAGAAAAGATCACAGGCATAAAAATAAGATCTTTAAGAGATGCAAAAAAGGCTGCAATGCAGATAAACTCCATCGGAGCAAGAAATGTTGTAATAAAGGGCGGTCACATGAAAGGTCACCAAGTTACCGACCTTCTGCTGGAGGGCAAAAAGTTTCATCTATTTTCCCAAAAAAAGATTCCAAGAGAGAGTCATGGCGGTGGCTGTATTTTTTCTGCAGCACTTTGCGCCAACATAGCCACAGGAAAAAGCCTGCAGGAATCCGTCAGGCTCGCGCAGCGCATGTCATTTGAGTCGATCAAGTCAGCTGCAAAGGTAGGAAGGGGCCTTTCCATTGCAAGACAAAAGAGTATAGATGTCATCCAGAAAGAACTTGTGGCTGCAATACAGCAGTTCATCAAGACCGATGGAATTTACAAGTACATACCGGAGGTGCAGACAAACTTTGTCTATTCCAAGCCCAACCCAAGAGCAATTTCCGATGTTCTCGGACTTGAAGGTCGCCTCATCAAGGTTGGTACATCAGTTGTGCCTGCAGGGACGCTCAAGTATGGTGGCTCAAGGCATGTAGGAAATGCAGTCTTGGAGGTTGCACAAGAGTTTCCTACCACCAGGTCAGGACTCAACATCAAGTACGACAAGAAGACAATTGAAAAAGCAATTGCAAAAAAATTTCGTGTTGCATACTATGATAGGACACTTGAGCCTGCCAATACCAAATACAGGGAAGGAAAAACCATATCGTGGGGAATAAGGGGAACCATCTCAAAGCTAAAGACTGCACCCGATATAATATATCACAGAGGGGATCTTGGAAAGGAGCCAATGATAGTGCTCTTTGGTGAATCTCCAAAAGATGTCTTGACAAAGCTTGCCAAGATTACGTAGATTAATTTCATCCTTCAAAATAAATACTAGATTCTTAGACTAGATTCCATGAAAGCAGTAATCTTGGCCGGAGGTCTTGGTACAAGACTTCAACCGTATACCACATTTCTTCCAAAAGCAATGCTTCCACTTGGGGACAGGCCACTGCTGGAACACTTGATTGACTGGGTAAAAAACAATGGTGTTGACTCGTTTGTGTTATGTGTGAGTTACCTCAGAAAGACAATTCAGGATTATTTTGAGGATGGAAGCAGGTTTGGAGTCAAGATAGAGTATGCTGTTGCAGACAGGCCACTTGCAACTGCGGGCCAGCTAAAGACTGCACAAGAATTTCTTGATGACACTTTTATCTGCATATATGGCGATTCGATTTTTGAGTTTAGCTTGAAGAATATGATTGACTATCACAGAAAAAAGAAGTCCTTTGTCACCATGGCGCTATACGAGTACAAGACCAAACTTCCATACGGATTCATCGAGATGGACAAGACAAACCGCGTCAAGGAGTGGAAAGAAAAGCCAGACCTCAAAGGAAACATAAACATCGGGTGCTATGTGATGGAGCCTGGAATCCTCAACTTTATTCCTGAAGGTAAGCCTTATGGGATGGATCAAGTCATCCGCAGTGCTCTGGCAAAGAAGAGCAGAGTTAGCGGATATCCAATTAAGAAAGGTTTTCTGGACATTGGAGACAAGACCTCATATCGCCGTGCATACCAGCACTATCTTGAAAAACTTGGCAAGATCTGAGTTCGCAAGCCATGGCAGAAATCAAGATTCGCAGACTGCAAAAAAAAGACCTTGCCAACGGATTCCTTCATACGCTTGATTCGCTTAGAAAGGCAAGCGACCTCAGTCCAAGAAAAGCTCGGAACATATTTGACAAAGTTTCTTCAGACCCAAACGAGGCAATCTATGTTGCAGTAATGGGCTCCAAGGTTGTAGGTGCTGCAAGCATCATAATCGAGCAGAAATTCATCCACGGCGGAGGCAAGGCAGGACACATAGAGGATGTTGCCGTAGCAAAGGAACTGCAGGGAAAGGGAATTGGTAAGAAGGTTGTCCGTGCTCTGCTAGAGTATGCGGAAAAGAAGGGATGCTACAAGACCATTCTTGACTGCTCAGACGACCTGATTCCTTTCTATGAGAAGCTTGGGTTCAAGAAGTACTCTAACGTAATGAGATTTGATCATCGGTCAAAGATGTAGTCTCTCTTTGGCCTTGGCTTTAGGCGGAACAGGAGACCGCCTACTATCATAACTGGTATAGATACTCCAATGAATATTGTCGGAACAAGCTGTATCTCTTGTGTTACATATGCAGGCGGTATGCGCAGTATTATGGTATTTGCATAATTCATTCCAAGCAAGGTTACAACTCCACCTGCAACGATAAGAGATCCGCATAGTCTTGAGCCGTATCTTCGAGCCAACAAAAATGAAGAGCCTGCAAGTATCAACGCAGGTCCACCGCTGATTGACAAAAATTCTTTTGTCATTGATGACGGGTCGATGTCATATGTGGGATTTTTTAAAAAATCAGATATTCCAATCATCTGAGCTGTAAACAGTATAAACATACCAAGACTTGCTGCAGCTACCCATTGTTCAACGGCCACAGTTTTTCTTGACCTTCCTCAATAAATAAATCAAGTGTTTTTCTAAACTATTCCAACTAGACCCGCAAGTTCTTTTCTACATGACGTACCAAGTTCTTCTGCAGATTTTTCCGGAGTTATCTTATTCAAGAATACTCCATAACCCCTCTCAAGGCCTGACCAAGAATCTGACTGGGGATAAACCTCGATGTGCCAGTGTATCTGTCTGTTGTTTTTCTTTTCAGGTGAGAGATGAAAGACCATGTTGTACGACGCATTCTTCATGGTGTTTGCAAGACCTCCAAGTGTTGCTCGCAAGATGAGCGAGAGGTCGTTTATCTCTTTTTGAGTTATCTTTGAAAAGCTAGTTGTATGTTTTTTCGGGTATATCCAAAATTCATACGGGTGCGATGGCGCCCACGGACAGAATGCGATGAACCCCTCTGTCTGGAGTATCTGCCGTGGGCCACCTATCTCAGTCGTTACAGTCTGGCACATTGGGCATATGCCTTTCTCGTTTAGTATCTTGTGCGCAGCATCCGCTTCCTGCTCTATTACGGGCGGGATGGTGGAAAACGTGACCACGTTGAGATGCGGGTGCGTTATTGGGCTTCCTGCTTCTTTTCCATAGTTTACATAGATTGAGACATAAGTGACTCCCCTTTGGGTGTAAAGCCACCTGAGCCTGTCTTGTATTACAACCAGAACATTGGACCACTGTTCGACCGAGATTGTAGCAAGCGAGTCTTTGTGTTTTTCAGATGCAACCACAACATAATGATATCCGTATGCAGGCTCGCTGTAAAGCGGCCTGTCGCTGTACGAGTTCTCAGATGTGGTAGCGACAACAGGATTCTTACTTTCAAAAACTCTAACAGACCAATCTTCTACATAGTAATCCTCTGTGTCCTGCAATCTTTGTAGCATTCCATCTTTTGCAACAAGCGATAGCGACGATGGGTTTGTCATGAATTCATTTCCAGGACAGTAAGGACATTTCTTAGAGTCTGCAACATGTTTGTCATTTTGCGATACTATGACAAATCTATCAATAACATAGTCCTTACGTAGATCCCCCATATACTGCTAAATTCCCGATCTGCCAATTTAAAACCTTTTCAATGATCGGAAGACGACGATATTTCCAGAACTAAAAAACATAAGAATTTCTTATTTGAAAACAAAATTTACAAGTCATTTAGTTAGTATATTCAAGAATTTTACAATCTCAGCATGATCAGGAAAGCCAGACAAATTTTCTTTGATTGAATATATCATGAACTTGTAAGAGTTACAGTATAATTCTTTGAGTGTTTTCCTCAAATGTACTGGATGACATCTACAGATTCATTTTGCCTTTTGTACCGGAAAGCAACATTAAGTACATCTAATTGACAAGATGAATTTGCCCTATATCCATTCGAAAACTGCTCATTATTCATCTTGTGGGATGGTGTGTTTTGATACATCCATTATTCGTATACCTTGATCATTGATATTGGCTAGTACACATGGAACAAACAACTTGCTATGGTACAAAGGAGCAAGAGATTTAATCAAAAATACCCTTAAATTGGTACAAAAATTCCTCGAGATCATATCATGTCTACAGAATCCCTGAGGCGAGACCATGTCCTGATTGAAAAAGTACTCAAGGCCATGTGGGCCACAATTCCTCTGCTGCAGAGCGGCAAGACGATTCCAGAGCCTGTAATATCTCAGGTAATCGACTTTACAAAAAATTTTACGGATGTCTGCCACCACGGAAAGGAGGAAAACTCACTCTTTCCAGAACTTGAAAAAAAGGGCATGCCAAAGGAGAGCGGACCCATCGCAGTGATGTTGATGGAACACACACTCACACGAAAACTTGCGGCGCGGATGGAAGAGTCTTCCAAGATATATATCAGTACAGGAGATTCCAAGCAGCTTGTCACAGACATGCAGGAGTACATCAACCATGTTGTTCAACACATTTGGAAGGAGAACAACCGCTTGTTTGAGATGGCAGAGATGGCGCTACGAAATGATGTCGAGAGAGTTAACCAGGAACTGGCAAACGTGGAATCCGCAAAGCTAAAGGAGATTGGCAAGACAAGAGAATCTTATGAGAAACTTGTAGAGGATCTTTCCAAGCAATTTCCACTCCAAGACAGATAACAGAATATCGTATTACCGCACAACAAGCAGTTTTTGTCATGCAATTCCTACTCCTAACAAAAATGGTTCATACATATAGTGTAAGACCCTTTTGCAAACAAAACAGGCGATAATGATTGGCAGTAAAGGACGGAGATACAGTGAAGGTCGATTACACTGGAAAACTTGATGACGGTTCGATTTTTGACAGTTCTGAAAACCACGGAAAGCCACTAGAGTTCCAAGTCGGTTCAGGACAAGTAATCAGCGGGTTTAACGATGCAGTTTTGGGAATGAGTGAGGGCGACGAAAAGGAGTTTAGGATACCTCCTGCAGAGGCGTACGGAAACCATGACCCAACTCTTGTGCAAAAGGTTCCAAGAGAGATATTTCCTCAAGACATAGAGCTTATGTCAGGACTGGTCTTCGAGGCTGGCCTGCCAACTGGCGAGAAGGTTCCTGCAATGATTGCTGATGTAGGTGAAGGAACAGTTACAGTAGACCTAAATCATCCGCTGGCAGGAAAAACGCTCAACTTTAAGATAAAACTCAGAGAAATATTCACATCCAGCTGATTTTCAAGTTTGAAAATACGAAACTGTATTTCTATGCACCACGCATGAAA
>CAZMNT010000001.1:0-53400 GCA_964567715.1 uncultured Nitrosopumilaceae archaeon | reverse complement strand
GCTGATTTTCAAGTTTGAAAATACGAAACTGTATTTCTATGCACCACGCATGAAAAGAAATTGAGATCGGGTGGAAAAATCAACGTTTATGTAAGATATGAAAAAATCGAAAAACGAGGCTGAATAAGGATTACTGATAATTCAAAAATTCACATGATCTATGTCTTACTTGACGGCATAGGAGACCTCCCGCATCCAGACTTGAAAGGCATGACCCCCCTAAGCTATGCCAAGACTCCAAACCTAGATAGGCTTGCAAGAAACGGTACAATAGGCGAGGTTATCTCGGTAGGCAAAGGAATTGCACCCCAGTCAGACATTGCAGTCTTTAACATGCTTGGTTACAAATTTGTAAATTCAGAGTATGTTGGAAGGGGCGTAATAGAGTCAATTGGAATTGGGATTGATTTCAAAAATGGCGACCTTGCTTTGCGCGGAAACTTTTCTACGGTAAACGATGAGCGTATCATAACCGACAGAAGAGCAGGAAGAAAGATAGAGAGGGAGGACGCCGTTGCCATTTCTAAAGAGCTTGAACAAAAGATCAAGTTCTCAAACCCAAAAGCATCAGTAGCTGTATCCCCAACCATAGGCCACAGGGTCATAGTAAGGATACGATGCGGTGACGAGTTCTTGTCGCCTGATGTGAGCAATACAGACCCAGCTTACGCAAGGATTGACGGCATGGGAGTTGCCAAAGCAGTTGGTGATTACTTGAAGATTGAAAAGTCTCTCCCCTTAAACGAATCAGCAGCGGCCAAACTTTCAGCCTCCCTGATAAACGAGTTTACAGATCAGTCTCTTATCATCATGAAAAATAGCGAGGTAAACAAGAGGCGAGCTGCCCAAGGCAAGAAACTTTTAAACTCGATACTATTGCGCGACGCTGGAAACAAGTTCCCAGATGTTGTTCCAATAAACCAGCTGCACCAGATGAAGTTCTCATGCATAGTAGACATGCCAGTAGAGATAGGTATTGCAAATGTCTTGAAGATGCAAACCTTCAGTGCAGGAGGGCTCACAGACTATGAAGAAAAGGCAAGGGTAGCAGCAAAGGCAATGGAGACGCAAAATGCCATTTACGTACACATCAAAGGTCCTGACGAGTTTGGACATGACGGGGACGCCGTAGGCAAGATGAAGAACATCGAAGAGATAGACAAGAGATTTTTTGGTACCCTTCTTGACATCATAGATACATCAAAGGTAGCAGTAGTAATATCAGGAGACCACTCTACACCCTGTATTAACAAGGGACATAGCGATGACCCAGTTCCGGTTCTAATATCGGGAAATTCTGTCAAGAAGGATGGAACTACGAGGTTTACAGAAGAGGAGGCAAAGAAAGGAAAGGTAGGATTGCTTGCAGGCGCAGATGTAATCAAGACAGCCATCGGTCTCATCAAATAGTAAAGGTACCGATCTTTCCTGTTTTGATGACGTCATCAACCCTTTTCTTGAATTTGTCAATATCTATGCCGTGATATTTTCCAGTAGAGTTTGCAAGTTTTTCCATTGCGCGTCTCATTATGGAAAGACAGATCTCATCCTCGTCTTTTTGATAGTGGACAAATGCTGCGGCAATAAGAATTATTCCTTGCACGAGATCTTTTTCGCCCTCATAGGTTGCCTTCCAGACGCCCTCAAGAACCTCGTGGCACTCCCAAAATCTTTCGTTGTTGAAGTAAAAAACAGAATTGTCAAGTGCCTCTTCCTTTCCTATCTTTTCTTCAACAAGATGTCTTGCATGATCAAGGTTCCCAAGCGGTTCTAGCTTTTCAATCAAGGTATCGAGATCTTCTTTTGCAATGGATACGTCAAACTCTAGGTATTTTTTTGACACTCGCGTGTCTCTGATAAGAGCACCAAGCTTCGAAGTCAGGTCATCTGCCTTTTTGAGCAACACTGGCGCATCGTGTGGCAAATAGCCAGAGTTCTTGAGATGAAGCATGAAACGGTCCACATGTTATCGACACTATAATTTCTTAAAATGTTAGCTATTGAGCCGTTAAGATTTATATGAACTATTAAAAGGACTCACAATACATGTCCATGATTGAAGTAACACGTGATGTAAAGAATCCTCTACTGTCAAGAAGAGAGATTACGTGTACCTTCAAAGGACTTGCTGGAAAGCTCAAAAGATTAGAAGCTGCAGAGATGATCTCAAAACAATTCAATCTTGAAGGCAAGATTGTAATTCCAATAAATCTCAAAAATGACACTGGCAGGCCACTGCTTTCGGGCACCTTCTATGTCTATGACGATGAGAAGTTGGCAAAAGAACACCTCAAAGAAGCAATTTTCAAAAGACTTGAGATAACCAAGGCAGGACAGGCAAAGGCAGAAGGCGAGGCTGCACCGGCTGAAGCCAAACCAGCTGAAGAAAAGAAGGAAGAGACTAAGTAATGGAAGGCAAGAAAGGATCTAGCCCTTCGGTTTACAAGTACTACAAGGTAAAGGGAGAGAAGGCCGAGAAGGCAAAAAAAGAATGCTCGAGGTGTGGCAAAGGAGTCTTTATGTCAGAGCACAAGGACCGACGAACCTGCGGCAAGTGCGGCTATACAGAGTTTACTAAGTAATCAGTAAAGTTTCTTTTTTCGGAGCTTTAAGGCTTTTTGCTCTATCTGTTCCAGTTTATGTACAAGAGCCTGGTCTATCTTAGTCTTGGCAAGCACATATACTGGGATCTTGACAACGTTGCTGTCAAGTGCTATGTTTATTGCGGGCAACTTTTTTTGAATCCAGTTTTTGAGTACCTTGTCTTCTAGTTTATAGTCCCTGAACCCTTCAGGAAATTTCTTTGTTATATGCAACAGCAGGGTCTTGTCATCAAAGACGGCGCGAGGCTCAAAGAGCCTTGTTGTATCAGCATACCTGCTCTCAAATAGGTTTCCAGATAGCTCGTCGGAGACCAGTTCCATCTTTGACATCCTTTTCATCAATTCCAGATAATGCAGAAACTCGTGTGCAAGTATGGCATGTATTGTGCCTTTTAGACCATAGGCAACTAGTGGTGCGGTGATTTGGATTATTATCTCCACCTTTTGGTTTGCAATTACCGGTATAGTCCTAGCAAAGAAAATTCCATAGTCAAATGAACCGGCAGGCTGCGAGATCACAATTGAGGGCTCGATGTATGCCAGTGGAAAGTTTATTCCAGACGCTTTCTCTATCCTGTTTATTCCTTCAAGCACTAGTCCAAATCTTTCTACTATTAGCGAGTGAACCTTGTCAGACAGGATGCCGTTTTTGTGAGCCTCGTTTACCTTTAACAGTGGATCCAATCAGAAAATCTTGAATCCGACTATAATAAAACCTTGATATCCTTTCCCTAGAGATTTCCCAAACAAGATTCAACATCAGTGGTTTTACGAATGAGGGATTCCTAGCCTTTCTTTTTGTATGAATCTAGCAGTTTTTCAAGAAAGATGCTGTTATCAAGTTCTGGATTTGCCTTCTTTGCATCATGTACTGCCTTGAGAAATCTCATAAAGGTCTGCACTTTTACGGTAATTGTCTTGTACTCTTTTCTAGGCAATAGCAGTACTGGGTCCGGTCCATTTGATAAGTTCTTCGGAGAAGTTTTATAGAAATTTCTTGTAGTATTTTCACTACAACGGAAATTGGAGCTTTTGTATTTACCAGAATGCTACTATTGTAGTCTAGACGTTCCATAGGCAGTACAATGTCGTTTTCAGTCAGCATTCTCATCACAGCCGCATCTAATTAGTATAAAACAATTTGTACCGTACCACGGAAATGGTAGTATGTAATCATATTTTCCAATTTTGGAAATCACTTTTTATCATTCAACTCATCTAAAAATTCTTTAACCGAAGCATAATACGCAAACTCCCACAAAACCGTTTTGAGCGACTTGGTCACTACCTTTAAGACATTTTTATCAAAATTTTTTTCTAGAATTTCTTTGAGGTACTTAGGGTTATCAAGGCAGTCAAACACATTAGCATTATAATCTTCCCTTAGTTTCGTGGTAACTTTGTCAAAAATAGAATGCCCCATACTAAGGAGGGTGCTTTCTATCGCCAAGCCTACGAGTATTCGTTTTGGTTTTTTGTCCAAGCCATTAGGCAATGATGCTCCTTCGATTTCTTCTATTATGACATTCTTTCTGTGCTGTTTTCCAGTCATTAATTCAAGATATTGAAAGTTGCATGATGGGTTTGAGCAGTGGTAATTTCCTGACCCTGGATCAAATTCAATGAGTGACTTTTTGCAGTCTGGGCAGGTAACTATCATGGGACATCTGGGTACCGTACCCGATGTCAAATATTTAATTGTGTATAATGTTTTGCTTGGAAAAAATATGTTGAATGTGATTTAATCAAGCATATTGGATTGTTCAAGCAGAGCCGTATAGCATTGACAAGGTTTGTGTTATCTAGCTTGACTCCAGACAGGTCAGCATTTTTCAGATTCGTGCCTGTAAGATCAGCGTTGTTCATGTCTACTGACAGGTCAGCGCCTTCAAGTTTTGCTTGACCAAGCTTGGTCCAAGTCATCTTAGAATTTACAAGATCTGTTCTAAAATCGAAACAACAGGATCATTTTGAAATTGTTATCTTGTGAAAATCAAATTTTGTGCATATACAGTTTGTCCCAACCAAACTGGTCACGCTTGGTTCCACTTCGTGTCCTGTTACAAACCTTTTGAGCGGTATGCCGCCATCAGATTCCATTTTTATCCTAAATGAATTTCCAGAAATTCTCTTGGATTGTATGCTGTAAATAGATTTCTTGTGTTTGTGCGAGTTTTCGTACAAGACCACCGGCTGTTTCTTGAGCTTTTGTAGTCCCTCAAGACTACCAGGCGCTATCTCGTTCTCAGTTTCTACCTCCATTGTTACTAGAGTGCGAAATCTTAGATGATCGGAGGGAATTTTATTAATTATCCGCAAGCCTAGTATGGATACCCTTTCTAGGTCAATCTTTTTGCCAAGAGGAATGTTTCGCTTGTGTGGGTTGACCAGCTTTGCAAAAAATGGCCTTCCGTTACCGCCCACAAGGCTTGACTCGTCTTCGCTTCCTATCCACGTTATCTTTGCCTGTTGCGCTCCAAACTTTTCTATCAAAAATTTTGCTATCTTTCCCTCTACGCTGTTAAATTCCCGTATTCCATGAAAGTCACACGCAAAACATCCTTTTCCTTCACACTGATCGCATGGCTTTTGTTTTTGTGGTAACCCTCTGACATTTTTTGTATACCTTCCCTGTAACAATATGGCTCGCGGTTTTATCTCGCAATGGTCCATTTTGAAATCAATCGTAAACACCACATCCGGATTCTGGTAATCTACAACTGACCTTGTTTTTCTTGAGAATATCTTTCCCATCTCCCTTGTAATATCGCTTTTTATACTGACAATTCCTCGGAGCTTGAACTTGGAGCGTATCGTATCATCTCTGTCATGAATAGACGGTTGCAGTATTGCACCAATAAGAAAGGTAGAAAACTGATATTCTTTTGATGTCTCTATCATTTTTTTTACATATGCACCAAGGTTTGACATTAGGTTTTTGCAGATGTAACATGTTTTGGAATGCTTTTGTTTGAGGTTGCTGCGAATCTTGTATCCAAGCCTCTTATGTGACACTACTCCAAGCTTTCCTGCATACATTCTGCCAAGGCAGTGATCACAGAGAGTATGTTCTTTCAAGATTCCCCGTGTGTGCTCCATGACTGCAGCTAGTTTCTTCTTGTCCACCGAGTTGTCATAAATGCTAGGATGTATTATTCCTAATCAGAAATAGAGGTCAAAAGGCGAGATTCTACTTGCTATCTTGACCTCATGACCCTACCAAAAACAAGGCCCACGTTTGAGCGGTCAAACGGTTTTACGACATAGTCTCGTGCCCCAAGCTTCATGGCATCCTGAACTATGTATTTTTGTTCCACAGCAGTAACCATTATTACCTTAGCTTTTGGATCAATCTTCATTATCTCCCTGAGTGCCTGAACGCCATCCATCTTTGGCATGTTGACATCCATTGTCACAATATCAGGCCTAAGCTTCTTGTAAGAATCAACTGCTGCCATGCCATCAGCTGCCTCGTAAACAACAGAGGCTATCCCCTGCTTGATCAGGATGTCCTTTAGAACGTTCCTTAGGAATACCGCATCATCGACCACTAGTATTTTTGCCTGCTGGGTAGCCATTTGCTATCAGCACCCTCCCACCAAGAAATGCCTTACAGGCAGGTCTTGAAAACACGCTTGCTTTTTATAAATTCCAGTCTTTTCTGCGGTTAGAGTTGTAGACGAAGTTCTATACATTTTTAGTACTGATACATTAGATATTGATATTTTCCAGTGTGGACGGTACGAACAAACACGTCTTTCCTAATACGGATATAGTTTTTGTTTTGTCTCCTTGTGAGTTACGCTGATTGCCTTTGTGGGACAGGTGTGTGCTGCATCAAGAATCTTTTGAGACTTGGCACCTTCCTCGTTGATTACTTTGGATTTTGGATTGACACGTACGTTTTTTTCTACATGGAAAACAGCAGGGGCAATGGTCTCGCAGCTACAGCAAGCAATGCACCTTTCCGGATCAACCTGTACTGATACAGGTGTTTCATATCCCACCTCAATAGGTTCAGTATCTGCTCTTGTTTCTGCCCTTATTCTTTCATAATAGTCCCAGAATGCTTGCTCGTATTGTTTCCAAAAGTCTTGATATGCGTTCTCTGCATATTTGGTGTACCTGTTCCAGTCTTCATATGGAGTCTTGTCATAGTTTCTTGCTCCCCAGTAATGTTTTGAGCTAGGGTCATACTTTTTGTTTCTTGTTTCATGTTTTGAGGCGCCTGAACTTGTGCCTATGCTTTTCTTGTAGTCTGCACGCAATGTCTGGTAGGCTTCAGATATTATCTTGAACTTGTTGCCATCTTGGTTCTTGTTCTTGTCTGGATGGTGCTCCAGTGCAAGTCTTCTATATGCCGACTTGATGTCCTTCATGGTGGCACCTTCCTTCAAGCCCAAGATCTGATAACACTGGTAGCTGTTCAACACGTATAGTTCGCTTAACTGTTTTAAAACACTTTTTGCTACATTATTTGGCCAATTGTATAGGAAACGTTGCATTCAGTTTTTTGGAGAAGGTAATGTGAATGCAAAGGTTGCTCCTTTACCGTTGGAGTTGTTCCTTCCCCATATTCTTCCGCCGTGGGCTTCTACTATGCTCTTTGATATATACAGACCAACACCTGTACCGCTATGATGTTTCGTGGCAAACTTTGTGAAAAGGTTGGACATTATATCAGGATCAATTTCCCATACCGGTATCCTTTATGGATACGGTTACCTCATCTTTGCCCTTTTTTAGGGAGACCGTGATGCTTCCTTCCCGCGTAAATTTTAATGCATTGTGAATCAGGTTGGTAATTATCTGAGTTACCCGCTCCTTGTCTGCCTCTATAAAAATTTATCCCGGGTTAGAAAACGACACTTCCACGCATGTAACTTCAGGCATATTTTTTAGCTGATATCTAAAGTCCTCGATTATAGATGACACAAGATGTGACAGATCAAATTTCTCTTTTCTGATAACCAGAGTTTTGCTTTGAATTCTTGTCATATCCAGCAAGTTGTTTGCTAACAGTTTAAGTCGCAGTACGTTTCGTTGTATGCATCTACATTGATCTGGTTTTTTCTGGTTCGGATTGCAGTAATTCAGAATAAGTGAGGATTGCCTGAATAGGAGTCTTGATCTCGTGGCTTGCAATGTTTATGAATTCAGCTTGCAGTCTCTCATGATCTTTTAGTTTCTCGTTTAGTTCGTCTGATTTCCACAGCAACTCAAAGAATAGTCTTATTGACTGTATGAACGAAATGCTGTTAGAAAACAGATCAAAGCCCAAAGTAAGTCTTTGAAAATTCCTTGACCATCTCTTCTTTTACTTCAAATATGAAAAATTTCGAGTTGTCGACTATTATCAACCCAATCTCTCCCTCTGCCCCGTTTAGAATGCTGATGTGTGGATAGTTTGTGTGAAGATATTTTACGAGCTCGTCGTTCTCGCTGTTTAGAGTGCAGATTATTCGTATTTTTATGTTCTTGGTGGAAGCCTTCATCAACTGGTCAAAGATTCCAAGTTTATACAGCCGCACCATGGACTTACTCTGCGTGAGAAGCAGAAGGACTTCATGCTGTACAGAATTTGCAAGATTTGCAATTATTTCAGTTGACCGCTGTTGATCATTTATGACCTCAAAAAACTCTGGCTCCATTCCCTATTCTATTTCTTTTAGCTTGCGTTCGACTGCAATAGACCTGTTCCACAGTGTCTCAAAAATATACCGTTGGATTTGGACCAGTTGTTTTGCATTACTGTAAATTGCGTGGGAGACAGGCTTGATCTCTTGCAAGGTGGCGGGGCCAGAAACTCATCGTCGGTTACACCAAAAGCTCCGCGTATTCCATCAAGATGCCTGAATTCCGGGATTATTCCCATAAGCAATTTGCAGAATTGTAGATTTGTTTTTGAGATTTCTGTAATGTACCTTATTTGAATCCCTTTTTGCTTGAGATAATTCAAGATCTCAAGATAGTTTTTGAATCCAAAAGTTTCAAGCGAGCTTCCCGAGTCGGCGTAAATGTTACTCTCTTTTCGTGTATCAAATGCACACTGCTTCCATTTTTCTAAAACATCGTGTTGACCATAGAGAACTTGCGTCTTCTCCGTAGAACTTTTGGCAAGCACCATATACATTAGAATATCAAGTTTTATTTTTAAAATACTATGAAGAATTATTCTATCTGATGAACATGTCATTTCATTACATAAAAGTAAATGCAGCTTTCAATCTTGTAAATTATCTAGAAGAAAAGCACATTTGGTTTATAGGTTTAGGTGATAGATCATTTGCAGATGTCAGATCTCAATAATCTCATAAAGGAACTTGATAGTTTAATATCATCAATAACTGCCGGTCGCTCAATCAAGATCACAGATAATAAAAGAATTGGAGTGATTGGGCTAGATGTCTCAATTAACGTAAGCCCTCTTATCTCATCGGAGAATATACAATAAGGGAGTGTACAACAGCAAGAACTGGTCGCTTTTTCTGGGGCATTTGTATAAAAACATCATAGAAGAATTAACTCAAAAGAAAGTTTCACTAAGCATAACTGATAACACAGTAAAGATCGTTTTCTAAGTGAGTTTTATTCTATTTTGTGATAAGTTTGGGTTTTAGTAGTCAAGCTATGATTTTCCGGTCTTTCCGTTATTTAGGGAGATTGATTTAATCGCAGCAAAATTTGTTGGCAGATCTTTCTCATTTCTGAATCAGAACCTATACTGCATAGACTAGTAATGTCAGTTGTTGTAACAATTCCTACCAGCTTGTTATCATGCACCACAGGCATTTT
Organism: uncultured Nitrosopumilaceae archaeon; assembly: GCA_964567715.1. GTDB lineage: Archaea > Thermoproteota > Nitrososphaeria > Nitrososphaerales > Nitrosopumilaceae > Nitrosotalea. Next base: position 44,002 of record CAZMNT010000001.1, on the reverse strand, counting down.
GTGAATTTTCTTAAGCTTCATCTTTTCTGCCAATTCCCATACGGTAGCATCGGCATCTATGGAAATAAGAGGAGAGGACATTACATCTTTTACAAGAGTTGAGACCGGCTTTTCACTGGCAACTATCTTTCTCACAAAGTCCCTCTCTGTAACTATTCCAACGGGATTTGCTTTCTCAGTAACTACCAGACATCCAATTCCATTCTCATTCATTTTCTTTGCAGCATCAATTGCGGTAGAAGATGAATCTATAGTAACTACCCGATCTTTCATTATGTCTCTTGCAAAATATTCATCCATTGTTACCATTTCAAGTCTCGTGCTTAAAAACTAGGTTTTTAATTATCATGATTGGGAACCAATTGTTCTCAAAGTTGGTAAACGAGTCTTGCATTAAAGTATAATGGAATTGTACATCTTCTTACAATGAACGCAAGATTTGTAATTATGACTACAATCCTCCCCCAAGTGGCCTCACTACTAGAGTCAGTGCATAGGTAGCAAAGGTTGCAAGCAAGCTACCTCTGGTCGTTTGCAGGAAAGAATAGCTGACAGATGATGTATGAAAAAGAGCATCAGAATCAGATCATATCCATCAAGGCCCGTCCAAGCCATAAACCCAGCACTATGGTCTTTATAGCCTTGTCTAGGTCGGCAACTTTTGGCATCATAAAAACACATTTTCTTGAATTTTGTACCGAGATGAGTCTCCAATAAAAAGGGAGATCAAAACGATCAGACTGCCATGAAAAGAACTATCTGATGACCATGACGGGGCAGCTAGCATGAGTAACTACTGCAGAAGCCACACTGCCAAGTAACGCCTTCTTAAACCCACTCCTTCCCCTAGTTCCCATAACTATCAGGTCTGATTTCCTATCTTTGGCATACCTGATAATTTCTTCTGGTATGCTTGCATTCGTTTTGATAACTTTTGATTCGAACCTGACACCGCTCTTGTCTGCCTTATTTCTTACCAGATCTGCCCAACCCTCCGCAATCTCTGCCTGTTTTCGTATGAATTTTATCAGGGTCGAAGTAGATCCGCGAAATGCATCCGTTTGATGGAACTTGACCACTGCTACTGCAGATAACTTGGCATTTTGTTCTTTTGCCAAAGATAACGCATAATCTGCTGCTTTCTTGGAAAGGTCAGAGCCATCTATTGCAACAACAATGTTTGTGAACTTTTCATTCGTCATTGGAAATGCTATTGATTTTATTTTATTAAAACCCGGGTGCTGAATATCATCTTTGATATCTAGTTACCAAAGTCAAATACTCAAAGGCAGCAACCACACTCATGGCACTAAACATAAAAGATCTTCTTGTCGGTAATTATATGTCCGAGTATCCAATCTCAGTAAAACCTGATGTTTCCCTAAAAGAAGTTATTGACTTTATGGCAGACAAGAGATTTGCTACATTGATTGTAATGGAAGAAGAAAGTTCTATTCCTCTTGGAATATTGACAGAAAGAGAGATAGTTCGCTATGTTGCTTCTGGTCAAAAAAGCATGGCTGAGAGGGCAAAGGATACCGCATTGAGACCATTTGTTTCTGTCACGCCAGATACAACTATCATAGAGGCTGCTAGGCTGATGATAATCAAAAAGTCAAGAGTGCTGGTATTTGCTGATGGAGACAAACTAGTAGGAACAATTACGGCATCTGATATGATCAAGGCGTTTAGGGAAACAAAGCATGCTCCGAGTTTAGAGAAGGTCATCAGTACGAAGGTCTACCACTGTCCATATGATACCACGATTTTGGATGCAGCAAAGCTACTAGACGAAAAAAACATTGGCAGCATATTGGTACAAAGAGATTCCTCTTACGGAATATTTACTCAACGCGATCTAGTACGAGTTATTGCAAAGGGAACAAACCTGGAAGGAAAGATAGGTCCACATTCCTCATTTCCGCTCATTACCGCCAAAAGAGGAATTTTAGCAAATGAGGCTGCAAGTATCATGGCTGAAAAAAACATCAAAAGGCTAGGGTTGACAGCCAATGGTTCTATCGTTGGGATTGTTACTGCAAGGGATGTAGTAGACGCCTATCAGATGACCATGTCTTGAGGCTACAAAATCTAGGATCTTGATAATCTAATGTCTCTTCAACTAGGACACATTAAGGGAATAAGCATACGGTTACATTTTACACTTGTCATCACCTTCTTTCTCATAGACTGGACACTTTCGGCATATTTCATGCCAGATTACGTGAAGGGTCTAACATCAATAGACTATTGGATAATGGGTTCTATAGGAACTGGAATTTTATTTTTCTCAATCCTGCTGCATGAATTGTCGCATTCCATGGTAGCTACAAGATACAATATTCCTGTCAGAAGCATCACGCTTTTTATTTTCGGGGGAGTGTCAGACATTGCAAAAGAGCCCGATGATTTTCATCAGGAATTTAAGTTGTCTATTGCAGGCCCGCTTACAAGCTTTGGAATTGCATCAGTCCTTGCCTTTTTCTTATGGCTTGTATCTAATCCAGAGTCCAACAATGTGTTTTACCTACAAGCAAAAGGCATATTGTTTTATGGAGCAATTGCAAATCTTGCCCTTGGAATATTCAATCTGATTCCAGCATTTCCTCTTGATGGTGGAAGGGTCCTAAGAGCAGCCTTGGTCAGATGGAAAAAGGATTATCACGAGGCAACAAAGATTGCAACAACCATTGGAATAATGATATCGTATGCATTCATGGGATTTGGTTTTGTATTTCTTTTACGAGGAGACTTGGTAGGTGGCATATGGATAGTTCTTGTAGGGTGGTTCTTGCACACCGGTGCCCAGTCTTACATGTCGCACTTTGAGCTTACAAATGCCCTCAAGGGTGTCATGTCAGGTAGCATAATGAATACAAAAATAATATCAGTTAGCGAAGAAATGCCTGTAGATTCTGTTCTAAAAAATTATTTTGCCACTAGCATGAAGAGCGAGCTTCCTGTAACAGACAAAGAAGGCCGTCTCATCGGCATGATTACTTTGAGGGAGGTACTGAGCATACCTGAAAATAGAAGGGAAACTACACGTGTAAAAAATATCATGTTCTTGCCAAATCATCTGGCGATCATATCGCCAGACACTGAATTGGAAAAAGCCCTTGTGCAAATGGTTCAGAAACGAGTAGGAAAGATCTTTGTATGTGACAAAGATGGTAAATTGTTAGGCGTAATAAGTAAGACTGATATCATTGAACTAGCAGGAGAGCGCCAACGATATTTTCAAACTCTAAAAAATGTTCCTCCGTAGGCTCAACTAGTGCTTTGGGTAGCCAGTGTCATAGGATCTACATAAAATGCTGTAGGACAAAACTTGCATTGGTATGAGAGCTTTTGGCCTTTCTCTATTGTATCATCTATTTTATCTTGTGCAGGAAGCAACTCGGAATATTTTTTATCGCAGGTAGGGCAGATAACTTGAAAACGCATTATGGGGGACTTGGATTGAGATGAAATCTCTCGCATCTCTGAGATTATTTGGTATACATTGTGCTTGAAATCGCCTCTCTGAAAGACTATGTACCGTTGTTCCTCAAGGAACCCTTTGACATCAATTCCTTTTTCAACAACAGAAATTATGGGTATGTTTTTGGCACTGGCATACCCAATTTCCTGATTTAACCACATTGTATTGGTACTGTTAAAGGTGATCAGAACTATTGCAAGATTGGTTCTATCGAGATCCTCTTTAATTTTATGTGCTACACTTTTTTCTTCAGCCTGTACCCATTGTGGAATGGAGATCTCAACGTCTTCCAGTCTAGATAACGCATCATACATCTCTTTTATACTATTTTCATCACCTGCAGCATAGCCAACAAATATTCTGTGTGTCATTTTTGTGGTAACAGAATTGTGCTACGGTCTTCTAAACGCATCCACTATATCGCGAGCCGTTACCATGCCCTTGACGCTGTCTTTGTCGGTTAGTGGCAGTCTCTTTATCTTGTTTATTGCCATTATCTCAGAAGCATCATTTCCCCTTATTCCAAATCGTGCTGTGACAAGTGGTGTTGAAGAATATTTTTCAAGACGATTTTGCAGATCAACATCTTTAGTAATGACTCTAGTCAACAAATCTCTCTCTGTAAAGATTCCTTCATAACTGCCATTATCTTTTGATATGAGGACGCTGCCGACCTTTTTTGAATACATTATCTTTACTGCTTTGAATATGGAATCATAATAAACACAGCCGTACACTTTGCCTCTTATTACATCATCTAAGGGTGGATTTCCTCCTGTTGTACGCAATCCTCGTAACATGTCCGATACGGTTATGATGCCAACTAGTTTCTCATCCTCAAAAACAAGCAGCCTTTTCTTTTCTTCCAACATTCTCTTTGCAGCATCAATAACAAGTTCTTTTGGAGTCACTACTGCAAATCGCTTGGTTGGGACATTCTTTACTTGGATCTCCGGTATTATACCTTCCTTTATGATATAAGATAGAATCTCACGTTCTGTTAAGATGGTTGATGGTTTGCCATCTATGTTTATCACCAGATTTCCAATGTTTTTCTTTGCCATGATAGAAATAGCATCCTGCAGATTGGTTTTATCATCAAGAGATATCGGATCAGGAGTCATATAGTCTCCGACTCTGAGTTTGATTGTATCTAATACCATGTGATTACTTGATGTAAACCACTATTTTACTATGAAAATAGAATATCAGAGATGAGAATCAACTTATGCTTCGTCCCTAAAGCTCCATTGGAACGCATCTGTAATGTCTCTTGCAGTGACAATAGCAAACAAGCTTTTTCCCTTTGTTAAAACCGATCGCTTGATGTGATGTTTTGACATTATTCTTGCAGCATCTTTCCCTTTTATTCCAGCTCCAGCAGTGACTAATGGTGACGTGCAATAGCCACCGACTGAATTTTGTACATCTGATTCGTTGAGTAATACATTTACTAGTAAATCACGTTCTGTAAAGATTCCATACGGTTGATTGTCCTTTGTGACTAGAACACTGCCAATTCTCTTATCATTCATTATCTTGCAGGCTTTGAGAATGGCATCCTCATATTTTACAGAGTAGAGTTTTTTACTCACAAAGTCATTCAAATCAGGATTGCTTGCTGTACGCCTAAAGGCGCGGACCATGTCTGTTGCCGTAATGATTCCGACAAACTTTTTGTTATCATCAAAGACAAGCAGCCGTGATTTTTGTGAAATCATCAGTTTTGCGGCATCGATTACACCACTTTGAAGGTTGATGGCAACAAATTTGCTAGGTTTGATCTTGTCAAGGGAAATACTTTGAATTTTTTGTGTTTCACTAAATGAAGGAGAATCTCCCTTTCTGTCAGAATTCCAATAGGTTTGTGTCTCTCTCTTATGACAAGGTTTCCTATATCACGCTCTGCCATTAGATTGATTGCATCGGGAAGGATATCTGCCGTGCTAGCCGTAATTGGTCGCGGACTCATGTAATCTGCCACCTTAAACTCGGTTGTTTTTAATGCCATAACATATGACTCTTAATCATGCATAATAAACAAAATCCAAATTATCAAATTTGATAAATACAAGAGCTTGTAATTATCTTACATTTCATTTCCTATATGTTAATTTGTTAAATATACGCTGGTTTTTAAACTTGATATTCTGCGGTTGCAACTTTTCTAATGATAGATGATGTTGTTATTGCCAGTTAGGATCAACCATATGAGGTCATGGCATTATAAAAGAAAGGAATGTAATTATGATAATTGATATTCAATAGCCATTCTTTTGAAAAAAGGAAAAATTTGACATGGGAGTTCCGTTGTAATACAGACGGTCTTCTAAATGTCAAAAATGATAATTCCCAAGCATCATAATATGTAGAGTCTGGCAATACTAGTGATGATAATACTGATTTGTTAAATTACGATTTGCAAATTTTGAATAAGGATTCAATCATTATGACAAAAGATACGCCACTTTTTTAAACACTGCCAGTCCAATTCATTTCATTGTGAAATCTATTTACCTCATTTCAGTCATATCTATCCTTTACATAACACTTGCAATTTCAAGTTCATTTGGTCAAGAACCTGACTGGAAGTATTTTGTAAAGGTAGGCTCGTTTTGGTATTCCAATCCACAAGAACCATCACAATTCTTCAAGATTCCATACCGGATAGATGGCGGTACAATTACCACACTTGAGACAAACAACAAGGCAGATGTCTTTGTTGGTATAAAAAGTGACAAGGAAGGCAAGTTTGAAATAGAAATACCAAAGAACTTTCCGTACACAAATTATGATTTTGACTCACGAAACTATCTGTTTGATGTTTTCATAAATGACACACAGCTAAATACACAATCCTTTGAGAGTCAAAATGATTGCTATTATGTTTTTTCGCTGCCATTCAAGGGTAACTCTCAGATCAAGTTTAGCTTTAACGCAGATTACCAGTCAAAGAAACCATGGTACGGCGATAAAGTTGATCAAAAATGTGTCTCTGAAACCATAGTAAGTAACCTGCAAGATAAATCGATTCTCATTCCAATTAATTTCACATATCCAAAACTAGTTGGGGATTACCAGAAAGGAATTGTATCTCTTCCAATAAAACATGATCAATACACGAATTTTTCAACCAATTTTAGGACTACATATAATGGAGATTTAATCCCATACCAACCAACAGGACATACAAAAAAACAGCTAATAGACGACAACTTTCAAGAGACTCTAAAAAGAATCGGTGCTACAGATCTCATCTTGGGCGAGGTCGTTGATCTTAATCTAACTGTGTTTCATCTAGAACAAGAAAAAGAACGTGCAAAATTGTTACATGATGATAATGCGGTAAAGAAGCTCTCTGATATCATCGATGTCTTGGGGCAACAGGTCTCTGTATATCAACAAGAATCAAAAAGACTCCGGCATGAGCTGGATCTTCTTCAAACATATAACATAGATCTCTATAAGATGGATCCGAAAAAAGCCCAAGAGTATAATGCAGCCCAAGTCATTCTTACGCAAAAATATCTCCGCGGAAATAACAAACCCGATTATATAACAACGGTATTTGTTGATTCAGTCAATGAGACTTTGGTTGTTGGCATAAATGTACCGGACAAGTCAGTTGACAAGAAACAGTACATCGCAAAACTTTCCGATGACATAAAAAAGACAATCGGAGACAAGGTCTCGTTTGAAATTCAGGATGTTAAAATCTGCATACTAGAAGATCCAAATTGTACTAGACCTGCTCCAAAAGCAGCTTTACCATATCAACAATTCAAGCATGGAACAGCGATTTATTCCATAAAATGTGATCCACCTTTTGAGCTTCACGTTAAGGGTCCTACAAAACCGATTTGTATTAAACCAGAAACATATGGCACGTTTGTATCTCGTGGATATTTTCTATATCGTTAGGGATTAAATATGAAAATTCCACGCTTGCTAATAATTGTAGGAATTGCGTGCGTTATTGGTTTTTCTTCTATGTTCTATATAGAAGGGGAAATGGCAGAAACCGCATTTCATACATTAAATTCCAAGATAACGTTTGGAAATCCAATCAATCTCAGTCAATACATCTTTTCAAGAAATCCGCAAATAGTATCAAACGGCAATAATGTCTAGCATTGGTGATTCTTGGACTATAAGAAAATGAAAACGCTACATCTTTCAGTAGTAATTGGGTCTGGAATTGCATTAGCCATAATCCTAGTAGAAATATTCTTACCTATGATTTTCTGAGATCACAGTATTTGCAAATCTGGAGTATTCCACACCTTTTCAGGATCGGTAGCCGTGAGAACAATTCCTATTTTCATAGCGAGAAATTTTCCTGCGGTATTAGGCAGATTTAGAGAACTCCACCTTTTGCTGGTTCAGTAGAAAGGCGTGGCTTGCCAAACATTTCTGCCACTCTCTTGTACCAGTCAAGTTCTTGCTGCGAGAGTGGTCTTATCTTCTTCATTGCCTCCTGTATGTGGCGCATGCCCACCTTCAACTCTTTAGCATGTTTTTCAGCTTCTTTTGCATCTTGATACTTTGCAACATGTTCGCGCATAGCAAGCATTGTGGCAGCCGATGTTATCGAGGCAATATCGGCACCTGTGAAACCCTCTGTAATCTCAGCAAGTTTCTCTACTTTTACTTCCTCGTCAAGTGGCATTTTCTTTGTATGGATCTTTATTATCTGAATTCTGGATTCTAAGTCTGGCGGTGGGAGATATATCATTCTGTCAAACCTGCCAGGCCTCAAGAGTGCATGGTCCACTATGTCAGGCCTATTTGTGGCACCTATCACAACCACATTTCTCAAGACTTCAAGGCCGTCAAGCTCTGTCAAGAGTTGGCTTATCACCCGTTCTGTAACATGTGAATCCCCAAACTCCCCGCCCCTTATGGGAGCAATCGCATCAATCTCATCAAAGAAGATTATACATGGGGCAGCCTGCCTTGCCTTTCGAAAAACTTCCCTTACTCCTTTTTCCGATTCGCCAACCCATTTGGATAACAATTCAGGTCCCTTTATGCTGATAAAATTAGACTCGCTCTCATTTGCCACGGCTTTTGCAATCAATGTCTTGCCGGTTCCCGGTGGACCGTAAAGGAAGATTCCTTTTGGCGGTACCGCTCCAGAATAGCTAAAGAGACCGCTATACTTTAAGGGCCATTCCACGGCCTCTAAAAGTTCGCGCTTGACATCAGCAAGCCCGCCCACATCTTCCCATTTTACGTTTGGAACTTCAACAAAGACCTCCCTCATTGCAGAAGGCTCCATCTCATTTAGAACCGAGGTGAAATCATCCATCGTGACCTGTATCTTGTTTAAAATTTCTCTAGGTATGCTTTCCTGTGATAGATCAATTGATGGTAACACTCTTCTGAGCGCGCGCATTGCAGCCTCTTTTGCAAGCGCTTGTAGATCGGAACCAACATAGCCATGCGTCACGTCAGCTAACCTCTCAAGCTTGACGTCTTCGGTTAATGGCATGCCGCGTGTATGGATCTGTAAGATTTCCAATCTTCCATCCCTGTCGGGAATGCCAAGCTCTATCTCCCTGTCGAATCGTCCTGTTCGTCTTAATGCAGGATCAATAGCATTAATCCTATTTGTTGCTCCGATAATAACCACTTTGCCCCTTGATGAAAGACCATCCATCAAAGACAAGAGCTGCGCAACAACACGTCTCTCTACCTCACCTGTGACCTCCTCACGCTTTGGCGCAATGGAATCAAGCTCATCTATGAATATTATGGATGGCGCATTGGCCTCTGCTTCTTTGAAGATCTCACGCAGTCGCTCTTCACTCTCTCCATAAAATTTGCTCATTATCTCAGGTCCGCCAATCGAGTAAAAGTTGGCACTTGATTCATTTGCGATAGCTTTTGCAAGCAATGTCTTGCCTGTACCAGGTGCGCCATAAAGAAGCACTCCTTTTGGAGCTTCGACACCAAGTCTCTTGAAAAGCTCGGGATGTCGCAGTGGGAGGTCGACCATCTCGCGAACTTTGGCTACCTCATCCCTTAAACCCCCAATGTCCTCGTATGTCACTGAAGGAATGCCGCCTTCGCCAGGTGCTCTTGCAACCATTTCAGAGATGATAACTTTGGTATCTTTCTTGACTATCACAGCACCTGCAGGAACAGTGGATACTATAACCAAGTCTATTCGCTGCCCCATTATTGAAATCGGAACTGTGTCTCCCTTGCTTACTAGCTGGCCATTTAGGATCTCCTCTGCAAGGTACTCTTCTACACCGCTAATTCTGAGCGGTTCTGTTGGTGCAAGTGTAATGGAAGTAGCTTCGCTTACCTTTACTTTTTTTACATTTACTCTATCACCTATGCCGACATCAAGTCTGTTGCGAATATAGCCGTCTATTCTTATGAGGCCCTTACCATAATCATTAGAGTAGGCAGGCCAGTTGAGAAGCGTTGTTTTGTTTTTTCCTGCTGTTATCTCAATGGCATCTCCACCTGACAAGTTTAATTTTTCCGCTACTTTTGGATCTATTCGTGCAATCCTGCGCCCAACATCATTTTTATTTGCTTCTGCAACGGTGAGTGAGTCCGATTCTTTTAACAATTGACTTTCTTTCATGATATGAAATATTGATTGACAAATTGTTTAATATGATACACGCAAATTATCAAGATTGAAAATATCTTACAGAACGGTTTCAGCTATAAAGATATATTTATTCTACCTTTATTTCCTTGCCTTTTGGTCTGGTTTTCTTTTGAAAAATGACCTCTAGTATGCCATTTTTGTAACTTGATTTCACTGATTCCATATCGGCATCTGATGGAATCTCAACTTCCTTTCGATATTTTCGTGTTGGTGTGTCAGCCAATATTTCAACTGTATGATCATGCGAATTTACCTTAATGTTTTCTTTCTCCGCCCCGGGCATCTCTACTACTATCTTGATCTCTTTCTCGGCTGTAATGACATCTGCAAGAGGCTCTCGTTCTGCCGTAAGCTTGGGTCCGTCCATACTATATGGCTTGACATTGCCAAACTGTCGTACTTGGGGCTTACCGTCAGGACCAATTGTCATAGAATATCCATACACAATTGGACCTACTTCTCGTACCTTTCCTCCCTCCGGCGTCTGGTATTCTCTAATCAATTCCTTTGGTGCCTTTGGAATTCTTTTGAATTGTTCCTCAAACATACGTTCCATCTCTTTTCTCATTTCATCAATATCGCCAAACATCGAAGGTCCAAAACCAAATCTTGGCCTCCCCCAGAATCGTCTGAACCAATCGTTGAAATCTTCATCCCAAATGCTCATGTATTCTACTTGTTCAATTACTTATTTTAATAGACCTCAGATTATCAATTTTGAAAATCAACGGAATGTCGGATCCATATCATCACATTAAAAGAGATTTTATTGTTAATGTAATGCCAGCAGCTCCCGTGATTGCCCCTACGATCATCCTCATCCTATCATGATCTAACTTGATAGCTCCTACTCTTGAACCAATAACTCCTCCCACAAACACGGCGGCTGCTAGTGGAATTAGTAAGGCCAAATCGATTTGATTGCCTAGAGAATGACCCAGCAAGCCGCTCAAAGAGTTTGCAAGTATAAACAAGGCAGCTGTTGCAGCAGTCTTCTTTGTGTCTTGCATCCCAGTTAGGATAAGAAGCGGCGAGAGCCATATTCCACCGCCTATGCCTACAAGGCCTGCAACTGTTCCCAAAAATGAGCCTGTCGGGACTGCAATTGCTATCATTTGCTTCTGACTGAGGTGAATCTTTCTGAATTGTAGCTTACTTTCAATTCTCTTTGCACCTGATATCAAAAGAGCTACAGAGGCAGCAAAGAGTGCTACTATGAATATTGTGGTGAGGTTTTTTTCAGGAAGTTTGATCAATCCTGCCATAAAGGCAAAAGGAATTGATGATAAAAATGGCAAGGAAAATCTTAACGATAGATGCCCCGCTCTTGCAAAATTGTATAAAGCTACGGCTGTTACGACGATGTTTAGAAGTAGGGCTATGGATGGTACAAGCAAGAGGCTTGTTCCAGCAAGTATCAGAATCGCTATGTAGCTACTTCCACCCCCAAAGCCCACACTTGAATAGATGAAACTAATTCCAAAAAAGACCGGAATAAGCAAAAAAAGAAGATCGATTAATGCCCATAACCACCAAGCATTTTGTAAACATGGAACAATCCGGGAAAGATGGAATCAAATGACTCCGATACCCCTTTCGTACTGCCAGGTAGATTTACAATGAGAGTCTTTCCTCGAACTCCTGAGACTCCTCTTGAAAGCATTGAGAGGGGTGTGCGTCTTTGACCGTAGCTTCTCATCGTTTCAGATAATCCAGGTACTTCCTTTTCGACCACCTTTTTAGTAGCTTCAGGTGTGATATCTCTAGGCCCAAGTCCAGTTCCCCCCGTCGTTATCACAAGGTCTACTTTCAAATCATCACAAAACTTCTTGAGGTGAGATTCTATTGAGTCCGACTCATCGGAAACTATCTTGTAATCTACAACATCAAATCCATTATTTCGAAGCCTATCAACAGCAAGTTTGCCAGACTTGTCCTCTCTTGTTCCTTCTGAGGCAGAGTCACTTATGACTAGTACTGCTGCTCTCAGTTTGTTGTCTGTCTGATGTACAAAGTTTTTGATTCCGCCGATTTTTTCTTTGAGTCTTATTGATTCTATTGATAGATTATCATCTATTGGTTTTAGCATGTCATAAATCGTAAGGGCTCCTATGGCAGCTGCTGTAAGTGATTCCATTTCTACCCCTGTTTTCCAGACTGTTTTTGTCTCAACTAGGACTTCAATATGACTCTCATTTAGCGTGACATTCACCTTGACATTATCTATTGGTATGGAATGACAATAAGGCAAAAAATCCCAAGTTCTTTTGGCTGCCATAGTTGCAGCCACCTTTGCTGCCTCTACCACATCTCCTTTAGGTGATTTTCCCTCCCTTATCAATCGAATTGTGCCTGGAGAGATCTTCACTATCGCCTCAGCTATTGCAGTTCGAAACGTATCCGGTTTATTTGCAACATCAAACATTCCCATTTTTTATCTCACTTGAATATTTTCACGCCAATATTCTCCGGCATCGGATTTTTCTTTCTTCCATATTGGCACTCTAGTCTTTATCATGTCGATAGCATACCTGCATGCTTCAAAAGATTCTTTTCTGTGCTCTGTTGAGACTGCAATCATTACACTAACCTCGCCAATATGGAGGTCGCCAACCCTGTGTACGGCTATGAATTTTTTGAGATTCCATTTTGTTGTTGTTTCATTTTCTATTTCCAAGAAAACCCTTTCTGCCATCTCTCTGTATACCTCATAGTGAATAGCTGATACCATTTTTCCTTCGTTATGATCCCTTACCGTACCAATGAAAACGGTTGTTGCGCCAGAGGAATCATCATAAGCTTCTTCAAGAACCATGTTAACATCGATGGGTTTATCTGTGATTGAGATCATGAGCCACCACTTACAGGGGGAAACAATGCAATCTCATCTTGAAAAGATAGCACGGTAGAATCGCTTGCAACCTTGTGGTTTAATGCAAAAATGAGTGGAAACTTTAGTGATGATAATGATGGATATATTTGAAACAACGACTCTTTGAGGTCTGCAATTGTATCTCCCTCATTAACCTTTAACAAAATTTCATTACTTCCTATAATATCTTTTAATGATGCAAACAGCCTTATCTTGACAACCTGCAATTGTTCTCCTTTGGTCATCTTAGCCTCCGATAGTGTGCATCAGGTTTAATGTTGGCTTTAATTGGTTCGTTCTTATTATTTTGATTATTCCTTCGGGTTTACTTTTCATGGTCTCAAGAAGGTGGATCGCAATTTCTTCATCCGACCTGCCACCTCGAAGTAAATTTTTGAGATCATGGCTAGGATTTTCAAAAAGGCATGTAAGGAATCTGCCATCCGAAGTCAGTCTTACCCTATCACAATTTTTACAAAATGGTTCAGTAATAGAGGGTATGAAACCAATGATGCCTTTGCCGTCTTCAAATGAATAAAGAGTTGCCGGGTCGGCTCTGCCATTTGGTAACGGCACTAACCGCATCAAATGGTTACTTATTTTCTCAAACATCTCTTTTTTAGTTGTGACAAGCTCTTTGCGCCATATTCCAGATCCATCAAGAGGCATAAACTCGATGAACCTTACTATGACATTCATATTCCTTGCAAAATTTACGAAGTCCAGAACTTCATTATCGTTCAGCCCTTTCATAATCACTGTATTTATCTTGACTTTCAAGCCTATTCTGATGACCTCCTTGACTGAGTCAAGGACCTTGTCTACACAGTTGATTCCATTCATTATCTTGGAAGTTTCAGGTCGTAAGGTATCAAGACTAATGTTAACACTTGAGAGGCCTGCTTTCTTTAATGCCAAAGCTTTCTCTGAAAGCAGAATGCCATTTGTTGTCAAACTAATGGATTTGAGACCCTCAATAGATGATAACTTTGCAATCAAATTCTCTATCTTTGAGCGTACCAGTGGCTCGCCACCAGTAACTCTGATCTTCTCTATGCCCAACCTCACAAAGATACGTGCAAGCCTTTCAATTTCTTCAAATGTTAAGATCTCAGAGCGCTCAAACCAGTGGGTGTTGTCATGAGGCATACAATACAAGCATCGAAGGTTACATCTATCAGTAACAGAAATCCTGAGTTTTTTTGCCATCCTTCCAAATGAATCCGATAAATTTCCACGCGAATCTGTCATAGTCTTATCAAAATTATCGAGAAAATTACTCAATGAGGTCACTTATGTTTCTGAGAGGTATCACTTGTATTTTTTCCCGTTTTTTTATTTCTGCCCTATTTTCTATTATTACAACACCGTTTGATTTGGTCAATGAGACAGCAGAGGCACCTGATGCACTTATCGGTTCTGCCTTGTACTTTTGTGCATTGCCAAGCCTATCTAATCTCACTCTGAGAAAAGTTCGCATTTTCTTGTGCAGTTTGACTGTCTTTGTAATCTCAGCAGAAACTCTAGGAATAGGCTTGCCAGGAGTTCTTAGCATATTTTCTAGGGCTGGCCTTCCAAACGTAAAAAAAGCAAAAAAGGCAGAAACTGGATATCCGGGTGCTGAAATTATTGGTTTTCTATTTACTACAGCAAGAGAGGTGGGTGAACCTGGACGCATGGCCACACCATGAACCAGAATTCCTGGCCGCCCCATCTCGTTTATAATCTCAGGAACAAAGTCTTTTGTTCCAACAGAGGATCCCCCAGAAATTACTATCATCTCACAATGAAGAGCCTTCTTGAGCACTCTTCTAATGTTCTCTTTTGTATCTGGACATATGCCTAGATCAACCACATCTCCACCAAACTCTTTGATCAAAGCTGAAAGCATGTACCTATTACTCTCAAAAATTGACGCTTCCCTTAGTTTCGAGCCTGGTTCGACAAGCTCGCTGCCAGTAGAAAAAACGGCGACCTTGGGCTTTTTGTAGACTGTAACCCTGTTGATACCAACTGATGCTATTATGGCAACATCCTGGGGGGTCAGCAGAGTACCTTTTCTGATTAGAATTTGGCCTTTCTTCAAATCCTCCCCTTTGGATGCAACATTTTTTCCGGCTTCAACTTGTTTGAATATCTTAACTTGACCGTTCCCCTCAAGAGAGGTATTTTCTATCATTACTACAGTGTCAGCACCTTTTGGCATTGGTGCTCCTGTAGCAACTGCAATTGTTTTCCCTTCCGTTATTTTCTTCTCAGATTTTTCACCTGCACTAATACTGTCTATTAATTCTAGAGTTGTGGGGTTTTTCGACGAAGCAGAGTTAATGTCAGTAGAAATAACAGCGTATCCATCCATTGCAGCTCGTCTAAACGGTGGAATGTCAATGGAACTTCTAAGTTCATCTACTAGGACCCTATCGAAGGCGTTTTGGAGAGGAATGGTTTCTGTACTAAGCTTTATGTTGGATTTTTTTAAAAAGAGCAGAAATCTTTCTAATGCTATCTGAACAGGTTGGTATTTTTCAAAGCCCTTTGGTCTTCCCTTGATATGTTTGTCCCTCATTCAGATTTCCAGATGTTTTAGGAAAGAATGCGCTTTTTATACCTTAGCTATATTCACAGCAGTCCACTTGTAACAAGGCGTAAGTGATCTCTCATCAAGGCAACCACCCGTCACGTAATTTACTAAGCCTCCATGCATAGGTGCAAAAAGCATTCCTTTTCTTATGGAAGATGTAATCTTTACCCTTAGAGTGACCTTGCCAAACCTTGAAATGACCTGGGCATCATCACCATCTTTTACTCCAACCTTTGCGGCATCATCTGGATGAACCTCGACATAATTGATATCAACGCCAGAAACTAGTAGAGTTGGCGCCTTTCCTGTCATTATATCCGTGTTGTATCGTGTTACTACCCTTCCTGTGGTCAAAACAAACGGGAACTGATCTGAGGTAAGGTGAATTGGTAAATATTCCACGGGAACAAACCTTGCCTTTCCATCCACAGTATTGAATTTCTCAGTAAAGAGAATTTCTGTACTTTTTCCATCTGCGAGAGGGTATCTTACTGCACCAATCTTTGATAGCAATTCATAATCTATTCCTGCATAAGGTTCAACGAATGTGCTTATCTCTTTGAGTATGTCCTTTGCAGAAGAATAATTGAATTCTGCAAACCCCATCTCTTTTGCAAGTTCAATTAATATTTCCCAATCAGGTCTCGCTTCTTCAACAGGTTCTAGTATCTTGCTCCTCCACTGAACTAGTCTATCCATATTTGTCATGGTTCCTTCTCTTTCTAACCACGTTGCTGTTGGAAGAATATAATGTGCATACTTTGCGGTAGCACTCATGAATATGTCTTGCACTACCAACAGCTCAAGAGAGGAAAGGGCTTTTTCGTTTCTTGTTCGGTCAGGAAGGCTGTGAATGGGATTAAATCCCATGATGTATAATGCGTTTAACTTTCCTTCAAGTGCTGCAGAAACCATTTCCATTGTTGTCATTCCTTTCCTTACGGATACTGCAAATCCCCACTTCTGTGAGAATGTATCTGCGGTTATCTCAGAAAGGGAAACTCCGCCTGGAAGAAATTCGGCTGAGGCTCCCATATCCCCAGCTCCTTGCACGTTTGCTTGTCCACGCAAGGGACAGACTCCTGAGCCGGACCTTCCATAGTTTCCAGTAAGCAAGGCAAGATTGATAGCTGCAGAAACATTGTCTGTACCTTGGGCCTGTTCTGTAATTCCTATTCCGGCAAGAATTAGAGCTGGTTTGGATTTTGCATACAGTCTTGCGGCTTCTCTGACAAGTGAGGGATCAACCTCAGTTATTTTCTCAACCTTTTCCGGCGTGTTTTTTTCGACATTTTTTGCAAATTCGATATAGTCATGTGTACGGCTCTTGATGAACTTCTTGTCTTCTAGTCCCTCCGATATTATTACATTGGCCATAGCATTTAAGAGGGCAATATCTGTCCCAGGAGAAACCTTAAGGTGTAGATCAGAAAATTTCGCAAAAGAGGGACTACGCGGGTCTATATCAATCACTTTTGCACCTCTCTTTTTTGCCTCGGTGACATATTGAGTGAGGACAGGATGTGAATCTGCCAAGCTTGAGCCTATGAACATTAAAAGCTTCGAGTCCTTCATGCTGTTCATCGTAGTACTTGCCGCTCCGAATCCAACCGTCTTTTTCAGAGCATACACTGATGGTTGGTGACACAGTCTTGCACAACTCTCGATATTATTTGTTTCAAACCTTCTTGCAAGCTTTTGAATCAAATAGTTCTCCTCGTTTGTACATAGGCATCCCCCATTGAAGCCAATAGAATCCGGACCGTTTCTCTTAAGTATGTCTTTTAGCTTTGAAGCAATTTCAGATAATGCGGTACTCCACGAAATCCTTTCAAAAGAGCCATCAGGTCTTCGTCTCAGTGGATGTGTCAGTCGCTCCTTGGATTCTAATATCTCAAGTGCAGACAGCCCCTTGGCACATAGGTGACCTCGACTCACTGGATGGTTCTTTAAACCAGATACTTTTACGGGTTTACCCTGCGAAATGGAAACCACCATTCCGCAGCCGACACCACAGTATGGACAGATGGTATCCTTGGTTTCCATAATGTGAGACCACTCAAGTTGCTAATAGGTTTAATTGCATCTTTCACTGTTGAGAATTAAACAAAATCCTGCTCCTGAAAAGATCAGAAATTCTCTAAACAAAAGATTTTAAAAATTTGATAAGGAATCATATTCAAGTGCGTGGAGCAATAATACTAGCTGGTGGACGCAGCACACGAATGGGAGAAAACAAGGCTTTTGTTAGTTTGATGGGAAAGTCCCTACTTTCTTGGGAGGTGGAATCGTTATCAGATCTTGTGGATGAGTTAATGATAGTTGCAAAAAATAAAAAAGAAACTAAATCGTTTAAAAAAGAAGTTTCTTCAAAAGTAAAAGTTTTATACGATATCGTTGCACAGCAAGGCCCACTTGCAGGCATTTACTCTGCACTCAAAGTTGCCAAGTCTGAATATTGCTATGTTCACCCCATTGACTCTCCAATAATAAGTCCAGAGGTTGTCGATTTTTTATTTAAGAGAGCGAGGAACCGGGAAGGAGCTGTCATAAAATTAGAAAAAGGATTATGGGAACCTCTCCACGCAGTCTACAAAAGAGATGCCGCGGTAACAGTAGCGGAAAAGGCTCTTCAGTTGGGTGATTCAAGCGCAAAGATATTGGCAAAAAAATTACAAGTAAGACAACTTTCACTTGACGATATACGGATTTACGACAAGGAATTGGCTTCATTATTCAATATCAATACTAAAGCTGACCTAGCAAAGATAGAGAGTTATCTGAGAAAAAGATGATTTTTGAAGACTGATAATTTAGGTGCTGAGGCACAACAGCCAATACTGATATTATCATAATTGATATTCGATGACCATTATAAAATATTGAAACTGTATTTTGAATATCTATGCGTACGAATAATCTCAGACAGTTTTCTTGTAACTTATCGCTAGGTGCAATAAGATATGAATGAAGATAATATTCGTTCCATAATTGAACCAAATAGTATAGCTGTCATAGGGGCATCAAATAAGACAGGGAGTGTAGGTAATGCGGTCATCAAAAATATTTTGAATGGTGGGTTTAGGGGAAAGATATACCCAGTAAACCCATCAGGCAACGAGATAATGGGAATAAAATGTTATGGAAGTGTCAAGGAGGTATCAGAATCAATTGACCTTGCAGTGGTAATAGTTCCAAACAAGGTTGTGTCGCAAGTTATAGAGGATTGTGGTAAAAAAGGAATCAAAGGAGCTGTAATAATTTCTGCTGGTTTCAAGGAAGCAGGCATCGAAGGAAAGAAATTAGAAGAAGCGGTTGTGCAGACAGCACAAAAATATGGAATTAGACTTGTTGGACCTAACTGTGTAGGGTTGATAAACTCCGATCCTAAAGTTTCGATGAATGCAAGTTTTACAAAAGAAATGCCCAAGTTTGGCAATATCTCCCTAGTATCTCAAAGCGGAGCAATATGTGGTGCAATGCTTGAGTATGCAAAGATAAAGGAAATTGGTTTTTCCAAAGTATTCAGCCTTGGAAACAAAGCAGATCTAAATGAAAATCATATCTTAAATTTCCTTTCAAGCGATCCCTCAACAAAAGTTATTCTAATGTACATTGAAGACCTGACTGATGGAAGCAAGTTCATCGAGATTGCATCTGAGATGACAAAAAATCATGTTAGTGGAAAACCGATTCTTGCAATGAAGGTGGGTCAATCATCGATTGGTACCAAAGCCATAGCATCACATACTGGAGCTCTTGCTGGCTCAACAGAAGCATATGAGGCGATCTTCAAGAGGGCAGGCATACTCAAAATAGAAACACTGGAACAACTATTTGATTATGCACTGGCTTTCAGCTATCAACCAATCCCTTACGATGGTGGCTGTGTTATTGTTTCAAATGCCGGTGGGCCTGCAGCAATTACAGCCGATGCATCTGTTAGGTATGGACTAAAACTTGCAAATCTCTCAGGAAAAACGCTAAGTAAATTGAAAGAAATTCTACCAAAAAATGCGATGACTATAAATCCAATAGATATTATTGGCGATGCAGATCATTTACGATATGAGAAGGTGCTCAGGCTTGTGTTGGAAGATGAGGGGGTAAGCTCCTGCATTGTGGTGTCTACCCCCCAACTTATGCTTGACATTGAAGCTCTGGCAAAAGTTATAGTAGAAATTAGCAAGGAATTCAAGGACAAGACTGTTCTTACTTGCATAACAAGTTTTATGGAAAACGAGAATGCTACAAAGATTCTTGACGAAAACCATATTCCACAATACGCCTTTCCAGAAGCTGCCACAGAGACGTTAGCAATCATGCAACAATATCGTTCATTAACAAAAGAACCTCTTCACAGGATAGACAAATATCCCGTGAATATGTCATATGTACAAAAAATCATTGAAGATGCAAGAAAAAAAGGTCAACATTATATCTCAGGGCCTGAGGCTATGCAGATTTTGAGCTCTTATGGTTTTTCTGTTGTGACATCCCTCATCACTAGAGATGAGGATGAATGTGTACAAATGGCAAACAAGACTGGTTATCCTGTAGTGTTAAAAATATCATCACCTGATATAGTGCACAAGGTTGATGCGGGAGGGGTTGAGCTCAACCTGAAAAATGAAAGTGATGTAAGAAAAGCCTTTCAAAGAATACTTGACAACGTAAAGAGGACAAAACCAAACGCTACCATAGACGGTATAACGGTTGAGCAATTTGTAAGAAATGGAAAAGAGGTAATAATCGGCGCAAAGCGTGATCCGCAGTTTGGGCCTCTTCTTATGTTTGGAACTGGTGGCATTTATGTGGGTATTTTCCACGATGTTTCTTTTCGCATGGCACCCATAAGTGAATTCGATGCGGCTGAGATGGTAGATTCGACCAAAGCAAGTAGGATTCTTGCTGGTGTAAGAGGGGAGGGGCCATATGACCGAGAAGCGGTGATAGATTGTTTAAAGAGAATGTCGCAGCTAATAACTGAAATTCCAGAAATTTTAGAATTCGATGTAAATCCGTTGCTTGTTTTTGAAAAGGATAAAGGATGTATGGCAGTGGATGCGAGGATTGTTATTAATTAACATTAAGTTCTATTTGCCAAGAACTTTGTGGCAACATACTACAAAATCAGACAATGATTATCATTGTTGAGATTCAAAAACACCCTATAATACAAAATATACCATAACCAATGAAGAGGCTAGCTTTTGGGAATTGATAAAAAAAGTTATCGTAGATCCCTTGGTCTGTTTGAGCTTGTAAGCATTGGGCTGGGTGGAACTATTGGTTCTGGTATTTTCATTGTTCCTGGCATAGTAGCTGGAATTGCAGGTCCAAGTTCGTTATTAGCATGGCCTCTTATTGCAATCTCTGCATCTTCTGTGATGTTCTCTCTTGCAAAAACGACGTCGTTGTATCCTTCCACAGGAGCCTTCTACTCAATCTTTGCAACAGTATTTGGAAAAAAGATCTCAAGCTTTCTTACTAGCATGTATCTAGTGGCAGCTATTTTCGGGATTGCTACTATTTCTGCCGGTGTAGGACAATATCTGTCATTTTTTGGAGTAAACAAGACACAGGTTATTGAGGTTTTAATAATCGGAATCTTTTGCCTCATCAATATAAGGGGAATATTTCTTTCAGGCAAGACAGAGAGTGTCTTAACGGTTGCTAAAACCGTACCTCTGATAATCTTGGCAATTCTTCTACTTCCTTATATTCAAGAAAAACATTTTGTACCGTTCTTTTCAACTACTAGTACAGATTTTCTCAAAGTCTTGGTAATAGTTTATTGGACATTCACAGGCTTTGAGCTCAGTGCAATACCGGCCGAAGAAGCAAGAAACAAGATACTCATATTCAAGTCATTAAAAATTGTAATGTTCATAGTAGTGTTTGTCTATATTATGTTGAACATATCGCTGATGGGGAGCCTTGGAAGCAAAGAACTCACACAGTCACAAGCTCCAATAGCCGTTGCAGCGGGATTGTTATTGAAAGGATCTGAAAGCGTTGTTGCCATCATAGGAATAGTCGCAATGCTCTCTGCTCTAAATGCTTACCTTATAGGAAGCTCCCGAGTGCTCCAAAACTTGTCACTTCAGTTTGGCCTGCGAACCATAAAGGAACTTAGCCGTTGGGGAACCCCAACTACTTCAATTATACTAAGCGCAATTGCCAGTTCTGTTTTACTGTTATTCTTTTCAAACAGCTTTCGACAATTGGCCGAAATATCGGTGGTCGCAACTCTTTTACCATATGCTTTTGTTTGTATCTCAGCGTATAAAATCGTCAATGAGATAAAGACAAGAGTAGTTGCAATTATAGGAGCATCTACAACGCTGGCAATTTTGATTATGTATTTTATTCTAGTCTAGGAGACGCCTCAAGTAACAGGTGCTTTGGGTTGTAGCTGCTCTCAATACATTCATTATTTTGTAACCGATTTCCAGTAGTCATCAACGGTTTGTTGTAATTGATGGATTATCTTCTCGTTTCTTACAGGCTTGAATAAGTGCTCAAATCTTTCTTGTGCCTTGAGATACTCATCTACAGGCTTTCTCCTGCTGTGAATTACAGTATGAATTACCTCGCCTTTTATTGCCTCTTTGAGTGGCCAGATACCACTCTCGACAGCAAGCTTTGCAATCCTGATTACTTTGTCCGAGTCAATTCCCCACCCTGGTGGACAGGGTGAATGGGCAATGAATAACTTCGGACCCTTGATTTTGGAGGATTTCTCAATTTTGTGCATCATGTCAGTAATGTATGCAGGAGAAATCGTGGCAACGTAGGGCGGCTTGTGTGCCCTCCAAATCTCAAACAAGTCCTTTTTCTGTAAAAGTGAACCTTCAACCATTTCCGTGGGAACAGTTGTCTTTGTTGAAGACGCAAAAGGTGATGATTCCGATGCTTGAAAACCAGTGTTGGAATATCCCTCGTTATCATATACGAGATAGTAAAAATCCAAGCCGCGGTGAATGGCAGCAGAGGTGGACTGGAGCCCTATGCCTGACGCAGCGCCATCACCTGTGAGGACGAGTACCTTGAGGTCGTCTTTTTTATCGATTTTCTTCTTTTCTATGAGAATGTCTAATGCGTCTCTTACACCTTGGGCAGCAGCAGGCGCACTTGCCATCGCTGTGTAAAACCAGGATGACTTGAAAGGAGTGTATGGAAAGACTGACAGCATAGTCATGCAACCTGCTGCATTTATTGTGATTGCATTTGGACCAAGCATCTTTTCAAAGATTCTTACAAGGAGTGATCCGCCGCAACCTGCACACAACAGAGTACCTGGAACAAGCTCTTCTTCTAACGGAATGTCCTTCAGTGTGCTGTACTTGTTAACCATTTACATCTCCTTTTCCAGCTATTTTCAACATCTCTTTTACTATTGACCAGTTATCTTCCGTGAATAATAGAACACTTTGAACGTGGGGCTTGCCTTGCTGTACTGCTCCTTCCAGTGTACTTACAATGTGTCTAAATTCTGATAAACTGATTTTTTTACCTCCAAGGCCTCCAACAAACGAAATAACTGCCTTTGGCCTCTCCTCGCTGTGATACAGAGTGCTTATGATTTCAGGATAGAGGATTCCGCCACTACCAATGGATATGTTTTGATCAATTACGGCTACGCCCTTTTTTCCTGCAAGTTTTTTTGAAATTGCCTGTTTTGGAAACGGCCGCACCATTCTTATCCTTAAAATTCCGACCTTTTTGCCCTCTTCTCGAAGCCTAATTATTGCAGCCTTTCCCATTGTTGTAAAGGAGTTTGTCATAACAATAACATAGTCTGCGTCATCTAACAAGTATTCATCGGTAAGATCGTGCTTTCTTCCAAAGATCCTTTCAAATTCTGCAGAGACTCCTTCGTGAACCCTTAAGACGTTGAGAGATGCAAGGTGTAGTTGATACTTGAAGTATGAATATGCGTTACTATCAAGTACTGAAACTCCCATGGAAATGGGATTGTTTGCATTTAGGTAGCCAAAAGTTGGTTTATAGTCTGGCAGGAATTCTGAAACCTCGCTATCTTCAGGAACAACAACAGGTTCACGAGTATAAGATAGGTAGAAGCCATCTAGGTTAACAATTAGGGGAAGCTTCACCCCGTCGTCTTCCGCAATCCTATATGCCATTATCACAGAATCTAAAACTTCTTGACAGGTTTCTGCGTGAATCTGTACAAATCCACTATCACGTGCTGCAAGTACATCGTTATGATCAGGCTCCATTGTTATTGGTGTAGCAAGCGCACGAGAAACGTTTGCAAGAACAATCGGAGCCCTCCACCCTGACACATTGTACAACATCTCAAAGGCATATAGCAACCCTTGGCTTGAAGTTGCAGTAAATGTTCTGGCTCCGGTAAGGGACGCCGCACCTGCTGCCGTTATCATAGAGTGTTCCGAGTCATATGTGACAAATTTTGCATTCATTTTTCTTTCATTTATCCAACGTGATAACAACTCGATAATCTCAGTTTGTGGAGTTATTGGATAGGCAGGAATGTATTCTACCTTGCAAAGTTTAACAGCAGTTGCAACAGCACCATTTCCCGTCAAAAGTTCTTTCATTTCATATTTTCCTCTTCACAAGTGTTATTACCTTGACAGGACATTCTGTTTGGCAAATATTGCATCCTTTACAGGCATCATAGTCTACAATTGGGTATCCTTGACTATCTATGGTATAGGCACTATCCGGACAATAGACATAACATATCATGCATTTAGTACACTTGTCATAATCAATAATTGGCTTGTAGTTACTCCACTGACCTCTGCTTCGAAGAACAGAATTTCCAATTGCAGTTATAGAACAGGTCGATACAGCTGGTTTATGATATTTTAGCTCAAATATGCCAAACTCTTTAATACCTAATTTGGTAGGTGCTGCTATTGCAATTGGCTCAATTGCATCATAAACCTCCTTTGCAAGATCTATGCTCTTTGTTATTTCCTCTTTACTTACCTGAATGTTTATCAATTCCTTAATGATTGACTGTCTGACTAGCTCAAAATTCAAGTCGAGCACCTTGCATGCTGATGCAGCGAGCGCTACTCCTAGGACTGGCTTTGCTATAATATCAGGGACAAATTTTGTCAGGTCAAACAATATGAGAGGATTTTTTATGTTGTATTTGGAAACAAGTTCTGGTTTGTCTAATGAGCTATTTATCAGAACAACCGTGTTTTCTGAAACATCTTGTAAGGGATTATCAATTGATATATCAAGCAAAGAATCTTCTGCAATTACAACAAGTGATGGATTATCTATCTGGCCCCTTTCTAGGATGATTTGGTTTGAGACTCTGACATATGCAGATATTGGCGCTCCTCTTCTCTCGGCACCGTAAAGTGGCTGGTCTTGCACATGGAATCCGGCAAGAAAGGCAGCCGTACCTATAATGTGAGCGGCTGTCTTGACTCCCTGTCCTCCTCTGCCATGTAAGCTTGTAGTAATCACTAATTAGATTATGCCTGTTTGAGATTAATGCGTGAGGTATGCAGTGCAATGCATTGTAATCTTACTTCCAAATAGAATTCTTTTGAGATCACGATAAAACTAACCGCAAGCAGAACAGGCAACGCGAGATAAGGGACATCCAGTATTCAAATCCATTATATCATTGGTAAGAACAAGAAGAAAAAACGTCCAACTTTTGGCGAAACGTGGCTTTCCTTTGCAGATGCTTGCACGGTTTTGCACCACACGCACTACTAGGTTTGCCCTCATCAATACTCCCTAGGTTACTATGTGTAACCACATAATTTCTCGTGCAGAAGTATCAACGAACGCTTGTCTGGCCAAAAGATCGAGCCTTAGCCTGATCTCCAAAATCGACTAGCGCACCTTCACCTCTTCCGGTTGGACACAGTAAGTATATTGTCTTTCTCGTTATTATGGATGATCAAGATTTTCATTTTTGAGAATGAAACTATCTCATAACTTACTATTTTCCAAGAATGGAACTGAACATACAATATCATTATACGGTGGATTCAAGTCAGGATCGATGATATGTTGGATATATTGGCAGAGATGGTAAAATTGTCTTATCTTGGGATCTTTTTGTTACTTATCATAATCAATGCTGTACCCTACTCATGCCTCCAAGTTGGATTGTTTTATCATCTTTTTATGCAACCGATCAACAGTTCAACATTTTTGCGCTCATATTAGTTGGTTCTCCAAGTTGATGGTTACATTAACCTTGTTGCCTCATATGCTGTGTTTGAATATTGTGTGAAGATACGAATTCAAAACCCTACTCTGCTATAGAAAATTTTTTTTGTAATTTCGACAGAGACAACATATACTGTCACTATTGCTACTATGATAGTAAGATATAATGGCGATAAAGACACAAATCCAAATATTTCGCCTATGCTAGTAAAAGGGATCAAAATTGCGCTACCTATGATGACAAAGGTAGCCACCGACAAGTATCTCCCTGGCTTGCTTTTCAAAAAAGACCGTCGCGTTCGGATAACAAGCACAATTAGGGAAGCTGAGACCACCGATTCTATGAACCAGCTTGTGCGAAATTGTTCGATGGTAGATCCAAGTATCAGAAGTGTTGCAAAAGTAAGAAAATCAAACACAGAGCTGAGAACCCCAAATGTGAGCATGAACTTGCGAATAAACTTGATGTCCCATCGTCGAGGTCCCCTGACAAGCTCTCCATCGACGTTATCGGTTGCAATTGTCATTTCTGGAAAGTCAGTAAGCAAGTTGGTAAGAAGTATTTGTTTTGGCAAAAGGGGCAGAAATGTAAGAAACGCTGAGACTCCTGCCATGCTAAACATGTTTCCAAAATTGGCACTTGTAGCCATGAATACATACTTGAGAGTGTTAGCAAAGGTTCTCCTTCCTTCTTGAACCCCATCTACAAGAACGCTGAGATCTTTTTCTAAAAGTACGATATCCGCTGCCTCTTTGGCAACATCTACAGCGGTATTGACAGATATTCCCACATCTGCGGCATGAAGAGCGGGAGCATCGTTAATGCCATCGCCAAGACAGCCAACAACATTGCCAGATTTCTTAAGGGCGTTTATGATGCGTTCCTTCTGGTTCGGTTCAACATCTGAGAATATGTCAATGCTATTTGCTTGGTGATACAAGGCATCATCACTCATATGACGAAGTTCTGTTCCAGTAAGGACCCTTGGTTCA
Source organism: uncultured Nitrosopumilaceae archaeon (assembly GCA_964567715.1). Taxonomy (GTDB): domain Archaea; phylum Thermoproteota; class Nitrososphaeria; order Nitrososphaerales; family Nitrosopumilaceae; genus Nitrosotalea. The sequence continues at coordinate 17,238 of CAZMNT010000001.1, read as the reverse complement.
AACCACCCTATCTGTTTTCCCAGATTAATTGCTACCAGCTTGTTATCACCTGTTATTATTTTTAAAACGACTCCTAGATCTTTTAGGTGCTTTATGGTATCGAAGATCTTTTCTTTCGGCGGGTCATAGAGAACCAGAAAACCCAAAAATGTCATGCCGGATTCATCTTCTTTTGTTACTGTAGATGTGTTAACAATCTTATAGGAAATGCCCAAGATGCGGAACCCTTGCTTAGAAAGGTTTTCAAACTTCTGCAAGACACGCGCCTTTACTTTATCCATGCTGACAATTTCATGAGAGGTTTCTGCAAAAGAACAGATCGGCATGACGTTCAGAAATGCACCTTTTGTTATCATGATGTTTTCCCTTTCCGAAACAAGAATTGTCAATCTCTTACGAATAAAATCGTAAGGAACCTCATCAAGTTTTTTGTAATTAGTTTTGTCAAATTGTTTATGGCTACGAATTGCGTTATCTATAGGGTTTGCAAAACCAGTTTCATATGAAGCATTGAGATATGCATAAAACAATACTTTTTGGTTTTCCACTCCTTCTGTGTCTATGGCTGAATTAACACGAACTATTCCTTCAGTGAGTGTTCCTGTTTTGTCTGAGCAGAGAATGTTCATGCTGCCAAAGTTTTCAATAGATGAAAGTTTTTTGACAATTACTTTTTGGGTAGCCATCCGTCTTGCACCGTGTGATAGATTTACACTAATGATGGCAGGTAACAACTGAGGAGTAAGCCCTACTGCAAGTGCTAGTGCAAAAAGGAATGATTCCAAGACTGGTCTTGTGAAATAGACGTTGATTCCAAATATGGCAATGACAAGAATTAGGGTTACCTGCATGAGAAAATATCCAAATCGCTTTACGCCTCGCTCAAATTCTGTTTCAAGTGGCCTGAGTCTCAATCGGTCAGAAACTTTGCCAAATTCTGTTTGCATCCCTGTCTTGACAACCAGAGCCACTCCACTGCCACTGACCACATTTGTTCCCATAAAAAGTGAGTTAGTTCTACTTGAGGGTGGTACGTCGACAGCTAAAATACCTGCGATTTTTTCAATGGGATATGTCTCGCCTGTCAAAACAGCTTCATTAACAAAAAGATCCTTTGCTTTTACGATGATACAATCAGCAGGTATGTTACTTCCCGCAGAAAGTAAAACAATGTCTCCCGGCACAATATCTTCAGAGGGAATATTCTTTTCAATTCCGTCTCTCAGTACCTTTGTTTTCATCATTACCATTGATAGTAGTCTCTCAACTGCATTTGAGGCTCGATGTTCCTGTATGAATCCAAGAAAACTGCTTACAATTATGATTGCAAATATGATAACAGCGTCTGTTGCATCTTGTAGAAATAATGATAATCCCACTGCAAAAAGAAGAATTAGAATAATAGGACTTTTGAACTGCGTAATGAAAAGTGTAAACCCCTCGGCATTTTTTTGTCGTGCAAGTAGGTTCGAACCATAATGCTCTAATCTTTCTGTGGCTTCTTTGTTTGTCAGTCCTTCTGGTGAAGTTTCTAGCATTCTAAACAAATCCTTGATTGGAATATGCCAAAACATCTGTAATTGTTGTGCCAAAGCAGAGATCATGTTTTGAATTTGGAGCTTTTCAATTTAATATGCTCCTTTATTATCAAAGTTAGGAATCATCCTCTATTGATAAGAAGACAAAAAAGTGGTGCAAGTATTACCGTAAAAGAAGACTTGGTGTAAGGGATCTTCAATGAACACGTTTTTCAATTATAACTACCACTTAAGATTGTTAGAAAACAAGCGGGACGGTTAGCTAAGTCTGTTTAGGGAGTTGTAAGACCTGAAAATCGGGTGCTAACCGTTCCGAATAAATCTGTCAAAGATCCTCATATGGGTTACAACCTTTCAAGATCGAAAATCATCTCTGAGAATTGGGTTATCATCATATATTCTACAGCATTCCATGATTTGTAAATCAGTAGAGGAGTCACTTTGGAGGAGGTTGAAAGTAAATTGAAAATAGCACTTGCACAAATCGACGTAGTCCCAAATAGACCGCAAGAAAATGTAGATAAAATGTTAAAGATGATTAAAGAAGCCCATGATCAAAATGTTGAACTGATTGTTTTTCCCGAAATGTGTATTGGTGGATATTTGCTAAGCGACAAGTGGCAGGAAGATAACTATTGTCATAATCTTATGGAATACAATGAGATACTAAGGGACGAAAGTAAGGAAATAGCAATTGGATACGGTAATGTTTACGTTGACAAGCATATTAACAAAAGAATAAACGATGATAGTTTTCATCCAAACAAGGATGGCAGGTCAAGAAAGTATAATGCGGTATATGTTTTCCAGCATGGCAAACCTGTTTCAAGATTAAAAGAGAGTAGTATTCTTCCTCGTGGTATTCAACCAAAAACATTACTTCCTAACTATAGAATTTTTGATGATGAGAGATATTTTTTCTCCACCGGGGAGATAGCTACCGACTTTGGTGTTTCATTAGAGTCACTGTTACAACCATTTCAAATACAAATAGACGATGATCTAGTCCCTATAGGATTTGAACTATGTGAGGATTTGTGGTGCGAGGACTACAGAAGAAATGGTATGGCCTTGAATCCTACAAAAATCTTGATCGAAAATGGAGCTCGATTAATTATAAACTGTTCTGCCTCGCCTTGGACTGCAGGAAAAAACAAAACAAGAGATAAAAGAATTCAATTTCTAAAAAAAGAATCTGGTAATGATTTTGTTCCCTTTCTATATGTTAATTGTGTTGGTGCTCAAAACAATGGAAAAAACATAGTAGTGTTTGACGGTGCTTCTACTGTATACAATAAGGATGGATTACCAACAATTTTAGGCGGTGATAATTATCAGGAAGAGCTACTCATCGTAAATAACTCGGATTTTTCAAAGATGCCACTGGAAAGGACTGAAAGAGAAAAAATAGTGCAGAAGTATCATGCAGTCATAAGAGGAATAGGACATATCACAGACATACTCGGTTAAAAACCAAAATATGTTGTCGGACTATCTGGTGGTATTGATAGCTCCCTTGTTGCATCATTACTAACTATTGCAGTTGGCAGAGAGAATGTAATCGCAGTTAACATGCCGACCAAATATAACAGCCAAGAGACAAGAGACACTGCAAGGCATGTTGCAGAAAAGCTTGGTATAGAATATATCATAATACCAATATCAGATCTTGTAGAATCAAACAGGTCTCTTGTAAGCAGAACTTTTGTCGAAAAATTAGATAGCATTTTGGAACAGAATATTCAGGCCAAGGCCAGAATGCTGATACTCTCCAATTTAGCTCAAAAGTATAACGGCCTTTATACCAGCAATAGTAACAAGTGGGAGATAGCTACTGGTTACTGTACGTTGGATGGGGATGCTCGTGGTGCGCTAGCTCCGATAGGAGATCTGACCAAATCAGAAATTATTCAACTCGCCAGATATCTGAACGAACATATTTTCAAAATAGAAGTAATTCCACAACCGCTAATTGAACTGAGGATATTGCCAAGCCCAGAGTTAGAGCAACAGCAGGCCGAACCGTTGAAACTCGGATATCACTGCTCTTTGGTTGAAGCTTTTATGGATTACAAGGCCAAGTCAGCAGAGGATATCATGCAGTGGTACATAGATGGAACGCTAGAGCAAAACCTTGGTATTCCAACAGAATTAATCAAAGAATATGGGATTGACAACCCCGGTGAATTCATCAAAGATTTAGAGTGGTTTAACAGTCAAGTTCAGAAAAGTGTTTTCAAAAGAATACAAGGTCAACCAATAATACTTCTAACCAAGACAGCATATGGTTATGATAGAAGAGAAAGCATTCTTCCTCAAAACTCAACATCAAATCATGATGAACTTAGAACACGCATTCTCTCAATGAAATCCTATGTGCCACAAAGAGCAGTACAATCTAACTAAGAATCCTGTCCTCTTGACAGATACAGCATCCAACTGGTTTTTCTAGCGTACTTCAAAGTCATTGTATTTAGACAATGATTTTCAGGTCTGATAATGAGATTGACTCTTTTTATCGTATTAATTGATTAAATTTTTATGAAAGATGTAAAAGAAATCATGCATAAACCAATTACAATAAGCAAAGATTCACAAGTTTCTGACGCCATAAACAACTGCTTCATCACAATATAAGCAGGTGGCTATTTTCAGAAACAAGCCACATTGTTGGAGTAATCACAGAGAAAGACATTGGTTTTATGTTACAAAATGATGAGACTGAAAGAAACATTGATGAAATTCCTATCGCTGAAGTCATCAGACCACTTGCAATTGTTCATGAAAGCACCCCTATCATTGAATCCATCAAAATAATGCTTGACAAGCAAGTAGGCTCCCTTGCAGTTGAATTAAAGGGTCAGATTCTGGGCATATTTACAAAGACAGATCTTGTAAAGTATTATTCGGACAACTATGCTGGTAGAAAGAAAGTAAAGGATTCTATGACACGATCATACATTATGATGTATTCTGACAAGCCACTTTACAAGGTAGTCTCAAAAATGCTTGAGAAGAACATCTCAAGAATAATCCTAAAAAATCATGATGATATTCCTGAAGGGATCATAACATTCCGAGACCTGTTTAAAATCTCACTTGATTATGGCACTGATAAGATACTAGAAGACAACACAAGACCGGCTATCCGCCTGCTCTTATGTAGAAGGGGTTTTGTTTCAAAATCGGGTTTTGGTGAGATCACGCCTGCGTCTAGAGTGATGAACAAGAGCCTGATCTCAGTACTTGAAGATATGGATTTGGCTGAGGCGTGTAAAATCTTACTAAAAAACAAGATCAACGGCGTTGGAGTATTATCAAATGTTGGTAAGGTAATTGGGGTTCTAAGCAAGACAGATGTGGTTCATACGATGTCATTGCCCATCTAAATTACAAAACCTATCATAGCAATTATGAACAAATCCAACATATTTGTAGAACGATCAGGAGACATACCCACCTTTGAAAAGAGGTTTGAGATTGTAGAACGAAAGGGAGGAGGGCATCCTGATACAATCTGCGACCCAGTTATGGAAGAAGTCGAGATCTCTCTGTCAAAGTTGTATTTGCAAAAAACTGGCGTGATTCAACATCATAATATGGATAAAGCAGTGTTGGTTGCAGGACAGAGCATAAACAGGTTTGGCGGTGGAAAAATAACTAGACCCATCAAGCTTATTCTTGGCGACAGAGCTACCTTTTGTGAGGGCGTATCCAGAACACAAATTAAGGAGATGATCACAAAGACAGCCACCTCATGGTTTGAAAGTCATCTACGATTTGTTAAAGAAGAGCATTTACAGTACCAGCTTGAAATAGGACAAGCTTCTCAAGAGCTGCGTTCCATCTTTGGAACATCTAAAGAGATTGGCGCAAATGATACCTCGGCACTAGTTGGATATGCCCCCTTGACAGAAACCGAGAACGCCGTACTCCAAACGGAAAAGTATCTCAATTCAAAGAAATTCAAATCAGAGTTTAAAGAATCGGGTGAGGACGTTAAAGTAATGGGCTTTAGAAAGAATGACTCGCTTGAGCTAACAATTGCTATGGCATTTGTTGATTCATATGTATCTTCTGAACAAAACTATTTTCAAAGGAAAAACGACATTATTCAAGCAATAAGTGAATTTCATAAAAAATTGGGAAAATTTCGTGATGTAAAGATAGTATTAAACAATTTAGATAAGAAAGGCATGGGTCTTGACGGCTTGTATATTACTGTTCTTGGAACCTCGGCAGATAGCTCAGATTCGGGACAGGTAGGGAGGGGTAACCGCGCTAATCAGTTAATTTCTCTGAGTAGGCCTTCCAGCTCTGAGTCTATTGCTGGCAAGAACTCGGTTAGCCATATCGGCAAAATCTACAACATGTTATGTTTCAAACTCGCAGATGAGATATGCAATAAAGTTTCAGGCATTGACGAGGTCTTTGTTTGGATGTATAACACTATAGGTCAGCCTATAAATCACCCAAAGGCGGTAGTTGTTCAACCTCTAACTAGGCAAGAAACACTTCAAGTATCAGAAATAAATAATATCATAGAAGAAAATTTGTCAAAAATGGATGATTTTTGTAGTTATCTAATGTCTGGCAAGGCCATGGTTGCCTAAGCTTAACCTAGAAAACAAACTCGAAGCGCTTCTCTGCATAGCCCTTCTCTAGTTTTCCTACAATTGGGATCTTATTTCCACAAAACCTACACTTGTTATTGTTATCCAAATCCCATTTTAAAATATCAAGGTTGAACCTGTGTATAACGACTTTTTTGCATTCAGGACAGTATGTATTTTCGAGTGGGTGCCCAGGTACATTTCCCACGTATGCATACTTCAAACCAACCTTCTTTGCAACTGCGTAATGTTTCTCAAGTGTTGGAAGAGGGGTTTCAGGAAATTCCATCATTTTATAGTGTGGAAAGAATCTCAAAAAGTGGATGGGCATTTCGGGTCCAAAAAGGTCATAAACAAATTTACAAAGCTTCTCAGCATGTTCAAGATTATCTCCCACTTGCGGCACTATGAGGTCTGTAATTTCCACATGTATGTTGGTTTTATCATGTAGTTCTACCAACGTGTCAAACACCCATTGCGAACTTGGTATGCCAACATATTTCCTGACAAATTTCTCTTCACCATTTCCCTTGAAATCTACCGTTATACAATCCAGAAACTTGCTCATCATCTTAACAGACTGGGGGGTTCCATAACCGTTTGAAACAAAGACATTGAACAATCCCTTTTTTCGTGCAAGAATCCCACAATCCCTAGCATCTTTCTAGAATATGCTAGGTTCATTGTAAGTATAGGCGATTCCCTGCGTTTCATATTTTAAGGCCAAATCCACAATTTGTTGAGGAGTAATGTCCACACCTTCTATTTTTCTTCTCTGGCTGAGGTCATAATTTTGGCAATACTTGCACAACCAGTTACATCCAGTAGTGCCAATAGAGAACACACGTGACCCTGGCCTGTAATGAGTTACTGGTTTTTTTCTATCGGATCCACATGACAGGCAGCAACTTTTCCGTATACATAAAGAACAAGTCTTCCTTCCCTATTTCCACGAATTCCGCAAAGACCTATATCTGGTCCTTGCCTAACTCACAGTATCTTCCACATGCTAAACACCGTACTTTGTCATTTGACAATCTTTCATAGAGAACCGCCTCTTTGTTCACATCTGATATCCTTTATCAAGCGATATTAACATGATAACCAGTTATCACCTCTGGAAATACCAAAACAAAAGATAAAATTATTGCAGAACATGCTTTTTGAGTAGTTCGACGCATCAAAAAATTATGGTATCCTAATTTACTGGTATTCCAGCATTAGGAACAATCTCTACTTGAACTGATCCATTATTGAAGAGAGCCACGATTGCCTTTATCTTACTCTTGTAAAGGAAGAACCTCTTTCCATCTTCATTTATTGTGCCTGAGATAGACAAAAGTTTGTTGTCATGCATTTGTTGTATTCTCCTATATGCAGTACTGATTGGGATATTGCATTCTTGACTTAGTTGCTTGGCTGACTTGGGAAGCTCACTTGCAGATTCAAGTATTGAGCGGCAGTATCTGTCTGCTTGGATTTCAAGAAGAAAATCCCTTGCTGACGGCTCTTCAACTGGCCTTCCTTGTTGTAGCACTTGCATAGAAAAAGAGTAGATATCGTTTGATATAACTGGAAGGACTGCGCTGCACGGCATTGCATACATTCGTAAAATATTGAAAATCAACTTTGATAATCAAAAATGATCTTTAATATGACAAAGTGTTATTGATGTTGGACGTAAGCGAACCTGGAAAAAACAGAACTTTTTGGAGTTCTGATTTTTAGGACAACGGATGACCAAAGGATCATCACGATCTGAATCTTGGAACGTTTGCGTCCTTTCTTATGTAAATTATTTCAAATTGAACCTCTGTTGAAATCATATTATACTTAATTTTGATACAAGCAAATCATTATAGTTACTGTATTAGTTGATACAACCATGAAAGTGATAGTATGTGGCCCAATAGGGAACAAAGGAATAGGCCAAATTAAGAAAATGTCTGATTTTTTGACAAAGAATGGTTTTGAAATAACAAACCAATTTGTACAAGATAAAATGGACTATTCTAACGTACGTGACTTTAGAGATAAAAAAAATCTTTCAAGATCTATTGTTCGATACGACTTGAAACTTGTCCGAGATTCTGATGTAGTGGTGGTACTTGCATCTACTAGTTTTGGTGCTGCTATGGAAATGTTTTTTGCAAAGGACCTTGGAAAAAAGACAATTCTTTTCTCTGAAAAAGCACTGCCAAGTCCTTGGCCTGTCCATTTTGCTGATTTTATAGCCAAAGACAAAACATCTTTACTAGAAATTCTGAAAAGATTGAAAATAAAAAAGTAAAATCATTCTAGATTTTTGATTTCTTGAGCAACTGTATGACATGTGACACCTTGAGAATTTTAGCGCCATAGTTTTGTTTCATATAGTCTAATCCAAACCTGTGATCCCTTTCTGTAAATGCGGTAACGCCGTCTTCTGGGACTATGACTTCAAAGCCCCTCACAAAGGCATCATACGCAGTATGTTTTGCACAAATGTTTGTGTGAATTCCCACAATGATTAAACCATCAGGACCTTTCTTGCCGAAGCTCTTCTCAAGAAAATTATCAAGTTTTGTATTGTAAAATGCACTGTATGTACGTTTGAGAACGATATGATCAAATTTAGATGGTTTTAGATCTTTAATTATTTTGGCTCCAGATGTACCTTTCAATGCATGTGGACCCCACAGATTAAATTCATAAGAATCTGTCTTTTGATGCGCGTCGTTACAAAAGAAAGTAGGTACTCCAATCTCTTTTGTAATCTCAAGCAATGACTGGATTTTCGGTATTATCTTTTTTGCTCTGTTAAACTTCAGTTTCCCATAAACAAAATCGTTTAACATGTCTACAACTAGAACGGCATAGCGTTTTTTTTCCTCTCTCTTTGCCATTTGCATATTTGTAGGCCTAGTCATTACAAATAGTCGCTCCTCCTTAAATAGGATGTATCAATAAGGATTTTCCATCATTGTGCCTTAAACGTTCTTGTTATCTCTTCTAATTTTTCACTATATCTCACTGGAAAAGTTTCTGGAATATAATCAATCCTTCTAAAATCAGCTGGCAGTGTGTTTCTTTGTGTGGCATGAAACTTCTTAATTTCAGTGAGATTAGGCAAGGTTGTTTTTATTCTTCCCTTCTCCATTACTTTGTTCAGTAATGGCACCCCGTTTTCAAAAACTTCCTCATCTAATCCAATGGTGTCTTGTTTTATTAAACCGTCTTCATAAACCCTAAAGACCTGTTTTGGAGCTGGATATGTCTTCTTTCCTGGGCTGGTTTTGAGTTTGTAAATCAGTTTGTACTTGCCATTTCCGATAGGTTCTTTGACTCCGACCAACTTGTAAATACCGTTCATGGCAGGATCGTCTCTTGAAGTAGCAAGTTCAGTGCCCACCCCAAAGACATCAATCGGTGCGCCACGCTGAACCAAGTCGTGAATTATGTATTCGTTGAGATCACCACTGGCCATTATTTTGGTATCCTTGTATCCCGCTTCATCTAGGATTTCACGTGATTTGACACTTAGAAGATAAAGATCACCACTGTCTAACCTTATTCCCTTTGTTACCAAGCCGGATTTTACTATTTTTTCCACTGCATCCAAGGTGTCATATGTATCTACCAATAGCATTCCTTCTGGAAAAACCTTGGAAAACTCTCTAAAAGAGTCCATTTCTCTATCAAAGTTCATGACATAGGAGTGCGCCATGGTGCCAAAGATTGGGATTGCCATCTTGTAGCCTGCAAGGGTGTTTGACGTCCCGATACATCCCCCAATGTAGCTAGCTCGAGCTGCCAGAAGAGCCGCTTGTGGACCATGTGCTCTCCTAAATCCAAATTCGATTACTTCCTTCTTTCCAGCCACATTGATTATTCTTGAAGTCTTTGTAGCAATAAGACTCTGAAAATTAATCATTGACAACAGATACGTCTCAACAATCTGCGCCTCAATTATGGGGCCCTCTACGCGAAGAAGAGGTTCATTTGGGAGCAATATGGAACCCTCTGGTACTGCCCAGACATCTCCTGTAAACCTGAAATTTCTCAGATATTCAAAAAAATCATCGTTTACATTCTCAAAGGATTTGTCAGTCTTCAAAAAGGATATCAGGTCTTCACTAAATTTTAGGTCATTTAGATAGGACAGAACCTGTTCGAGTCCTGCTACAACCATGTATGCTCTGTTCTTTGGTAGCTTTCTGACAAACAGCTCAAAGATTCCTCTCCTTTCCTTCTGTTTTGAGTTAAAGTATGCTGCAGCCATAGTTAGTTCATAGTAATCAGTTGCCAAGCCAAATTCAGTAGGCAGCACTACAAGATTACCGTCTTTTTGAACATTCATACTTGATCAACATTGCTGTCCATTGCAATATCACAACTATGGTTATAGTGTTCTTTAACTGTATTAAGTTCAAAACCTGAATATCATTGATGAAACAGATTTTCCAACGGGCAGGGATAATGGTGGGTGGAAAATCGATCAAACTATTGTCTTTGGAAATATGTGATGCAGATATTATCAAAACTGATATTCTTCATAGATGTATTTATCGGCAAAGGCCCCTACGGCAAAGTGATGCGGTTTGAACACCCTATCCTACTAACCTCTATCTTAAAAAAACCAATCACGGTAACGCCAAGGACTAGTATTATAGATGCATTGGGGTTGCTGTTGAGGTATGGAATAAAGCGCTTGCCGGTTGTAAAAGACACCAACGTCCCAGTGGGAATCATAACAGAAAAAGACCTAGCAAGGGCTACATCTGTTTTTAATGAGAAAGACATTGGAGAGATGAGGGTAGGAGATGTAATGTCGAAGAATCTTGTAACAGTAAAGAAAAATAATTCCATTCCTGACTGCGCTAAATTAATGAAAACAAATAGCATAAGCTCGGTTCTAGTGTTAAACGAGGATGGCTCACTGACAGGAATCGTTACGAAAACAGACCTTGTTGGGGCCTTTTTGATTAATGGTGTGGGCGACGAGGAGATATCAAGGTTCATGACACGTCGGGTAGTCAGTATAGATCCAAAAGAACCGCTCTTTGTAGTCCAGAGCGTACTTATAAACAACAAGATTTCAAGAGTAGTGGTAGTAAAAAATAAGAAACCTATAGGAATCATCACATATCGAGATTTTCTTCCCGCAAAAACCGCCAATTGGGTGCAGGAATATGCAGAGACGGATGACCTGTACGAATTAAGAAACAGTCCACGAATAAATGAATTTAATGCAAATAGTCTTGACCATGTACTCACCTTTAGAGCAGAGAATATCATGACACCAGACCCAGTAGTAATAAACAAAAACGAATTCTTATTCAAATCTGCATTGCTGATGGTTCGCCACCAAATAAGCGGACTGCCTGTCATACATAACAAATTATTGGTAGGAATCCTCACAAAATCTGATATTGTAAACGCTCTAGCGGAGACGTAAATAAAAATGTCTAAATTTTATCGATTGTTTTTCAAGCATAATCGTTCAGCATCAACTATAGATCAAGACAAAACTTGTGAAGAATACGAAGAATTAGCGGACCAGAGATTACATGACCGTAAAATGCAAATGTGCAGATTGTAACTGTACCTCACAACTCTTCAAAGTGGACAAAGATGGCAGGTATCTTTGTTCTAGCTGCCGACTTGGCAAACATAATCACAGAGACTGATTTTTGGAACGTTTTGTTAAGCAACATGTTATCAACTCTGATAATCTAGAGATCTATAATATATCAAATCAGGCAAGAAAATACAATGCTGCAAAACAGATTCAGGAAGATCCTTGTTCCATTGGATGGTTCCCTAAATTCTATAAGAGGATTAAATGAGGCCATATCGCTTGCCCGACAGAGCGAGTCCACGATAACTGGCATTCACGTCATGCCAAATTTCTCGCCAAAGGTGGCAAAGATACTAAAATCATATAGGGTGGAGCTAGTAAAGAACGCACGAAAAATAATATCTCACGCAGAGACTAGCACGGCAAGACACGGAGTTACATTCAATGGAAAAATTGCCGTCTCAGGAGATGTTGTAAAAACCATATCAGCTTATGCAAAATCTAGCAAATCAGACATAATTGTAATAGGTTCTAGAGGTGAGGGCTCTCCTCACGCAGAATACCTAGGAAGCGTAGCAAATGGAGTCCTTCATGAATCCAAAGTACCAGTTCTTATTGTAAAGTAAAAAACCGAATCTCAAGAACATAAAATTACAATCTGGTTATTTTCAACAATGATATTCAACCATATTATAATTAAATAAAAAGCCATATCTGATTTATGGAAAACGACCTTCTGGCATACAGTTCTACTAGAAATTGTGATATTTTCTGAGCTGGCATAGCAGCAAGAAGCGAATCGTTGACTAGCATAAATATTGCTGCAACCACGGTCGTAGCAGCTACTTGAAATTCGAATACATTCCTCTCTTGCTTCCACCATGATTTACGGTTTGGGAGTTGTAATGTTTGTAATAGGAATTGCTTCCTTCTTTATTGTGTATGGGCTTCTAAGAGGAAATGCATGGGCTAGATTTAGCATAATGGCTTTCACGAGCGTGGGTATTGGTATTCTTGTTGCAGCATCTATGTTCAACATTGTTGAGGTTGCAAACCCTGATAATCAACGGCAGTATCTTGGTGTATCTGTTCAAACTAAACGTAAGATCATATTTTAAGAGAACAACTCCTGCTACGTCTCAAACCCAAGTCTTTAGACTGGTATAATAGGATCATCCAAAATTACCCACATCTGCTATTTTAACACGTGTGATGCCATGCCAAAGTGGAAATAGTCAATTTCGGCACGGCAAAAACAAGCCCCTAAACCTTTTCTTATAAGAATGGCTGCTTACAATTACTCACTGATTCAAGGCTATAATGGCACTGTTAAGTGCCTAAATGAGAATTGTTCAAAAAACTCGCTTGTATCTGATAATAATTCAGGTGAGATAGTGTGTTCCCAATGTGGTTCAGTGCTGGTCGAGAAGACCGAAATGTTGGGGCCGGAGATACACGCATTCACTACGGAAGAGTATCTAGAAAAGGCAAGAACAGGCTCAAAATCATCTCTTGCCTGGGACGATATGGGCCTTTCAACTCTTATTGATTCTAAAGACAGGGATGCGGCAGGAAATTCTTTATCAAGCGAGATAAAAAGTACGTTTACTCGACTCAGAGTATGGGATGCAAGAAGCAAATCCGACTCGTCCGATAGAAGTTTAAGAAAAGCATTTACAACTCTCAATTCTACCAAATCAAAACTGTCATTATCCTATATTGTAATAGAAAAAGCCGCTTACTATTACAGAAAGATATTGGCAAAGAAAATGACAAGAGGCAGAAGTGTTTCAGCTATGGCCTTGGCATCACTTTATCTTGCCTGCAGAGAGGCAAACACACCAAGGACAGTACAAGATATAGCTGATGCAGGAAATGTCAGTGTCAAATTTTTATCAAGGCATGTCAGGATATTGATTCGTGCCTTGGACTTGACAGTTGAATCTTATAATTCTGCTCACTTTATTACTAGGATATCATCCTCCACAGGTGTTAGTGAAAAAACTGCCAGATATGCGCTGCAACTATTAGAAAAAACAAAAGAAAATGGATTTGCATTAGGCAAGAATCCTGTTGCACTTGCTGCTACAGTCCTTTACTTGGCATGCATTGCAAACTCGGAAAAGCTAACTCAAAAGAAGATTGCGCTATCAGCAGGAGTGAGCAGTGTTACCATACGGAATAGATCTATGCATCTTGCCAGAGTTTTAGGAATCGAGAATCTCTTAACCAAACATGTAATAGTATAACAGGTAAGAATCGATAATAACCAAGTTTTAAAAATACAATGCCTTTATACAAAAGAGATTCGAAACCTATTGAAGAGATTAAGACCTTTATCCGATGATGTTGAAATATAGTCTGATATAACGTCTTAAAATAAGAAAATAACGCATAGAAATTATCACAAGTGATAATCTTTTTCCAGATTTATTAGATACAGAAAAGTAGCCCTTTTGAGAGAAAATGAGTAGCAAAGAAAAACACAAAACAGTGCATATAGATGAGGCAGATAGAGGATTGTGCTACTATTGCGGTAAACCGGCATCATTTAAGGTTGGTTTGTGGACCGATGTCTCACCTATGGCAGAAGATGTAAAACAGAGCTGGCGCGCAATTTTGATCTGTAGAGATTGTAATGCAAGGCATAGATGGGTAGACGAACAAGAATTACCTGATACTTATCTAGGATATTAGATCTAATATCTACATGGCCCAAAAGAGAATTTTTGGAATAAAAAATGATTTGGGCTTGAGCACAAATGCAATAAAAGTTTTACAGAGGCGTTACCTGTTACAAAATGAAAAAGGTGAGATTCTTGAGACCCCTTCGCAATTATTTCGAAGAGTCGCACGTGCCGTTGCCTCTGTGGAAACAAAGTATGGCCAAAAGGATGGCGTGAAGAAGATAGAAAATGAATTTTACAATGCAATGTCAAGATTGGAATTTTTACCAAATACTCCAACACTGATGAACGCCGGTACCAAGATAGGTCAACTTTCTGCGTGTTTTGTTATTCCAGTAGGGGATTCATTGCCTGAAATTTTTGAGGCAGTCAAGTGGACTGCCATAATTCATCAAAGTGGGGGAGGAACAGGCTTTAATTTCAGCCATCTTCGGCCACAGGGAGATTCTGTGAAATCCACTGGTGGCATAGCTTCTGGACCTGTTAGATTTATGACAATCTTTGACAAGACAACTGAGGTGATAAAACAGGGTGGCAAACGTCGTGGTGCAAACATGGGTATTCTACGTGTAGATCATCCTGACATAATGGAGTTCATTACAAGCAAGTCAAAAGAAGGATTTCTTTCAAACTTTAACATTTCAGTTGCTGTAACAGATGTTTTCATGGATGCTGTAAAAAGAAATACCGAGTATTCTCTTTTTAACCCAAGAAACAAGCAGGTCGTTGGCAGGTTAAATGCAAGAAAAGTTTTTGATTTGATTGTAACAAACGCATGGAAAACTGGTGACCCTGGAATTATTTTCATAGACAGGATAAACAAGTCAAATCCCACTCCTAGCCTTGGAGAAATAGAGGCAACCAATCCCTGTGGAGAACAGCCACTTCTTTCCTGGGAGTCTTGCAATCTAGGTTCGATCAACTTGTCAAAAGTAGTGAAAAATGGCAAGATAAATTGGAAAAAACTTGGGCTATTAGTGCGTCTGGGAGTGAGGTTCCTAGATAATGTAATCGATGTAAACAAATATCCCGCCCCACAGATAGAAAGAATCACACTATCTAACAGAAAGATCGGAATTGGCGTCATGGGTTTTTCCGACGCCCTGATCCAGATGAACATACCATACAATTCAAAGAAGGCACTTCTGATGGGAGAAAAAATAATGAGATTCATCCAGCTTGAAGGCCATAAAACATCTCAGAGGCTAGGAAAGGAGCGTGGTAATTTTCCAAACTTTGACCAAAGCATATGGAGAAAAAGGTTTCGTACTCTGCGTAATGCAACTGTTACCACCGTTGCACCCACAGGAACCATCTCAATTATAGCTGGTTGTTCTTCAGGAATTGAACCACTTTTTGCTGTCTCGTATGTACGAAACGTAATGGAAGGAACAAGAATACAAGAGACCAACCCGTACTTTGAAAAGATTGCAAGGAAAATGGGCTTTTATTCTTCTGACTTGCTCTATGAAATTCTCAATAATGGATCCATACAAGGTATTAAGAAAGTCCCAAAAAACATCAAGAAGGTATTTGTGACAGCACTGGACATTAAACCCGAATTTCATATTAGGATGCAGGCCGCATTTCAAAAGTATACTGATAATGCGGTGAGCAAGACCGTTAATTTGCCCCAAACCGCTACTCCTGACGATGTGAGAAGTGCATACCTGCTCGCGTATAGGTTGAAATCAAAAGGAGTCACTGTTTATAGGTACAACAGCAAGCCTGACCAAGTCTTAACCATTGAAATGCCAGACCAATTATCAAATAAAAGACAGATCGTGGCCGACTCTGAATTTGGTGGTGGATGTGAAGGCATTGTTTGTCCTCACTAGAATAATCATAACAATCGACAACTTAAAACTGCAAAGTTTGAAATTTCGTAATCTTAACTTATTGTAATTATCATGATATTGAATGATGATTGCGCAGTATGTTGTATTGTTTCAAACTAAGACTATCGATATCTTTTTTCTTGTAGGCACAAATCATAGTTAGTGGAATTTCAAATCTTTTGTGGTTAATTGATTCATACCGTACTAGTTTTTCAGTGAATCCTCCCTTAAAGAACGCGGAGGTATCTTCAAAAACCCTCAACCCTATTCGCCCTCTAATCTTCATAAACTCTGTCAATGCCCCCCATTGTGATATCATTTTTTTGGCATCAAAGGAATCGGCAAAATGATACCATTCAGAAACTGTCTTGAGAATTATCTGATCTTTTGCTTCAAGAGCATTGACATCAACACGCCACTCACTCTTTATTCTTTCTCTGAGATCATCTTTTGATAATTCATCAGTGAGGAGCATGACTGCTTCATTTCTGTCCAGCCCAGCTTTTAGAAATTCAAATGCCTCATTCATCTCTCTTTCAACGTCATCATAAATTCGAAATATGTGATCACCGGTATCTATTGAATCAAGTTTTTCTTGAGAATCAAGAATGTTTAAAATTTTTCTTGAAATGGACTTTGGGTTAACCCCTTTATTGCAAGAAACAATCGTGACAAGGCCGTATGTAGGAAAAGAGAGCATTACCTCCTTTTCCCTTTCAGCGTAGGTGAATCTGACAGGACCGAAATATTCGTCGAAATCCTCTCTCATGCGTTGACGAAGGGCATATTCCATAAAGAATATCTCACGTCTGCTTTCGGGCATATTAAAACAGATGGAATCTCTTGTCCTGCTTTCCAAAGCACGGCCCTTGTTGTCTATGATGGCAACAAACTTGATTTCTTTGTCTGCAGATAGTATTGATTTGCAAACCTGATCCCAAAAGATGGGTTCTTTGCTTTGTTGCACATGAGACGAAAGATTTGGAATTATTAAAGGTGATC